>JBBAXA010000085.1:0-16603 GCA_040396935.1 Pirellula sp.
GGCCGCGATGCCGCACTCGAGCGCGCGATTCAAGAGATCCGGCGGATGGAAGCGGAGCGGAAGAAGTCAGCGCCGATGAGCTTAATCGTTTCGTGAAGGTGCCACCACACCCGTTCGATCGGATTGATTTCCGGTGAGTAGGCTGGAAGAAAATGGGTCTGGATTCGGTGACTCCAGTGCGTCAAGTATTCCTGCACTACTCTCGATTTGTGAAAGGACGCTCTGTCCTGTCATCTAAGCAGAGTGAGAACCAGCAAACCAGCGATTGTCACGAGCCAAGACAAACCGAGCTAAGAGAGGTGCACATGCGTCCCGAGCATTAAAAAGAGGGTTACCAGGCGAGCGACTGGTTCGATGGCTGTCTGCCGCTCAGTCCACAGTTCTACTTTCAACTTTCTAAACTCTACTCTCTAGCCGCTCCGCGGCTCCCGAGTTCTCGAACGCTTTTTTCCAAAATGTCTAGCAGCGCCGGATGGCGAGATGGACCCAAAAACTATCGGATGTGGTTCGGTAATACATAAAGTTCCGTTTTACTTGCGAGCATAATACGGCGACATCCCGTTATGAGTCAAACCAAGGGCCTCACCACAGCGAATCCTAAGGTACATCCGATGATTGCCTTCTCGTTCGTCATCCAGTTCTTTTCCCGCCTCGAATTGGTTGTCGTTTACTACTAGACATATCTAATCGAAAACAGCGATGACAATTCCGCCACTTGAAGTGCGTTGTTTTACCTCGCACTGGAGTTGACGCCCTTTGTCAAGAATGGGGGCGAACCAAAGACTCACCTCACGTTTTAAGTATCCCAGCACGCGACGTTCTCGATTCACAACGGCAACAGCATTTGAATCATAAGGATTGTGCGGTTCTCGAATCAAATAGACTGCTTCACCGATCAAAAGTCTACTTAAATCAAGTTGCCGATTTTCAAACGATTCACCAACCACCCGAAATGTAAAACGTGGGATTCGATTTGCAGGTGCCCAATCATCGGTCTGCGTGTCAGCATTCGCGGCAAGATCAATAGAATTCTCGGTATCGTCGACGACCTCAGCGACAACAGATTCGGTTGCTGGAATAAATGACTCGTCTGGCAAGACTCCGATGACGGGCTCTCTTGTGGCGATAACCTCCATGCTCATTGCAAACTGATGCCATTCTAGCCCAAGCTTTAAGGGACGAATGAATAGACTCTTGCCACTCGACCTCTTCAAAAACAAGCCGTCAGAATACCACTCAACACCAACGATAGAACTGAGCGTGTACTTCTTCGCAGTCAATCGTCCATCAAGAAAAAGATTCTTTTCGATACGCTTTACGACCCCCGCCCCCACAGACTTAAGGTAGTGGTCGTTTCCAAGGGGAATCCCAGCCGGACGCTTAAGAGAAACGATCTCAAATAGCTCTGCGCCACTGAACTCAAGAGTCTGCGGCAAACCTCCCGATTGAAGTTGTTGAAGGAGATTCCACGCGATACGTGCTAGTGACAACCGAAATTGCTGGTCTTTAGTGAATTCCAATGTTAACCCGAGACCAATCGCAATCTTGCTAATGCTCTCATTTTCTTGATCATCGAAAAAACCGTCTGAGAGAGCGTCTTCAACCACTTCTTTCAGCAGAGCCGATGATTCTTGTTTGAGAATCTCCTCGACTTCACGATCGGCGATACCCGTTTTCGATGCAAACGCATGAAGTTGAGTAAGTTCGTTTAAGCTCAGATTGCCGTCGGATATTGCTTTCTTTATTCCTTGGAGCAAGGTTTCGCGATTTTTGGCATTGCGCTGATTCTCTCGCGCCTGAACATTTCGAAGGCGTTGCTCTTCGGCTTCGCGTTGGCCACACATTTCGCGGACTATAGAAATGTTGACCCTGCCAGCTGGGACTTCTTGATTCTTGGTCAGCTCCGGACTCTGAACGAAAGATTCACGATCAATTTCGCCGCGAGCTACCAGACCGAGAAACTCAGTATCTGAAATTGGCCCGACCATCCGTGTTCCAAGTAATCCCAACAGCTTGGGACGTTCGTACATCCAGATGGACGAGAGCTTCGGCGCAATAGAGGTTGCACGATTATCGAACAACCAAACGGGCTTTTTGCATTTGGGACATTGAATGCGCCTTCCCTCTTGATCGATTCGAAACTTAAGTGACTGCTCGCAGTATGAGCAGATAAAGATCTTAGAGGTGTCATCCGAATTCATTTTGTGGTTTCCAAACCAATTACCGCTGGAGAATTCCGGCCGCAACGAACTTTACCGCCTCTTCTATGTGTTGTGAATCTATCAGGTCTCTGCCATACAAGTCGGCAATTGTACGTGCCACCTTTGCTAGACGGTCGCATGTTCGAGTTGATACTGCTGCTCTCTCAATCGCTTCGCGATATGATTTTTCGCCTTCCGATGACATTCGACAGTATTCCGGAATCTGTCCGCCTGGGATTGCTGAATTACTGGAAATACCCATTCCTTGAAATCTGGCGATTTGTAAGTTTCTTGCCTTTTCAACCCGCGATCTGATCTGTGCAGACTCACCATCATTTACCTCGGCGAACCGCTCATCATGCGTTAATGGCTTGAGAAAAACCTGCAAGTCCATTCGATCCAAGAACGGACCGCTTAGTTTCCTTTGATACTTCTCGATGACCTTTGCATCGCAATGACATCGCGGATCACCGGCATAACCACAAGGACAAGGATTCATTGCTGCGACAAGGCAAAACCTTGCAGGGAACTCAAGGGATGCGGCAACTCGTGTGATGTTCACATAGCCATTTTCTAAAGGCTGCCGAAGTGCCTCGAGTGTATTCTTTGCAAACTCGGGAACTTCGTCGAGGAAGAGGATGCCATGATGCGCGAGAGTGACTTCACCGGGTTTAGGAATACCACTACCACCTCCAACTAGCGATTGCATAGAAGCGGAATGATGAACTGGTCTGAATGGACGACGAGTAACAGCCATTCCATCTTCGCCAAGTAATCCCAAAGCGGAATAGATGCGCGTCAGCTCCACCTTTTCCGCGTCAGTTAACCTCGGAAGAATCCCTGCCATTGCGCTAGCGATGAGAGATTTTCCTTCGCCAGGGGGACCGACCAAGAGGAGATTATGTCCACCAGCAGCACTGATAACAGAGGCTCGCTTAGCGTCAACCTGACCACGGATCTTGCCGAAGTCAGTTGCTTTGTCGATGTAGTTGGTGAAGCGAATTGGTTCACTCAAGGCGTTGCTTAGTCGACCTACACCACGGAAGTAGTCGAGTACTTCGTCGAGGGTTTCAGTCGGAAAAACACCGCAACCCTCGTGCCCAGGTTTCGCTAAAATCAAGGCACACTCTTTTTCATTTCCTTTGGGGACAATCAGCTTCTGCCCAGGCTTCAGCAAAAACGCGAGCGACAAAGCTCCTGGAACTCTTCGCACTTCTCCGTGAATTCCAATCTCGCCGAAAAGGACCAGTCCCTCTTCTTTGGATTGCGGAAGATCCGGAAGGATCCCCGCTACCTGAAGCATCATGACTGCTAGAGGAAGGTCCAGCCATGCGCCATCTTTTTCCATAGCAGCGGGCGCAAGATTAATCAGTATCTCAACCGGAGAGTCTGGCATGCGCAGTTTACTGAATGCGCCTTGAATTCGTTGAAGAGCCTCACGAACTGGTCCTCGAGTCATCCCCGTAATCGAACAGCAATCGACGACCGGTCGGGGGCGTGCAAGTACCGAAAGCGCTCGTCCTTGAAGCTCGATTAACGTTCCGTTGATCCCATGTAACACTCCACCAAAGAGTGTGTGGTCCCTGGCAAGTAGATGGTCGTGCAATCTAAAACTCAAAGCAGTCTGCCTTCACTATCGTGGCGTCCGATGTAATTCCCTCGCTCTGCTGCTTTAGAGTATACCAGTGAGATTCAACCTTTGAATCGACAAATGAAGTCCCATTTAGCACGTTCGCTCCGCACTCTGGCGGTAGTTCGACGAACCATACTCAGCTTGATTTCTCAACGGCAAATCGGGAGGTCGCGTTGAAGCCAAGGCAGGTTATCTCGACCGCGTCGAATGCCCCTAAATGCGAAGTTAAGAGACTTCGTTTGTGTTTGAAACGACAACCAAGCATAAGCGTCTCGGCGTTTTAAAGCTCCGCGTTCCCGAATTTACCGCCTATCTGACATTTATTCGTCCCTGCCGCTTCCCAATTGCGATTCCGGTACGCGAAACGGCTGTTCAATAAGACTTCTCTGTTAAACAGAGAATTTGAGAGTTGCAGACGATTTTGCGCGATCCGGTCTCGGAAATGCGATTTCTGGCCGATCTGAGAGCGCTCCCTGTTTGGCGGCCGCACGGCCGAGAAACTCAAAAACCCTTTGAAAACAAAGAAAAAAGCCGAGGGGATTGATTCCTCGGCTTCTCTGTTAAATCGAATCCTCGGAAATTCCGAGGATTTGAAAGGCTCCCCCGGGTGGGCTCGAACCACCGACACGCGGATTAACAGTCCGCTGCTCTGCCGACTGAGCTACAGGGGAATCTAAACGAATCATAGGTAATGGTAGCTATCCGCTGAGCCATCCCCAGTTCGTGCATCTTGATCGGTTATAGCTGCCGTCTCTCATCAAGAACCAGACGTCAGTCTATAGTTTTCATCTATCTTGTCAAAACCGTAGCGAATGTATCGATCGTTCCGCTCATTCGCAACCCTAACTGACTGCAGCCTGCCTAATCGGTCGTTTTACCGACCGCGACCACGTCCGCGAGACGCCACACGCTGATGATTCTCTAGATTGGTTGCGACCAATCCTGCGATTGCATCCGACCAAGACGGGATTTTGCTATGCCTTACGATCGATTCTACGGCTTCGCGGTCTTCGTCTCGAGTTCGCTCGTTTTCCTCGTCCCTCGCCGAATTCCTTGATGAACCAGAGGTTTTACTGTCTCCACGGGTTCGCTTCCTTCTTCGTTTTCGTGTGGAGTCACTGTCTAGCATCTCCTCACGATCCGAGGTGCTGCCGAAGCTGGAAGACTCGTCCATATCTCGAGAGGTATCAAGTTCGTCAAACCCGGAATCATCCAATCCTGCTCCAAATCCAGCCGACTTGGAGGGGCGTTCTCCTCTCACTCCAGGCTTTGTATCACCGATTTCCCGATCGATTCTTCTGGCTGAGGTGCGTTCCTCAGTCTTTTCCCGGTCCCTCGGGGAGTCCTCTCTGTCTCGAGCCCCGGACTCTCGGCGAGATCTACCTCGTTGATCGCGGTCTTGCCGCGGTGGACGCTCGGCTCTCTCACGGCCAGCGTTTTCTTCTTGTCTCCTGGGTCGGCGCGATCGCGTGTCCTCGCCTGATTCGTTGGACTCGCGGTCCCCGATCTCGCGGCTTTCAACTTCTTTTTCGATCGGCTCTGTCCCTCGTCGAGGCGGATGCCGACGCCCGCGTCGCTCGGGGTTTTCGGTGCTCGCGAGATCCTCACGGTCCCGGGGGGGACGACGGCTGTTCTCGTGACGCGGGGCCGACCGGATTTCGCTTGAAGCTGTCTCCTCGTGAACCGATTCGGGTTCGGGCGGAAGCGGATTGCGTCGTTGGGAGGGTTGTTTCTTCGGACGTCGCGGTTCGCCAAACGCGACCGGAGCTTCATCCACCGACTCGCGAAATGGAACGATTTCTCCTGTTTCGTTAGGTTTTGCTATCGGTTTCTCCAAAGCATCAGCCTCGTCCCACATACTTCTTCGGGGACGTTTTGCCTCTGGAGCCTTGGGGGGGGGCGCATTGTGAGGCTTGTGCTCCTCGATCGCTGGGGGCTCAGGTGCAGTCGTAGGTTCTGGTTGTTGTATTCCGAAAAATGAGGTTACAGCATCCCATGACGATCGCAAACGGGACCCCTCTTTCGATTTCAATTTCGGACCCTCTGGTTCCGGGCTTGGCGCGTCGACGGGGGGGGATTCCATCGATCTGGGTTTAGACGTTTCCTGCTTCTTCGTTTGAGGTGCTAGAGAGGGGGTACCGAGCAAATTGGCAAGACTATTCCAATGATCCGACATAACAGGTTTTCAAATTCCTAAAAGCTTTGGTAGTAGTTTCTTTGGTGCCAGGAACTCCTTCTGGGGAGGATATTCCTGGAGCTTCCGTGGCAAAACAGAGGAATGATGGATTCGAGCGGCGTCGACGGAGAGCTGAATCTCAGGATTGTATCAGAGGTTTTCGGTTGTCGGGATGCGCATTGATACTCGGTTGTGAGAAAAAGGTAGTAAGTTTCCCAATGATCCCTGCAAAAAGTTGACATTGAGGGGTAATCTGCCGTAATCTGGTGATAGTAGGTAGCGGCTGGAGGCACCTTTCTCTTCTTCGGACTCGGGCGGAGTTTTTGTTTTTATGGGCATCTCATCAATTTGCTGGCGGGCATGGCATCGGCTCATCGTTGTCTGCGTGGGCGCAGCCTTCGTCGTGGGGTGGGGATCCGTCGTAAACGCCCAGCAGTTCCGGCAAGATAAGGTGACGTTGGATAAGGATGCGGACAAGGCGAAAAAGGATGCGATGGGGGCGGCGTTCAAGGCTGAATCTTTGGACATGACCCCCTACAAAGACTACTACCTCGGCAAGTTATTCCCCCAGATGACGGACCCCACCGGAAACCTTATCGTCGAAGCTCGCCGAGAGATCGAACGCCACATCGATGGCATGATCAAAGCCAAGAATGGGGCCATGAGGGATGCTTACAATGCGATGATGGTTGAGTTGCTCCCCGCCTGGATCCTCAGGCAAGCGGACAAGCCTCTCCAGTATTCCCCTGCGACGCGCATCAATGCGTTCCTGTTGCTCAATCGATTGACGGATAAAGTGGTCGGAGGAAGAAACATTCCGGATCCACGAGCCCTGAAAGTGATTTCCAAAGCGCTCAACGCAACGGAGATCGATGCTGTTCAGTTCATGGCGTTGAGGGCAGTCGAAAACCACATGAAGATCAAGCCTCAATCGGAAGAGGCAAAGAAGAACGATGAACGCATTCGACTATCCCTGGTCAATTCGATCAAGGGAATGATCAGTGCCGAACCTCCCTTTGCTCCGACGGCCGAACCGTCGATGCCAAGGGGGATGGAAGCTCATCACAAGATGATGGAGCAAGTCCTCATTGCGTTGACAACCATCGCGACAACATCGGATCCCAAGAGTGAATCGTGCAAGATCGCTAACGAATCTGCCACGGAACTCATAAAGACCATCCTGTTCGATTACCGCTATTCGGAGTGGATCAAAGAGACCGCTTGTTGGAGTCTCGGAAGTATTCAACCGGCGAATTTATCTCCTGAAGACATTACCAAGCTGCAAAACGAAGTTGGCCGTTTCGCAATTAAATTCCTGAAGGAGTGGAGAGAGAAAATCGCGAGATCCGGTTCTTTCGGATCGGGCATGGGTATGGGTGGTTATGCCGGTGGGATGGGATCTGGGATGGGTTATCCTGGTGGCAGTGGCGGCGACGGATATGGGTCCGAAGGAGGATCGGCGGGATTGGGTGGTTCGAATTCGGCCGGATATGGATCCGAGGGAGCAGGTTATGGCATGGGTATGGGAATGCAAACCAATCCCAACGCCGCGAGCAGGCAACCGCCGGAAGTCAAGAACGCACGACGGATGGGGCATCAACGTCTCGAAAGATTGCATATCGCGCTCGATGGTCAAGCACCGACGCTGCCCCAAATTGAATTGAGATTGAAGGCGCTCAAGGGCCCAACTCCTGTGGTGAATCCCGAACCTGCGAAGCCGCCCAAGGGGCTGCTGGCTTTGGTTGGAGATGCGGACAAAGCCAAGATCATTGATGCAGCAGAAAAGTTGGAAAAGCTGCAAAAGGATGTCAGCGATGAAAAGATTGTGGACTTGAACTCACTATCCGCCATTATGCGTGCGTCGCTCCGCGAGTTTCGATTGGCCTGCGTCGAGATTTCGGGAGACAAAAGCGATGAAAACGTCGACGACTCCGACGGTGCTACCGATCCGTTTGGAAACAGTAAAAAGAGCGGCGGGGAATAACCTGCTATCGTAATAACAGATCTTCATCCGTCGGATGCCGTCTGCTGGCTACCAATCTAGACTGCGGATGGCTTCAAACTCGATGGATTTTTTCTCGCCGGGAGTCTCGCTCCGGTTTCCGGTTGCGGGTCTCCGGTTTCACTGTCCTCAGCATCATTGATTCAATGCCTCGAGAGGGTTGATGAGCCCTGGTGCATACATCATGACCGCAAGGACCTCCAAGGAACCAGATCGATTGGTTCGAGTCGTGAGCAGGCAGCTATCATCGAACTTGCCGGGGATAGGAATCCAGCATGCCTAGACTGACGATTCGACGTGCCTACGTTCTCGAACCTGGATGAATAATCACGAGCGTTGCCTGCAGTGCTCGATCGTCAGTCACCGACGAGAATCGTCGACATGTGGTTGGGATTGTCGAGCGTTGCTTTGATAGTTCCATTCACATCGCTAGCCGATTCACCTATCGCGATTGTAACGGTCATACCGTCGTATCTATTATCACCAAGTTCTTTTGGGCTATTTGCCGATTCACGATTACGAGTGTAACTGCACTTCCGTAGTTTTTTTGAGCTATGGTTTCTTGGCATGGAAGCCTGGGCATTTCCGTCTGGAACTCTTCGCGAGGCCTCCTCCATGCGCACCAAATCGCTTTTGTTACTATTGATCGCCTTGGGTTGCGGCGTTGTCGCATCTGTAGCTGTCAGCCAGGTTGTCATGGATCAGAAAGGCCAGGGAGTCGTCCAGACAGTCGGTATTCTGGTCGTCAGTAAGAATATCTCCGCGGCTGCGCGTATCCATCCTGATTCCGTTAGGGTCGAGCAATGGCCTGCGGATAAAGTTCCGGTCGGTGCTCTTACCGATCTCAAACAGATCGAAGGCAAATTCGCAAAGCAACCTGTCTATGCGAACGAACCTTTGATCGAGGTGAAGCTAGCCAACAGAGGAAAGGAAGTCATCATCCCTGAGGGTTATCGTGTCTTTGACATCCATGTTTCAGATCAGAATGGGGGAGGCGGATACATCGGCCCCGGCGACCGAGTGGATGTGCACGGCTTCTTCGAGAAAGGGGTTCGAACCAATATATCGAAGAGCGTAAAAGTGCTCGAGGACATCGAAGTACTGATGGTCGATGGAGTCGCATCGATCGATCCCGAAGCTGTGACACCCGTCAAGAAATCATCGAGTACCATCCAGTTGCTGGTAAAGGACAGACAGTATGCAGTGCTGGACACGGCAGCCAACCTAGGAAAGCTACGTTTGGCACTGCGGCCTCCCCAAAGAGATGTCGTTCGAAAAGAGGTTTTCGACGAGGGAGACGAATTTATGAGTTGGCTCAAAGAGACGGAATCTAGTTCCACTCCCGCGGAAACCAAAGTTGCGGTTCGGGAGCCGGATCCAACTCCCACACCCACACCCGCAGCGCCAACCACACCCAGCCTCAAGCACGAGATGGTGATCATCACGCCTGAAGGGTTGGTTAAGTATCGTTGGAATGATGGGGACAAGATGCCAACGAAAGTGGAGGAGACGAAAGAATCGAACCCGTTGGGGCTTTCGGGCTCAGGCGCCCCAAGTGGCTATGCTCCCTCGAATTACCAGCCTTCACAGACACCCAGCCATTCCAATTTTGGTAACCCCAATCAAGCTAGCGGCAATCCCAATCAAGCAGGCAATGGTGTGGCAACGAACGCAGCGTGGGGAACGTCGGGCGCTCCCTCTGGAAGCAGCGATCCAAACAACGGATCGATGACATGGGACCCGTCGAGTGGGACTTGGCAGATTGGGGGATTTAAGGCCAGCTACCCACCGACAAAGTAATCCAACGCTGCGGGATTGTCGATGAAGAACGTTGAGTCTGAATAGGAGGGTAATGCTGGCTATTCGGATGATCGTTCGGCGGGCAAAGGATTGTTCGTCGTGCGAGTGGGATGCTGCCGCGTTCCATTGCCGATTGCCATTCACAGGGAAGTGAAATTGAAAATGGCTCGAATTGAATACGTGTTGAGCACTGTGGGCCTCACAGTTTGCTTGCTCACTGCCATGTTTGCGGAACTTGCGATGGGACAAGCGAGCACTGGTGCTGAGAACGTCATCCCGACCGGACGATTCACCGTCGCGAAAACTCAGCAAACGGTGCAAATGATTGTTACGACGTCGCAGTATTTTCAATTCCCGCAACCGATCGTAACGGCGACCAATAACAATCCTGCGGTTCTCCAATTACAGGCGACGAAGGAAAATGAGATCCTCGTATCGGCCCTCGCAACGGGTGTGACCCAGATCGATGCAAAGGGATTGGACGACACTGTTTACAATGTCCAGGTTGTCGTGACGGGAGATGCACGCGAGTTGCAGTCGATCCTGGCCCAGCACTTTCCGACAGCGACGTTGCACGTCCAGCCGATTCGCGATGCGGTCATTCTCTCTGGGCAGGTAACGGCTGATGAACATGTCGAGCAGGTGGTTACGATTGCTGAGGAGTTTTACCAGCGTGTGATCAATCGAATCGAGGTCATCGGTGTGCATACGGTGATGCTGCAAACGCAGGTCATGGAGGTTTCGAGAACGAAACTCCGCCAATTGGGTATCGATTGGAGTATGGGGTTTCGGGATGATTTTGTCACGACATCTGCGAGTGGATTGATCGCTCCGGGGGCTACAACAGGATCGCTCATCAACGCGGGAAACGAGACGTTCAAATTTGGTATTTTGGACAGTGGAAATCAATTTTTTGTGCTTGTCCGAGCGCTTCGTCAAAACAACTTGGCAAAGGTGTTGGCGGATCCTACGGTTGTCGCAATCGACGGTCGACCGGCGAGTTTCAACTCGGGCGGTGAGTTTCCGATCATTGTGCCAGCGGGATTGGGTCAGGTGGGTGTTGAATTCCGTGAGTTCGGAACTCGTTTGGACTTTGTTGCCAAAGTGCGAGGGGATGGGCGGATTTGGTTGGAGGTTCGACCAACGATCAGCGAAATCGATCCAGGACGGAGTGTGACGATCGGAGGGACCTCCGTTCCGGGTATTCGAAGCCGTTTTGTGGATACCGCGGTAGAGATGCGAGCGGGTCAAACCCTGGCGTTGGCTGGGCTGCTCCAGGTCCGAACGGAGGCCGAAACGATCGGTATTCTGGGGCTTGCGGACATTCCTTATCTGGGAGCGTTGTTTCGATCCAATCGGGAAATTCAGAACGAGGTTGAGTTGCTCATTCTCGTCACGCCGAACTTTGCAGCCCCCATGGATTGTCATGAAGTACCGCAGGGTGGGCCGGGGTACAACAGCGATAGCCCACTCGATAAGGAATTGTACATGAAGGGTTACATCGAGGTTCCCGCGACGTGCGGTCCGAATGGTTGCCCGACCTCGACTCCCAATTCAGGTGGAACGCCTGTGATGGAAACTCCGAGCGGAAGCGTTCTCTATGGGACTGCCCATGCTCCAGGGGACACGAGTTCAAAACAGTCCAATGTAAAGAAACTGCCCGTCCAGCCCGTTAGTCAACCGCGCCCGTCTGTTCCGTCGACTGTGCGAAGATAATCCTAATCCCAAGAGACTGTTTCAGAATCATGAGTAACGTTTTACGATTAGCGATTGTCGACCCGAACGACCATTCCCGCGAAGCGCTCAAGTCCATGCTGCTCGGTATGGACATAGTCTGGCTCGATGCTGAATGCTCTCGATACGAATTCTTTGCGGACGTGGTCGAGCAATCCAAGCCGGATGCAGCCATGATCTGTCTGGATGGCGGACCGGATCGCGCACTCCAGTTGATGGATAAACTTCGTGTGGCGGCGCCGGACTGTGTGATCTTTGCGGTTTCGAAAAGCACCGACGGGCAGATCATTCTCAAATCGATCCGCGCTGGAGCCAAAGAATTCCTACCGCTGCCGATCGATGTCGAGGAGTTGTATGGTGCGCTGGAACGAGTCTTGCAATCGAAGTACGGTAGCGGGGATTCCAAATCGCGTGGATGCAAAGTCATCGCCGTCGCAGGAGCCACGGGAGGGGTTGGTTGTACTTCGATCGCAGTCAACATCGGTTGCAATCTGGCTCGCAAGCCGGAGAACTCAGTAGCGCTCGTCGATCTTGATCTTGCGCTCGGGGATGCAGACGTTTTTTTGGATTCGATACCGGACTTCAGTCTCGTGGACGTTACGGAGAACGTATCGCGTCTGGATTTCCAGTTGCTACGTAAGTCGTTGACCAAGCATTCCTCCGGTCTCTATCTATTACCCAGACCCGTGCAATTGCAGGATTTGGATTTGATCAACCCGGATAGTCTGCGTCGGGTATTTGGATTGTTGCGAGCCTCCTTTTCGCATGTCGTCATCGATATGTCGAAATCGTTTTCGCACGTCGATTTGACCGCACTCGAAATGTCGAATGAAATCCTGCTCATGGTGCAGCTGGATCTACCCTGTTTAAGAAATATGGTACGCCTATTGATGAGCCTCCAGCAGATCGAATCGATTCGTGACAAGATCAAGGTTATAGTCAACCGAGCCGGATTGGATAGCGGACAGATCAGTTTGAAGAAGGCGAAAGAGACGATAGGACGCGAAGTGTTTTTTCAGATTCCGAACGACTATCGAACGATGGTTGAAATGCGTAACAATGGTCAGCCTTTGATTGAACAAGCACCCAAGGCACTCATCACCCAGTCGGTCCTCCAATTGACGGATCTGCTCGATGGAGGAAAGATCATCGTGACGGACGATGCTGCCAAGTCTAGCCCTGACAATAGCATTTCCAATACGTGGCGAAACTTCTGGCCGGGAAAGAACAAGGCAAAGGCTTCGTCGTAAGACGCACCCTCTCCGTGTAATGAACGCATTCCTGCGCTCTGAGAACCATTGAGTGTCTCTGCGATGATTGGTTCGAAATTCCTCGGAGTTAGAACCATCGCTCGCATCATCCGGCAAGGCTGACTCCCGGGGTGCAAACTGCCAACAGCTCTCTGGAGGATTGATTCAACGAGCTGCGATTCCGCGGTGGCATCGATGCGGGATTCGACTGGGCACCCTGGGTAACACGTTCAGGGATCGACCGATGGTTGAGGATTCGCAAGGCAGTTTTGATGGGCCATGGCGACACTTTGTGGGCAGCTCCAAACGAGAAAGAAAAGGGATTCCCGACACCATTGGCTCACAGGATGTGTTGTCAAAAAGCCTGCCCCTTTGGCTGCCGTTAGGGCGCTCTGGGCGGACTGGATCGCGATATCATTCGCGAGTTTTCTTATTCCCGAGGCGGACTTGGTACTGAGACCCGATGCGAGTTGTAGTAGATCCGAACGGAGCGTATTCCATCGATCGATCCATTCGGCGATCACCTCTCGGAGTTCTGGACGTCGAGTCGATTCCTGCTCCAGAAAGAGAATGCTCCTGGCGGCGTGCCCTAGGGCTAGCGCTGAGGTTTGGTAACCTCCTGTTCCAGTTCCGACATGGCTAGCGGAACTCGCCTCGACAACATTCGGAATCGGTCCATGCAAAAGGTCTTTGTCGGTCACAGCAACATTGCGTAATGCGACCGATCCGGTGCAACTTTCTGTTAAGGCGAGCATGTCGAAGGGTTTCTGGGGTTGGATGCCTGGGAGATTTCGATGGACCACGAACAAGAGTTCCATAGCGGGGTCCGATTCCAGGGCAGCACCGATCACAAACCAATCGGCATGGTGGCTCGCAGTCACCCAAGGGCACTCTCCGTCCAGGATCCAGCCTCCTCGTGCTTCGCGCGCGATTACGGCTGGCTGCGTATGTCGTCGGCTGGTCGTGAGGTGGCTGATGCCGACGGTGGCCAGGGCCGATCCATCTTGGATCGCGGGTAAATGCGTTTGGATGAACGATTGATTGGAACTGGTGAGGATACGCCGGATGGCAGCGTGGCGTTGGGTCAAGACAAAAGCAACGCCTAGCGATTCCCGGGCGAGATTTAGATAGAAATCCAAGATCTCACCCGCACCAAGTGTGGAGTAATGGTTTTCTACCGGTGCGCATTGCCGAATCCAAGAGGCGGGAAACTCAACAGAAGACCCAGAGGCAGGTGCGAGTCGAGCGAGCGTAGATTGGAGCCTCAGCCAGGGTTCCCTTGCCGAGCGGTTATCCTCGGAGGAATTGCTCCATAAGTGTAGCTTTGCTTTGGACATAAAGTCTTCCTGAGTTGCCTAGCTTTTTCGGGGAGAGTATTTCTGTAGTTTTCTTCGACCTTTGAAGTTTTGATGGTGATCCGTTATAACCAGTAAAGATTCGCAGGTCAGGCTGTTGGTTGTATACCCCGAAGATGTTGTATACCCCGAAGATGTTGCAAACCCCGAAGATGTAGTGATCCTCTCAAGCGATGCGGGGAACAATGCCGTATAGAGGTAAGCGGGCCTGCCATTTCGTGCTCGGATAGCATCTTATCGAATAAAGAACTATGACGCAGATCGAATACACCGTCGGACAGGATTTAGTTCCCCCTACGATTGCGACCGAGATTGATGCGGATTCACTCTACGAAAAGTGTATGGCGCTCGCCCGCAATATGTGGTGGAGTTGGCAACCGGAGGTTTCGAATCTCTTTCGGGATATCGACCCCATTCGATGGCGGCAACTAGATCATAACCCGATTGCTTTGTTGCGGGAATTCACTCCAGATCGATTGGCGATTCGGGCGAGTGAGATGGTTTTGCATAGCCGCGTGAATTACGCGTATCGTCGCCTCCAAGAGTATCGGGAAAACAAAAACTCGTGGGCTCAGACCAACGCTGGCGTCTTGGGTAGCAAGCCCGTTGCGTATTTCTCTGCAGAGTTTGGCCTCCACGAGTCGCTTCCGATTTATTCAGGCGGGCTGGGAGTCCTCTCGGGGGATCATATCAAGAGTGCAAGTGGCCTGGGGGTTCCCCTGGTCGGAATCGGGCTCTACTACTCTCATGGTTACTTCAAGCAGCATTTGACCGCAGATGGTTACCAACGCGAGGAGTATTACGAAACCAAAGTGGAAGACTTGCCGCTCGAACCCGCAACCCTCGCGGATGGAACGCCCCTCACCGTCTCGATCGACACCCGCAACGGCAGACTGTTGGCCAAGGTTTGGAAGGTCGCTGTCGGCCGAGTTCGCCTGTTCCTGTTGGATTGCAATGTCGAGGGAAATCGGCCTGAGGATCGAGAGTTGACTAGCAGGCTTTACGGGGGCGACGAGCGTACGCGAATCCGCCAGGAGCTGGTCATTGGAGTAGGAGGGGTCAAAGCCCTTCGGGCTTTGGGGATTACTCCAGGGGTCTATCATTTGAATGAAGGGCACTCTGCCTTCGCACCCCTCGAGGTTGTCAGAGAGCGGATGGCGGATGACGGTTTATCCTTTGAGGACGCTAGGAGCGAAGTCTCCGAGATGACTGCCTTCACAACCCATACGCCTGTCCCTGCCGGACACGATCGATTTGATGCAGGTTTGATCGAGGAACACCTCGGACCGCTGCGAGATGCTTTGGGGTTGAGCACGGAACAACTCATGGGGTTGGGAAGAGTCAACGTCAACGACCCGAATGAGTCGTTTTGCATGACCGTGATCGGCTTGAAAATGTCGCGTTGCGCGAATGCAGTAAGTCAATTGCATGGGCACATCTCCCGTCGAATGTGGAACCCCTTGTGGCCATCGCGCGACGAGAGAAACATTCCGATTGGACACATCACCAATGGGGTGCACGTCGAATCCTGGTTGGCTTGGCAGATGCAGCAGCTTTATGATCGCCATTTCCCAGCCAATTGGAAGTCGCAGATGGGTGAGCCTGACGTATGGCAGAACATTCACTCTGTCGACCCAGGCGAGCTTTGGGAGACGCACAATGCGTTGAAGAATTTGCTGTTGTCTTTTGTTCGTCGCCGAGTCTCTCGTCAATGCCGACGACGAGGCGAAAGCGATGAGGTCGTCGAATCCGCACGCAATATTCTCAGCCCGAACATTCTGACGATCGGGTTCGGAAGACGGTTCGCGACGTACAAACGAGCGAATTTGCTTTTCAATGATCTCGATCGAATCTGTCGACTCCTAGACAATGTCGATCGGCCTGTGCAAGTGATTTTTGCAGGTAAAGCGCATCCAAAAGATGAGCCTGGCAAGCGATTTATCCAAGAGATCGCGAACTTGCGACATGACTCCCGTTTCGGTGGAAGGGTTGTGTTCATCGAGGACTACGACATCAACGTTTGTCGCCATCTGATTCAAGGCGTCGATGTCTGGTTGAACAATCCTCGCCGTCCGCTCGAAGCCTCGGGAACGAGCGGTCAGAAGACCGTGCTCAACGGAGGCCTCAACTGCAGTATCCTCGATGGCTGGTGGGCAGAAGCCTACGATGGAATGAATGGTTTCGCGATTGGCAAGGGTGCTAGCCACACCGATGATCGCATTACGGATAGGCGGGATTCGGACTACCTCTATCAGACATTGGAGCAGGAAGTGATTCCGATCTTCTACAATCGGGATCGCGACGGTCTGCCGCGGCAATGGATCAAGCGGATGATGAAAAGTATCAGCACCCTCGCTTGGCGATTTAGCAGCCATCGAATGGTCATGGACTACACCCGCCAAGTTTATGTTCCAGCCGCAGGTGGCCTGAGTTGCGAGATGAAGAAGTCGTA
>JBBAXA010000086.1:0-16425 GCA_040396935.1 Pirellula sp.
GGTGGAAACCCGACGATGCGCTGGGCGACGTGATGCGCGAAGTGGCAGCCGGGGCGATGATGCGGGGTGTCAGCGACGGGTGTGTCGAACCATCAACCTTGCCGGTGTTGGTCGACCGTCAGCCGTAGAAGTTCTTGGCGAGTTCGAGAGTTTCGTCGAAGAGTCTGTCGAGAAGCGCGTTCCAGCCGGCCCGGGCTGTCTCTTGATCTTCTGCATCGAGGCATTCCCCGGCGCGGGCCTCGATGAATTCCCGTGACACCTTAGAAACAACGCGGTGATCGTCGAATGTGGGAATCAGAACCGGGCCGACGCCCTCGACAACGTGATGTGGGGCGAGGAAGATGGTGACGGTCTTCGAGCCTTCGGTGCCGACCAGAAGCGTGTCGTCGGGGAAGCGTTGAACCTGCCTCAGCTCCTTGTCGATGTTCTTCGCCAACTCGACAGTGACGCAGTCGTATTGCCTCAGTTCACGGAGAAGCTCTTCTCGTTGGTCGATGTCGAATCGAGTGGTGTTCTGTGTGTTCATGCAGGCCTTGTCGCGGGGGTCATGGACGATCTCAAACTTGTCGTCGGTGCGCCGGTCATCGCACGATGTAGACGGGAAGTTTTTCCTTTGGTACTCCCTGTCGGGTGAACCAGAGATCTCCTTTCGAGCCGCTCTTAAGCTCCGTGTAATTCATGAGACTGTTCAACCCGATGACTCGTGCCTGGCCCTCGTGAGGCAGAACGCTCACCTGGTAGTCGCTGAGCAGCTGGGATTCGGACTGTTGGAAGGAACCCCATGCCGTACCGGCGTTACGGCGTGAGAAGTCGACGTCGCAGTACCCGTGTGGCTGTCGAAGGATGTAGGCCTCGACATATCTCTTGGATGCAGTGTCCGCCATTCGGTACGCGTAGGCGTTGCAGATCGCTTCCTCCAAGTCGCTGTATGGGTGATGTCGGTGGGAGTAACTGAGCCAGAAGTTCGGCGGCTGACCGGGTGACGTGAGTGCACGGTTGGTCTCGAGAGTGAGAACGGCGCGATCGACCAGGAAGTGGCAGGTCTCGTGGTTCTGCAGCATGTACCGGGCGATGTCGTACGCAAGTTCAGGTGAAGCCCCCCGACGCACCATGAACGAGCCAACGAATATGAGACCCCTCGTGGTGATGTAGACCCCCCACTTGAATTGGTCGCCTTTGACCCGGAACGTCAGGTACCACGCCAGAGCGTCAATGGGTTCCCTTGATTGGCGATCGTCATCAGCATCGAATGGCTCGGAAAAGCCGGTGCTTCGACGACCCCCACCGCCACCACGGCCGCCGCCGAGGCTGCGCTGCAGTTCTCGCAGTGCTTCCATGACTTCCGGGTCACGTTCGGTCGGGAACACGCGTAGTTGTTCCAACTCTTGAATCGGAAAGGTTTCGCGCGAGGGGAATCGAATCTCGCTCCACTGGATGGGCTCCCACGGAATCGGGTTGCCCAGGTCAAATTCGGCCATTGTGGGTGCTCTCCTTGTTCTTTGGTCAGATCGGGTTTGGTGTGACCGTGGGGGTGAACCCCGCGGGCCAGACGGTGTCTTCACAGTACGACGGGTTGACGAAATCGACGTTTTCGGTGTCGACATCGATCATTTCACAAAATTCCCATGCCGAATCACGGATGATGGAATCCACAATGATGCTGTCCTTAATTTGCGCGAAACGCAACCGGAGGGAGCTGGCCGAGATCTTGTCGAACATGACCTTGAAGAACATGCACTCATTGAAACCGACCCCGACCAACGTCGTGTGTTCGACCGTGCAGCCTGCGAAGTATGAGTTGAACCAGTTGCACCGTTCCATCGACGCCCCGAAAAGGCGGACGCCGATCCACCGCGTCGCCTGAGCATGGCACATCGTCAGTTGGGCGGCGGTGAGGTCCGTTCCGGAGAAGAGCCACGAACCCGTTGTTGATCCGACTGAGTGCAGGATCGCGCCGGAGAGATCTGACGACTCGAAGGACCACGAGTCTGCACGGGAATCGCGGAATTCCGCAAAGCGGAGGTCGCAGACTTCGAAGCTGCACTCTTCGATGCTGGTGCCCGAGATTTTCAATCCGATGCATGATGCGTTGGTGAAGGTGTTCTCGGACATCCAGCTGTCGACAATGGTTGCACCGTCGAGTATTGCCTTCGTGAACGAGACCTTGGACATTCCCGCATCGATGCGGGCTCCGGACAGGTCGGAGTAGGCGAAGCGAACATCATGAAGGAAAGTGTCGGTGAGGGTCACCTTCGACCAGTCTGACCACATGAATGCTGACGTCGTGATGATGCAGTCATCGATTGTTGCGCCTGCGAAGTCGCTCCCCGAGAAGTCAACCATGTGGAACAGGCAGTGCGTGAACTTGGTTCCGGTGAAGTTCGCCTTCAGCGTGATGTGACTGAAATCAACTTCGTCGAACTCGAGATCCGAGTAACTACCGCCGGGCACGAGGTGGATTTTCAGACCGCTCGCAGTGGTGACTGCGTAGCCCTCAGGGCCGAATTCGGGAACCTGCAATCCGGTGTTGTTGTATGGGTTCATGTTGTCCTTCAGATGTTCACCGCCTGAAGGACATGTCGTCAATCAGGCGTTGTTTCTTGGCCGAAATAGGTGCTCAAAATCTCCGATAGAAGATTTGGACCTAGACACAAAAGAGTCTCTATGCCTGAGACCTGATGGACGAACTGTCATACAGGGTGAAAGTTATCCGAGGGTCAAGACCGGTGCCAACATTGTGAAGGAAAGAACTTTCTTCGAGACACGAGCGGGGGCGGCGAGACCGATGGAGACCACGAGCCGACTGTGACACACCCCTGGGTTACCTACTGGTTCATGGTGGGAAAAGGAATTCGTGCTTCTCAATACGGATGGCTGCGGGTGGGTGAAGGTTCTCGGTCGAGATTCTTCGTCGCCGAAGACCGAGTTCATCGCGTGCGACTGGTCGACTACGGAGACGGGACATTCTGCGGACGATGTTCACGTTCGGGTTGCGGGTTCCGTACCGAACGGACCAAAGACGTGCCCATGATCAACCGCTTTGCCGCACAGCATCGCGAGTCTGCGTCCGTCCCACGCCAGAAGCGAAAGTAGTTATCGGCCCCTCGGGTTCGTCTCGACCCATCATTCCGCGAGATACGGGAACAGTTTGAACTGAAGGTAGCCGGGGGTCAGGCCGTTGTTGTGTGCCGCCACGAAGTAGGTGATCTTGCGGACCTTGTCCCACGACTGACCGCTACTCGGGCTGATCTTCTCGACGGCCTGAAGAGCATCCCGATCGCCCAGTTGACTCGATCTGCCCCGGGATCCTCCGTACACGATGATGACCCCGAAGTGCGACGGTGGGACCTCCGTCAGTTTTGCGATCTCTCTGTCGAGTTTTGCTCGAAGTGTCGGGGCGTCCATCTTGGCCCCTCCGACTATCACAACCTCGAGGGGTTCGGGGCGGAAGCCGTTTGACGCACCGTCTCCGGAGTCCGAGTTGTCCGGTGTCGTGGTGGTGGTTGTCGTTGTGGTGGTCGTGGTTGTGGTTGTAGAAGTCGCACATTCTTCTGTCGTCTCGTCACTACCGGCACAGTCCGGGCCGGAAGACTTCACAGTCGTGGCCGCAAAGAGAATCATGAGAACAATCGAGAGATCGGCAAACAGCCATCCGGCACGGCCGATGCGCGACCGTCGATCAGAGGCCGAAGCCATCAAGATTCTCCTTGATAGCCGAGGAAATCTGGCTGTTGACCTCGACGAATCTTTCCGATGCGAGCTTGATTTCATGGACGGAGGTCGCCATCAATGCTGACGCTTCGCGGATGTCAACGGCAATCTCCCGGATCGAGAGCAGTTGGGCACTGCGGTCGTCAGTGAGGTCAAGAACCTCCTGGAGTCTTTGTGCAATCTGCGACGACGATTGGACAGCCTGGCTGAATCCGCGTGCGGTTGACTGCATGACCTGCGCTGCGGCTTCGACCTGACGCATCAGATTGCCGGCGGCCTCCGAGACATCTGCGGAGACAGACCCGATTCGCGTCGTGTTCTGGTTGATGTTCGAGAGATGTTGGGAAGAGCTGTCGATGAGCGCATGCATCTCGCGGATGCCGTCGGTGCTCGCGCGGAGCGCATCATCTGTCTTGCGCAGGGTTGACTCAAGATTGATGATCGGCTGGATGGCGTCCTGGAGACGTGTGCTCACCTCGCCGATGGTGAGAGTGGCCTCTCGGAGACCATCAGTGGTGCGAGCAACCTCTGCAATCATCATGCTTGCGTTGTTGACCGTGGAGGTGATGGTGGTCAGGGCCCCTTCCAGTTCGCGTGCCGCCGCGGAGATCGTGTTCGTGAATTCCTTCGGGGTGAAGACCTGTGTCTGGGCCAGGTCGAGCTGGACTTCAAAGAGAATCGAGTTCAGTTCCGGGGTGATGGCGGTTCCCGGATCCTGCACATAATCGACAAAGAGTTGGGCAAGAAGCACACCAAGGAGGATGAGCACCAGGGTCATGCCAACCGACTGAAGAGGGGTCCCTGCGTAGGTGCCTTCTTGGCCAGTCCAGAAGGAGATGAGGCTGACGCCGTCTTCGAGAGTCTCGTCATTCGAGAATTGGCCGAGTACGTCTCGGAGTTCCCACCACGTGTATCCGACTGGAATCAAGTACGCGGCCACCACGATCGGCTGCATGAATCGCGAAATCGTTCTCAGGAGCTTGGGAATTCGGGTGTCCGGATGGCTCTCGATCTCTCGCCGGAGGTCAAGAAGGCTCAGGGTGGGTCGCTTCTTCTCGTCACGCAATTGAGGGACGATGCCACTGACAAACCGCGCTCTTTCGGTTGATCGGCCCTCTGCCCATCGCGCCAAATTGTCAATTGCAACCTTGTTCATTGTGCGTATTTCTCCTCGATTCTTTGACACTAGTCTCTGAAAGTGGACGATTTTGAAGCCGACGTCGATTCGAAGCCGAATTATGCGTCGCTGATTCTGCTGGTCGACGTGGCGAATATCCGCCCTCGCACCGATGCTCAAAGACGGTCCTTTCGTGAGACCTACCCGGGGAAGACCCCCAAGTTCCCGGAGCCCGATGGAACGACTCTTGACTTCATCGATGAGTGTCTGTTTTCTGTTGCGCGGTGTGCGCCAGGTGCCGTGATCGTGAAGTTTGCCGACTTCGCACTTGGCAACAAGCTTCCACGGCAACACCGAGATGAATTGGAGAGACGTTTTTCGCTCGATGCAAATGATCCGAACAAGATCTTCTGTGTTCCTTCGGCAAAGGCCGACCTTCCCTTGATTCACGGGAGTCGGCGGGTGGGGGGAAGCATCATCAGTCAGGACACGTTCTCTGATGATGATTACCGGGACTTGATCACGGCAGAGACGCAACTTTTCCGGCATTCGTTCGATGAGCGAGATTCAAGTTTCCTCTTCCGGAGTCATCAGCAGGAAAGTCTCGAAGAATGGTGGAGCATCACGAATCATTTCGTGAATGGCGAATGGTTGGCGTCGGATGAATACGCCGAGATCGAATCGACACTTCGATATCGCGTCAAGGAAGCGACTTTCGAATGGCACAGTGAGCCGCTCACCTACAGACCCGAGATGCCGGCTGGGATTCTGGATCTTCTCCGACCGGGGGCGCGTCGAAAGCGGACCGCTGTCCCCGGGCGACGCAAGAAGACCGACCGACAAGCCGATGCTGGGAAGAAGCGGGAGCGCCGTGGCGTCGAAGTGCAGATTCCGTCGGATGTCGACGAGATGGAAGACATTCAATTTGTCTTCGACCATCCACCAAAGCAAACTCCGAGCCGCTTGTTGCTGGCAGACGAGATGAGGTGGATGAGATCACATGCAGGGGAGTACGTCACGGTTGTCGGGGTGCCGGTGCGCGACGGGGAGCGGATGTTTCTTGAGTGGTTTGCCGGTGGCGATCGCATCGAACTCGTGAACGTGCCGCTTGAAGAGATGAGTCGGCAAACGCGTTTCGTGCAGGTCGCCGGGCGAATCGAAGTCATCAATGATTCGATTTTGTTGCATCTTGATGATGACGAGTTGTTCACAGCGAGAACGTTCGCAGAAGTCGAGGATGAACTTGCACGTGAGCGAGTCAAGCGTCGAGTCGGGTCAGACGATGATGCACAGTGGTGGGTGCCGGGTTTCACGGGACCGCTTGTGGCGTTGGGGCGTTTGAGGCCGCGTCCCGGCCGGTCCGGGATCACTGATCGGCCAGACCAGCGCGATGATGGAGTGGTTCAGGCTCGCGGTGACGAGACTGGGGCGGGCGCGGCTCGGGGACAAAAGGCTCCTGCAGAGGCGCGTCCGGTTCCCACATCGCCGGTGTCCGAAGCGAGCCGGGCATCTCGAATCAATTCGGGCGCCGCCGAACGGGGTGAGACTTCCCGAGATCTCGAAGGAACCGAGATTCCGCCAGTCGGGCCATCTCTGCCCATTGGCGGGTATGACGACGGGGGAAACGACGACTTCGCATGGGACCCACCCGCACCTGTGAGACGAGGCAATCCTTCAAGGTTTGTGCTGGTCATTCTGGCCGCCCTCGTTGCGGCGCTGGTCTGGTGGGGCATGTCCGCGCGGGGTGGTGACCAATCAGGAAGTCACTCGGGGGTCAATGTCCAAATGTCCCCCGCAGAATTCAGGATGTTCGAAGCCGCCAGTTTTCGTCGGTGAATCTCGGGTTCAGGCACGCCAGAGAGTGTGGTCGATTGCGCTGCCCTATTTGCCGTTCCACATGGTGATTGTGGCATTTCCCGAGTTGACCCATTGAGGGCTGAGCAGTTGTCCGATGCACGTCTTGAGCCACTTTTCCCGACGAAGGATGTCATCGGCAGTCCACTGCTTCATGGTCCGAATGTGCCCGTTCAAGTTGTAGTTGGACGCAGAAATTCCCTTGTAACGACCGGTGCCCGCGATCTTCGTCGGCCAGGGGGAATTGCGTATGGACTTGTTGAGACTGTCCTCCAGAAGCGTCAAGTTGCCCCAGTTGATCTTGTAGTCGTCGTAGTCAAAACCGTTCTTGTCCAGCTGGTCTTTCTTGGCTATCGCAGTGAACCAATGGGTATCGGTTGTCGACGGGTTCTGGGGCGCGAGATGTTCGATGTGAGGTACTCCGGCGATTGCTCCGCCGGTTGATGCTTCGATCCGGCGAAGGATGTATCGCTCGAGTCCGATCGATTCGGTGCGCGTGAGGTCATCGAACTCCTGCTGGCTGGGTGCTGCGTTCATGAGATCCTGGGAGATCTTCGAGGCGGTGGCCGCCGTGGAGTTTGACAAGAGTTCTCTGACGGATCTTTGGTAGAGGGTTTCAAGGTCTTGTGCGTTCTTGCCGGCTGCAATCCAACGAAACGAAAGGAATTCGATCGAACGTGTCAAGAGTTGAAGTGAGCCGATGGGGAGTCCGGTCTCGAGCATCCCCAGAAGGAACACCCTGTGGGTGTCGCTGTAGAGGTTCATTCTTGTGAAAGCGGCTGAAAGTGAATTGTCCGGGTGTGCCACCTTCCCGAGGAGTATCGCGTAGTTCACCGATGCCGACTTCACACGGGTGAGATTCTGAACGGCACCGTTCTTGCCCAATGACGAGATCTGATTCTTGAACTCGCGGAAGATTTTTCCCGTCTGGATCTTGTTGTCGGACTTTGTCAGCAAGTAGTGGCGCAGGAATTTGGTGAAATCAAAATCTCCGAGATTTTCGACCATGTCGTCCCAGTCATCGAGGGCTTCATCCACGGTCAAAGCCCCCGGATTGTTCTTGACTTCTCTGAGCGTGAATGTCTTGAGAAGATCCGTCGGATTCAGTCGAAGTCCGCGATCATTCAAGCTCTCGAACAGGATGTACGCATCATCCTCGTTGTTCAGTTCCATGGTGTGAATCTCGAAGTGTGATGTGAGTGCGGTGAACAGATTTGCAACAAGCAATTTCTTCTGTCCATCGGGCAGAGCAGTCAACTTTTCATCGATGCTCTTGGACATCTGCAGATATGCCGATCTCAGTTCCTTGGTCTGGGTTTTGAGCGATGCGGACATCTGTGCGCCTCGAACGGTGAGCGGCGGTCGTGGCACATCGGGGCCACCATTCGCCGCCGGAGAAGTGGGGTCTGCAAGTACGTATTTCTGGAGAACTTCATCGATCAAGTAACTGCCACTGAATCGTGGGTGGGTGTACAGAGGTGGTTGGTACAGAAAATTTCGAACCGCAGGCGTGATGTCGTAGGCGCCCGGAGTACCTGGATTGATGATGGGATCCGTCAACTCCTTGGCACGATCACGGAGAATCGAGAGAAAGATGATTGTCGTGGTGATTCTCTGCTGCCCATCGATGATCTGAAGTTCGGTGGGCTTCTGTGGATCACGGAGGACAACAATCGGTCCCCAGAAGTGTGATTGGTTGTTTTCGGCACATTCGTAGATGTCGCTGAGGAATTGACTGACCTGGTCTTTGGTCCATGAGTAGTTCCGTTGGAAACTGGGAACAGAAACGGTGGATGTGCCGCCCGAACTGAAGAGGTTGTAGATGTCTGCTGCACCGGTCGTGATCTGCATGGCTCACCTTCTTTGCTGGATGATTGGGTCACGCTAGATCGCGAATTGCGCAAGATCAACTTGTCGCGTGATGCGGGCAGAACTCAGGCGCGCCAGAGGGTGCTGTCGAGGAGAACCTCGGCGCCGAGTTCTCGGTGGTCTTGCAGCACATCCCACACATCGAGGAAGTTGCGCACATCTTGAACGTCGTGGACGCGGTAGATGCCGGCCCGGGTGAGCGTGAGCGTGTGGGCGATTGCCGCGAGTGTTCCGGCCAGACGTTCGCGTGGGGGGCGACCGGTGATGGCGCCGATGAAGTCTTTGCGTGAGACAGGAAACAACACTGGTCTGTCGTACGACATCAGTCGGGGGATCTTCTGCAGCACTTCCACTGTCTGAGCCGGGGTCTTGGCAAAGTCCGGACCCGGGTCGACGATGACCTGTTCACGTTCAACACCTGCTGACTCGAGTCGGGCGAATCGGTCGTTCATGAAATCGACCACATCGGCAACGACATCGTCGTACAGGTTGGCATCGGTGAGGCGAACCTTCGGGCGGCCACGGTTGTGCATCAGGATGTATCCGGCGTTGTGCCGGGCAACGACTTCGGCGAGTTCGGGGTGGAGGAGACCGCTGATGTCGTTGATGATGTGCGCGCCTGCTTCGAGCGCAGCCTGGGCCACTTTCGGCCGGTATGTGTCGATTGACATGATGGCGCTGGTGTTCGCGGCCACCCA
Source organism: Pirellula sp. (assembly GCA_040396935.1). GTDB lineage: Bacteria > Planctomycetota > Planctomycetia > Pirellulales > Pirellulaceae > JBKCUI01. The sequence continues at coordinate 9,250 of JBBAXA010000086.1, forward strand.
CTGGATCACCGGTGTGATGCGGTCGATCTCTTCCTGTTCGGAGATCTCCGGAACTCCTGTGATTGCAGACTGGCCGCCGATGTCGAGAATGTCTGCACCTTGTTCGAGAACTTCTTTGGCGCGTTCCATGCGCGCCTCGACCGTGGCGTATTTGCCGGCGTCGCTGAACGAGTCAGGTGTTGCGTTGATGACCGCCATGATCATCGGGCGATTGACTTCGAGCATGAGTCCCCGTGCGGTTAGTTGAGACATAGATGCAGACTACCGATGGGAGTGTCTCAGGCAGTGGGGGAGTCTGTCGACGCTCCGCGCCCAACCGGGAAGACATAGGTGCCGACTTTGGTCAACTCCACGCCGTTCTGAAGAGGGTTGCTCGCCGAAGTGATGCGTTCGGTCATGCCGAATTGTTCATCCGAAAACGACAGGCTCACACGCGAGTACCACTTCTGATTTGGCGAATCAGCCGTTGGTCGGTAGCGAAGCGATGAGAACTCGAGAGTTGTTGCCGTCGCCCGAATCGCAATCTGTGGCCCTCGGTAGGTGGCAACGACTGTTGGCGCACCGGTGGGTGACGCCGCTATGACCTGCATCTCGTCGAACAGATCATAGGGGTCGGCGTTTTTTGCCGACAGATGTTTGTGAAGCACGAGCACGTCGACGCCGTCAACTTTTGCCGTGTATGCATCGATCTGAGCGCGATTCGACGTGTATTGCTTCTCGGCAAGACCATCGAGAACACCGACCGCGCGCTTCATGTTGTTGTCGGTGCGCAGGGAGAACATGGTGATGTTCAAGGGAATCCAGACATCGCCTTCCGAGTCGTACTCTTCGGGGTCCCAGAACCCCTCGGTGCCGACGGCCAGGAAGGCGTTCTTTCCTTCACCGACCACGACACACAAATCAGGCGTGATCGATTTTTCGAGATCGTCACACGAGAGTTCTTTCATCTCGTAGTCGAATTGTTCGACCGCAAGTGCGTGGTCGAACCAACTCAATGCTGTCTCGGCGGGCCGTTCTCCCGGAATTGAATGGGAATCTTTCGGCCCAGGCGGGAGAGTGGTATCGGATGTGGTTTCGGATGGCCCCGGCCCGACAGCTCCGAGTGCTCCAGCACCGACAATGAGAACCACAGCGAGACCAGCAAGGGTCCGGTTTGTTTTGGTCGCCTGACTGGTTTTCCTAGCCATGGCGTCGCTGGGCGGCGGCACCGAGCCAGTAGCCGAGACCGCTCATGCCGCCGCTGGCAATCATGAGGGCGAAGGGGTCGCCACCGGTGAACAACGCGATGATTCCCGCAATGACCACACCGGCAACGGTGATACCGGCATGAATGCGAGTCTTGGGATTTGCCATGTTTTCAGGGTAGTCGGGGGTGTCGGCGCTCAAGGCCACCCCACGATATTTGGCGCAACCTTGAAGTACCTTGGAAACATGCCCCGAACAAAACGACCGGATTTTCAGGAGCGACAGGCTGCTCAAGTTGGACGTGGATACAAATTCATCGATCTGTTCGCAGGTGTGGGTGGCTTCCACCAGGCTCTCCACAATCTGGGGGCTAATTGTGTCTTTGCTTCAGAGTGGAATGAAGCTGCGCGCACGACATACCGTCATAATTTCGCGAAGATCTCACCGCATCTGTTTTCTAACGGGGAGGCTTGCTTCAACAAGGACATCACGGAAGTCACCCAACCGCGACCGAGAGTGCGAAGAAAGAGCGACTTGGATGAGGTGATCAAGGGCAAGATTCCCGAATTCGACGTTCTCTGCGCTGGATTTCCTTGTCAACCGTTCAGTCAGGCGGGCCACAAGCTCGGGTTTGATGATGAACGAGGAAATCTTTTCTACGACATAGAAAAAATTGTCAACGCCAGAAAGCCAGAAGCAATCTTTCTGGAAAATGTGAGACACCTTCTCAAACACGATGATGAGCGCACAATAAGAGAGATTCGGCGGCGCCTGGCGAAGGCCGGTTACGGTGAAGTATTTGAATTTGTGGTCAAAGCCTCCGATCATGGGTTGCCCCAACATCGGCCACGGGTATTCATCATTGGGTTTCTGAATGGCGAGGCAAGAGATGCGTTTGACCAGCCGGCCAAGCGGGAGCTCGAGGTGACAATGAGTGATGTGTTCGGCGGTGCCCGGGTCACCAACCTTGATGGAACCGATAGAGAGATCGGCTTTACCCTCCGGGTGGGTGGAAAGTCTTCGCCGATCGACGATCGTCGCAATTGGGATGGCTACATAGTTGATGGTCGTGTGCGGAGATTGAGCCCTGATCACGGAATGCGCATGCAGGGGTTCAACAGCAACTTCACTTTTCCCGACCAAGTTGCTTTTTCTGATCGCATGAAGCAATTGGGAAATTCTGTGGCGGTGCCTGCGGTACAGGACTATGCAGAGGCCATCTTCAAGGCGCTCAAGGCGGCTGGTTCTTGACGTGACATTGAGTGGGAACAAGGGTGAGTGGAGCGAGCTGTACGCCTTGCTGATGCTGCTAGCAAGTGGCCGATTGCCGATAGCAAACAGTGATCTCAGCCTGACGGAAAATGAATACACAGTCGTGGGTGTGTCCCGCCGCTACAAAACCGGTGAAGTCGCATATGAGATCGACTTCGACAATCGGGCCGTGATCGTCGATGACGGGAGCCACAAAGGACTCCTGAACATCGCGGAACTTGATGCAGCAAGCGATTCCATTCTCTCAAAACTTTCTTCGGGAGGTGGCGCAAGGATTGAGGTTCCCGAGATCGAAGATCTCCTGTCGCGAATGAGGGTTCATCATCTTGCGGCAAGTGGGACATTGAAGGCAGATCTTGATGTTCTCGTGCGGGACGGGCGCACCGGAGAAGTTCTCAGATTGGCATTCTCGATCAAGTCGAGACTCGGCAATCCATCCACTTTGTTGAACGCTTCTGGGGCAACGAATTTCAGACTCGCACTGCCGTTCTCCCCCTCTCAACTTTCGACCCTCTCCCGTATGGACGGAAAACCTTCATTAATAGTTTCTGCGGTGCTGTCAATGAAGCCTGACATTGACAGTCCGACCCCTGTCAATCCAATTATGAGAGACAACTTGAGTTTGGTTGACTCACAAATGAACATGATCGTCGGGACGATGCTTCTGGGGTACTACTCGGGGTGTGGAAGTTCGATACCCGAGGTGGTCGAGTGGGTTGCCCAACGAGACCCACTGCGAGTCGGGCTTTATTCGAATGCTTCGCACTTCTACGCTTACAAAGTCAAGACAATGTTGGCTGATTTTGCTTTGGCAATGTTTCCGGCGAAGCCATGGGACGGGACCTACACGGCGAACGGTGGTTATCTGGTCGTGAGCAAGGACGGCACCATCACGTGTCTGCCGTCTGTTCACAGGGATGTGTTCAGGGATTATTTGTTCAAGAACACGCGCATGGAGACTGCTTCAACAACAAAACATCATTTTGGAAGGATCTTCATCGATCCCGATTCGGGCCACGCCTCAATTGACCTGAATCTTCAGATTCGATTTCGGCACGATCCGCACTGAGAGGCCAATAATCACGGCTGAAATCATGGGACACCTGCGTGGTACCCTCTCGTTTTGTGACAGTTGCAAGTACCAAATTCCCTGACTGGTGGTTCCCCAGGCAGTTGCCCGGCGTCAAGGCAAACGAGAATACAAACGGAGAACATTTCAGTGATTTGAATGTCTCAGGAAAAGCACAAGCATTTATTCGTGAAGCTTTCCAGAACAGTATCGACGGAGCCGAAACCGAAAATGGCCCGGTGAAAATTCGGCTTTACTTCTCCGGACAACGGGAGGCACTTTCTGCCTCGGTTTGGCGAAAGTACTTCGGCAGTCTTCTGGATCATGCTGAAGCTTGCATCAAAGACTTGTCAATCAGCCTCGAAGACTTTCGGGAACTTCGAACAGGCAAGTGCAAATTTGTTGTTCTGGAGGATTTCGGAACGTTTGGTCTTACTGGAGCTCCTGATGCATGGGATCTTGCATCAGGAGCGACTGACGAAAATCACTTTTATCACTTCTATCGGACAGTCGGGCGCTCTGCAAAACTCGGAGGACAACTGGGTGCCTGGGGAATCGGAAAATTTGTTTTTCTGATGGCCAGTCAGTTGCGAGCGATGGTCGGCTTCACGGTACCTGCCAGTGGGCCCAGCGCCGGACAGAAGCTGATGATGGGCCAGGCGACTCTTCGGTACCACGTCTTGAATGGAGTCTCCTACATCAACGACGGATGGTTTGCAAACGCTCGTTCAACAGATGAGTTGGCATTGCCTCTCGACAAGGAATCTCTGGTCAACGAGTTCTGCTCCGATTGGAAAATCAAGAGAAGTGATGAGCCCGGTTTCTCTGTGCTGATTCCATTCGCTGATGAACTTGACCCTTATGAAATTCTGAAGACAATCATTGATGAATACAGTGGAAAAATCCTCGAAGGGACGCTTGAAGTCAGTCTCGAAGATGCTGATGGCGGAGGAGAGCAGATTCTCGCCAAAGAGACTCTCCTTGAATTTGTGGAGGCATACCGCGGCGACCCCGAAAGAACCGACTGGGCAGAGATAATAAGAAAAGTGGACGCACTCTCTTGGTACCACTCTCTGGCTGGAAAAGTTGATATTTCTTTGAGCAACAAGGGTCTCGCTTTCAAGAAGGGTGAGTGGGATCTCGGCGGAATCGGCGATGATGTCAAGAGTCAAGCTCGAGATCTGCTTGAAGAACGTGGCAGGGTCTGTGTGCGGGTACCTGTGATGATTCACAAGACAAGCGAGGGCAAGGAAAAGCCCAGTCATTTCGACTTGGTGATAGGCAGGGCCGAGGGAACCAAGAGGTCAATTGCTCCGGAATTCTTCAGGAAATGGCTTCGCATCAGCGGTCAGAGGGCCGGAAGACCGAACGGTCTCGAAACGTACGTGATGGTTCACGATGGCCCGCTGAACGAACTTCTTCGAGATGCCGAGGGACCCGCGCATACACAATGGTCTCCCACGCGTGACAGATTCAAGGGCAGATACAAGCACGGCAAGGAGTGGCTCAACTTCGTCAAATCTGCTCCGTCCCAGGTTGTCAATTGTTTGTTCGGCACCGAGGGTGACAGAGACACAACTGCTCTGGTCGACATGTTTCCCAAGTCTCCAGATGCGGATGGTGGACGGAACGGAGAAGGAAAGTCGGGCACCAAGGGCACCGGAAAGACACCCGGAAAGCCTGTCGATATTCCCGATGGATCGGATCCCAGAATTGAGCTGTCCCCGGCTGAGGATGGTTTTCATTTGGCGGTTGATGAGTCGGGAGTCGTGGCACTTGAGATGGCATTTGACGTGTCACGTGGAAATCCATTTTCCAAATGGCACAGTGTCGATTTTCGGGCTGAGGACCTCACGGTCTCGGTAATGGAGGGAAGTGCCCGGGTTCTTGTTCGATCCGGAAATCAGCTGGAAGTCGAGATCTTGTCCGACGAACGAACCAAGATCTTGATTTCCGGTTTTGATGATGAGCGTGATCTGCGCGTGCGCGCTTCCTGGGTGCGGGGTGTCGCTTCATGAGATCAGTCAACGCAACTTTCAACTACACCGAGCGCGTTCGAATCGAACGCGACTGGGTCGAATTCAAGGCAGTTTCAGATTCGAATGGCTCGACTGTCGAATTGACGAGACTCAAGATCGATCATCTCGCCTTGCCTTCCGATGCTGACATTGTTGTTGAGGTCAGAACGACTCGACGAAGGATTCGTCGGTTTGACGCCGGAACTGTCGGTTCCCCTACGTTCGGTGTCCCATTTGAGCTCAACGAGCCGACAGCTGATGGAGTTTCCATTGACCTGAAGGTTGTGAAACCAAATCTTGCCCAGAAGGGAAAGATCTTGGCAATGTGCAAGGGGCTCCGGCCTCTTTTCGGTGGCCATCCTGAATCACTGCTCGTGATCGTCCCCAAGGACCTTGGACAGCGACTTTGGAATCTCAACTTTGACCCCGTGTCAGGCCCAGAACTGGAATTGAACTCTGAATTTGAGAATCCTTACATGGTGTGGAACAACCAACTGTTCCTGGCACTGACGCTGCCGGCAATTGTCAAGTCAATTGCGATTTGGCTGGTCGAGAACCAAGACGTCGGTGATGATGATCCGATTGGTCCGGTGGTGAAGGAGTGGAAGTTGCTCTTCAGTAGGTGGGGTTACCCTGTGTCAAGCCAAGACGGCGAAGATTTTGACGAGGTGCAGCATTGGGCAGACGGTGTTGCGGGGGCATTTTCCGGCAAATACAACTATTTTTCGTCCGTGAACTCGTTCTTTGCAGTGGATGGTGAATAGATGAGTAAGAAAACGCTCTGTTTCTTCAATTCCCGTGGATTGATTGCATTCGAGAAGCATCTCAATCTGATTCGTGAATCTGGAATCTGGGAGCCGTTCGACGACATTCTGAATGATTCCACCTTGACGGAAAAGATCAGTCGGACGGTTGTTGACTTGCCAAATCATTTTTCGAATCGACTTGAGTGCGGAAAATTCTTCTCCGATTTGTTCAAGAAATTCGAAGCGGAACTGACTGCGGCCGGAGTGGATCCCCACGTTCATGTTGGACTTTGGTCGTGGTTGTCGGCATCCATGGGAGAGTTCCTGAAGGGTGCGGGGAAAGAGCCGGTCATTGGTGAAGCTGCTCGTTGGACGTTCATGCCCAATGACTTTGGTCGCTACTACCGTCATTTGCTTGCAGGTCCGTACATGTTGTTCGACATGCACAGTGACCAACCGGAACTGGTTGAAATTCTTCTGTACAACGATGTGACCAAACCCAACACTGCATATGTCGAGCAGATCGCTAGTCGCCCGCTGATCGTGGACAATCCAGCGGCGATGGAATTGATTCATGAGATGTATTTTGACTATGCAAAGAAAAAACCCCGGAAGTCAAGTGTCGCCAAAATCGCGGAAGCAGGCGACATTCGTCGTTTCGGCGTGGTCTTCAACCAGCTTGCACTCACTTGGGATGTTGCGGGGTTGAGTGTCGATGAATTGAGGTCGATCTTGCCAAAGGAATTCAAACCACTTTTCAGTCAGTAAGTGACGATTTCGTCATTGATTCCTCAATAGGTGGCCGGGGAGTTCGCCCGTGAACTCGTCGCTCGCCACAATCTGCACCCCATTCACCCAGGTGCCCACGTAACCCTTTGCATGTTGC
>JBBAXA010000087.1:0-16253 GCA_040396935.1 Pirellula sp.
CGACTTCGGGAGATCGCTCAACACGCGAGGCAACGTCAATGACTCATTGAAGCAAGGAATCTGGATAATGAGCTTCATCAACTATCATTCTCTCCTGAGTCTAAAGCTTGGAGACACCTAGTAATTCCTGTCTTTTTGGGACTGGAAAGCATAAGTTGTCCTGGACGAAGTGAACGATGGATGATTCTTCGAACTTGGTCGACCCATAAACGAATCGTCTTACGACTAACATTCAAAGAAGTCGACATTTCTTCCCACGTGAAGTCCGCAATCAGCATCGCGAATATCTGTCGATGATGACTATTTTTTAGGCACTGTAAGCAGGATTCCACATACTCCTGATTCTCGTACACATAAGAAGGATCAATCCCGTTTACCGGATAATCCTCCAAGAGATCATCGAGTGACCTAACGGACAATCGATGACCATCTCGATCTCGCGCAACTCTTCTTGATTGATTGCTACGTCGATTCTCCATACGACAAGTGTTGGTCGTTATCTGACCGAGCAGTTTGACGATATGTCCAACCGACTGGAAATCGAAATTAGACCTTAGAAGATACTTCACAAATAGTTTGTAAACGGCATCGTTGACAATTTGATCCCTATCGCAAACACAAGAGAGTGAACTACGCTGCACAAATTGCTGGGCAATCGGCATGAGTTCTCGAAAGAGAGCAACTTCCGCAACAACCTTCTCATCCGCAGAAGTCTTTGCATCACGAAGCGTCTCGATGCAAGAACGCATCGCCGTTCCATCGATTTCGCCATAGAGACTTTCATGCATGTTGATGATTGGGCTAAGGTCAACAAGATGGGGAATGCTCGCGAATTCTAGGTAACTCCGCAGTCATCCGCAAATTATCTTCCCATTTTGCGGCATCCCGAATTCCAGTTGCATAATGCCGAAGCTAGTAGACCAATTCGATCACTACACTGAAATGGGAGCGATCTATCGTATGATTGAACGAAGCGATGCCAGATCAGTTGCTTTTGGACGGAGTAAGCGAATCCCGCAAACCGCCAAACAACCAATAGAAATCGCGGCGGTTTTTTTGGGCCAACAACGCTTGATTACACTTTTCAGCAAATCGAACTCCGTGAGCAATCAATGAAATTAAAGAGAGAGATAGCGTAGAGATCGTAGTGCGGCTTCACGCGGACACTCCTCGCGTAGGGTAAGTGTATTGTCTCTAACAAAAAGATCCTCCAGGACGAGCGCGATGTCACGATGAGCAACCGACCCGATGCTTAGCCCACCCTCTCCAGCGCAATTCCACAACAGAGCGGTGCGTGGACCAGCACGGAATGGTGTAGCTCACAAGATGTCAACCGATAGCGAGCAGCGTTCTGTCGGAATGAACACGTTCCTCAAAGAGTTCAACCAAGTTGGTTGTTTTCCTGCTGATGGGTGTGTTGTTTGTGACCTAATCTTTGGAGTTAGCCAGTGGGACTATCGAAGCCTACTGTCTTTGGTTTTATCGATGGAGTGATTGAGTCGATAGGGATGCCAGGTCAGTTTATCGCAATCTTTCATTTCACTCCGATTGCACCCGATACATTCCTTCCCGGGGGCACATTCAAGCTTGCGCCAGGGTGGTCTAGATGTATAACTAAAGACTCCCTTTAGCGATGTTGTCCATCCTTACCCGTTGCCCCCAGATCAAGTACTCGTGAGGCTAGTCAGGAATCCGTGGCTCTCTTTGAAGATTCACCGATACGAGCCGTCAGCAACGTGCTCAGGCGGAGCGGCTTGCCTTGGTGGATAGCCAGAGGATTCAGGAGATGGCGACGAAACAGCGATCACAACTTGTGCGATATTCTGTACCAAGTAAGCTGATGTTCGTGGCGAATCCTCTCGAGGCGCTCGAGGTATCTGCATGGAACTGATTCGTTTGGACGAAGGTGGATTTTGGCTAGTCAAGGTGCTTTCCAACAATCGGTTCCCGGCACCCCATCGCAGGTAACTCGACTCGCTCGAGCAGCCCTTCTTGTCGTTGCTTTTGCGTTCGCATTCTTTGTCTTGCAACGACTGACCTTCCTCCTCCGTTTCCCCCCCTACGAGCGGACCACACTGTGGGTGCCCGGTGCGCTGACATTCAGCGCTTTGATTTTGACCCCTCCCCGACAATGGTGGATCTACTACTTGGGGTTATGTATTGGAGCAGTTGCCGCGTACTATGGGGATCTTCAGATCCCAGGGCATATCGCATTTCTATCGGCTCAATTCCATTTCGCAACAGTTGCACTGGGTGCGTGGGCGATCCGTCGATTCACTCAGGATCTTGTTTTTTCGACGGTTCGTTCGATCATCTTTTTCTTGATCGTCGCCGGTTTGGTGGTACCTCTAGCTACTACGATTCCAGTCGATGTAGCCCGTTGGTTTTCGAACCAATCGGATCTTTGGCCCGTCGCTCTACGATCTTTTTTGTGTGTTTCCCTAGGGATGCTGATTGCTACACCAGCATTCACAACGGCGATGAAGGTCGGGGGTCGATGGTTCAGGTCCTGTACACGGAACGAGTGGATCGAAGCGATTTTACTGACCTGTTGCCATATGGTCGTTGGCTTTTGGGTCTTTACCTCCTCTCAGGATAGCCATGCTACCCCTGCATTGGTTTACGCACCGATACCCTTTCTTATTTGGGCCGCACTACGCTTTGAGGTAGCTGGTGCGAGTTGGGCACTTCTTGCATTGGCCTATCTATCTACGTGGAATGCGATCAATGATCGGGGACCTTTTGTCGGTGGAACAACGGATGATCATGTCTTGCAATTGCAGTTGTTTTTGTTGGCAGTGTCGTTGCCGCTGCTATTGATGGCAGCGAGTGTTCACGAACGCCGGTCTGCGTTTGCCAGGATGGCTCATGAAATCGACGAACGCCGGAAAATGGAGGATCAATTTCGGTTGGTCGTCGAGTCCACTCCGAACGCGATGCTCATGGTCGATCAAGATGGCCGAATGATTCTGGTCAACCAGCGCGCTGAGCAACTCTTTGGTCATCGAAGAGAGCAATTGTTGACACAACCCATCGAGTTTTTAGTACCTGAACGATTGAGGTCCCAGCTCTCAGAATATCTAAGGCCATTCTGCGAATCTCCATCTCTCGGCCCCCCCGGACTCAGTGCGGAGCTATTCGGTTTGCGGAAAGATGGTACCGAGTTCCCTATCGAAATCGGCCTGACGCAGATCGAAACCGCCCAGGGTGTACATGTTTTAGCGGCCATTGTCGATATGACGGAGAGACGACGCGCTGAGGAAACGCAGCGCGAGTTGGTTCACGCATCCAGGTTGGCAATGCTAAGCGAATTTACCGCATCCATCGCGCATGAAATCAACCAACCGCTGGGAGCTATCCTGAGCAATGCTGATGCAGCGGAAATGTTGTTGGATTCATCCAACCCTCCCCTCGATGAAGTCCGAAGTATCTTGATCGACATCCGCAACGACGATCTGAGGGCAAGCGAGGTCATACGCAAGATGCGGAATCTCCTGCGACGCGGTGAACTCGAGCGTCAGCCTATCGACCTGAACCATGTGATCACCGATGTACTCGCCCTCCTCAGAGTCGAGATTCAACGACGTGGTATCACCATTTGCACGGATCTCGAATCGAATCTATCCATCATCCATGGCGACCGAATCCATATGCAGCAGGTATTATTAAACCTGCTCCTGAACGGTATGGAAGCCATGTCGAAGATAAGTCGTATCAAGACGCTGACAATCCGGACAGTGCAAGAAAACGAGGAACTCCAATTATCGGTAACGGACGTCGGTCCTGGGATTCCCGAAGATCGTATTCCTAAACTTTTCGATCGTTTCTTCTCGACCAAAGAAGAAGGGATGGGGATGGGCTTAGCTATTTCGAGATCGATCGTCGAACGCCATGGCGGACGCATCGGTGTTGAAAGCGTTATCGGTGCAGGGACGACATTTCATGTCTACTTGCCGACAGAACCTGGGATCCGATCGCATGCGATTCCTTTAGAACAAAGCGAGGTGGGTTCCTCATGACGATTGATCCTACGCCATTGATTCACGTGATCGACGATGACGAGTCGATTCGGAAAGCTGTAACGCGATTGTTGAAGGCTGCGGGCTATGAAGTCCAAAGCTACACGACATCAGGTGAATTTTTACTCGCAGACCAGGAGAGCCGAGTCGGCTGCATCATTCTCGATATTCGTATGCCAGGACCCACGGGACTTGAACTCCAAGCGGCCTTGAAACGGCACGGGAATTCTTTGCCAATCATCTTTCTTACGGGCCATGGTGATATCCCGATGAGCGTTCGTGCTATGAAGGCCGGAGCGGTTGATTTCCTCACCAAGCCGGTTCAAAAACAAGAACTTTTGGCAGCGGTGTCCCAAGCACTAGTGATTCAACGCCAAGCTTTGGCGCAACAGAACCGCACTCAAAAGATCCGGGAAAATTACGACCTTCTAACCGAACGGGAACGCACCATCTTCGAGATGATTCTACGCGGCAAGCTCAACAAGCAAATCGCATCGACGCTTGGGATTGCGGAACGTACAGTCAAGGCCCATCGCGCTCAACTGATGGAGAAGATGCAGGTTGATTCACTCGCTGAATTAGTGCGTTCAGCAAGTTTTTTACGCATCGATACAGACGTCTCTTAATCCCAATCACGAAGCATCCTTGCGAATCTCTGGAAAGCCGATGCACCAAAGGGCAACCGTTCCTGCCCTCGGGGACACTTTCGAAAAGTAAACGATATCGACAAAATTCTGGTTTGGAAGGTTTATATGAAGACTGGTCAGGAACGTATCCTAGCCGAGGATTCCATCAGAGGATGGTAAGTTGAATCGTGCCAGTGATAGTCGTCGAGGATGATTCAGGCATGCGACAGGCCATCCTGCGGATATTGTCTGCAGCCGGTATGGAATTTCGGTCCTTTTCGACAGCCGAGCAGTTTCTTGAAAGTGAATCTGAAGCTGCGTTTGAAGTACTCGTTGTGGATGTCCGACTGCCAGGAATGAGCGGATTGAGTATGGTCAGAGAGTTAGGAAAACGACAGATCGTGCCGCCAGTTATTTTTATCACATCGTACGATGAACCGATGATACGTCATGAGGCAGAAAAACTGGGCGCAGTTGACTTTCTTCCCAAGCCCTTTCGGGGTGCCGATCTGCTGACCTCGATTCAACAAGCAACCCCTCGCCAGTGAGCTCTGAATGCTGGACAACATCCTCGAACGCTACCCACGACAGGTCCCCTTTTTCGATGTTCCTCACCCATCCAAACGTTCCTAATGAAACCGCAAACCACGAAATGCGATCCGCCTGCAGGGCACCGAGTGAGGAGCTGCTCCGACGGCTGGTCGATCGAGTCGATCCCGATGACGATCGCTACTCACCGAGCACGAACTGCGGTTCCGTTGCGAAGCCTTCGTTTTCGATGGCATTCTGATCCACTCGCGTCCTAGCACATACAACTTGGATTTACCGTTAACCTAATTCTCTAATAGAAGGAGCAATCGATGGAAATTTACTGGAAGAGGCTTTTAGCGATTGTCGCGCTGGGCCTGGGATTAGCAGCGTGTTCTGGTTCCCTGGAAGCTCAAGAGAAGAAGCCGAACATCTTGGTGATCTGGGGAGATGACATCGGTACCTGGAATATTAGCCACAACAATCGCGGTATGATGAGCTACCGCACGCCGAACATCGATCGCATTGCCAGAGAGGGGCTGGGCTTTACCGACTATTACGGACAGCAAAGCTGCACAGCGGGTCGCGCTGCTTTCCTGGGTGGTAACGTTCCTGTGAGAACAGGGATGACCAAGGTCGGGATGCCCGGAGCGGAACAGGGTTGGCAGAAGTCGGATGTGACGATCGCAACCGTCCTCAAGTCGCAGGGGTATGCGACCGGCCAATTTGGGAAGAATCACCAAGGGGACCGTGATGAGCACCTGCCAACCATGCACGGTTTCGATGAATTCTTTGGAAATCTCTACCACCTGAATGCCGAGGAGGAACCCGAGAATTTCGATTATCCCAAAAACCCTGAGTTTCGTAAGAAATTCGGTCCTCGAGGTGTGCTCCATTGCAAGGCCGACGGAAAGGGAGGCCAAACCATCAAGGACACGGGGCCGCTGACGAAGAAGCGCATGGAGACAGTCGACGAAGAATCGTTGGCTATGGCTAAGGACTTCATCAAGAGACAACGTACGGCGGACAAGCCATTTTTCTGCTGGTGGAACGCAACACGCATGCACTTTAGAACGCACGTCAAGGAATCCAATCGCGGGATCTCAGGTCAGGATGAGTACAGTGATGGAATGGTCGAACACGACATGCATGTGGGCGAAATGCTCAAGCTGATCGACGACATGGGTCTCGCAGAAAATACAATCGTTCTCTACTCAACCGACAATGGACCGCATTACAACACGTGGCCAGATGCAGGTACGACACCGTTCCATGGTGAGAAGAACTCGAACTGGGAAGGAGCTTTTCGCGTCCCTTGCTTTGTTCGTTGGCCGAACCATTTCCCAGCAGGGAAGACCTTGAATGGTATCGTGTCTCATGAAGACTGGTTACCTACATTGGCTGCCGCGGCAGGTGCCACCGATATCAAAGAAAAGTTAAAGTCAGGTGTCGAGCTCAACGGCCGAAAGTATCGAAACTACATCGACGGTCATAACATGCTGGACTACTTCAAGGGCAAAACGGAAGTTTCGCCGCGTAATGAGTTCTGGTATATCGCAGACGAAGGTCAGGTCATGGCGGCTCGATATCAAGATTGGAAGGTTGTGTTCCTGGAAAATCGCGCCGAGCGATTGCAAATATGGAAAGAACCGTTTGTCGAATTGCGAGCTCCAGATCTCTACAATCTGCGAAGGGATCCTTTTGAAAAAGCTAAGATCGGTTCCAACACTTATGAAGATTGGTACATCGATCGCGCATTCGTCGTGATCCCTATTCAAGGGCTCGCCGTGCAGTTCTTGAAATCGATGACAGATTTTCCACCAAGCCAGACGCCTGGTTCGTGGAACCTCAAACGAATCGAAGAGCAACTACGGGCTGGGGCAGCGAATCGGTAGTACCTCGAGGAATGCTGATCCCTAGATTGTAGATTCTCCATCGAGAGTTCCTATTCTGTCTCTGCAACGATCGAGAATGCCAAAAGCATTCTCGATCGGACGTTTGATGAAAGAATCGAATCGAGCTTCTCTGAACCTGCCGGACACCGTGGACGTTTCCACGTATCCTCCACGATAGAAGAATAGCGACATCCGCGTAGAGCAATTTCCTCGCTCACACTCTCTCCGACGAGAGACACGGATCGTTTCGATGGTGGAATTCAGCGAATGCATCTAGTCGACAGGACCGCTTGAATCATCTGTTTTCCGTTCAAGTTCGATGTTTTGATAGTCTTCGGACTCGAAATCAAAATCATCCTCCTCGATATTTTCAGGATCAAAATCCTGTTCCAGGTCCTCGTCGATCGTTATTTCCTGCGTGGGATCGAGGCTTTCTGCTGAATACTCGTGCCCAATTTCATCGCGCTGATCATCGCGTGAACGCTGCTGCAAATAAAGCTTGATCGGAATTTCCCCGAACGGGAGATGGTCTCGCAGGAAGCCCAAGAGGTATCTCTGATAAGGAGCGGTAAAACCCTGCGGATGGTTGCAAACCAGCACGATGGTAGGAGGCGCTTCGGCAACCTGCGTTGCATAGTAGATTTTAGGACGTTTGAGTTGGTAGAGCGGTGGTTCATGCTTCACCAACGCGGCCTTGACCAATCGATTCAATTGACCTGTCGAGATCCTCTGATTGGCTTGCTTAAAAAGCATTTGCGCGTGATTTAACAAGGCCTTCACGTTCTTGCCAGTCTGGCCGGTAACGAAACCGATCGGGCAATAAGCCATAGTAGGAAACATTTCGCGAACGTAGCGAACCCAACGCTCGGTAGGCATTTGACCAGCGAGTTGATCCCACTTGTTGACAACAAAAATACAAGGCTTGTACTGATCGGATATATAATGAGCGAGTTGCTTGTCGACT
Organism: Pirellula sp.; assembly: GCA_040396935.1. Lineage (GTDB taxonomy): Bacteria > Planctomycetota > Planctomycetia > Pirellulales > Pirellulaceae > JBKCUI01. The sequence continues at coordinate 8,033 of JBBAXA010000087.1, forward strand.
TTGCTCATTTGTTGTTTGCAATCGAAAAAAAGCAATACGACGTCGGCGCGACGAATACTCCGTTGGGCTCGGTGGACTCCGTACCAATCGATGTCGGTTCGGACACTCTTATTCCTACGGAGACCTGGTGTGTCGATCGCCATAAATTGATGGCCATCGAGCTCAAACATCACATCGACACTATCGCGCGTTGTACCTGGGACCTCGCTGACAATCATGCGTTCGGCTTTTACGAGTGTATTGACGAACGTACTTTTGCCGACATTGCGTCTGCCGACAATGGCGATCTTCATCACCGGCGGCTCCAATTCGCTCCCATCGTGCTGCAAGTCTGGAAGGCGTTGGCAGATCAGGTCGAGCAATACGTCCTTGTTTCGGTTCTGCTGAACACTCACCAACGTCAACCAGCCACGTCCAAGTTTTCGGAATTCCTCGGCATTCGCATCCAACGACGAACTGTCGGTTTTATTTGCAACTAAAAGGATTGGTTTGTCGACTTTCCTGAGCCGAAGTGCTACTTCTTCGTCCAGGGGTACCAAACCGCTTCGGGTATCTACCACAAAAAGTAAAACATCCGCTTCTTGGATGGCGGCTTCGATCTGAGCTTCGACTTCATCGGTCAGATTATCGACATCCTCGATTCCCATACCTCCAGTGTCGATCAGCTCAAAATGCCGGCCATCGTACTCGATGAGCGTAGTCAAGCGGTCTCGTGTGACCCCTGCCGTGCCCTCGACAATGGCCAATCGGCGGCCTGCGATCCAATTGAAAATCGAACTCTTGCCGACATTGGGTCTGCCGACGATTGCAACGCGGGGAATTGGCATTGTTTTGCCGTTGGGTAGATCGGAGTAGAAAACCTGTTATCGTAGTCGTTACCCAGTTTTCTTGGGAGTGATTTTCCAATCAAAGCCGAGTCGTTCATGAGTTCTTTCCAAAATTCCGATGAGCAGAATCCCTGGACGCACACGGCTGCGAAGCAATGGATGGACCATTGGAAGCGATGCGGCGTATCCTTGATTCCGAAGCCGATACCTGAGGGAACACAGCGTGCTGTGGACTGGTTGCAAAGGCTCTGCGATGAAGCCGGAATCTCACAGGCTGAAAAACTCGGACTGATCCAGGAGAAAAGTCCAGAGGCGACTGCGGATACCAAATCCCTACCTCCTCCCTCCCGTCCAACGAGCAAAGTATCAGTGTCCAGAGTTGGCTCCCCGTCGATCGCGCTACCGAATTCCAATGCGAAAGGGGACATGACGGAGGCGGGAGTCTGGCAGTCTGATTCGCTGTCGCCAGATAATCGGCATAAGCATTTTCTAGCGTTGCAGGATGAGGTGAATGCATGCCGTAAGTGCAACGACATCGTCTGCAAAAGACAGCGTACTGTCTTTGGAGTCGGTCCCGTTCACGCAAAGCTAGTGATGTTTGGGGAGGCCCCTGGGGCCGATGAGGATCGTATGGGTGAACCCTTTGTCGGTGCGGCTGGTCAGTTGATGGACAAGATCCTCGTCGCATCCGGACTGAAAAGGGAGGATGTGTTCATTATGAATGCACTGAAATGCAGGCCGCCAAACAATCGCACTCCAACCGATGTCGAAATAGAAAACTGTCGGCCGTTTTTTGAAGCTCAGCTAGAAACCATTCAGCCCGACTACATCGTTTGCTGGGGGGCTGTGGCTGTGAGGGCTGTTCTGAAAAGTACCGAAAGCGTCGGCCGATTGCGTGGGCGGTTTCATCACTATCGAGGGGCAAAGGTACTAGTGACCTATCACCCCGCATACCTTCTGCGCAATCCAGATGCGAAGCGTCTCACCTGGGAGGATATGAAATTCTTGATGCACGAGTTAGGGATTCCTGTTCCCCCTCCGAAACGAACTACGACCTAATCCGATTACCCTGGGATCACTTGCCCGTGACCCACGAGAGGAATACAGTTAACGCGTGCAAGATGTACGATTCCCGTCAACGGAAAATAGTGCCTAACCAGGTGAGTTAGAGCTTCTCGAGGGAGCGAAGAGTTTGGACCGCATTTCCCTCCTTTGCGCCAAATCGAGACCGATCCTGTGAGTTTGTATCGGTCTGGCAAATGCTAGCAACAAAACTATCCTAGGTTTTTTTGACCGGCGCTTTTGGGAATGCATACTCCAATGCTCGTTGTAACCATTGTGTACCTTCCTGTCTCTACTCGACGAACAGCGTATGCTCGCATCCCACTTGAAGTTCGCTCTCGCGGTGCTTTTTCTCGACGCCGTGTGTTGCTTCGTCCCAAATTGGGTTGTAGCAGATGTGCCTAGCACGCAAAGTTTGCAGGCGATCAACGAATCCGAGGTTCTGGACCTCGGCAGAAAACTGGAGCAAGAGAGACGATGGCATGAAGCGATCCTTCACTACGAAAGAGCTGCCAAAAAGAACTCCAACCTCAAAGCCGTTCTCGAACGATTGCAGGTTTGCCGAGTGCACCATGACGTTACTCGTCGTTATTCAGATCGATCATTCCTGCAAACCATCGACACATCGTCGCCATCGGATGCTTTGGAAGTCTTCAGTGAGGTCATAGCGAAACTGGAGGTGTATTATGTCGAGAGGGTGGACTATTACCGTCTCGCCCTCCACGGGACTGCTTTTTTAGAGGTGGCGCTAACCGAACCCGATTTTCTCGGAAAGTATCTACGCAACACCGATCGAGAAAGCATCGAGATTTTCCGCAAAAACATTCACAAATCCGTCTTTGGACGGAAGGTGGTCCATGCAAACGACCTAAAGAGCACAGCAACGTTTGTAGCCAAACAAGCGAGCGATCAGTTGGGTATTCCGATTACGGCAGTCATCTATGAATACATCGCCGGTTCGGTGGGGTTGTTGGACCCATACAGTGCGTTGTTAACCCCTGGTGAGTACCGCGAAGTTATGTCTCAGATCGAGGGTAATCTCATCGGACTAGGGGTCGAGCTTTGGGCGGAAGGATCCGAATTGCGAATTGTTGACGTATTCCGAGGAGGACCTGCTTTCTACGCCGGGCTCGCTCCCCAACAACAGATTGTCAAAGTCGATGGAATGTCCGTTCGCGAAATCGGAGCCAAAAAGGCAGCAGACCTGTTGCGTGGACCTGAAGGTTCACAAGTACGCTTGCAACTCCAAACCGCGGACGAGCGGATGATCGATGTACGCGTCGAACGTCGTCGGGTTGAGGTTCCAAGTGTGTCGATCGCTGAAATGTCCGAACCAGGAATAGGTTACATTCGCATTACGAACTTCCAGAAGACAACGCCTGCTGAAGTAGGCAAAGCGATGTTCGAATTGAGCGGTAAGGGAATGAAGTCCTTGATCATCGATCTGCGGAAGAATCCGGGAGGGCTCCTGGATGCTGCCGTCGAGCTCGCAGACCAATTCCTTCATGAAGGGACAATTGTTTCTACGCAAGGTCGCAACGGTCACGAGAATCACAACTTTACCGCGAAATCGTATGGAACTTGGGACATACCTTTGGTCTTATTGATCGATGAGGATAGCGCCAGCGCCAGCGAGATTTTTGCAGGAGCGATGCATGATCATTCTCGAGCGACAATCGTCGGACAAACATCGTACGGCAAAGGTAGTGTGCAGGGAGTATTTCACAATGAAAAAGGGAACGGTGGATTACGATTGACGGTATCCAAGTTCTATTCACCCAATGGAACGCCCATCAGCGCTAATGGAATCCAGCCAAATGTACCAGTCGAGAGTGAACCCCAAGCCTTGGCGCCATCCCTGGAGCGTTACGCTTTGAAACCTGACAATCAGGAATCCGGGTCAGACTCTACCGCGCCAGTCGGTTCGGACAGCGGACGTTTTGTGAAATCGAACAAGGAGTCTGGGGAGATGGGCTCGGTACAAAATGTCCGATTGGCGGAAAAGAGTTCCTTTCCGCGTTCTTCAAACCCGAGTACTTCCAATCCGCTCTCTCGCAAAATCGATATCGTCAAGGAGCGAGGGATCGAAATGGCTCGTTCGAAGATTCGGTTTGCGAATCGCTGAACTGTGTCTAAGCGGTTTTTTCTCTCGGTTGCGCTCAATCGCCAGCGCCTCCATCAAGCAAGAGAGCTTGACCCTTCTACCCTTCGAAGAGCAGAACTACTTCCGTTGGAGAAGATCCAATAGTCTGAATTCGGTACAAGAGTGTTTCCTAGAAGCTCATGGGTACGTTCTGGCCCATCGTCGATCAGATACTATCCTGCTAGTGCTCAGTTCGCCGTGGTGGACAGTGCTCGTAGCTCGTAATCGTAATCGTAGTTCGTAATCGTAATCGAACGGCTTGCGTGCATGATCACTTCGCGATATCCGTGACGAAGATTAGACCGATGTCCTAATCTTCATTCTCCCATCCAGTCGCGAGTTCCCGCCCGACCAACTCGTTGACTATCACGGAATGATACGATTGTTCAATCGATCGAGTACGAACACCGCTTCACTGAGCGGGAGCATGAGCACGAAAAATAGCCAGAGTAAAACCATGCATCAAATTGGCCGATCTACGACGCTCGACAAGGGGACTTTTTTGGCGGCCACTCGGTAACTGTCGCCGATAACATGCTTGTCAAAGACGCCTTTGCTCTTAGGCATGCACCTCGATCAGGATTTATCTCTGCGATGCAAAACCTATCGCATCGTACCATAATGGAGCAACATTTCTCCAGTGAAAGGATTCAGCCGTTCGTGCAGCTCGATCACCCACGGAAAGCTGAAGGTTTGGATGGGCAAGTAATCGATCCAGCTCGATCGATAAATCATCGCTTCTGGAAACGATGAGTCCATTCTCTTCGTGGCGAAGGACCTCCCGAACGACAGGCGAGCAATCGCGTACGACTCCCGGCAAACCAGCAGTCATGGCTTCTAGTAAAGCTTGAGGGAATCCCTCGTAGTCGCTGGCGATCGCGAATGCGTTCGCATCAGCCCAATGCTCCCATATCTTGGCAGACCAAGGAAGCCATTCCACGCGTGAGTTGATACCGAGCGTCTTCGCACGTCCTACGAGCTTCTCCTTTTCAGGACCCTCACCCACAATACGCAGTCTCCAAGTCGGATGTCTCGATTCAATCATATGCCAAGCGTCCAACAAGCGATCGACACCTTTTTCGGGGGAAATGCGGCCAACGTAAAGGAGTATTTTCGGCTGCTTTGTCAATCGATTTTTTTGAAGACTCGCGATGTCGAGAGGAGGTGGATCGATGGCGGAGGGGATGGATCGAATGCGATTTGGTCTATCGCTGTAGTAATGAACCCTCAGGTAGTTTGCGACTTCCTCGGATTGCGCGACACAGCATTCGGCTCTGGGGTAGTACTTCTTGCGTAGCCATTCCCATACTCGTGGCATGTGTTGGTACCTGGGATCGCTACGTTCGGAAATGAGGAGTGGGTACTTGGCAGACAAAGCGACTAGAGCGAGTACATTGGTTCTATCGCAGAAACTGATTACCAATTCAGGGGATTTTGCCATCGCAACTTTCCGAAGCTTGGTAATACGTTGGTAGTTTGCACGGATACCATTCCACCATCCTCGGCTCATCGAAAAAAGTCCTAACCCAATTCTTTCGATACGGGAATGAAGTGGATAGTAATCATTGTCAGCAGAAGCCAGAGTTACTAGGCTAATGGACTCGATCTCAGAGCGCATCGCTAAATCATTCGCCAAGCAACTAAGCTGCCGCTCGGAGCCACCTCCCGCCAGGGAATGGATTACCAGCAAGACTCGTTTGGGGAGGATTGGGAGGTCGGGACTAGAACTCAAGGAAACCGCAAATTCGAGAAAACGATGGATAGAGATGGGGATAATGGACGGCTGAATTCTAGCACAAAACCTACGTGCATCATTTGTGGCCGAAGGGATTGGACTACCTTACCTGAGCTCTCTCTGATTATTCGAAGTCAATTCGAATCCACGCACATCATGCGGTGCAAGCATTGTGGCCAAGGAGTGTTATGGCCGCTGCCGAGTCGTCATGAAATCAACGAGGTCTATCGATCGGCCGAGTATGTAGATTCCTACGATGCAGCCGGCGAGTCTTTTGCGATTTCCGGTGATAGCGTCACGGATCAGTTGGCTTCACGTTTCGATCGGATGGAAGAGTTTCTGCCACAACAGGGAACGGTTTTGGATGTTGGTGCATCTCGCGGATATTTTCTGAAGGAGGCTAAAGCTCGTGGTTGGTCGATCGCCGGGATTGAGTCGGGATACGATGCTGTATTGTTCGCCAAGGAACGCTTCGGGATCGATGTCGAGCATGGATCCCTTGAATCTATCGATCTCGGGGAACAGAGATTTGATTGCATACACATGAGCCATGTGCTCGAGCATCTGTACGACCCAATCGATTCGGTGAAAAAATTGCTCGCTTCGTTGCGACCAGGCGGTTTGCTGATCATCGAGGTTCCCTATGAATTCGGTGACTTATTTGATCGGTTGCGCGCATTTTTTCTCCGTCGGCGCCGCTCCCCAAATACGGTACCTAGCACTCATCTTCACTTTTTCAATCGTGATACCCTTTGCAAATTATTGACGGATCAGGGTGCTGAAATTCTTCGAGCTGTGACACCTCGGCGGAATCAGTCGTACGAAAGCCGTCTACCACTTGGTACACTAGTCAAATCGTTGGTCTACGATTTGGAGTTTCGCTGGAACCTTGGACCATTGATCGAAGTATATGCTCGCAAGAAGTAGCCCATGCAACTCCCAGACCCCCGCGCGGAACATGCGATCCGAATTCTTTTGATAGGAGATATCGTTGGGAAACCGGGAGTTGCGATCGTTTGTGACAGTATCGCCTGGCTCCGTCGTAAGGTAGGAATCGATCTCATCATTGCTAATGCGGAAAATGCGGCCGATGGAGCAGGACTCACAGTCAATCAATACAAAAAACTGATCGAGGCTGGCATCGATGCAATCACCTTGGGAGATCATATTTATCGAAAAAAGGAAATCGCATCGGTGCTCAATCATGCCAGGAATATCGTGAAGCCGGCCAACTATCCGATCGAAGCGCCGGGGAAAGAATTCTGCATTGTTCAGACCAGTCAGGGTGTGTCGGTTGCGGTGATCAGTTTGCTAGGGCGAGTATTCATGCGACCAGTGGATTGTCCATTCCATGCCGTGGAACGAGTCCTCCGGCTAATACCGCCCGAAGTCAAGATTTGTGTTTGTGATATGCATGCTGAGGCCACAAGCGATAAACAGGCCATGGGACGTTACCTGGATGGACGCGTTTCGGCGGTCCTCGGTACACACACGCATGTTCCAACAGCCGATGAGTGCATACTACCGAAGGGAACAGCTTTCCAATGCGACGTCGGAATGACAGGTCCCTATGAAAGCATTTTGGGCCGAGCGATCGAACCTGTTCTCAACACGACACTATCTTTCGATCCGAATTCTTTTCATGTTGCTACCGAAGATGTCAGACTATCGGCGAGTTGGTTTGATGTCGATGTTGCGAGTGGCAGGGCTCTTCAAATCGGGCGACTGCAGATTTCCGCCAGCCAATTAGATTGACTCGGAAGCCTAGCTTGTTTGGGATGGTGGAACCCACGCTGGGTACCATGGAACCTGGGCTCAGACACTTGGATAGCTCACATGCACGAATGAGTTTCAGTAGTACGGATATCGCTCGACTGTATGCATTATCCGTCTCTGTGCTATGCGAGTCGTCTTTGAATAAAGGCAACCGGGATCGCTGTGCTACTGGAGTTGAGGCAAAACGGAATCTAGTAAGGACACATTCGACCGATTGGGAATGAGGAATCTTACGAAACCAAATTCCTGGGATCATCACGACCGCCGTACTGACAAGGTGGGATGATTTGTTCCAGACGCTACGGCGGAGCTGTGAGACCCATCTGGTTGCTTTGGGGCATCCGGCGCATGCCGTCGCCATGTGGCTTGGACATTCGCAGCAAGTCTCGCGGGATCATTATCTGTTGGTGACATCCGAGGCCTTCTCCAAGGCGACTATAACCACGACAAGCATCGTTGAGGATCGCCAACGACACACTTTTGCAGGCGAAGCAGAATTCGGAGCAGAATCCGGAGCAGTAGGGACCTGCAAGGAGCTGAAACACAAGGAAATGGAGGGTTCAGACAAATCGATCGAGAAAGAAGTCTTCGAAACAGAAAACGAAAAAACCCCTGTAAATTCAGGGGTTTCGGCAGTGGTCAGGGCCGGGATCGAACCGGCGACACATGGATTTTCAG
>JBBAXA010000088.1:0-16222 GCA_040396935.1 Pirellula sp.
GACCGGGGGACTTCGTCGCCCCGGCATTCATACTGTCGGCCCATTCGGGCCTGAGCGCTTGCTTCACTTGGTGACAGGCGCTTTCCTACTATACTGTCGGCCCATTCGGGCCTGAACGCTTGCTTCACTTGGTGACTAGCACTTTCCTATTCTTTCCTACTCTTCGCAGCGTTGCCTATTCTTCTGCGAGAAATATTATTGTCGCAGATTTGCCGAACATGTTTGTTCCGTTGTTTGGTTTCGTCGCGAGAAAACAAACATTAAGCACTGGAGCGGTCTTTATATGCATTACCCGTTTTACATAAAAGAATGGCTAGCCTTCGGGTTCGATTGCCACCCCATCTGAGTCCGAACTTCCAATTCGTGGCACTAGCGTAATGGGTTGGATGCAACAACTCTCATGAAGTCGTACCTTCATGCACCCTGCGGGTGGTCGCGTCTCTGCTCGCTCGCTAGCGTTGTCCCTAGGTTTGATTCGTTCTTCACCGCGCAGCACGAGTCTTCATCTGAGGGTGCTGAGCTCGGCTTGGTCATTAGACTTTTCCCAACCGCGAAAGGGAGACTACGAAAGCCCCGTTAGAGTTCCGGTGCTACTTCCAAATTCCTCTACCTCGAGGCCGAGATGCTGGAGGGCGTTTACCCAAAGATTGCAGAGTGGCGGGGGATTCTTGGGATCGTTTGCCAGATGTTGACCATGGCGAAACTTGCCACCGGAGACGAGTAGCGGAAGATCGGTCGCATCATGGCTGGATGCATTTCCCATTCCTGCGCCTAGGACGGCAAACGTGTGGTCGAGCAATCGCAAGCTGCCCTCTCCGGTCTCTTTCATCCGGGATAGGAAAATCCCCCATTGCTGCAATAGATCGCGTTCGAGGATCGATAGTTGGTCGATCTTCTCCGAGTTCTGACCGTGATGGCTGAGGTCATGGTACGCGAAACTCGCACCCGGCATGGACGGCGACTTGCTGCTTCCAACGTAGTAGAGAGTAACGATGCGTGTCAGATCGACTTGCATTGCCAATCGGGCGACATCCAGCAGCAGACCGAATCGAACAATATCTTCGCCAGGGGCTGGGTCCTCGAGGGGCTGAGTGCCAATCGCTGGCTTCGGCTGGCTCGCATAGTGTTCCGCTTGGATCATACGTTTTTCCAAATCGCGAACACTCGAATAGTACTGATCCAGTTTTACTCGATCGGTCGGTCCCACTTTGCGCTCTAGCCGTTTTGATTCGGATGCGACTCGGTCCAGAATCGATCGCCCTTCCTTAACACGCATGACCTCTTCAGCAACCTGAGCAGGTGTCCCGCTGATAAAGAGCTTTGCAAAAGCTCGTGCCGGACTGATTTCTGGTGGGAGTGCGACTCCATTGCGCGTGTAGCTGCAGCTGTAGGAAGAGCTGGTCGAGAAATTGAGCGACGGATACCGTGTCTCGTGACCTATGGCTTCCGCTGCAACCTGGTCGATGGAGATCGTATTGCGAAACGTCGGTGAACCTGGATGAGGTGCTCCCGTGAAAAACGATTTGTCCGAGGCATGACCGTCCCGCACCTCAGGATGATTGAGTCCCGATAGGATCGTGAAGTCTTGCTTATGATCTCGTAATAACTCCAAGTAGGGAGACAACTGGTAGTCATAACCAGAATCCTTGGGGAAGAGAAATGGTGTATGAAAGCTGAAATAATTTAGGACACCGATAAATCGTTTGGGCTGCTTCGCCTCTGCTGAGAAGGCGGGTTGCATCGAGTCCAGCCAGGGCAAAGCCATCGCAACCCCCCCAGCTCTTAGCACAGCGCGTCGGGACAAGTGGCATTTCTTGACTGAATTCATTGTGTCTCTATTCATTGTGTCTCTTCACTATAGAGATGGATGGGCTATTTATGCGTGAACACTCGACTTTGAATCACTCCATGGATCAAGTCGCGTATTCCATAATCGCTAGATTCCGCCGTGGATACAATCTGTTCGATGATTTCACGATCGGCGAACTCGGGTGTAGCGCCGGTCAAGTAAGTGATCAGTTTACCAACAAAGCATCGTGCCATTTGCTTTTTGTCCTCGAGCAGGATCTGTTTGAATTCGCGAATATCCGCGAAGGGGCGACCATTCTCGAGCGAGTAATTCGCCTCGACGGCCGGACCTTGAGAGTATAGTCGGACATTGCTACCCGGAATCCTGACAACTTTATCGCTGGCACTCGTCGGAATGACGCGATAATAGGTCCGCCAACGGCCGGCAGCATCGTAATTTTCCAAGGCGAACCCTGGCGGATCCAATTTGGCATGACATTCTGCGCAAGCGGGCAGATCGCGATGCTTCGCAAGTTGCTCACGAATTGTCGTTGCGCCTCGGATGTCGGGTTCGACAGCTGGCACGTTGCTCGGTGGAGGATCCGGTGGTGTCCCCAGGATGCGGTCGAGGACGTAGGCACCGCGTACGACTGGGGACGTCGTCGTTCCATTGGCACTGACTTTGAGTATCGCACCTTGGGTCATGAAGCCACCCCGATTCGATTCGTTCGGTAGACTGACTTTTAACAGTCTCGATTGTTCAGGGGGGAAATCGTGATCGGTTTCTAGCGATCTTTGCGCACCTGCAAAAGCGTCCTCCAGTTCGTAATGTTCCGCCAAGCGTTGATTCAGCATTGCAAAATCGCTATGGACCACGTGGCTGATCCCGAGATTCTGTCGAACCAGTTCTTCGAAGTAATGCTCGGACTCGGCTAACATACTGAACTGCAGATAACTATCGAATTCAGGATAGAGTTTTGTGTCCGGCTGAGTGAAGTTGATGTCGCGTAAGTTGAGCCAACCACCTAGAAATTGTTTGATGAATCGTCGCGACTGAGGCGAGGACAATAGCCGCTCGGTTTGTTCACGAAGTACCTCAGGACGGGTGAGGCTCTCCGTCGCTGCTGTTTGCAGTAACTCCTCATCTGGCAAACTACTCCAGAGACCATAACTGAGCCGGGCAGCGAGTGCGTGGCCATTCAATTTTCCTGGCGATTCGTCCAGGAATAAAAACTGCGGCGAGGTGAGAGCCATTTTGTAAGCCGCCCGTAAGGCAGCATCAAACGGTCGATTCAGTCGCATCTGTTCTCGGAACAGTTCCAAATAGGTTTCCAGCTCGGAATGCTCCACCGGTCGACGGAAAGCTCGGGATAGGAAATTCGCAATCAAACGACGCGCGTCCGACTCGGGGGAGGCAGAGACGACGCGCAACCCGCTATCTATGGAAGTGGGGTCTTGAGGCTCCAGGGGAAGATCCCCATACATCAAACGATGCCCCTCGGGTGGCCACTCTCCATCATAAATCGGCCCCTCAATCTCGATCCAATCGACGACGGCTAGCATCTCGTCCGACATCAATCGATCGTCGCTAGCAACAGGCACCAAACGATAAGGTACCAGCGAAAAGGAATGCCCCTCCGGCACGCGAGTTTCGTATACAAACTCACGATAGTCATTGGGGCTTAATTCGAAGTAGGCATCATCAAATCCTGATCCATCTTTCAACAGCGATGCCACACTCACTTTGGCAATGATGTGACGGTCGTGAAAAAACTCCTTCGACTTGACACCTTTGGAATCGGTAACAGTTCGCTGCGTCATGGCACGCGCGCGAAAACGAAAACGGTAGCGATGGTCGGGAATCGGTGGATGCCAGGCTCGCAAGGTGCCATTGGCCGGCGAGCCCGTCCAACGGATCGCCAGTTTCCCATCTTCGGCATTCGCCCATTGCAGGTTCTGAAATCCGTGGTTGTAATCATGCCACGTCTCTTCGTAATCCGTGCGGATTTTGGTCGTAGAAGGCTTGCGAGTGGAAACCGTGGCTTCTTTCAGAGCCTGGTCGGCAGCGCTCAGATAGCGATCGAGGTGTGCCACCGAGAGGTTCAATGCATTCCCAACATTTTCGAATCCATCCGCTCGCCCCTCCTCAGGCAACTGTTCTTCTATGGGTGTACTGACGCCGAGCAGATCGCGAAGTGTGTTCGCATACTCGTGGCGGTTTAGCCTGCGTAATACGACCCTTCCTTCCAGCGCCTGTCGATTCAGTTGATAATCCCGCAGTTTCTTTTGCAGGGAATCGAGGAATTCGGAACGCGCCGCATCGGAGGGTGGCTTTGCATCTCGTGGAGGCATTTTTCCCGACGCGACTTTATCGACAACCTGGATCCATCGCGAGATTTCCTTGGCATCATTTATGGGCCAATGAATTTCACTGAGATCGAATCCCCCCTCCCTGCTATTTGCAGAGTGGCAATCGGCGCAATTTGCTGTGAGGAAGGTTCTATCCGTTTGCGTCGAATCATCACTGCGTAGGTTGCTTGGAAGGATGGCGATTGCCACCGCAGAAAGCAGTGCGAGCAAACAACCCACTCGACTATTTGAGATCCTCAATCTCCGATACTCCTCGCTAAACGAAAACCCGTATCGGGGTACCAGCGATCGGGACTGGCATTCGATCGTACGTTCGAACGCATCTTTTCCAACAGGTGGGCTGTTGAACCACCACGCATCGCACGTTTCCAATCGAATACCACGGACTCAGTCCATTCCCAAACGTTCCCTCCCATATCGAGAGCACCCCACGGGCTCTTGGCATTGGGATAGGAACCAACGGTTACCATACCGCTGAACTTCCGGGAAAAGCAAGCTGCTCGTTTCTCCTCCGACCCGGGTTCGGAACTTAGCGGTACATCATCGGAGCCAAATGGAAATCGCCAATACCGTCCGTTGGGTCCGCCACAATCCTCTGGTTGGAAATACGCGGCTTTGTACCATTCATTTTCGTTAGGTAGCCAGATTTTCGCCGAAGCGGATCGAGTCACTTTCGATCCTTGCGAGAGATCGTAAGCACCCGATTCGGTATCACCGTTTTGGCCACCATTTTGAAGCCAGTTCGCGTATCGCAGGGCGCTGAAAAACGAGACACAGAAGACTGGGCCATCTTCACGATCCATGACCGGTCGATAACTCCAGGAACCGGGGGACCCCTCGCGCAGGATGCACTGCGGGACATCTTTACGAATCCCGCCTTGCCCCAAATCGGTGACGACATGCTCCCCCATCGCTGGGAGCCAAAGCTGATGTGGATCCGATCGCGCCGCGACGCAGTTTAAAAACGCTGCATACTGGCGAACCGTTACCTCATATTTCATAATCTGAAATTGGTAAGCAACCGCCCCCAAGCCCGTAGTGTCCGCGCGATTGCCAGGCGAACCAACCGTAACCCACTCCTCGTTAGCGCGCACCGCCAGTTGGGTTACAAAAACAGCGATTAGGAAACAGATAAACCGCATCATCTGTTTTCACACCTACGGGGGAACGAACAGCCGGGGGAGTCCTAGGATCAAGGAGGGGAGTTGTTCACAGTATATCCGATGCCTTATCTCAGGTATAATCGATGGGGCCAGAGACTGGGACAAAGATAAAAGAAAAGGTCCCCTTACGGCAAGGGCATCGGTAAATCGCTAGTCTCTTTGCATCGTTTCTTCCCCCGGCACGTGGCTCGAACGTCAACTTTCTGATCCTCCCGCGATGCGCAGGAGGCGAACCCATCCAATAAGCCAAGATGGAATCTCGCTCTCTACGGGCAATCAGCTAGGATTCTTCAGATAGCTTCAGACCGAGACAGATACGCTTCAGAGTCGCGATCCTACTAGGTCATCCTTTTGAACAGATGCGATTCAAAAGATTCGTTGTGATGCGCTGCACGCGTCGGTCCACTCCACGCGGTTCGGTATAGACCTTTGGACGCAGATAGCCCGGCGGAGCTGATAAGCCATCGCACCACCAGCACGTCGCTGCGTTGAACACAAAGTTGCCCCTAGGTCCCGGATAGATGGTCGACGTATAAAGCCCCTCGTCGCCGGGGCGTTCCTTGCCATGAGTGGTTCGGCCGCTGGCCAATACCTCTAATCCCTCCATCTCGGCCGGCATCCCCATCCATTCCCAGCCTACCAAGCCGGGGATCCCATCCCCCTCCCGCATTCCGGTACCTGCAAAAACCCAGTGTTCAGGCAACCGACAAATCCAATCTGCTCCGCCGGTAACAGGGGGGACATTTCGAGCCCCAATCAAATTGGATTCGCTGGGTGTCTGATACGGGAAACGATCGGCTCCCGCCCACTTTTCCGCTCCCGGTAGGCGCGGACCAAAGGCATCCACCCGACTAAAAATGCGACCTGCCCCTCCATTCGATCCTGGCCGCGGATCGATGCGTCCCCAGCAAGTGTCCCCCGAGAAGAAACACAAACTCACTCCCGCAGATCTTGCCGCGAGAAGATTCTCATACATCTCGAGGGAATAGTACTCGTCGTGGCCGATACTTAAAAATCCCTTCGCGCTTAGTAGACGGGACGGATCGGCATGCGTGTCCAGGCAGGAAATGTAGCTGACATCGTAACCCTGCTGTTCCAGCCAGTAAGCAAATGGAAACTCCCAAAGAAACCATGATCCGGAACCGGTCGATAGCGGAGCATCCAAGATCTGGCAGTAGCGCCCATACGGCCGATCAAAACTGACGTCTACACCAGGACCGCAGTACCACTTGTCTCGTCCATCGTCATACAACGCAAACTGATCCGGCCAGCGGTTGTAAGCCTGCCATGTCGTATCCGAACACTGAAACAGCAGATCCGCCGGTCGATCATCCCGAACGATAAAAATCAGATAACTTTGCCATCCCTCGCGCTCGGCTGTCAGGCGACCCAGATAAACTCCACTGACCCAATCGTGTGGAACAACAAGTTCGGCGCAAGCTTCCCAGCGACATTCCCTCAGTCGCTTTGGACCCACATCAGGCTCAGGTTGCACCACCCCCTGGAACGGTCCCAGTTCCCGCATCAATCGACCGCCCGAACCGCCGTAATAACCCATCCGAAAAATCTCAATGCGAAATGGTGAAGCTGGGTTTGTGCTCACGAAAAACTGAATCGACTGACCTGCTCGCACGCTCGTGCGCGATGCAAAGCCCTCGATCCATGGACAGCGATACTTCGTCGCTGGATCGACTCGGCTCTTTGTTAGCATCCAGTCCTTGGTACCCGGTAGATTATTCTCGGCAACGATGACTCCAGTACTTGCCAATTGTCCGCCGCTCGCCTGGGCAACCAGGGGATACTGTTGACTGGCCAGAGTCCATGTGCCAGATGCTGCCAAAAATTCCCGTCGCGGCAGCCTCCGGTGAGGTCGATGTCCCCCTATGTCACTACTCATCATTGCACTCCTTTCAATTGAAGTTCACGACCATACGCACTTTACTATACCAGCAGCGAACGGACTGAGCCCTGATTACTTGGAGTAAATGGCTAGATCCCATCCTCATTAGCCGTTAGCTGTATCCGCTTGTAAGCAGAAGTAATGGCTTTGTGTATGCCCACGTTCCATCGTCAATGCAAGTTTTAAGCCAACCCTCGATCGGATCCCATTGTGCTAGTGCTCGGTCCACCGTGGTTGACGGTGTTCGATTTCGTAATCGGTCGACTCGCTTGCATGGCATCATCGCGATGGCCAGTCGAAAATTCCAGCGCGACCATCGCGTTGACCATAACGGAATGATCAACGCGATGTATCACTCGAGTACGAGCACCGCTTCACTGAGCGAGAGCACAAGCATGACAAAAGACAGAACTAAACCATGCACCGATGTAGCCGGTCAGCCGCGTGTCACGTTGGCGACTTTTTTTGGCGGCCGCTCGGTGATGGTCGCCGTTAGAACTTGATCGATTCGCACATTTCGCGAACGTTTGGCCTTCCATGAAGTAAGTTCGTCTTGTCTAGAGTAGAGCTGTGGTCCCGCAAGTTGTCATGCATCCTGTGCTCATCTGAATCCTCCGCAATCAGGATCGAGAATAGTGCGTCCGCTGGTACAACTCGGCGCGGATCTGCTTTTCGTTTCGTGTCAAGAGATCCCATACCGAGCTCAAGTGTAGCCATCTCATGAACAGAACCAGGGCTCGATGCCATTGGATCATGTTTAGACACTACTTGGCAAATTTCAATTCGATCCGGACAGGGGGGGTGTTTCGAAAAACAGAGGAGTTCTTTGGTAAATCCGATGACAGGATCGCCACGTCGCCATTCACCTGATAAGAGAACGGTTTGCCTGTGAACGGATCACTCGGGACGGGGACCGGTGCCTCATCCAAGGAGTCGATCAACTTGCCGCCATTCTCCGCTCCTGCCATTCGGATGGCTTCAATCGCTTGGATTACAGCAACCCGTTGTCGAGTTCGCGTCATCGCCGTCAAGAATGCATCCATGGATGGTAGAACGCCATAGGTCAGTCCTGAAAACGAACCGACCTTCGCTCGATCCTTGTTCATCTGATCATTCGTCGCCGAAATTTTTTCGATCGCGATACTATATGGAGTATGGCACCATTTGAAATGGTCGTCTCGGATGACGTCGTAGTAGTCCTTCATCGCCAAAAATACCAACTGTTCCTTCGGATAGGTCACTATCGACTCTTTCGTGAGAATCCTTCGATCGAGCAGATAGTCGCGCGCCTGTGGAACACTTTCTTCGATACCTTTTTGAATCGCCTCCACCCGCTTATCTCCCTGGACTCTCGAGACGACCGCTGGATTTCTTTCCTCATTGTACTGATCGATTTCCGACGTCCTTTTGGCGAAATCTGTAACGAACTCCCTCCAGTACGCAGCCGATCTAGGAGTCTTGTCGATCTCCTTCAGCTTCGGAATCTGCAGATAGAGGAACTGCCGTTCAAAAGCGATGCACCGATCGGGGTCCAAAAGCGGGCTCGGTAACTGCGCGAATGCCCAGTAGAGGTTCGGGCACTCTGGGTGCTCTTGCAATAACATGGTGTCGTCGAGTGTGATCCCGAGCACGGCACAACCTACCAAGTAGCTGACCAGAAAGTCGTCCATACCGATATGGCGACTCATGGTCACCTGCTGACCGATGATTTCAATCGCGTCATCGATACGGTTTTCGGCGATCGCCAAACGGCAACGGATTGTCTGATTTCTAGCGAGTTCGCGAATGTTCTGTATCTCGGGAAGGAGGTATCCGACAGGATTATCCGAAAGGTGGATATTCCGATGCATAGAAAAACTGCTGTAACGCCTTGCTTCACGAAGTATAGGTTCTTGAAAGGCAACTAATTTCAAGTAATCGCGTACCTCGGCTTTCGGATAATCTCTGGGATGAATCTCCAGATACGAATAGGGTGGGTAATCCAGTGCTCCCTCTTTACCGGCTAGCTTTGCTTGTTCCTCCCCTTTCTTACGCATCTCACGGATCTGCGCGCGGGCGTTGTCTTGCTCGAGAAATCCCAATGCCTTGAGATAAAAGATGGCGGCATTACCATCCAGTTGTTCGGTCGTATCTGATAATAGTTTAAGATTTAGTGATGGCTTGGTCTCTGCTTTGGGGTGAATAGTCAGCTTCAGGGTCTCGCCTTGCGCGACCGATTTGGTAGCAGTTGCCTTGGATGTATTTTCCTGTGCTATTGAAATCGGAAACCAGGCAAACACATACACGCCGTAAAGAATGGCCCACTGAAAATAATTTCGTATGCTTCCATCAAAAAACATCGTCAGCCTCGAACGGAATGCGGTTGGAGAAATGGAACTCTGTCAAAAGTAATAGTCACGCTACTCTTCACAACACGAAGAATGCAGCGGATGAAACGTCAGTAGATCTCGCGTTGCAACTCCTGCTGGAGTCGTAAACGATTCGTCGCCCGTCCCGCTGGCTCGGATTCGGCAGTCTCGGTTACAGCTGAAGGTTTGATTGGCGTTCCCGATGTGTGGTCGAGATCTGCCGAGGACGAAGGTTCGGAACCAGTAGCGAATCGACGCGCATATACCAACCGCTCGGAGAGCTCACGGTAGGAGCCGACGGACAGGTTCGGGGCATCCAGCAGTAAATTAAAGTCGAAGGCTGATTCCGTACCAGCGATTGTCCGATCATTGAACCATGGGTTGCCAGTAGTTGGTTTCGCTGTTGCGTTCGCCGCCTGCTCCAGACGCTCGACCTTATTTCGCAGGTCATTAAGCACAAACCATTGCATGGCGAAAAAGGTAATGGCTACCCCGACGGCCATACCGGACCACCATGCCACAGCGAATCGCGCGGTCGCAGGGAACCGAAGCGGACCTGAGTTCGGAGGGCGTGTCGTCGTCTCGTCTGCCAACTGGGCAGCGTGAATCGCATCCCAGTCAAGGCGCGGAGCGCGTGGCTTCAATGTTTTCAACGTATCAACTAAATCGTTGCCGAATTCGTGATCGGTGGAGTCGTGTTGTGGTTCGTTCATTAGATGCTCCCTCGATTGCGATCGGTGAGAGTTCGTGTTTCTTCAGGCATGTTTGCTTGGTAACGCATCGTATCGATGGCTTCGCGAAATAATCGAAATACAGTCGCCGTTGGGCGATCCACCACTTCGGCTACTTGTTCGAAGGTCAATTCACCCCAGATGCGCGCTGTCACAATCTGTCGCTGGACATCGGGGAGTTGGTCGAGCCAACGCGTGGTCAACTCCGCATCTATCCGCGAACCTGCGTCTGACTCAAACCACGCGTCAGGCTCCGCGCGGGCTGACTCATGACGAGCCCTGCGTCGATCCGACCTGGCCATATTCATTGCCTTGCTCCGAACGACACGAAAAAGCCACGCTTTTGGTGATCGTGGAGCGGGATCTTTTTTCGCCAGTTCGATCAGCGCCTCCTGAAGGGCGTCGTCTGGACATGAACACCATTGACGAGCGAACAACACCAGCGAAGAGCCGAGTTCATCGACGAGTTGCTCGAGTTCGACATCGGTGATTTGAGTCACAATGGCTCAGCCTTCAAGTTGCGCGTCGATCGGGATCGGCGAATCGAATCGCCAGCGATTTGTTCATCCGTGACATGTGATAGACACCGCTCGGATCTGTTGATTTCAAAATCTTCCTATAATAGTCCGATTTCTTTAGCGCTGCCTCCTGCGAGCGATGGTCGAGACTCGATCGAGCAAGCGGATCCGTGTCCGACTGCGAAGACCTTTGGCTGAAACAAGTAGCGGAAAATATAGAAATAATTGAAGAGGCTGTGAGCGCTTGACTGTGTGAGGCTCGTTCGTTCTTCGCTTAACGACTCAAATTGAGATGAGCCAAGACGAACGATCATTCCAACATATCTCTCAGGCGTTCCTGCCTAAAACCTCCTCGTGATTTCCACACAAATTTGTCGCCTAGTAGTCCAGAGCATTGCTTGGACGCGACTCCCTGGTATCATGTCTGGCGTGGAGAGCGGGCCTGGCCAGAGATCGGATTCAGCGCTCGAAGAAGAGACATTTATTTGTTGAAGGTTTTCGCAGGAAAAAAGCGACGTGATTCTATCGGACGGAAAGTAATTGCTTTTCTCGTTCTGATTTTCTTTTGCGCATCAGCATTGCCGATCCCCGTCGCTACCTTAGAAATCCAGACCAAGGATCATTCTCAGCCTTTTCCCTGCCAAAATAGTCCCTGCGGATGCAAGACTGCTGAGCAGTGCTGGACGAATTGCTGCTGCTCAACACTGGAGGAGAGACTCGCTTGGGCTGAGGAACATGAAGTCATTCCACCCTCCTACGCCGCGCGGCCTGTGCAGGCAGAAGCAGTCGCGACTAGTGTTTGGATCAACCCACTCCAGGACGAGGATGCGACATTATCGAAGTCCAAGTGCTGTGAACATGGAGAACGAAAACATGAAACATTTGTCCATGGGAACGCTTCCGATGCAGTAGCTCATCATTCTGCAAGCGACGATTGTTGCCCAGCAGAAATGGAGTCCTGTGGTTCCTGTTGTGCGAATTCGAAATCGGATCTTGTTGAGCCAGACGTCGCAATAAAGGCAACGAAAAAGAGCAAGCTCGTTTTGAGTATGTTCGCGATGAAATGCCAAGGCAAGATTTCAGCTTTCTCCCTGCTGCCTTGGATGATCATCGCTACCACGGAAAAATGGGTTGTGTTGGAGAGGGAGCCAGGGGCTGCCTATCTTTTTTCGATCGAAGATCCATCTCCGGTGTTTCTGAAGCCGGACATTCCGCCACCGAAGCACATGCTCTCTTAGCATTCTCGCTCGCGATTGATTGCATCCAGGTTGCTGGGAACGCAAAGAACGAATTCGTATGAATTCGTTGATTTCCGCCCTGGAATGGCGAATGGCTATTCATCGCACGTGTTGTGAAGTCCATCTAGGAGTCAACACATACGAGCATCATAAGTCACAAACAGCGGCTTTGAGTTCATGCGATTCGATATGGCGCACTTGTGCGGTCATCGGCCCGCTCTCCACAAGAGGGTTTCGTATGATCGTATCGAGTGCGCCGTAATGGATCGCAAGTTCTGTTGCCGCGCGATAACTCCTCCTGCACGCAAGTTACCTTTCGGACGAATCATGATGCGTACGCTTCACTGGCTGCTGGCATGCAGCCTTGTTTTCCTCAGCAGACTTCCGCTGGATGCCGAATCTCCATCCGAGATTTATCAGCGGAGAGTTGTACCCTTGCTTCAATCATCGAAAGCGAGCAGTTGTTCGGAATGTCATCTCCAAGGACTTAACCTGCAAGAGTTCCTGACGTCTGATCCAAAGGCTTCGTTTGCTTCTCTGAGAGCTCGCGGTTGGATCGATACAGAGCACCCAGGAAATTCAAAGCTCCTGCAATTTATTTCCAAGCAACCAGGGAATTCAACAGCGTTGATGGATCAGGTTCGCAAGGCGGAATTAGATGGAATTAGCGAATGGATTCGCGCGTCGGTTCAAGATCCAGAGTCTCTGAATGCTCCATTGCCGGAGTTGAAGGATCTCAAACTGGATGACAATTTGATACGACACGCTCGGAAGGATCAGATTCTCCATCGATTTATCGAGGTTGTTTGGTCGCAATTTGAGCGTTGTGCGAATTGCCACTCGCCGGACCGCAACGCGAAGCAAGTTGAAAAGAATGGCGACCGAATGAGTTGGATTGTTCCCAATTCCCCGGCGGAAACATTGCAGTTGTTGGAGGAGCGAAAGCTGATCGACGTCGAAACGCCAATCGCGAGTTTGCTCAAGACGAAAGCCTTAGGCAAAGACGACCATGGAGGAGGTGTTAAGTTTCCGGAGGGTGGCCATACTGACCGCCAATGGGGGCTGTTTCTAACGGACTACGCAGCAATCAGGTGGGTTCGCTACTCCCATTCGAATGAAATCCCCCGGTTCGATTCCATCAGGACTTGGCGGACGGGGCTGCATCTGAGGATTCAGGAGCTGCCAAATCTACCTGCAGGGCAATACGCGGTCGTCGTCATGCATCGCATCGATGCTAAGGGCAACGTCAGCCAAGAACCGACTGCGATTGGTGAGGGACGGGTTTCAATTGACGGAGCCAGTTGGGGCACTTCTATGCAACTGATTGAGCCCAATCACTTGCGTCGTACACGTGAGTCCGTGGATTGGAGCAGTCTGTTGCCGGGCGGCAGATACCAGCTTCGATGGATTGTCGTGGACGATTCCGAGGTATCGCTCGAGAAGATCCTGGGGTTGCCATACACGATGCAAACAGAAGTTGATGCGTTATGGAAATCAGGGCACAGCGAAGCAAAAACGATTCTGTTTAGCGCATTCAAGTCGGGTGGCGATTTGAAGTAGAGACGGATCAATAAAGAAAGAACTTAGATCATTTATTACCGCTTTGATAAAGAAAAATTAAAATGGAACGCAATTACATCACATCGAACCGCTTAGCCTTTACTTTAGTCGAACTACTCGTGGTGATAGCCATCATCGGAATTTTGGTCGGTTTACTGCTGCCTGCGGTTCAAGCCGCTCGCGAGGCTGCTAGGAGGATGCAGTGCAGCAACAGTGTTAAGCAGATGGCGCTCGCAACGATGAACTACGAGTCCGCCTATCGCAGGTTTCCCATGGCGGGTACAGTCGACGTTGACTTTTCCGTCCAGGCTCGCATCCTGGCGTTTATCGAACAAGGAAATCTAAACAATTTACTCGACTACTCGAGGCCTGCATTTTCTGGCCCCTTCAACGCAAAGGTTCCAAATCCGCTGTTCGCTCAGGCGTTCGCTACACCAGTACCTATCTTCCTCTGCCCCAGTGATCCTGCGCCAGCCACAACCACCATGCAAGTCAACGGCGCATCGGTTACCTACGGTGGATTGAGCTATATGTTCAGCAATGGAAGTGGAACAGGAACCAACTACGACTGGCGCTGGGTAACCGATGGCATCGTGTGCCAGAATATCGCTCGCGCATTCCGTGACCTTACCGACGGCGCTTCAAATACGGTAATCCTTAGTGAGACCGTCAGGAGCGTCGGTAATGACATCACATTACCTGCAGGAACATTGCCGAGATTTCCTTACCAATACACGCTAAACGGCTCTGGTGGAGTCAATTCGGCTCTGCAGTCGAGTCGCGGATTAAAACCGTCGGGCAGTCCCTGGAATAGTTATGTGGATGCTGGTGGGTTTATCTCAAACCCTCGAACCGATGTTCTTTGGTCCACCTTTAGTAGCTGGCGAGGTGGCAATAGTGCAGCCATTCGTGGACGAGGAATCTCGTGGGCTTTTAATGGCTCCATCAATTCACTCACGAATGGATATCACGTACCCAATCACCGTGTGCCGGATCTGGTGATCCATCATACGGGGTTTTTTGGGCCGAGGAGCTATCACACGGGAGGCGCAAACTCGGGACTGGCCGATGGATCCGTACATTTCTTATCGAACGGCATCGACATCATCAATCACCGTGCGCTGCATAGTTGCAACGGTGGTGAAGCCGTCGCTGACTTCTAGAGATAGGCTCTCCCGACGCGGTGTACTCACTATTTTGATTTTCAAATGAGACGACGAAATCAAGAAGGTATCGAAAGGCGACGTAGTCAATCAACTTCATGCGTTGTTAGCAAGGAATAGATCGGATTGACATCTGCAAAGCTCGGATTGCAGATACTAATTAATGCGCCGTACCCCGATCCAGGGAGCGGACCTGTCTCCGATCGCAAAGAAGATGGACTTGAATATACGATGTGGGAAATGGAATGGATGGATGAGGATTTGAGCGGTTGCTTCCGTCTCTACCCTAGGCTTGTGCTGCCACGCATCACGAAGTAGCGCGACTTCCGTATTCGCACAGGGGCATCTTTAGATCGATCCTTCTTTCGAGACTACGCGTGAAGGGGAGTCTCTATTCGATTTGCCATACAGGACTCTGCAGTCAGGTTGGACGATCTCGGAGTTTGATGGCTCGAGTCAGGGTACGATCAAGTGCTGAGGCAAATTCCGTGCGATCGCGTTGACTGTAGGGACTCGGGCCTGACAATTCCATACCTGCTCCGCGAGCTGCGTCCAGAAAATCGCGGGAAGCTAGGCGAGCGCCGACATTGCGATCATCGTAAACCTCGCCTCGCGGATCCAAGACGAAAACTTGATTTGCGACTAATTGAGCAGCCAGGGGAACATCGGCGGTGATCACGACGTCTCCGACTGCGGCATGCTCCACGATATACTGATCGGCGATATTAGCACCGTTCCGCACAGTGACGGCTTGGATAAGTCGACTCCCTTGAGGAAACCAGATGGATTGATTTGCGACGAGCATGACTTCGATACTGAGCCGTTTGGAAGCGCGAAAAACGAGTTCCTTTACGTCGCGAGGCGCGGCATCAGCATCAATCCAAATCTTCATTATTTGACTGCATCCTGAGAGATGCATGTTTTCCTGTTTTGCGTTGTCATCGGTAAGTGAATCGGATAGCCTCGACCCGAGGTGCGATGATATCAGGCACCTGTGAGCCGAGCAATCACTTGCTGGAGTGATATGCCGTTTGAGCCTATTCACAACGTTAACGCGATTAGAATTATCTCGCAAATAGTTTTCGAATCTTACCACCTCTTCCGACGCCAACTCAGCGCGACTTGGGCCATGCAACCCCCCAGTGATTTGCCGACTCGCGCGACTCGGAAAACGACTCGATCGTCGGTGCGCGACGCCAAATGCAATCACCGCATTCCGCGATGCACCGAGCCAGCATGGGCGCACCAGAACTCTAAAGCCATGGGCCAGAAATACGAAAAACTTGGGGAAAACCAGGGTTTTGCAGCATGGGCTTCAGAGAACTAACGGAGAGGACAGGAACCGAACAACCAACAAATTCCCTGGGAAAATCGCACTTCGACATCACGCGCGACGCGAAATCCGACGCGCGCCTACTGTGTAGATTCTCATTTGACTTAAGG
>JBBAXA010000089.1:0-15913 GCA_040396935.1 Pirellula sp.
CAGGCGAGATAGTCCTGCATGTAGCGTTGATACTTCCATTTCACCAACGCAGCTCCGTCCAATATTTTTCCATCGACTTCGAGACTCATCGGTTTCTGGTTCAACCAAGCATTTCGATCTTTATCGCTTAGACCGTCGGGGGGTTCCAACTTCAAATCGCGACGTGTCAAATCCTTGGCTACCGTCTGCTCATTTTCCGGAAGTGCAGCAGGACGCGTCTTATAGTCATCGAACAGTGTGGGAGGCTCGGTGAATGTCCTGTTCGCAAACAGTTGTTTGTTTTTGGTATCTGGTTCCCAAGCTCGATGTGGAGCTTTGTGATGCAACATCAAAAAGAATGGGCGATCCTTGGGGCGGGTATCCAGGAACTCGATCCCCAGTTGCGTCGTTACTTCAGTACAATGCCCTTCGATGTTGACCTTGCCCTGATGGGTAATGAAGACCGGATTCACGTACGCTCCCTGGCCGGGTAAAACAATCCATCGATCGAATCCTGTCGGATCCGTACCGAGATGCCACTTCCCTATCATTCCCGTGTGGTAGCCGGCACTCTGCAAGCGTTTCGCGACGTGGTCCCTCGTTCCATCAAACGTATTGAATACAGGAACTCCGTTTCGATGGGAGTATTGGCCAGTCAATAAAGTGGCACGACTGGGAGTACAAATCGAGTTGGTGACAAAAGAATTGGCAAAACGAGCTCCTTCCATCGCCAATCGATCTAAATGAGGCGTCTTGTTCACCTTGGATCCATAGGCGCTGATGGCGGCCTGCGCGTGGTCATCCGAAAAAATGAATAGAATATTCGGACGATCCGCAGCCAACAGGCATCGGATGTGCAAAATGCAAATCAATGCGGTCATGACGGACAAACGAAGAACTCGACGGATCATGAATCACCCAAAAGTCGTGAAAAGGTTCCAGCAACAACAGAACCATTCTCTTCAGGTTGACGACCGATTCAAGCAGACTTGCGTCCGTAAAAAATCTTTTCTAGACCTGGCTTCTCATTCTCCGACGCAACCGACTATTCCCAATCGGATACAATCCGAAAATAATCCTCATTCCTCATGCTGTCAGCTTGGTCAACAGAAACTGAGAGTTGATTCCCATTGCGGGGGTTTCGGTTTCGAGCTCAGGATTTCTAACGAGGAATTGGATAATTTTTTCCTTCAGACGATGACCTTCGATCCAGTTCGAAGCTTTGCATCCGTTTCGCGAAGAACTTTTTGAATACGAAATGATCCTCCGTTCATGACCGAAGACTTGCACGGGCGCGGGACAGCTCGTTTACAACTCGATGCCTTCCACCACCAGTTATCTACCTTGATCGCAGCTGGAGTTCCAGTGCATTTGATGGGAGGTGGTCGCCAAGCGAGCCAACGGCAATTACAGTCGATCACTGACGGTTACAACAGAGCGGGCCAACTGGGGATGACAGTGGAGGAATTTCTCAGCGAAGAGAGTACGCCCGCGATCTACCGGGAGGCTGCCAGACAATGGTTGAGCGGTCATCGAAGCATCGCTTTAGATCATGTCATTTGCATAGGCGAAAGCCGTCGGTATTTGAGTTACGCGATCGGCTTCATCGGCCTACAAGCCAGCCTGATCCTGATCTCCGTTTATCTCGGCTTGGTTTGGGTTTGCGTCTCGTTACTTCCTCAGATGATATCGCTTCAAAAGGGCAGCTTTACCGAACCTGGATTCGCGTTGCGCTGGATGATTTTTCTACGCGAGACGATCATGATTTGGGGACTTATGGTCCCTTGCCTCCTTCTAGGGCTCTGGCTCTTCAGACGCTGCTTGTATCAAAAATTCTCGCTTTACTTCGCTCCGATCACCGTAGCGTCCCAATCACTTGCGCCACTCAGTAGCATTTTGAGTCGGCCTGCGAGATTCCAGTGGATCGCAAGTATTTCCATCGCACTATGTGGAATCGCAGTCCTGGCGCTCGCTGTCAGTATTGTGGGAACGACTATTGAGTTATGGATCCAGGTTTCCCAATCGAGTTTTTAAACACAGGGAGTCGCTTGGGTGGCCTCAGGTTATCGCGAAACAATCGCCAATTCCCTCAAACGCCGAGAGGAAATACTGCAACATCTCCAGGTGATCGGGCAGTCCCCGGAATCCATCAGCTACCGACCGGAAATCGATTCATTTGCCCAGACGCTCCGAAACGCCTCGGATGTAGAAGAACTGTTGGCGGACGGTTCGATGGCGATGTGGCTTCCTGCGATCCTGGAATATCAAGAACTCCCCGCCGATACGAATCAACAAATGACGTTTTTGGCGGAGTCCATCGCGAATTCTTCGGACATTCGATTTACCCGATCCTATTCACTGCTCTACGTACTCCTTCTCGGTTTAACCACCTTGGCAGTTTTTGCCTATCTGTGTGGTTCGGTTATCCCTTTATTCAGTTCGATGTTCCGGGAGATGCAGCTACAAACGCCATGGCCAACCGCTTTGGTTCTCTGGTTGGGCGATTTCTTTGGACCGTATTCCCAAGCGATCTTTATGATTGCCGTCGCATCCTTGATCATGATCTGGCTCGGACGACGTATTCTCGGTCGATTAACCCGGGACAAAGCCATAGTGGGTTGGCTCGCGAGATGGAACACCGGCAGTAGTACCCAGCTAATTGCGATGAGTCGACACATCGCAACGTTAGGATGCCTGCTACGAATCGAAATGCCACTTCGAGATGCTTTCGTTGTCGCAGGAAGAGCCAGCATGAGCCCAACGATCGTCCAGCGATCCGTCCGCTTGATGGCTGAACACAACCAATCACCGATCGAGATGTGTCCCACCTCGGCGGCATTCCCTCCATTGATGATCGACACGCTGTCGGAGGATGGCATCGCTCGCAATGATCGTCTCCTAAGATCGACAATACTTCGAGAACTGGGAGCGATTTATTCGGAACGTGCTCGCTATCGTTTCGAGTGGATCTCCAAGATGCTACTCCCGTTGTTCGTACTACTGATCGGAGGCGTGGTGGGTTTACTCATCCTCGCTCTGTTCCTCCCTCTCTTTTCTCTCGTCCAATCTTTGATCTGATATTTCCTCGAGATGGCTCCATGATGAGATCAGTTTCCTCCTACTTCAGACGCTGGAAGATCACTCCGATATGGCTTGGAGAGGATCGCGTGTCGAGGCAGCATTCACTCGTCAGGATTCTTGCGTTGTCCAGTCGCCATTCGCTGCCCACAGAGAGGATGGTCCGCTTGTTCGCCCGAGAACATGGGGGCATCTATCGCATTCAGTTAGATCGATTAAACACTGCGTTGAACCTTAACCAGGATCTGTTGCCATCTCTCTCCAGATCTCCAAACTGTTTGAGCGAATACTCTCTCCTGGCTATCCGAGTCGCATCCGATCTCGGAAATCTCGAACGAACGTGGACCGATCTTTTGGAATGGGAACGGCCAATCAATACCGACTCGGCCCGACTATGGCGACAGAACAGACTCTATTGGATCATTATCCTTCTAGTAGCTACCGTTATCTCGTCGTTCTTTCTGGTCGGGATGGTCCCAACGCTTCTAAAAATCGCACGGGAATTCCAGGCTGTCGAATCGGAAAAGCTTTTCAATCGAGCCATTTTGTTTTCCCGTGTCTTCCTAATCGGAATCTGCCTTGCAGGATCGCTTTGGTTGATTCAGTGGTTTGTACGTTGGTTGATCCCGTCGGCAAACCTCGCTTCGTTTCTTCCGTTTAGTACGTCTCGCTCCCGCCTTGAAAGTGGCCTGCTGCGTCTCATCGCGATTCATCGCGAAGCCGAAGTTCCCTTGCCGGATATTCTTCAATCTTTGAAGCAACACCACCCCAATCGATCGACCCGTGTTCGCTTACAAAACACATTGGTCAAACTAGAGCAGGGAAACGCCCCTTGGGAATCCTTACGCTCAACAGGCATCCTGTCCAAACAGGAAGCGATCGCGATTTCAACGCTCGGCGATCCTCAAGTCGAGGCATGGATCCTGAAACATTGTGCGCTAGCCAAGCGAGAAAAAACGCATTTCGGCTCCATGCGAAGAGACATGTGGCTGCAACCGTTGACGACACTCCTGGTCGCTTCTTTTGTCTTCATCCTCGCCTTCGCCTTATTCAATCTGCTGACGGAATCCGTACAGATACTCGCTAACCCACGAACCTAAGATCATGCGTAAAGCTCTCCTAAAAATGGAATTGCTAGCTGCGACTTTGTTGCTGACCGTGGCAATCGCCGGCACCCCGTCTCTATTTCGAAAAATCCATAGTCTTCAAGATGCATCTCGGATCTATCACTTGGCCATTCAAGAACTGTCGAACCACATGGAATCGCTAACTCGGATGAGTCCCTCAAACTGCGAAGAAGCGTTGGATTCGATCGTCGTTTCCGCAGAGCTCAAACAACAGATTCCCGAATCCTCCATTCGCGGACAAATCACACAGGATGGTGATGCTTGGAAGATTGTTTTATCTATTCAATTACCCGTTCAGCACCGAAGTGAACCGATTCAGCTAATCGGTTGGTTATTCGATGGGGAAAAGCTATGAAACGCGATGGATCGACACTGATGGAAGTCGCGATGGTCCTGCCCGCCATTTGCATGCTGCTCGTTCTCGCACTTCAGACAATCCGTCATACATTTCGCTCTGCAAGCTTGGCAAAAGACCGCGATCACACCATGCAAGTCCTCTCCCGATTGGAACGTCAAGTGAGAGAGGATTTCCATGAGGCAACTTCAGTACAAACGATCCGGCCTCCTAATCCCCAGACGAATCAATTCCAACTACTCCTCACCGATAGTTCGTCGGTCGATTATCAATGGAATAACTCCTCCATTGTGAGAACAAAAAAGATTAAGGATGAAGCCATCGCCATCGACAAGTTTCCGCTTTTTGAAAACTTGGAAGTCGACTTCCAAAGTGAGGATGTGGGCAGCAAACAACACCTCCCATTCCAACGGGTCGCGATTCTCCTCTATCGTGCAATACCTGGCGCATCGGAGAACAAGAGACTGGAGCTGCAAATACGCATACTCATCCCTCTTCAACCTCTGTAGCTTACTGGAGAACAAAAATGAAGCATTCGCAGCATCCTCGCCAAGGGGTCGTTTTAATCGCCGCTTTGGCGACGTTGAGCATCGTCGTGACTTTGACAGCCACGTCGATAAAAGAAGCGATTCGAGGACGCCAAGAGGTCCGCAAACAGCTTTGGATGACGCAATCTCTTTGGCTCTGTGAGGCCGGAATGCAGAGAGCTTTCGAAGTATGGAGTCAAGAGAACGACGTGGAGGAGATCGAATGGCGTCCAACCATTTCCGAGCTACCAGACTGGGTCGTACATGTCCATTCAAAGCGAACGAACGATGGAAAATCGATGAGCATTCTCTCGACAGCCACGATGACCCACCAAACCCATTCGAATCTTCAGTTTCGACGCTCACTCAGCCGAAGTTTTATCCGAACAAACGAGTCCAATACAAAGGATGATCTAAAACTATGATTCAGTACCTACTAACCCGCTCCCAGAAAAAGATGTTTCGACATCGAACGTTTTCAAGAAACAACATAGGATTTCGTTTTGATCCGTACCACTCAGCACTAGCTCGACAAAAAGATCTGACTTTGGAAATCGCCGGAATCAAACCAAGAAAAAAGGATAACAGCCGAACACACGCGTTCACTCTTGTGGAATTGCTGGTGGTCATCGCAATTATCGGTGTTCTTGTCAGCTTGCTGCTGCCCGCGGTGCAGGCGGCTCGCGAAGCAGCTCGACGGTGCCAATGCCTGAACAATATAGGCCAACTTATCTTGGCAACCCATAATCATGAGTTTAGTTATGAACGGTTCCCTTCAGGTTCTATCCATGACCAAGGTCCCATTCGTAGCGAACCTATCGGTCAACACATCAGTCTCTTGGTTCAACTTTTGCCCTATATGGAACAGTCCATGACCTACCGAGGATTCGATCAAAAGTTGGGGACCTATGCCGTCGAGAATGCCAGAGCACGCAGTCAATGGATCCCTACGTTCACATGCCCCAGTCAGTCCGTTGGATTGGTCGACAATGTTGCTATGACCACCTATGCGGGATGTCATCACGATATCGAGGCTCCGATCGATGTGACGAACAATGGAGTTTTCTTTTTGAATAGCAGAATTCGGTTCGACGATATTTTAGATGGGGCGAGCAATACCATCTTCTTCGGAGAGATTGCAGACCCTGACGCTCTAGGCTGGGCATCAGGAACGCGTGCAACACTTCGTAACACAGGAACAACGATTTCTGTTGGAGTCCGAGGGGGAATAGCTGCCAACAGTGTATTGTACGTAGGCGGGTTTAGTAGCTTTCATACCGGAGGTGCGAATTTTGCATTCGGAGACGGCTCCCTCCGCTATCTCTCCACCAACATCGATCCTCAGCTTTACCAAAAGCTGGGGCACCGTCGCGATGGCCAGATGATGGACCTAAAACCCGACAGTTTCTGAAACCAGGAACCAACCAGTAAAGAACAGATGCTGTTACCCGACGAGCGGATCGATCGTCGGGTGCCGCTCATGAACTGCATCTCATCGCCTGCAAGATTCCTCTATGAATGCGAGTCATTGAACTCAGTCGGATTTCACGTAATCCATGACTCGATCCCTACCTACACCCGATACACTGGAGTAAACCATTGACTTGATGAACTCACGTTCCTTGCTCAACGCACAACATTTTTCTTTACGCACGGCTATTGTTCAAAAAGCCCTTTGTTCCAAGACAAAAAGCCTTTGAATATTTCAGAAAACATGTTGGAAATACGACTCCCTCGGAGAGTCGTATTGAAATCCTCAATAAGACCTGATGAAATGGAGAGGTAGGATTTGAAATCACAATCCTGAAACCTCCTTGCGAATGGATTCATTGGTTGCCGAACACCCTTTTTGGGTTGATGGCTTAAGCAAGAGAAAATTCCGTGCCTTAACAGTATCTGTCCAGATGCGCAAACTCTCTAGACTCCATAACCGACGTGCTTTTCTGGTCGCATCGACAACGGCATGCGCCGGATTACCTTGGATATCGTCTCCGATCGGATTGAGCCGTGAGGCCGTCTCCCCCAAGGCCGGAAAAGCGAAATCGGTGATTCTGTTCTTTCTATGCGGTGGTGCCTCCCATATCGATACATGGGATATGAAACCCGAAGCGCCACTCGAGTATCGAGGTCCATTTCAATCGATCCAAACGACTGCTCCCGGAATTACCCTCTGCGAGCATTTGCCTAAACTGGCTCAGCAGGCCCACCATCTCGCTGTCATTCGGTCTGTTGGTGGTACAGTGAGTACCAACGATCACCATGCTGGTTACTACTACAATTTGACGGGGCACTCCGCCGATCCAACATTTTTGGCACAGGGAAACGACCGTCGACCCTACAGCGATGACTGGCCCTACATGGGTTGTGTTATTGCCTCGAAACGCGCGTCGAATTCTACGCTCCCCAATGCCATTACACTTCCGCACAAACCCAGCAAAGCACCTTACACACGTCCAGGGCAATTCGCAGCCAAACTCGGTGTCGAATTCGACCCGCTCTACATCGATGGAAGTGTCGACAATCCAACTCGATTCCAAGCACCATCCCTCGTCCTGGCAGGCGACACGACCCCAGAACAATTACAGTCTCGCAGCGAATTGCTCCAATCGATTGAAAGCGCGCAAAGACGCTTTGAAACAAGCGACGAACGTACTTGGAAAAAGCATCAAAAGCGTTCCTTCGACCTGCTCCTTTCCTCTCAATCGACAGCAGCATTCGATCTGTCCAAAGAACCGACAAAGGTTGTTGAACGATACGGCAAATCGATCAATGCCATGAGTCTCCTCATGGCCCGACGACTTGTCGAAGCCGAAGTACCATTCATCACCGTATTTTGGAAAGAGAATGAGTCGATTGCGAAGCAGTGCGCCAGCGAAGGTGCCTGGGATACTCACGGCAACAATTTCAACTGCCTCAAGGAACACCTACTACCCGAGTTTGATCATGCCTTATCTGCCTTGCTTGAAGACCTCAGTCAACGAGGACTCCTGGATCAAACGTTGGTTCTAGTGACCAGTGAAATGGGTCGAAAACCTAAGATCGGCGATCCTCGCTCGGGCGGCGCAAGCGGTGCTGGTCGAGATCACTGGACGCATTGCCTGAGTGTTCTCATGGCGGGAGGAGGAGTGCGGGGGGGACAAACCTACGGATCGAGCGATCGGTATGCGGAGTACCCGGCTGATCTTCCATTAACACCAGCGGATATCGCGAAAACGGTCTACTACGCCACAGGCGTTCGCGACCTCTCCGCCGTCGATTCGCAAGGCCGCCCCTACCATCTGCTAGAGGAAGGCCGACCGATCGAAACCCTTTTTTAGTCCGATAAACATCCCTCAGACATTTTCTTTTTGAAGCCCTACCAAAGTGCGTGATCTAGCCAGCGGCTCGACCTATTGGCAAATTAGGCAACCTTCATATCATGACACATGAAGTCGGCTACCGTGGCTTATCGCTGTCAGTTGTCGAACCTGTCGAAGCTTTGGTCCTGAGCTATGGTATCTGGTTGACACATCATTTCAGCCGGCCGCGAATCTTGCTCCTCCATGAAATGCAGCCAACTTCAAACCAAGGGAGTGCACCTACGTAGCATCCGTTTCGGCATGCGGTTTCTCGTTTTAGGTCTCAATCGCCAATCGAAATCTGCATTCTTTGAGGAAGCAAATGAAGCCGAAGATCTAAACGATCTTTGATTGAATTTTGAAATTCTGTTGAAAGTTGACTTCACAAATCCTACATTGTTGACTTCGATGTGTCAGCTCCTCTCTTGCCGCACACTTTCTTTGGCTTCATTATCTTTTGGAGGATCTTCGATGGGGTTTCGTTCACTCAAAAGCAGGCAGGCGTTTACTTTGGTCGAACTTTTGGTGGTCATAGCGATCATCGGCATTCTTGTTGGCTTGTTGTTGCCAGCCGTCCAAGCAGCTCGTGAAGCCGCTAGACGGATGCAATGCTCAAATAACTTAAAGCAATTAGGATTGGCCCTGCATAACTACGAGAGCAGTTTTCAAAGACTTCCTGCGGCGCGCCTGAGCTTGGGCTGGCTCAATGGGAGCACGCCCGCTACGTTTGTACCTGACCCTATCACCAAGAACGGTCATGGATTGGTCGCTTTACTTCCATTCCTGGAGCAGAACGCACTTTTCAATCAGTTCGAGATGCGTGGAGCGTTTGGTGACTATGTTCGAACCATTGGTCGACCGGTCCCTGTCGGACTCAATGCGACAACCAGTGGAAACGCACTCCTTTCGCGAAACATCATTCCTGGTTTTTTGTGCCCTTCTGATAGCGGAACGAGAACGGGAACCTTTAGTGCTACGTATAGTCCAGATCTCGGAGTCAACACATCGCTTGAATACGCAAAAACATCGTACGACTTTCTGAACCCCGCGTCGTCCTATCCATTCTTCAACCACTACCGAGCTCTGGCTCTCGAAAACAGATACATGTTTGGTGAGAATAGCTTTGCAAAATTTTCAGCTATCTCCGATGGCCTCAGCAATACCATCGCGATGATGGAACAGACTCTCGAGTCGTTCAATGGACGAACCTCGGGATGGTCCTTCGCTGGATTCCTATGCTTGGGAGTCGATCCCGTCGGCACGTACAATGTGACGTTTCCTCCAGCCGGCCTCAACATTTGGAATTACAACAACAACACAAGCCCGCTCAACAGGACGTTTGGCCGGCGCGCAACTTGGTATAACGCAGCCAGTATGCACACAGGCGGCGTACAAGCAGTTCAAGGAGACGGGTCGGTCCGCTTCGTATCGCAAAACACAGACATCCCGACGCTCACATTCATGTCCAGATCCGCTGACGGCCAAGTTGTCAATAATCAAGATCTGTAGAAAGACATGAGTACGGAACGATGTTCAAAAACCTGACTTATGGTTGGATCTTTTACTTTTTGGGCGCAACGATTGCGGGCTGCGGGGATGGCTTAAGACGGGTCACGATCGAGGGTGTCGTCACTGCGCAACAGTCCCCGCTTGCCGATGCAACGGTCCAGTTCTTCCCCAAGGGAAATACCGTCGGCGAGGGTGCCATCGGAACCACCGATTCCAATGGCAAATTTACAGTGACTAGTTCTCGAGACGATGCTGCTGGAATTCCACCTGGAACGTACACGGTTCGGGTGAGTCGCATGATGGATAAGGACGGGAAGCTGTTACCCCCGGATGCGACCCAAGCGGATTATCCGGATGCGATCGAGGCAGTTCCCCCACCCTATTCCACCGCTACATCGCCGATCGAAGTAACGATTACGGATCAGGGTGGAAACATCACCGTTGAGATCCCGGTTAAGCTGCTTGGTCCCAAGAAGAAATGAGCCGATGAGTACTCGAAATCACCGATGGCGAGCCTTGTCCGTTGCGGCGATAGCTCCACCGATTTGTTTCTCGACGTTGTTTCTGGTATTCAACTTCGGTTGCCAACCATCGCGGGAAAAGGAAGAAATTGCTGTTGCCGCATCCCCAGCGACACCGATGGAGGATTCAGTTGTCGAGCTGACCAGCATCAAAGCAAAAGTCGACGAGGAAAATGTCGTTCGGATCGAAGTCGCTTATAAATTTACAAAGGGAGGTCCGCGTAAGGTCTATCAATGCGAATTCTTCTTTCCCGGTTCTACGGTGCATGGCATCAAGGACATGGCAGGTTGGGAGTTGAAGCAGGAAGGGGTCATCAAGAGCGGACTTATCGGACAAGGAGAGCCTGGTGATACCGTTGAAGCAATTATGCGAGAAGCCGATTCGCCGTCGTTGGGTTACCACGAAATCTCAAACCGAGTACGAGGGGATGTTGAGAAGTGACGATCTCATTTGCCAACGCAGGTACTCACAAGGACACAGGGGAGTGCCTCCAGACCATGACACCGACTGTTGCCTTCTGAGTCGAGCTCAGGGGAAGGCGTATGGCGGTGAAACGTCCAAAAATCAATCGCGAAGAGTCTTATTATCAAGCGAAACCTTGACAACGAGCTTGGAAGATTACTTCGGCTGTTTGAGAATCAATAGAAGTTCTCTTGACTCCATGTTTTCTTGATTTCTACAACTCAGCTCGTGCGCTAACTGGGCGCGGTGTACGGACCAAGTCCACGGAGAATGGCGGCATGCGATCCCTGATTTGTGTTGGATTTCTTATGTTCTTCGGAACTGCTTCCATCACAGCCTCGGCGCAGCCCCCTCTCGCAGAGGAAGATACCGCTTCCACTTCCAGTCAATCGAGCGAGTCTTGGGTGGATCTCGACATGAGTGCCGCCAGCGGCAAGCCTGTGCAGTCGCCTGAGTCGCGGATCGCGCCCCCATCCGATGGGAAGATGGAACTTCTATTCGGTGCTGGGACACTCAAGGCCAGCGGGACGGTGTCCATTCTAACGGTCAACGGAACACAACGAGCCTTTGTGCCGTGGAGCCCCCTTTTTCTTCTTCCTCCGTCCCCCTTTGGACTGGATACCTCGACGTTCGAGATGCATGCTCGGCAATCGAGTTTTCAACTGCTCTATGAAGGGCCGAAGATCGAAGGATGGAAGACGGGCGCGCTAGCGAAGCTTTACATGTCGAACTCGAGTCTCACTTCGGACACCTACGGCGTTTTACCGGTAGTTGCATTCGGCGAAATGCGGAATGACGATTGGCGTTTCGCGATCGGTCTGCAACCCGACTTGTTCGCCCCTCGCGATCCGGTGGTCGTTCCGGTGACGCTGATGGGTGGCGCTGGCAATGCAGGTACGTTTCGAGGCCAAATTCGCTTGGAACGCTTTTATACGCCTAGTGAAGACTTCCAAGCGACCTTGCAGGTCGCCCTTAGCGATCCAATATCCACGGTGCTGCTCGATGCAACGCGCCGTACAACCGAGGGGAATGGTCTGCCCAATTTAGAAATCCGAGGCGTGTTGGGGTTGGGGGCAAAAGAGGAATTGGTAGGTCGGCGGAACGAACGGCCGGTTGAGCTAGGTGTTGCCGGGTTGGCGGGCCAGATTCGAAACACTCAAAACGTGTTCGATTTAGAGGATATCAATCCCAATATTCCAGTCCGTTCGGTCATCAACGTCGATGGATTGTCGGTCGATGGCAAGATTAACCTCACTGCCAATACCGGACTGATCGGTGAAGGTTACGTGGGGCAAGGCCTAGGCAATTACGCGGGTAATATTTTCCAAACCTATCATCCAGAGACCTATGCAGTGATCCGCGGTCGAGGTGGTTTCCTCGAACTGTTCCATTATTGGAACGACCGATTGCAAGTTCACGTCGGGTATGGCGTGGAAGGACCACTTCGTCAAGACCTGCCCGCGGTGGGTACCGGCATCTTGAAGAATTCCGCTTACTTCGCCAGCATGTTCTGGGATGTCACGAAGTTCTTGCAGTACAGCTTCCAGGTCGACTATCGCCAGACGGACTACGTGACGCTCAATGACAATCGAGGCCTTGTTTTCTACAACCAATTCGTCATGCGGTACTAGTGCTTTTTTCGAATGACGAATCAGGGTTGAGGTTGACATGCAGGACGGACTTCCAGCCCGTCGGTGGCAACCTTAGCCAACGGACCAGAAGTCCGTCGTACCCTAAATCTAAGTCGGAACAATACCTGGGCGGTCGTCGTCTTGCAGCTTGGACGGTCTTCGGTGAACCAGTCGAACTGGTAGAGAAAAGCATCAAGCTCCAGGTGCTAACCCTCAGAATTACCCATGAATCAAGGCTTTGGTCGCACTCGTAATCAGTGAAACGGTACTCGTAATCGTACTCGAAACAACCCATCATGCGTCGAGCAGGAGTACGAGTACCGTCCGCTGCGGCGGACTGAATACGAGTTCGAAAAGTACAGTGCATTACGATTTCAACGGTCAGGAATTTGCGGGTAATTCAGAGGTTGCTAGCCTGGAGCTCACACTGCCTTTTTCACGATACCCTATCTGACGGATGGCCCAAGCTGGGAGAAGGACGGGAAAGGAGAGCCCAGACGTACCTGCAAGTTCCCCGGGGCGGTTACGTCGCTACGAAAGCAAGCTGACCAAATCGAAACGCCTCCGCCAGGGCTGGTGGTACGAGTGCTTCGGACAGAATCAGTTTCGCCTGCGCACAACGAACGCGAGCCTTCATCTCCTGCAAAGTTGCAATCGCACCAGTACGTCGCGCCTCTGCATTTGCCAGCGCAGCTAACATATCGGAGTTGGCTTGATCGAACTGCAAGCGTGCTCCGATATTCTCGCCCAGTTCAATGTTGGATATGTCAATAGAAATAATGGAGAAAGCGGTGTTGGCATCCAGTTGGTCTCTCAAAGCTCTCTCTGCAATTTGTGAGGGAACTGACAGGACTTCGAGATGAGATGCGGCGGTAGCCACAGAAGCAATGATCGCTTGCCCAACTCTTGCAATAATCGTATCGTCAGTTGCACCTCCTACCAACTGATCCATATTTGTGCGCACCGTGATTTTTACGCCAACCAGCAGTTCTACCCCATTGTAGGCGACGGCACTAATAGCTCTTTTAGTCGTTCCATCTTGCCGAGGGCACGAGATTACGACTGGGGTAATGCTGGTCTTTACGGCAAGGAGTATGTCACGACCTGAAAGATCGATGGCTGCTGCACGATCAAAGTCCAGATCCATTCCGGCTTGCTTGGCTACGATAATTGCTCGTACAACATCGGTCACTTTTCCACCTGCGAGGTGATGCGCCATCAACAGTGCCGTTGTCATGCCATCTTTTCGATCAATTGGAATACCCGCTTGGTGCGCCATTATCTTTCCGTCAACAATCATCTGATGATCCATCCTAAGCAGGCTCATGACGAGCAAGCTCTTAAGACTCACGTCGGCGCCACATGTATAGGCCTGCAACCAAATCCGACCCAAAAAGACGAGCAGAATCGTCACCGCTATTAGCAGCGCTAGCGGTACCAGCACGACAAGCACAACGATGGCTTTATCCGTCAATTCCATAGCCACTAATTCTCTATCTTGGATGAGTCACCGTAATGCGAGGCAATGGAATCCTACGGCCTAGCGTTGGAAAAGCAAACGAGTGAAGCGAAGTAACGTATCTCGCTGAGAACGGATTCCTCAAGATCCAACAGCAGGATTCTGACAATATCTGAAGAACAGGCTGTTTGCTGCTTGCGATATCCAAGGGTTCTGGTACAACGCGAATGGACTTGTGGTAGAGCCTCATTGCAGCTTGGCTCTTGATGGCGAGATTTGACCGCCGTCTTTCTTTTCACAGCGTTATTTTCTCGCGATGACACTCTTCGCGAGACGACTGCGGCAGGTCCGAGATTCGCCAAGGAGGCGGTCATGTTGATTGTTTCAGCCAAGATACCACGGTATCTTTTGAGGGATGGTTTAGGCTACGCGTCGCCGCGTGTCTTACAACCGTCGTTCAAAATTGGATTAACCGTAATCTACGGGTTTTCAGACAAGCCCGAATACGATGCATTTATCTCTAGCAGCGAGTTATCTTTGACTCCTTATCCACTGGTTAAGGGTTACCTGGTAAGAGCGATCGACAGGAATTTACTCCAACTGGTCGTACTCGATGCAGGGACCTCTCAGCAGACGCTTCTACAGGCTTCCACCTTTGAAGCGGTTTTAGATTCGCACTGTAACAAGATTGACACCGTTCCAGTAACGCACCGTTTGATAATCGACACAGCAAGTAACGTATACCGTGTGGAAGAAAGTACTAATCTTGAGGTGGCAAGCCATGCATGCGTCAAAAATTAGAAAAACAACAATGATCGAATTTATTGGCGGTCCGTTTGATGGATATTTGCAATGTTTTTCTTCGTCATGGGAGCGATTGCCTAGTGACATCGTTTGGCTTGTTTCGAGCAACTCTTTTTGTCAAATCAATTTTCCAGATCCCTTGGAACCGTCCTCTGGCGGAACGTTGACCAGTGTAGCGATGTATGGATTGGACACTTTGTCTGCGCCCCCGCGTTACCGACATGTGGGATCTGTTTCAACGACCTGTCTTCAAACGTTGTTACGGAATCTCTCTCCAAAATTGAATAGTCTATAAACATGAAAACCTTTCAAGGAAGAAAAAGGGGGACTTCATCGAGCCTGCTGCTGAATGGCTACTCGATAATTTCTATCTCGTCGAGTAGCAGATTCAGACGATCGAACGATTGCCTGATCTGCCCTGAGCTGCGATCAATCCTGGACGAGGTCTTCTGGATGTTCGGTCCGGAGAGTGAGTTCGCGGTCGCCACTCCGCCATACCGAGCGGCAACCCATACGGCGATGGGGTGGCTAAATCGTGCTCTCGCTCAATTCGCCGTAGCGGATGGTGCTCTTAGTCGTAATCGAAAAGTTTCATTCGATTACGATTTAGAACACGAGCACCTCTATTACCAGCCACGATGGTTCCACTCGCTATGGGCTAGTAGGCAGACGTAACTCCATCGCGAGTTCCCGCTGCATATTGTTTTTCCCACTTTTCAAGTATTCGGACACGAACCCGCTTAGGTATAATCGGGGTAGAGGTAACGTCTAGGCACACGATCAAACCATTTTTTGTCTGGCGCGAAGTAGGAGATGAGGGCGAGTCGATGGCGCGCATTTGGACTGAAGACAATTCGTCGTTGGAAAGCGTCAATGCGTGGATCCATGGAATCGGATTCGCCTTGAGTATTCCCGCTGGGTTCGCCTTGGCTCAACTCGCACTTCATCACCATCCATCGATGCTCATGGCTTGCATTGTGTATGGACTCTCTCTCTCCGCCATGTATTTGTTTTCGACCCTATCCCATGCGGTTCGGGACCCCAAGGGTCGGCACAGAATGCGTTCGCTCGATCAAGGGGTCATCTATACCCTGATCGCCGGCACCGTCACTCCGTTCATTT
>JBBAXA010000090.1:0-12449 GCA_040396935.1 Pirellula sp.
GACCATCCATTTTTTTGGAACTCATCCGCTAGATAATCGAGTAGCTCAGGGTGTGTTGGAGGCTGACCTCGTGTTCCAAAATCATCGGGGGTTCGAACCAATCCAACGCCGAAGTGATTTTGCCAGACCCAATTCACCAGGACGCGGCGAGTCAATGGATTATCGTCAGATACGATCGCCTCGGCTAACCCTAGGCGACGTCGCCCATCTTCGAATACCTGTATCGGTTGATTTCCCGTAAGTGCAGAGAGAAATCTAGGCTCCACCTCCTTCCCTCGAGCGAGTGGGTTCCCTCGGACAAAAACAAATGTCTTGTCTGGGGTAGGATTCTCGCGAAGGCTCATGGCGCGGGGCGGGGATCCTGCTGCGTTTAAATCGAGCGAGTGGATGGAACCTCGTTTGCCATTGATCAGGTCGCTAATCGTCCGATTCGTCAATCGGGATGCTTCGTCGTCAGGGATATCAAAAGGTGTCCCTGCGGAATAAAGGTGGTGTCGGAGTTGACGATGCGAAGGACTGTTGAGAATCAAGTGCTTTGGATGGTCATCGGGAACGACTGCTTCTGGACTGGATGCCTCCAGGCTAGCGTCGAGAAGCGACCGCAACCATAGACGCTGCTGATCGGCGAATACATCTCCATAAACTGCTGCTAACTCGACGAGTGAACGAGGTTCCTTTTCCTGGATTGCATCGATGACAAACGGGTTCCATTTCGGAGGTTCACCGCGCAATGCATGGAGCTTGTCGTTAGTGCGTCCAATCGAGTCTAGCTCGCAATGGATTCCAGCGGTGTAGTCCAGGCAGCGTTTTCGAAACTCCTCCGGAGTAAGCTTCTCCCACGATCGCATCGCGACCCATGGGCCAAAGACGGGATCTGTCATGGGTAGATCCATGAGGTACTTGTACCACCGATTGAAAACATAGGGGCGAAAATCATCGGTGCGGTACGAGAGGAATTGAGTGGAGAGATCCTGCTCCTGCATTCCTTTCGCGATTTCCGTCAGGTAGAGCCCTACCTGCATCCGCAGTCGATTCCTCATGATTTCGTTTTGCTCTCGCGAAAACTGATACCATTTGGACGTCAATTCGTTCCAGTCACGGAAGTATTGTTCTTGTGCTTGTTTGTTGGCGACGTCACCAATTTGAGGGAGTTGTGTAGGAGCCTTGCTCGGTGCAATTGCCGCGTAAAGAGCGTAGTAATCCTCTGTCGTGATCGAGTCGAACTTGTGATCGTGGCATCGCGCGCAGGTAACGGTAATACCCATCAAACCTCGAGTCACGACATCGATCTGGTCATCGATGGTGTCATGGTAGTTACGAAATTGCATCCCAACCGTAAGAAAGCCTAGGGCCGCCAAGGCCGGGTCATTCTCGTCAAACCCCATCTGGTCCGCGGCAATTTGCTCCTTCAGAAATTGATCCGCCGGAAGATCACACTGGAAAGACCGAATGACGTAATCGCGATAGGTGTAGGAAAACGGAAAACTCTTGAATCCAATCGCTGCACCACCGTAGGTATCTGCATAACGGGCGATGTCCAGCCAGTGTCGCCCCCATCGCTCGCCGTACCGAGGCGATTCGAGCAACCGATCGATCAGTCTCTCAATACTCCCATCTTCCTTGTCGTTGACAAACGCTTCGATCTCGGCCCATGTCGGCGGCAATCCTGTCAAATCGAATGTAGCACGTCGAATGAATTGAGTGCGACTGATCTCGGGTGAATATCGCAGCCCTTGCGCTTCTAAACCCACCTGCAAAAAACGATCGATGGGCGCAGCGGCACTATCGTTGCCGTGAGAGAGCGTTGCGAGTAAATCCTCCGATCGTCGTATGGGTTGAAAGGCCCAGTGATCGGTGTAGTTCGCACCCTCATCGATCCATTTTCTCAGTACGTCCCTCTCCCGTGCCGACAAAACCTTGCTAGTCGATGGTGGAGGCATGACGAGGTCAGGATCCGTCGATTCGATCCGCCGAATCATCTCACTCTCGGATGCAGATCCCGCCACAATAGCATGCTGCTTTGCCTCTTTTTCCAAATCCAGGCGGAGATCCGCACTCCGATTCGATCCATCCGGACCATGGCAATGCATGCAGTACTCCGCCAGGATCGGTCTTACTTGACGGTTGAAATCGATCTGTCCGAACGAAATTGGCCCCCAGTTGATTAGCATCCAACAAGGGATCATCAAAAAATAGAGGCGCGTTTGAGAGTCGGGAAGCATGAAACGCTCAATAGGTTACTGGGGTGTAACATTGTCGGTGGGAAAGGGCTTGGCACATCACGGCGTCGGCATCCGTCTCGAGCTTATCGAGATAACCTTCAATCGGTACGGATAGCTGCCAGAGGTCTCTGCCTGCCCTGATTATACTTTGAGGCTTCCGTGATAGCATCTAGTGATCTGCGACGATACATTGTAATTGTGCACTCAAGCCCAAATGAAAATCGGGTCATTCTTCTGTCGTTTAATCCGTCTGGATAAAGTGAGGTTTTAGGTTGGACGCTCCGAGGATTTGCAAAAGGGGGTTAACTAAATGGAGGACGAATGCACAATCCCTGCCAAAAGGTTTTGCTGAGAATTGGTTTTATGCTGTAGAGATTCACAGAATAAACCCCATCGCTAGAAAATAAGAGATGTTGGAAGAGGAACTAGTTGAACGTACGGCTGTGCCCCTGGATATTCCCACCAAGTTGGCGATTGAACGTACGCGTGTTGCTTATGAACGCACGATCATGGCGGCCATTCGTACGGCGACTTCACTGATCACCTTTGGGTTTACAGTTCACAAATTCTTTCAACTCGATCTGGAGGGTAAGGCCTCTGTCTCGAGATGGATTGGTCCCTATGAGTTCGGAGTTTTGTTGATATTAATGGGATTGATCTCCTTACTTTTCTCGTGGGTCGAATACAGTCGCGATATCAAGATGATTCGCAAGATGGACCCATCTTTACCCCGTTCGACAGCAGGTTATCTCGCGGCCATGTTAGCTTTTCTTGGCCTCATTCTGCTCGTGATTTCCATACTGGAGATTTGACGCTGGTGTAGTTCTACCTGAGTCAGCACTAGATCGACGGCCGATGATTCCAGGCAAGCAAAGTCTACGGTGAAAACGTCGCTGATAAGAACCCACCGCACGGATGCACGAATTCTCGGGGCACTGCTACTGCTTGACTCTATTGTTTCGTGCAGATGGGAATTTCCCTTGGAATTGAAAGAGCCAAACCAAGGCTCGGTTCATCATTTCCTCGCCCGCTCCAACTTGCGCCGGAGCGACTTGCTCATCGGCTCCGTATCCACCCTCAGCAGCTCCTTCGATGGTTGGGAAGTACTGGTGGTAGCCGTTGCAGTAGCCAAAAAAGAAGAGAGATTTGACTCGAGCTCTCTCCCGCAGACGAATCGCATGCTGGCAGAAGAATTCACCCGAAACACCTACCAGGGCGATCTCTTGATTGAGAAGGGCTACCGTCAATCGCGGACGAATGCCTTCGCTGTACTCATCGACGAAATTGACAACCAATTCGGGAAAGAAAGCGATCGAATAAACGCCCTGGACGATGGGATTCTTAAAATCTGTTCTAGAAGCGAATTGGAACCGCTCCTCCTGAATTTTCAGAGAGGGCGAAGCGACCTTGGTCGGCTTCAGTTGACGAGCTAGCTTGACAGCTTCTCGGCCGAGGGCCTTGCCATAAGCGTTGTGATCGCCGTGCGGCCCCCGGTTGGTAGAAATATCGCCCGAAGCACCTTGCATGAAGACGGCTTGTCCCCCCAACTCCTGCTCGATAACCTCTCGCATGGCTCCTATGTAATCGGATGAGAATTGCATTCTCTCAGAAGGGATACTCGTCGGATGGGCTGTGAAATTGACGATCGTTGCGATGGATTCGCTGTTATCAGCTCGCGTGAGCTGCATAAGAGTTAGCAGTCGATCGACTGGAATCGGCTCGATCTTACTGTGCCGATTCCGATTGAAATTTTCTAGGGTGATCGAACCCGTGGCCAGCTTGGCATCGACACGATTCGCATCGGCCGCAAGGATCGCTTCGACGATCCCTCGCTCGAGTTGCTCGGAATAACGGACGGCTGAATCAAAACGACCTTTCCCTCTGCTGGGCCGATCCGATAGTTCGACGACAGGCCCGTGATGTGTATGAGAACCAGCGATAAAAGTAGCTTCGATGTTGGCTTGCTTTGATACTTGTTCGCGGATACGTCGTAGCGAATCCTCTGTAGGCGATCGGCCTAAGTCGAGACCGACGATCG
Organism: Pirellula sp.; assembly: GCA_040396935.1. Taxonomy (GTDB): domain Bacteria; phylum Planctomycetota; class Planctomycetia; order Pirellulales; family Pirellulaceae; genus JBKCUI01. The sequence goes on from JBBAXA010000090.1 coordinate 4,261, forward strand.
CCAACTTGCTTTTTCCAGCATGAATCACGACCGCAGTGGCCATCAACGGGTCCATGGTCCCTTCTGAAAGTTTGGCATGTCTGTCTCCATAACCCCACATGGGAACGGCTTCACGTGGTGTTATATCGACGTCTGCAGCTCCCGCCTGAAACACCTGCTGAGCCAAGATGGCTGGACTTAATGCGAATGGTAAAACAAGAGAACCAATGCAAGCAATGAGGGCATTCAGGTATAGATTCAAGGGCATTTGCAGACTCACTTCACTGGGTGGACTCAACGATCCTGCGAGTTATCTCCCCGCGGATCAAATCTGTTGCACATTCAGCCTGTTGATTGTATGCAATCCACCCCTTTCCGTGAGTTGCATGCTGGTGCTGCAATCCCAGGGCGGAAACAGCTTTCGAATCAGCTTGTTCGGTTTGGCATCGATATTTCTGCCAGCCTGAACCGCGCGACACAAAAAAAGGGCGACTCCCTGAGAGTCGCCCTTACCTATCTATTTCTCTATTTCCAGCGATTCAATCGTTTAGTACTCGCCGACAATATCTCCCATGTCGCGAGTCATCAAAGCGACCAATGAGCGTGGATTCACATTCGAAGAAATATACTGTGTCGATCCATCCGCCAAGACAAAATGTGCGCCGCCCGTATGGAAAGCGTAGATCTCAGAGTCGTTGGTGCAGTTTAGCATGCATGAGCCTCGCATCGTAACAGCCCCTGCAGTGGAGGTGCTGTTCTGCAAGCCCTGAGGATTGGATCCGTCGATGCTGAATCCAGCATTGATATCCGCCCAACCCCAACCATCCTTCGTTACCATTAAACCACTTGCTGCACCGGTGTCTGGATTTGCAGATTTACGGCCACTGATATAAATCGTCGGCCGTCCTGCTCCCTCAGCGATCAATGCTGTGTTGGATAGCCCGTCCGATATGGCCGACAGACGAACTCCATCCGGTCCCCGTCCCAAGGCTCCCAGGACCTCGCGGGTTCCCAAGGATGGCAGGCCTGCGATTTGGAATGCTGAGTTTCGGACAGCGTTGATCGATGAGTAATCGGAGTATCCCCAACGCGGTTGGTCCGTTCGGCTATTACCAGTGAGCGCAGAGTACAAGGAAGTCGGGGGAAGATCGCGTTGCGTGGGAGCCGATGGGCACAACATGATCGGCAGGACGATCGTCGTGATTGGATCGTTGGATGCATGGTACCATGGGGTATTGAAGGAATAGCGAGCAGAAGCTGCACTTTGCTCGATGAAAGGAAGAATCATCGAAGTCCACGATTGCTCGTAACGAACCGGGGCCGTCAGTGCGATACGACTAGGGGGTAATCGCTTGTAAGCACTTTCATAATTGTGCAGAGCCAAGCCTAGTTGTCTCGCGTTATTGCTACAGCTCATACGGCGTGCTGCCTCACGTGCCGCTTGAACAGCAGGGAGTAGCAGCCCGACCAGTATGCCAATGATGGCGATGACGACTAAAAGTTCGACGAGTGTAAATCCCGTTCGCTTGCGAACCATGCGTAGAGCTCCTTAAAGTATCCGAAGATGGTGGATGAACCACGAGTACTATAAAAACCTGTTCTCCCGTTTAGCGAGCAAACCATTAACGATTGGTTAAGGAATGGTTAAGTTAAGAAATGGCTAGATTTCAGCCCGGAGCATTACTTCAACCGATGCAGTTGGGAGCCGAAGAGCGAAAGGTCGCACAGCATGCCTCTGAATGAGGTATATTACGCCGCTAGTAGATTGGATTCGGCGACTATAGTCGCAAAGGTCGCACATTGTTTCGAGGTGATGGGAATCGAAGTAGTTTGGTTGTTGAGAATGTTTCGGATGCAGAGGCTGTCGGACTCCCCGGCTGTGAATTGAATAGAAAAAGAAAACACCATGAAGAACGTTTCTTGCTTTGTCCTAGGTCTGGATTTCGGAACGGAATCAGTGCGGGCTTTGATTGCCAGCTCGAGTTCCGGTGAGGTCGCCTCGGCCGCCGCTTCTTACCCAAACGGTCAGATTCTCCAACAGTTACCGGATTCGACTGTCAAGCTTCCTTCCCTTTTTGCGTTGCAGGAGCCACGCGATTGGTTGAGCTCGGCTGCCAAGGCTACCAAGGCGGCGCTCAAAAAGGCAGGTTTGCAGGGATCGGATGTGGTTGGATTGGGAGTCGACTTTACCAGCTGTACGATGCTACCAACGTTGGCAGACGGGACACCGCTGTGTTGGCTGGATCGATTTCGGGAGAACCCTTACGCTTGGCCAAAGCTCTGGAAACATCACGGTGCGCAGTCTCAAACCGATCGCATCAACAAGATCGCAACAGCTAGGAAGGAAACGTTTCTGCTGCGTTATGGAGGCATCATCGGATTGGAATGGTTCTTCCCCAAAATTCTTGAGACTCTAGAAAACGCTCCCGGCGTCTACGATGCGGCCGAGGTCTGGCTCGAAGCGGGCGATTGGTTCGTTTGGCAACTTGTCGGAGGGACTGTTGATCGGATTCCGCGATCGTCATGCCAAGCGGGTTACAAGGGGATGTGGAACGCACAGGATGGTTATCCAAGTGAATCTTTCCTGCGAGCAGTTCACCCCGGGCTCCGTTCCGTCGTTCGAGAGAAGATGCCTGGGCGGCTTATAGCACCGGGGCAGGCAGCCGGAGAGCTGACTCCGTCGATGGCCAAACAATTGGGTTTACAAGTTGGCATTCCGGTAAGTGCGGCCATCATCGACGCGCATGCCGGTGTTCCCGGTGCTGGAGCTGCTCAACCTGGAACCATGGTGATGGTCATGGGGACCAGTTCCTGCCACATGCTCAATAGCGAGAAAGAAGTGCTCGTTCCCGGAATCGCCGGTGTAGTCAAAGATGGGATCCTGCCCGGCTTCTATGGATATGAAACGGGACAGGCGGCCGTAGGGGATTCCTTCGAATGGGTACGCCGTATCACTGGTCAAAAAGATTTTTCTGTGATAGGCAAGCAAGCGGAGTCGATTCCCGCGGGTGCCGATGGTCTGCTTTGCCTAGACTGGTTTCACGGCTGCCGCACTCCGCTCATGGATGGTTCCTTGAGAGGAGCCTTTGCCGGTGTTGCGCTGCATCACGAACCGGCCCATCTTTATCGAGCTGTTTTGGAGGGCTCTGCCATGGGCGTGCGGTGGATTGTCGAACTCTTGCAGGACGGTGGTGTGGACGTCAAACGATTTGTTGCGACAGGGGGATTGCCACACCATAATCCTCTCGTTGTTCAGGTCTACGCTGATATCTTGCAACAGCCTATCACGGTTCATCCGAGTTCGAACGGTCCTGCTCTCGGGGCAGCGATTCTCGGTGCGCTCGCTGCAGGCCTTTTCTCATCCTCGGAGGCTGCTATCAGAAGCATGTCGTTACCCAAGAAGGGAGAAGCTCGAATCTTCAAACCGACGAAAGCGAATCGGCAGGAGTACGATCGTCTTTACGATCGTTATCGAACCCTCGGAAAATACATTCAATCCTCGAACCCTCATCGATCCTAGAAAAACAACATGATCAAATCCTCAAGCAACAAAGTGCTGCTGGTTGCCAGTGGTGATCTTCGACTCTCGGCAAACCAGGTTTGTTGGCCAGCCCAATCCGCTATGGAAAAGTCCTTGACCAGGACATTGAAGGAACATGGGTACTCGCTGATGCGCGCCCATGCGTACGACGCGAAGCTCAAACATGGATTCATCGCGAGTCAACGCCAAGGTTTGGATGTCTTCCGAACGATCGATCCTGAGATTCCTTTGATCGTCGCAGAAGCGGTTTGGCAATACTCTCACCACGTATTGGCCGGGCTCACTACCCATCGCGGTCCCATCCTGACGGTTGCCAATTGGAGTGGTCAGTGGCCGGGCTTGGTGGGGATGCTCAATCTCAATGGATCGCTTACCAAGGCTGGAGTTCCTTACTCGACCTTGTGGAGCAAAGACTTTAGCGATGAGTTCTTTCGTAAGCACCTCAAGACATGGCTGAATACAGGAAAAATCAAACATAAGCTCGATCATGTCGTCTCGCTCGAGAAGATCAAACTGCCCGGACCGGCGAGTCGAGTCGGTGAGCAGTTGGCCGATCAGCTGCGTCGGGAGAAAGCCATTCTCGGTGTATTTGATGAAGGTTGCATGGGAATGTTCAACGCGATCATCCCCGATCAGCTTTTGCATGACATAGGGGTCTTCAAAGAGCGATTAAGCCAGTCGGCTTTGTACTATGAAACGATGCAAACGCGAGATGAGGAAGCTCGTGAGGTTTACGACTGGTTCAAAAAGAAGGGGATGAAGTTTCATTTAGGGGCCAAACATGAAGAGCATTTGACGGAGTCGCAAATTCTGCTGCAGTGCAAGATGTATATTGCATCTATGCGACTAGCTGATGATTTTGGTTGCGATGCAATCGGAATCCAGTACCAGCAGGGGTTGAAGGATCTGCTTCCCGCTAGCGATTTGGTCGAAGGTACTCTCAACAACTCAGATCGTCCGAGCGTTCGTACGCGAGACGGTAAGCGTATCTTGCGGCGTGGGGAACCCTTGGTCCACTTTAACGAGGTTGATGAATGTGCCGGTCTCGACGGCTTGCTAACCTATCGAGTGCATCGGGCATTGGATCAGCCTGTGGAAAACACATTGCACGATATCCGATGGGGGGACGAGTTTGGAGACGAATACGTTTGGGTGTTTTTGATCAGCGGTGCCGCGCCTCCTGCGCATTTCGTCGGTGGATGGAAAGGTGCGGAGGGTTTTCGACAACCAGGCATGTATTTCCCGAGTGGTGGTAGTACGCTGCATGGAGTATCGAAACCCGGTGAAATCATCTGGAGTCGAATCTATGTCGATGGAGAGTCGCTCCATATGGATATCGGGAGAGGGGGTGTCGTGACCTTGCCAGCCGAGGAAACTCGCCGTCGATTGGAGGCTACGACCCCGCAATGGCCAATCATGCATGCGGTCACCTATGGTGTGTCACGGGACCAGATGATGGCCAAACACAAAGCGAATCACATTCAGGTTGCTTACGCAAAAGATGCTGACTCCGCAGATCAATGCCTTTATACCAAGGCAGCGATGGCGCAGAGCTTGGGGATTAAAGTTCATCTCTGCGGGAAACGTTCTCGAAATAGCGCATGGGAGTGATGCGTCATCCCGTGGACATAGTGCTAAGCCATTCAGAATTAGGTTGTTGCAGAATGAAATCTCGCATCGCTTCCACCGGTGCGTTTTATGCCAGAGTGCAGAGGGCTTTATTTCAATTGCTCTGAGTAATGCGTTCGCAGTTGGGACAATGCTGCATCCACTAATAGCTCTCCACTTCCGCGTTCGCATCGAGCTGAGATCACTTCGTAATTACCCTGAGGATAGGCTTGTCGCGTTGGAATATACCCGATGGATCCGTTTGCCAATTCGTGAATGGAGGTGACTTTGAAGGGTGAACCTTCCTTAATCGCGATGCCGAGTTGAACAAAGATTTCACCAGGTAATGACACCCAGGCCAGTTCCTTACCCAAGGTGATCACTTGCACCTCTACTTCATACGGTTGCTGATTTCGCGATTCGATATCCAAGATTCGAAAGGCTTCTACCATATCTCGAAAGGGTGGCTGCGGAGACTGTGCTGATTTCTCGGCAATCTGGTTTGCCCAGTCCACACGCGAGGGTTCATGCTTTGCTACAGGTAAAGTTACGATGGTTGTCGATGCAATTAGTTTTTTACCTTGAACCGGCAGGAGATCACTCCAGGACCTCAGGACGGCAGCTGCGAGTCTCGTACCGATGCGCGCGGCCTCTTCGTGCCCTTTTTGCGGATATGCACTGCGGACATCGATGTGGTTTACGTCCCCACAGCAACCAGTCGAGTACTGTAAATGACAACCAGCACCCAGAACTCGTTCCAAGCATTGGAGCATCGCGTGCGGCATGTCGGCGCTCCATTGGGTTCCTCCGACGGTGTCTAGATGGATCGAGAAATTGCTGAGCAAACCGACGGGTTTCGTATCCTGGTTGAAGAGAGCGACGATTGGAAGTGAGTCGTCCGTGGGACCAGCCTCGCGAACGATCTTCGGATTGAGCTTGCCTGGATTCCAACCGACACTTCCATCGTTCATAAAGAACCGGCGATTAAATGCGAGTTTCGGTTCATCACCGATTCCAGCCATGACACGTACTTCTTTTCGGTTATCGGCTGCGTCTGCCACGCATCTGAGGATTTGGTCTGGGAGTTCAGCCATATACTTTTCCGTCGAGGGATTCGCATTTCCCATCCGCTGGTAACGAGCGTTTCCAGGATCGTACATGACAGGTCCTGTATGCGAATGCGTTGCAGAGATCAGCACATGCGATGCAGGGATACCTGTCTTGGCTTCAATTCTCTCACGCGTCTCCGTGGTCAGCCATCGAGTGGTCGTGATGAGGTCCAGTGCCACAATCGCGACTTTCGTAGTACCGTCGTCCAGGACCGTCGCGCGACACCATAGGGGGTCGTGCGTTTCTGTGGAAAGTCGACCGTGGTAATAGCCAGCCATGGGGGTTGGTACCGTTGGCGTGATATCGTGTTTTGAGAAACCCGCCTTGATCGTCCAGCTCTCATCCGCGTGCGAGAAATTTTTAGTACAGGCGACAAATGCAATCCAAACGAGGCTCCACGCAGCGTATCGATATATCATTTTCCAACTCGTTTGACGGAGGGTGAGAGGTAATGTTATTTGCTGTCGGATGCAGGTAGGAATGGAAATAGCTTTCTTATTTCAGCGTCCGAAGGCTGGTGGCCATATTCGCAGATTTCGAATACTTCAGCATAGCGAACTGATTTCGCCTTTTCAGTCCCATACCATTTTTCTAAGGATGTACGGTTACGGTTGGCTTCGCTGGATTGCCGCTTGTCCCAAATATCTCTAAGCCAATTGCGTCGTAGATCAGGTTTGGAAGCTGGCGGAGCTTTGGCCATCTCTTCGGCCGAACCGAGGGCTCCGCCCTCAAAGGTTTGCGATTCCAGAGCCATCAAAGCATCTACTTTTTTCTCGAAGACCTCGTCGACGGAGACAGCGATGTCAGCTCTGAAGGGATAGGGCTTTTGAAATCGGTCACTGCTATACAGGAAAACAGGGTTCTTCTTGAGCGGAGGTGTGTCGGGGCAAAAGAAGGGCACAGCGACCATATAGGCTGCATCTTGAACCAGGACTCCGACATAACGATGATCTGGATGGTAGTCCCACGGTCGGTGCGAGATGACGATATCTGCGTTCCATTCGCGAATGACTCGCGTGATAAGTCGGCGGTACTCCAGAGTGGGCTCCAGTTCCCCATCGTGAATATCGAGAACCTGGGACGTAACACCCAATCGTTTAGCGACTTCGGCGGATTCAGCAGTACGTCTTTTAGCCAGCGGTCCTCCTGCCATGTTCCAGTGACCGATGTCGCCGTTGGTTACAGACACCAGTTTGACGTGGTGTCCCATCGATGCCCATAGAGCTGCGGTTCCACCATTCTTATACTCCGCATCATCGGGATGAGCTCCAAAACAAATGATTCGGAGTTTCTCTTGAGCGAACGCCGGCTCTAGAAATCCGAGCAATACTGCGATCATCGCAGCGAACACCGAATACCACTTCGATCTCATCAATCATTCTCCAAAAACACTTCCAACTCAGCAAACTAAGGACACTGCTATTGTAAGCGGTTCCGAGTCCAGGTTGGGACACAGCGATGTGTCCCCAAGATCCGAAGACCATTGCCAGCGTCCCGCTTAACGGGGCACGATGCAGGGTCTATTCGAGCTGCTCCTGTCGCGTGTATGCCTTTACCAGAGCTTGCCTCGAGGGAGATGACAACTGACGGCTACATTCTGCGTAGCCTAGGGGCACTCCCCTGTGTCCTTGCGAGTACGTCTGTTGGTAAACGAGATGGTCACTTCTCAACATTCCCCTGTACTCGATTTGAGATTTCGTGGTAACCCATCGAGGGCGAATCGGCTTCTCGCATAATCGCTTCAATGGTATCACCAGGCTCTCCTTGTCCGACAAGTCCGCTCTTGATGACCCCTTCCTGTTTCAACTCCCAACCTGCCATGTCCTTGATGCCATGCACCGTAGAACCCGGAAAGAAGAATTCGCATTGATGGGGATATGTGGGGACACTGCTGTATGTGGGGACACTGCTATTGTAAGCGGTTCCGAGGTCTGTTGGCGAGGTCTGTTGG
>JBBAXA010000090.1:12549-15887 GCA_040396935.1 Pirellula sp.
CGAGGTCTGTTGGCGAGGTCTGTTGGGGTCACAGCCGATGGTCAATTATGTTAAAGCTGGTTTTTGATTGCATAGAGTCGCATATCGATCACTGATCAGATCGATTGCGGAATGCTGGATGATAGAAAATTCGGCAGACCAGTGAGCAGCTTTTCCTCAATCGCCAGATACTTAGAATGTATTCGACTACCTCATGGTGATTGGAACGGAAGCGCGCTATGGATGGAAACAGGTATACCGATTTCCATTGTCGAGGAAGAAGGATGAAAAACGTTAATCTCGACTTTTGACGCATCGCTTAATTCCGATTCAGCGTTTAGTAATCACTCGACGAGGTGCTTCACGTAGAACCGGCGTTTAGTTTTAAGACTTCGGGCGTCCCGAACGGTTTGAGGTTTACCCGCTACCTGACTGAATATCCGACCGAAATCCTTCGTCAGTATTCGCCATCGCTCGACGTCGATTCCTAAGCGTTTCATCAGTGGTGGTAGTTTCGTGGGTGTAAACCCTTTCCTGTCCCCCCGATGCATGCGGGCCGTTAGATCCAGCAGCTGCAAGTAATCTAGATTCGACAGTGGCAACACGCCCTTGTCGCTGCAACGCGTCTGATGACGATTCGGTTTCGGACCCTCCGAGCCCTTCGATGACTCCAAAGGAATCGGAGATAGAAAACGATCAGGGCTAAGGCTCGGCTGCGACACCCTCTCGTGAGCCGCTTCAAAGCGTTTCTTGCCGGATGTAAATTGACTGGCTTCGATCGAAGTAGCCACGCCAGCTCGAATTGGGTTTAAATCCACATAAGCTGAACACGCGAGGATCGCCTCCTCGTCGAGCAGCTTGACAGCCTTGAAACGACTTTGAAAGAACTTTCCAACTTCTTTGTCGTCTTTGTTGGCACGCATGGCAATCTTCTGGCACAGGATGCGCATCCACCAGGATATGTCGCTCAGTCGCGTGCGAATCTGCTGAAGAGCATAGGGGTTCCCTCGAATCGTATCTAATTCAGATTCGGTCGGCTCCAAGGCTCTGCCCTGCTTATCTTTTCTTTTTGGACAGATCATCAGCCATCGACGAGCGACCTCGGTGTCATTCCAAGTCTCAACGACATCAGGTCGTGATCGGAGCATAAAATGCATATGATTGGACATGATCGCAAAGGAAATCAAATCGATCCCGAAATGCGCGGCCTGAATATGCAGTTGGTCTTCGACCCATGTCTTACGGTGGTCGAAGTTCTTTTGCGTGATGGGATCGCTCCCCAACAAGAAGCAACGTCGGCAAACACGTGCCATAACATGTAGGCAAGCGATCTCATTGGGGTTAAAGATTTCGGCGCGGATAATGCGTGCCATAGGGTATCTCCTCGGGCTGAAAGGGAGTGGCATGCCAAGTTGGAATCACTACGAAAACAGAATTATGAAGCATCCATCCTGAAATTGCTTCACCCCTCATCTGAGGGTTAAAGCAAACATAAGCAGTGACCCCATAAGCCCCATGAACCGCAAAAATCATGGAAGGAATGAACCGCTGTTTTCTAGATAGTTGCACGCACTGAAATCGCAGCCCCCCTAACGTGGGGTGTGGTAGCAATTAGCTGTGTCCCTAAGATCTGCCTCTAAGATCTGCCTAAGATCCCCCTCTAAGATCCAATTAGCTGTGTCCCTAAGATCCCTAAGATCTACGGTCACTGGACCCCGTTGAATCAGGGGTGATTAGCATGAGTCCGCCTGACAAACTTTTAGACGAATTGGTCAGCGATACATGGGAGGCCATGCTGACACCTTGTCGTTTCACACAGTCTCATACCTAATAAGTCGATTGGATAGTGCGAAGAACGTTGGAGCCCAGAGGCCAACAAAAATCCCAAATCGCTCACCGTGGGCTAGGTCTGGCTCTTTGGACAGAAACCAAATCATGATGGAGGCGATTACCGACAAAAAACCTGCGACGAAGCATACATTACTGAGTACCCGCCAAGTGGCTGTTGACATCATAGTCTCCTTCAAAATCCTAAGAAAAATCACTCGTTAGTCGCCAGAAACGAAACTGGGCAACATCCGTCGCCGAACACGATTCAAGACCGATCGGCGCTTCAAAAAGCAGAAGGGCGCTTTGCTCCACAGCAACCATCGTCCTAATTGCAGTTGTTTTTATCACAGAAAGCGGTTGAGCAATTGCCACCGATTCGCTGGAGTGGTAGGTGCCTTCAGCGATGCAGCAACAACAGATACTCGGTGGATTATACGCCATCGACAAGAGGCACAACGGTAAGACCATGATCTCATGAAAGGACAAGCTGTGACCACAACTCGCTATTGTGTCCGAAGATCTCGAGGGATTTGTCAAGTATTTTCCCTTGGACTTGAAGATGGAACTCGTTTTTGAGGTTTCAAAATCTGGGGTATCACCAGACCAACTATCAACGCCGATCCGAGGTTCTTTATAAATCGAACCAAGCGATTCTTTTCACGTTGGGTTAAGCTGATACGGTCCGGCAATCGGCTACGCATAATTTGATTCTCAACCCTCAGGTAACTGACCCGGCAAGCTCCTTCTGGATAGACCTGGCGATGATGAGCATGCATGACGTGTGAATATCTCGCAAGCTGGCCATCGTGAAAGCGTTGGATTACTTGGGTAATCATTGGTCGGAGCGCGGTTTTTCCACACCCCATACTGTATTCAGAGTTGTTGCGGTGTACGTCCGTGCGACGGACGGAAGAACGTCGTACGAAACTATGCGTGGACAAAGTTCTACCCGGATAAGATCATTGCAGATTTGTGCCGTGCTCTGCTCCGAGGTGTTTCCATTTTTGCGATTCCGCTATTGACCAAACTGAAGACGGGCTCGGTCCTTGATTTTTTTTTGTGATACCAACGTTAGCTTCGTTCCAGTGCTTTCACATTTTGTTGGTTGACAAACCGTTTGATTCCAGTGACACCTCGTGTAACACGAAGGTCGGACATTTTTTGTTGGGCTTGTGTAATAGTACCGGTTAATGTCACTTCGCCTCGGTGGCATGTCACCGAAACGCTGCAAGGTGATCGGATTCCACGCATCGCGGGCTTGGAGCAGACCTCTTGAACCAGCTTCGAATCAACGTCGTTATTCATCGAAATCGTTCGCACTTTATCCGATAGTGGAGTCGGAAGGGACTCGGATCACCTTGTCCGATCCAGGACTCCGAAACGGATAATTCCACCTAATTCCACGAAATACGTTGATTGCACTGGGAAGAAACGAACCGAGTGCGATCTTTATCGATCCAAACGCAGGATGGCAAACAGAGCGATGCCAATGTAGTGACTGGCGCTCGCCAAAATAACCATGACATGCC
>JBBAXA010000091.1:0-15308 GCA_040396935.1 Pirellula sp.
CGGCCGCTAGCGCGATACCGCTCACCTTTTCGACAGGTAGCTGGCCTAAAATGGTTGAAAACACAGGGCTGAAAACCGCATAGTGAGCCGCAAAGCGGTAGCTGCGGGTGAACTATTCGAAATCTTTTATGGCGTACAGTGATGGGGCTACAATAGTGAAGATAAAACTCGCAAATCATGACGGATATCGGATAAGTCTTCGGTAGAAGCTTCCTGTGGACATGCCGAGAGGGTGCGTTGATAGATCTGTGAGAGACGTCCGTTTCCCTTCGAATACCGATACACGATGCCTAAGAAACCGAGTTCTCGCGATCTATTTTTCTGCTTGATACTTTGGATCGTAGTCCACGGCCTTCCAACTGCTATCTCGCAGGGAGGAGAAGCGGATCGCTTGGTAGCAGAGTGGACCATTTCATTGGGCGGTTCGGTGCGGAGCGTGGGTGAGCCGAGTCGTCATTACCGACTAGATACGTTACCTCAGGATGATTTCGACTTAGATCTGGTCGATTTGGTTGGAACCAACATCTTACCACCTGACCTGGTCCGTTTGTCCAATCTGAAAAAGCTCCGTTTTCTCTACTTGCCTGGGCCGATGTGGAACCCCAGTGCCGGCGCGAGTCAGGATTACAGCAAGGAACTCAACCTTATTGCTAGCCTCACCACACTGGAAGAGTTGTCGTTTAGCTACACCTATTTGGCTGGGATCAAATTCCAGGATGATGGTATCGAAGCCATCCGGCCATTGGGTTCAACCCTACGTAAGCTGAGCCTGGAGAACACCGCAGTAAAAGGTCGTCACCTCTCGGCCTTCACACAGTTGGAATCGCTCGACCTTGTTTACTGCCCCATCGACAACAAGGGGATGTCCGAACTGGAGCCTCTCGTCAATCTTCGTGTTCTACTGCTTCGGGATGGAGTCTTCGACGATACCGGTTTATCTTCGCTTGCGAATTTAGTGAAGCTGGAACGACTAGATCTCGGAGGTACCAAAGTAACAGATGAAGGCTTCGAAAAGTTATCACAACTGAGTCGTCTGAAGCATCTGAATCTACAGGGCACGCTCGTTACCGATAGAACGTCGGCATGGCTTGAAAAGCAGACCGATCTCGAAGAGCTCAATCTCTACGGGACGAAATTTTCGAACGCAGGAGTCGAACGACTTCGGAAACTTTCAAAACTACGTTTCTTGGATTTGAGGTATACACGCGCGACTCAATCGGCGGTGGACGCGTTACGGTCTGCTCTACCCGCGTGTGAAATCGATTTTCTGGATTTAGATAGCCGTCCAGCACTATCGACGATGTCCAATCGACTCGTCGAAGGTCAAAGGACAGAGGTGATCGTCGATTGGGTTCAATCCCTCGGGGGCCATGTTGAGCGGCGCGATGGCAACATCGTCGGTATCGCTTTGGGAGGCAGCAGTATTACCGACAGCCTGGTACAAAATCTTCGCGGTTTGCCTCATCTGCAATGGCTCGAGCTGAATGATACCCAGATCGGCGACCTAGGATTGAAGTTCCTGGAGGAATTGAAAACGCTCGAGCGACTGGACCTGAGCGGTACGGCAATCTCGGATAGCGGGCTAAGCAGTTTATCTGGCCTAACCAAGTTGAAGCTACTGGCCTTGAAGAGTACAGCCTTGGAGGGAAACGGCCTAATCTTTTTGAAAGATCTCCCGATCGCTGAACTATCCTTGTCCAATTCACCCATACGAGATCGTTCGATCGATGCTCTTGCTAAGCTTTCGAGCCTCACGTTTTTATCGCTCGCCTACACGGATATTACTGACAAATGCTCTAGTTCTCTCGTGCAAATCAACAATCTGGAGTCGCTCGATCTCGACGGGTCGGATATCACGGATGCAGGATTGGATGCGATAGGTCGGATTGGTAAGCTCAAAACACTCAGGCTTAGTTACACGAAGATTAGCGACAAAGGAATTCGCAAACTGGAGCAGCTTATAGACTTGGAAGAATTGACGCTGCTCCGAACACGCATCACGAACCAAGCCATGGAGACCATTTCAGCTTTTTCCAAATTGCAGTGCTTGGATTTGGACTATACCGAAATCAATGATGAAGGCATCAAAAGGATCGCGAATTTGTCCGTTCTACAACGTCTTAGTTTGGATAGTACTCATCTTACGGATGCGAGTGCGAGTTTTCTAAGCGATCTTTCGTCGCTCGAATGGCTGAACCTCTATCACACGTTGATGACACCCAAAGGATTTGAAACGATTCATAGCAAATTACCAAAATGTAAGATCTTGTTTGAAGCGGCATCGAGTGACCCAAAAAGAAGACGGAGTTGATCGTATGCTCCAGGACTGCAATCGTGATTGCGCATCGATCATGAGGAATAAACCCCTGACGATCCGTGATTCACTCGCAATACTCTCGGAGGAATTCCTTGCGGCCAGACCTGTTTCTCGTCGAGGCAATCCTGAATGCACTCTCTTTTCGTTTCTATTGAGTCTTTCGCTGCTCTTTTTTTCATCGACTTTCGTTCTTAGCGATGATCCGTCGTTGGAGGAGATCCCAATCTGGGTGCAGTCGCTAGGTGGGCGGATAGAACGTGACAGTCAAGGAATTATCCGTGCGATGGACTTGAAACATGCTTGGATTACGGATGCGGATCTCCATCGGATTGGAGCTATTGAGACAATCGAGATGCTCGACCTCGGCTACACCAAAATAGACGACGAAGGGCTTGAGAGACTCAAGAAATTAACGACATTGCGTTCCCTGAGTTTGCGTTATGCCGAATACATTACAGACATCGGTATTGCGCATTTGAAAAATGCGAAGCGGTTGGAGCATTTGGATCTCCGAGGGACCAAAGTCACAAGTTCCGTCTTCGAAACCCTCGCCAACTTCCCCGCGCTTCTCTCCCTGGACATAGGCTTCAGTCGCGTGAACGATGACTATTTTGAATGGTTGAGCGAACTTCCTTCGTTAGAAACGTTGAGGATCGGTGGAAATAAGATGAGCGGCGCCGCCCTTCCGCTTCTTAAATTATGTCCGAATCTTCGAGAGCTTGATTTATCAGGACAGCAACGGACCGATTCGGGGCTCTGGAGCATGAATTTGACCGATTTCAATGTCCACCATGTTGCGGCACTACGAGAACTGAGAACGCTCGATGTTTCGGGTACTTCCATCAGCGATCGCGGAGTAGCCATGTTAAGTCCTCTTTCCAAATTGGAGCAATTGGATTTGAGTCGAACCAAGGTGACTGCGAAAGGGATCGCATCTTTACAGGTATTCCCCCACTTGAGCCACCTCTCGCTTCGGCAGTGTGACAATCTCGAGGTCGCGGCTTTCTTGGAACTTAGCCGGCTTCCTCTGCTCGCCACCCTTGAGCTTCAGGAATCAAAATTGTCGGTGCTCCATCTGAGGGAATTGCAGTCATCGAAAACACTTCGGCAGCTTTATCTCGGTGGGATTCCGATCACGGAAGTGGAGCTGGATTCATTAAGAAAAACGATGAAAGAGTGTCTTATCTCTTGGTGGAAAAAACCTGAGATCGAGAAAAAAGAGTGAATCCATCGGGCTCGACGGCGGCCAGTCTACAGAGCCTTTGCTTCGTTCAAAGACATCGTTGTGGTATAGTGGAGGTGAGAATCCTAGTAAGGCCCCTTAATAAATCGATACCATTATGTTGACATTCACGGGACGCGGTTCGGCTCAAACCTGCAACGGAGTTAGTCGTCGTGACTTTCTGCAAGTTGGGACACTCGGTGCAATCGGATTGGGATTACCCGACTGGGTCGCGGCACTTGAAGCGGGAAAAGTCGACCCGAGCAAAAAGAATCGCTCGGCAATCATGATTTTCAACCTGGGGGCACCGAGTCAACTCGACACCTTTGATATGAAGCCGGAGGCTCCTGCGGAGGTTCGCGGTCCCTTTCAACCCATCTCCACCAAAGCCTCTGGAATTCAGATCTCTGAGATCCTACCTCGGCATGCTGAGATCGCGGATAAATTCTCTTTGGTTCGTTCTTGTTTTCATCGAGGAGCTGCTGTTCATGATGCGGGCTGGCAAATCATGCAGACGGGGCGCCAGTTCTCGGGTGGCGTGAACACTCCTCATGCAGGATCTGCCGCCAGTTATCTCCTGGGTCGGCGAAGCGATCTGCCTCCGCATGTCGTTCTACCCGAGACGATGGGGCGCGGTGGAGGCAATTTACCCAATGGTCAAGCGGGAGGATTCCTCGGGAAGTCGCATGACCCATTTGCTTTGATGGCTGATCCCTCCAAACCTGACTTCAAAGTACCCGACCTGTTGCCACCGGATTCCATAGGAAATGCGCGAATTGATCGACGGCGCAGGATGCGAGATATCGTCGAGAGTACGATCAAAAATTTCGAATCGAGTGAGTCGGCACGTTTGATGGACGAAAACTTTGCATCGGCTTATCGATTGATGACAAGTTCGCAGGCGAGGAATGCGTTTGATCTCTCAAAAGAGCCTGAGTCGGTACGCGAGCGATACGGCATGAATCGATTTGGTCAGTGCTGTTTACTCGCCAGAAGATTAGTCGAAGCGGGCGTGCGTTTTGTCACGATCAATACTTTTCTAACGGTTTTCGATGAGATTACTTGGGATATCCACGGCAGCAAACCGTTTACCTCCATCGAGGGAATGAAAAACGTCGTCGCCCCGATGTACGACCAGGGGTACTCGGCATTGATAAGCGATCTATTCGATCGTGGAATGCTGGAGGACACGATGGTTTGTAATCTGGCCGAGTTTGGTAGAACGCCGAAAGTGAACCCGGCTGGTGGTCGAGATCATTGGCCTCAATGCTTTACCGTCTATTTTGCGGGTGGAGGTGTGCAGGGAGGGCGAGTCGTTGGCGCGAGCGATCCGATCGGTGCTGTTCCAGTGGATCGACCCACGGAGCCACCCGAGGTCGTGGCTACTATCTTCCACTCCCTCGGTCTCAATGTGGAATCGCATTTGCCAGGCCCTGCTGGCAGGCCTTTTCCTTTAGTGGATTTCGGTTTCCGCGAGATTCGAGAGTTGTTTTAGACTCGGAGGAAGAAGCGGCGCTGGCTATCATCACGCGGTTCGGACGCGTCGCTAGCGACGTTCGGTTGTTCGGGTTAACATATCGGAAAATACCGATTGGACGCAGGGAATACTCAACGAATTTCCCAGCAAATGCCAAAGCCGCTTGGTAGGTATGTCCTCGGGGAAGGAAAACCACTCGGGAAAACCCAGCAATCGCGCGACCTCTCTCGGTGAAAATCGGCGATACCCACCATGCCAACGCAAATACGATCCCGAGCGAACGATGGATCGACCGTAGGCGGAGGTGAAGCAAGTAGTGCATGCATCGGGATGATCCGAATCGACAATATCAATCGCTCGACTGTATTGCTGAACCAAATCCTCCGAAACATCCAGGTCCTTCGAAGGTATCCCGTTGTGCTCGATAAAACGACTCAGGGGTTGATCGCTGGTCAGTTGTTTTAGAGATCCGAGGCTGACATCGAAATCGAACGAAGCAATCGCAAAAAATCGAGGGCGGCGGTTTGGTAACCCCATTTGTGATGGGCAGGCTATCACCCAGTGCACCTGGTAGCCAGCCGAACGCCAGGTATGGCTCAGAGAGTCAAAAGCCTCGGAGGATTCAAAACCGACCACGTTTTCGATAGCGACATACTTTGGTCGAACTTCCGGAACAACATCGATGAGATAGCGGAGGGCTCGGCATCTCGGGTCTCGTAAATCCGTAAAGTTCCCGCGGCGTGAAAACGGAGTGCATGGCGGACTCATCCACCACAAGTCAGCTTCCTGCTCGTCGAACCATTTCTCAGAGAGTGAAGTTATCTCCGCTACCTTGTAGGGATGCGAGAAATTTCGGCTGTAAGTCTTGGCAGCAACCTGATCGATGTCGACAGCCTGGATGATCTCGATACCGGGAAATGCAGCAGCGAAACCACCGATACCAGCGAATAATTCAAGGCATTTCATCCGAGTATGATACCATGCAGTCAAAGCGACTTCTCGATTTCTCTGCATTGTCGCTGATCAAACACCTTCGACCCGACTGCGGAGAAGCGATGCATGGATTTTTCAGAGTGGCTGTTTCCGCAGATTCAAATTTCGGGAATGGAAACCGCCATCGACTTTAGGATTCCTCGGTGTACTCGAGGATCTTGGCACCGATATCAAAGCAATCATTCCCTACATAACGGCAACGTTTTACTCTGATTTTTGCGATCGCGATGGGTAGATAGACCCGTAGGACTTGTTCGGGAAAGAACTGCTGATTCATCAGGAAGGAGATACCGGATCTCGAAATGTTTCGCACGATCGCACGGCCGATAAAATGCTCGGTTTTCAATGCCTTCGGAGATTCTAGACACTCGACGATCGATGAGCCGTTACAACGAAATCGTGTTGAGACACGATGATCGTTCTGCATCGCAGGCATGGGCCCACGCAGAATGAGTTCCGGTTCCATCGTCTCCGGAATTGTGAATTGCAAAGGATACTTAGCAATCAGCGATTTGAAGGTGGGTTCATAACTTGCTCTAGACATCCGACAATCTCCGAATCCCAAAACAGTGACTTCTCTGACTCGATGGCTCGTAACGCTGCTAGACGAGACATTCCTTGACGGCCTCGACGATCGCACAGGAGGCCATCCCATCGATTGGCAACCGAACAAATACGCGATCCCAATTCGATATCGCGACCACCTATTCCAACGGGAAATCCACGTCCATCCTGACGTTCGTGATGCTGGTAAATCGACATCAACAAAGGATGCGTCATTTTCGGATGATAGGCCAACCGACGAAATCCGTTGAGTGGATGGCTGCGTTGCGAAATACTCGAATTAGCATCGAGGTAGCCCTCGGGCGCATAGATTTGATCCGGATAATCCTCATCCCATCCGAGTTTGCCAACATCATGCAGGATTCCGCCGACAGTAAACTCAATCGTATCGGTCGAGCAGAGCGTCAATCGTCGAGTTAGTAGGTAGCAATAAATCCCCGTATTGAAAGCATGTGTTGCGAAAGCCCCATCTTTCCGGAGGGATCCTAGAATATCTCTGCCAACCTTCTCTGGGTTGGTAAGACGCTCGGACAATACATGAGCTATTTCATAAGCTGAATCGATCCAAGTCGACAAACTACTGGAATCGAATGCATCCTGGAGCTTGAAACGAAGATACTCCAGCAGCAGTGTGAGTTTGAGAGCAGCCGGAATTCTCTGGTCCACTTCCGCTTGCATCAGTCCCCGATACAGGTATTCGCGATAGGATTCGTTATCGCGGAGCTCGATGTAGCATTTCTGACCATCGCGCATTGCGATGCAATCGAACTTGGATTTGCTTAATTTCTGATCGGCCTCTAAAAACTTGACAGCCGTTCGAGATTGGTCATCCCAGACCAAAACATCGAAATTCACCGCCTGGTTGGGCAGCAGGGTCAGCGGGTGGATGGTGAGTAAGTTCGGTAGCATAACCAGGGATTCCGCAACGAATGGACGTCACAACCTAGGTTGAAACTGGGCCGTCTCAGCCAATTCGCTCGACGGAAGACGCAATCCTCTGAGGATTTTCGATTATCTGCTGGCGCAACCGCATCCTTCCTTACAACCGTTACAAAACATCGGTGCAGTCTCGTACCGAAACCAGTAAATCTAATTGCGTTTGAGAATCAAAAAAGACCTGGCTTGGAGTACCGTTCAATTCGGCGTGTCGAGGGCGCGGTGCAACTTATACTCCACCGCATCGACTAATGCGTGCCAGCTCGCCTCGATAATATTTTCACTGACACCTATCGTTCTCCAAGTGGTATGGTCATCGGAGCTTTCGATATTGACTCGAATTCGAGCCGCCGTACCAGCTTCTCCATTGACAACCCGTACTTTGAAATCCACCAACCGCATCGAATCCAGTTGGGGATAGAACGGCAACAACGATTTACGCAAAGCAGCGTCCATCGCATTGACGGGTCCATGGCCTTCGGCTGCCTCGACCATGGTTACGTCGTGCACTTGAACCTTGAGTATGGCTTCCGCATAGGCATGTTCGCTTTGGGCTTCGATATCACCCGCTAGAACTTGATATTTAATGGTTTGAAAGTGCGGGTGATACGTTCCCGTACAACGTTTGACAAGCAGATCGAAGGAACCTTCTGCAGCTTCAAATTGATAACCCTGGTTCTCCTTCGAAACAACTTCGGCCAGGATTCTGTCCAAAGTCTCTCGGTCGTCAGGAAGTTTCTGTTCGTGTGTGAGCGCTGCGATGTTAGACCGTCCTGACAATTCACTGACGAGGATTCGTCGTTCGTTCCCTACGAGTACAGGATCCATGTGTTCGTAGGTGTGCGCGTACTTGTTAACGGCATGTACGTGCATTCCACCCTTATGAGCAAACGCGCTCTTACCTACGAAGGGTTGACCGCTCCGCAACTGAAGGTTGGCTGTTTCATAGACATAACGAGACAACTCCGTCAAATGTTCGAGCGACCGGCCATGGAGGACATCATAGCCCTTTTTTTTAAATTGAAGATTTGCCATGACGGTCACTAAATCCGCATTGCCACATCTTTCTCCGATCCCGTTGATCGTTCCTTGTACCTGTTCGCACCCAGCGTCGATCGCAGCGAGAGAATTCGCAGTCGCGAGATCCCCATCATTGTGACAATGAATACCTAAGCGGACAGGAAAAGTAGCCAGATGGAGTTTCGCATCGGCTACAGTAGCCGCCACTTCCTCAGGTAATGTCCCTCCATTGGTATCACAGAATACGATCCACTTCGCTCCTGCGCGGGCAGCCGCTTCGATCGCTTGCAATGCATACTTTGGATTGGCTTTATATCCATCGAAGAAGTGTTCTGCATCGTAGACAATTTGGCTATGGTTCGACAAGTATTCGACACTCTCGGCAATCATATCGATATTCTCCTGAAGAGACACTCCGAGGACATTGGTAGCATGAAAATCCCACGATTTGCCGACGATCGTAATGACAGGCGTTTCCGCCTGTAATAGGGCTTTCATGCCGGGGTCGTCCGCTGCCTTCACGCCTCGCCGCCGCGTCATGCCAAATGCAGCGATCTTGCTTTCTCCCAATCGCAAGCTCTTGACTCGTTGAAAAAACATCGTGTCCTTTTCGTTCGAGAGAGGATAGCCTCCCTCGATCATATCGATTCCGATTTCCGCAAGACGTTCCGTGATGTTGAGCTTGTCCTGCAGGGACAGACTTACCCCTTCCCCTTGCGTTCCATCGCGCAGCGTTGTGTCGTAGATAAGAATCGATCGGTTGGCCATGGTAATCGTTGTAAAACTAGTAGTTTCTATGGGTCCAATAAAAAACCCCTAAAGCCTTTCGGCTTCAGGGGTTGTTCAGTGCTATCCCTTTATCTGCGGTCGCACCCCTAAAGCCTACAACGGCTGGGGAATCGTAATGCCTATCGGGAGGGAAATAAACTGCCGCATAGTTTCGATGTGTCCGTATAAAAAAAGTTTTATTCACTATAATCGACGACCCGATCCATGGGAATGCCTGCTACTCCTTTGATCACTCCAGCGGTAATGCGAATAAATCACAGAATTTCCCTCCAACACTGCGAGCCATTTATTACAAAAGATGGATCGATGATTCGTGAATTACTCGCCCATCGAAATTCATCGATTCGCAATCAAAGCTTGGCCGAGGCGACCATTCCGCCCCAGGTCCAAACGCTCTCACACTATCATCCGCAATCCGAGGAAATCTATTATATCCTGGAGGGTTCGGGAACGATGTATCTGGGAACCGAAGTCTTCGTCGTAGACCCAGGAGATGCCATCGCAATACCGCCGGGTACAATTCATTCCATTCTCAATCATACGACCCAACCTCTTCGATTGTTGTGCTGTTGCGCGCCCGGTTACGAGCATGAAGACACCGTCATGGTAAATCCCCGTTCTGATCCCAAAGATTAGTTTATGAAGCCTGAGCAAACACCGCGTGTCGTGATTCTCGGAGGCGGTTTTGGTGGGATGATGTGCGCCAAGGCTCTTCGGCGGGCTCGTGTCTCCGTCACTCTGATCGACAAAAGAAATTTTCACTTGTTTCAGCCTCTACTCTATCAAGTAGCTACCGGTGGTTTGTCCCCAGCTAACATTGCCGCTCCTCTGCGAAGTATCTTTAGAAGTCAAAAGAACACACAGGTACTGATGGGGACCGTCGAGCAGTTCGACAAAAGTGCGTCGACCGTAGTACTGCAGGATGGGACAGCCATACCTTTCGATTATCTTGTTGTAGCAACCGGTTCAACCCACTACTACTTTGGACGGGATGACGATTGGAAGCCGGTGGCTCCAGGACTCAAAACCATTGAGGACGCTACAGTCATTCGACGAAAAGTACTGTCTGCATTCGAAAGAGCCGAGAATAGCCAATGTCCGGAAACGATTTGCCGTTTGATGACATTCATTGTCGTTGGGGGGGGACCCACGGGGGTTGAGATGGCGGGCGCTATTGCTGAATTGGCGCATCAGACATTGAGATCGGATTTTCGATCGATCGATCCCACCACAGCTCGAGTCATTCTCATCGAGAGCAGCCGACACGTTTTAGATAAATACCATGAATCGTTGTCAATCCGTGCTCGCAATGATCTCCAGGGACTCGGAGTGGAGATCCTCAGCGAATCTCGTGTCGTCGAGATCCATCCAACGCATGTAGCAATAAACCGTCAAGGAACGACGAGTACAATCCCATCCGAAACAGTCATCTGGGCTGCGGGTGTCAAGGCCTCACCTCTCGGAACCACGCTCGCCCATGCCTACGGCATCGAGAACAAGTTAGACCGAAGCGGACGGATCATAGTCGATCCGTATTGCAACATCGACGGGCAGGCGAATGTTTTTGTGATCGGGGACCTCGCGAACTTTCCGACTGCCGATGGTAAATCTCTACCTGGCGTGGCGCCTGTGGCTATCCAGCAAGGGGATTATGTTGGCAAGAGAGTCAGGAATCTTGCCTGTGGCTACGCTGACAACCGACCTTTTCAGTATTGGGACAAAGGGAATATGGCGACGATTGGTCGATCGCATGCCATCGTCGAATCGGGGCGAATCAAACTGACGGGAAAGATCGCCTGGCTCGCGTGGCTCTTTGTCCATATTCTTTACCTCGCTCGATTCGAGAATCGCGTTTTGGTTTTGTTTCAATGGTTTTGGAACTATGTGACTCGCAATCGAACTGCCAGACTGATCACGGAACCCGATGACAAAGCGGAATCGTCGAGTTTCAAGTCAACGATTTGAGATTGCAGAGTTTTCCAGCGTTGGAACGCCGAACCTAGGCCCATTTCCCCAGCCTAGGACCTGAGCAGTTCATCGACGATCCACAAATCGGCCCATCTCTCGAATCGGCGATAGGAGTCCTTGTGTAGATAGCCCACGTGTCCACCATGCTGTGTCTCAACCAGAGAGGTATCGGTAGACCACGCGACATCCTCAAAAATCCATCGGGGGACGATCGGATCATGTCGATCGATCAACAAGATCGTAGGAGTACGAATCCAGGGTAGCTCTTCTTTGGAAGAACCCGCCGCATAGTAGGCATCGGCTCCCTCGAATCCTGCAAGTGGAGCTGTGACGGTTTCATCGAAGCGACGAATGGATGCGAAGGATGCGACTCTCAGTCGCTCTCGCCAGGCATCCCAAATTTCAGCACGAATCTTGGTCTGTCGCCTCAAGGATCTCAAGAAGTAGCGTCCGTAGATTCGATTGAAACCCCGTTCCATATTTTCGCAGCATGCTGCCAGATCGATGGGGGGAGCGACAGCCACCGCTTTCTGGATGCAAATGCTTTGAGAGGTAGCATTCGAATCGATTTGTTCCCTCTTTGTCGCGAGTATCTTCAACAAGATATTTGCGCCGAGTGAGACTCCGGCTGCTCGCCATGATTGGATCTGCAACGTTTCGGTCAGGTGCTGCAACGCGCGCCAGATGAGGTCGGAGCAAGCGCCGTGAGGAGGCAAGAGCGTATACCGAAAGGAATCTCCAGCACCGGGTAAATCAAAACGGAAAACCCGCCACCCTAATTCCAGGAAACGTGCGGCCATATGAGTCATGTACGTCCCCCGATGCGATGACCCCAATCCGTGAAGCAGGAAGACCGCACTTTGTCTCTGAACCCATTTGTCCAACGGCGGGCGGTTTTCATGGATCAAAAGAGCCCCGAAAGGATCGATCGGTACCACATGCTCAATGGTGCCAGGAAGACTACGTTTGGGCTTGTAGAAACCTGTGATCAGAGTCTGTAGATGACCATTTCGGAGGTACCAAGGTGGTTCGAAGACCTCTAGGTGACTCAATGACCTACTCCCCTGAGAACGCTGCGGATTTTCATGTAGGGATACCTGGATCTGTTCAGTCGATCGTCTAATTGCATCCAGCTTTCAAAGCAGTTGACGGGGACCCAGCCGAGTTCCAGATGCAGGTCCATTCCCGCAAATTTCCTCGAAACCCCGATCTCTCGCTGCGTGCGACGAAGCGAACCTAGGATCGTTCGGTCCAATACAAACCATTATCTTCCCGCAACAGAAGGCTAGAGAGCAAGGGAAGAAACGTTGGCAAACCGGCAAAAAGCCACAAAAGACTGCGACGCGGAATTCACGGTAGCGATACCAACTCCTATCGCTATAATTTTGCGTTTCCTTCGGAACTCATCGCATGCCATCTCGCGGCACTCCCACCGACCTCATGAACAACTCGGTAACCAGCAGTCATGCTTCGGTAGCCAATTCTCGTACGCAGGCAATCACCACGCACACAGCACCTGAACTGCTGGGTGAACGTGTCTTGGTGTTGGATTTTGGTTCGCAGTATGCTCAGTTGATCGCACGACGAATTCGCGAGCAGAATGTCTATTGCGAAATTGTCAGGCATGATATCTCGGCGGAGACCATTTCCGCACGCAAACCGGCGGCGATCGTTCTCTCGGGTGGGCCTGCGAGCGTGTATGAAACAGGGGCTCCTCGTTGCGATCCCAGAATATTTCGACTAGGCATTCCGGTTCTCGGTATTTGCTACGGAATGCAGCTTGCCTCGCAAGCGCTAGGAGGTCGGGTAGAAAGTTGCGAACGCCGGGAGTTTGGGCGAGCCCGATTGCATATCCAGTCGATGGAAAGACTTTTTGCTGGCTTCCCTCACGAAATCGACGTTTGGATGAGTCATGGTGACCAAGTAAGGGATATTGCAACCGACTTTGAAGCATTGGCCTCTACGCCGACCTGTCCTTTTGCTGCTGTTAGGCACAAGGAACTTCCAATTTATGGGCTTCAATTCCACCCCGAAGTCTCGCATACATCCCTGGGAAGTACACTGATCCATAATTTCCTCTACAACATTGCCCATTGCGAAGGTCGTTGGCACCTGAGTGACTTTGTGTCGCAGTCGATCGAATACATTCGGACGGTCGTTGGAGAAGATCGTGTCATCTGTGGCCTTTCTGGGGGAGTCGACTCATCGGTGACCGCAGCTCTTTTGTACAAAGCGATCGGTTCCCAATTGACCTGCATTCTGATCGACAACGGACTCTTGAGAAAAGACGAGCAATCGGCTGTTATCTCAGAGTTCACCAATCATTTCAAAGCGGATTTACGTGTTGTCGATGCTAGCCGACGATTCCTTTCCGACTTGTCTGGGATCAAGGATCCCCAGGAAAAGCGACGTCGCATAGGGCATGCATTTATCGACTGTTTCAAGGAGGAGGCAGCCAAGATCAATGGTGCAAAGTACCTGGCTCAGGGAACGCTTTACCCGGATGTGATCGAAAGCGGCGCTGCCCCGGATGGCCCTGCTGCAACCATCAAACTGCATCACAACGTCGGCGGACTACCCGATCAGCTCGGTTTTGAACTGATCGAGCCGTTGCGAGATCTCTTCAAGGATGAAGTGCGAAAACTAGGCCTCGAGTTGGGCCTGCCTGAACATCTCGTTTGGCGGCATCCATTCCCGGGCCCCGGTCTAGCCGTCCGTTGCCTCGGTGAGGTTACTTGCGAAAAATTAGATATCCTCCGGGAAGCCGACGAGATTGTTGTCAGCGAAATCAAGAATGCCAATCTTTATCGTCAAACATCTCAGGCATTTGCTGTCTTGCTAGAGTCGCAAAGTGTGGGAGTGATGGGGGATGCCAGAACGTACGAACGCGCCGTTGCAGTTCGGTGCGTCAATACCGACGATTTCATGACGGCCGATTGGAGTCATCTCCCTTACGATCTGCTAGCAAAAATATCGACACGTATCATCAATGAAGTGCGCGGTGTGAATCGCGTATGTTACGACATCAGCAGTAAACCCCCTGCAACGATCGAGTGGGAATAAAGACATTCAATGAATCGACAATACATATTCCAAATGGAACATCTGACCAAACGCCATGGTCAAAAAGAAGTGTTGAAGGATGTTTGGCTTGCTTTTTACCCAGGCGCTAAGATCGGCGTTTTAGGTTCGAACGGTGCCGGAAAGAGTACTCTCCTGCGGATTATGGCAGGAGTCGATACCCATTTCGACGGTGTCGCACGACTCAGCAATGGCTTTGTTGCAGGATATCTATCGCAAGAGCCACAGTTGAACCCTGCAAAAGATGTCCAAGGCAACGTCGAAGAGGCTGTCGCTCCCCGCCGAAAGGTCATGGATCGCTTTCATGAAATATCCAACCTCTTGGGGGAGATCACCGATGATAAGCAAATGGAAAAGCTATGCGACGAGATGGCAAAACTCCAGGATGTAATCGATGCACAAAATCTTTGGGATCTCGACCGCCAGGTCGAGCACTCGATGGCGGTCATGAATCTACCACCCGGAGACGCAGATGTTAGCAAACTCTCCGGTGGTGAGCGGAGAAGAGTGGCTCTTTGTAAACTGCTGATCCAGCAGCCCGATCTCCTCTTGCTCGACGAACCGACCAACCACCTGGACGCAGAGGCTATTCATTGGCTAGAGCAGCATTTAGCTCAGTATCCCGGTACGGTGGTTGCCGTGACCCACGATCGGTACTTTCTGGATAACGTCGCCCAATGGATTTTGGAATTGGATCGGGGATCTGGTTATCCCTTCGAGGGTAACTACACATCTTGGCTCGAACAAAAACAAAAGCGTCTCGCGATCGAACAGAAAGCGGCCGCAGCCCGGCAGAAGACTCTCGAAAAAGAGCTGGAATGGATTCGAATGTCGCCCCGAGCACGTCAAGCCAAGAATAAAGCGAGAATCAACGCATACGAATCTCTCGCCTCCCAGCAATTCGAGGAACGTCCCGACGAACTCGAAATTCAAATCCCACC
>JBBAXA010000092.1:0-15256 GCA_040396935.1 Pirellula sp.
TTCCAATTGCATTTACAGATTTTTCGCGCGGAATGCTAGCGATTGTTTGATTCAGTTGACATTGCATTCCTTACGCTCTGCTTGCTAGTAAACCTGGGTTTCGAAACCGAATGGGAGAACGCAGGCTTTGTTGATGACTCGAGGATCGCATCAGAAAAACCTCTGGAATGGGGAGGCGGAGAGTGGGCCTGCGCTTTTGCGATTTCTGATCGTTGCATGTTTGTTTCTCTTTTCGTTGGGATGTGCGAATCAACGCTACGTTCAAATGCGTTCGAACCCGTTCAATCCACTCACGGAAACGCTAAATCTTTCGTCTCGAAACGGGCCCGAGGTCACGGCGCGAACACACTCTCTCATCCGTCATTATGCGTTGCAAGATACGTACAAAAGGGATCCTGAGGAATGTTTGATTCGGCTCCAGGAACTGGTGACCGACGAGAAGGGTGCTGAGAAGGTTTATGCGATTTCGGAGTTGGCGTACATTATCGGGCGGAAATCGGAAGCTTCGGGGGACGATGCGAATGCTTTGGACATGTACAGTGTCGCCGTGAGTAATGCGTATTTGTATCTGTTTTGTCCTGATCTAGATATCGCACGAAATCCCTACGACCCACAATTTCGCGGTGCATGCGATCTATACAACACATCGCTTGAGGCGACGCTGCGTTTGGTGAGCAAGCAGGGGCAGCTAAAACCAGGCAATAGTTATCGAATAAAGACTCTGATGAAGGACTACGATGTGCAGGTTGTGTCCAGGGGATCATGGCAGGATGGCGATTTCGATCATTTGTCGTTCTGCAGCGATTATCGCGTCAAGGGATTCGAAGCGGCCAACGTGAGCTACGGAGTGGGGGTTCCGATGATCGCTGTGAGGAGACCGCGCACGGATTCGGTTCCTACCGAGCGTTATTATCCAGAGGGATTGTCGTTTCCAGTGACTGCACTGCTTCGCGTCACCTCTCCCACGCTTCATACCGTTCGCGATAGTCAGCATCGCCACCCCTGCGTCCTCGAATTACATGACCCTTTGGATTCCACGGATATCCAGCTCAATTCGAGATTGGTTCCGCTGCAGTCCGATCTCAGCACGCCCTTGGCGTATTTTCTAGACAATCCGAAATTCCGGGAGCAGACCAACAGTACCCTCGGGTTTATCGATCCGAGTCGAACGGAAAAATTGCGAGGAGTCTACATGTTGGAGCCGTTCGATCCAAACCGTGTTCCAGTTGTTATGGTTCACGGTCTTTGGTCGAGTCCGCTGACCTGGATGCCTATGTTCAATGACCTGCGATCATTTCAAGAGCTTCGTCGGAACTACCAGTTCTGGTTCTATCAGTATCCTACCGGGCAGCCATTTTGGGTTAGCGCAACCCAGATGCGTAGCGATCTTCACGAACTGAGGCAATCTCTCGATCCGAAACTACAGTATCCGGTACTTGATAACATTGTTTTGGTCGGTCATAGCATGGGTGGTTTGATTTCACGTATGCAAACGATCGATAGCGGTGAAGAGTTTTGGAGGATTTTGAGCGATAAACCATTCAATGCGCTACATGGTGACGACACCGAATTACAACGCTTGGCGGCAGCTCTATTCTTTCATCCCAACCCTTCGATCAAACGCGTTGTTACCATTGGGACTCCGCACCGAGGTAGCGATTATGCGAATGATGCGACTCGATGGCTGGGAAAGAAACTGATCAAATTACCAAATAGCATTACCGATGTTGGCAATTCCCTGATTCGCCAGAACCCCGGTACTTTTCGCAACACAGAACTGCTGACAACGACGACCAGCATCGATTCCCTCAGTCCAGAGTCTCCGATCTTTCCGACCATGCTGCGAGCTCCGAGGGCTCCATGGGTGTTGTATCACAACATCATCGGTGTGATTTCGAAATCGAATTGGTTCGGTAAAGAGGAGCCGCCGAGCGATGGTGTGGTGGATATTGAGAGCGCGATGATGGATGATGTTGCCAGCGAGATTATGGTCGAATCAAAACATATCGATATCCACTCGAAACCCAGAACGATCTTAGAGGTTCGTAGGATACTCGTGGATCATCTACGGGAATTGACTCAATATCCGCAACTCGCAGCGATCTTGGAATTGCCAGAGGGTTGGAAAACAAACTCGGAACGTGACAACGTTCGGTATGCTTTTAACCAGCCGTGGATCCAGCCCCTTCCAGATGTCGTGTCGGCATCGGCCTTCCAGCCATTACCATTTCCAGAGAAGCAAAAGAAAAAACTGTTAGCGGTTCCCATTTTGATCAAGGGTAGCAAATAGCTTGAGCTGGACTCATTCCTTGGTGGTGAAAATCTATCGATCACTCCGTAAGCCTCTTCGGTTACGCCATCGAAAGAGCCTGGATGGAAAATCATCTCCACCCGATCGTGGAACGTCGATAGGCCAGAGTGCAGTCGCGCGATCGACGCAGCCTTCTAGCCGTTTCCAGCTTTGTAAATGTCTTCCAGGTACGACGCTGCGGTTCCTGTTGCTACAGACAGTATTGGTCTTTTGTGGCTGTGGAGTTCTAAAGCCACAGTCTATCCAGCGTGTTCGCTACAACCTGCCAGGTAACCTGATCGCGGAGCAGGAGCCGGTCATCGAGCGGGGGGAACCGAAGCTCCTCATCGATGGGTTTGGTTGGATATGGGGAGTCCCATCGAAAATTCTTTTTTGGGACCGTCGAGTCGAGTCCCACAAGATCTCGGAACAGACCGAGCAGTCACTTGAAGAGTATCTGAGCGCCAATGGGCTGCATGATGTCAAAGTCCGTTTGAATCAATATCGGCCCTTCGATGATTGGAAACGCTTGACGAAAAACACCTCGATTGCTTGGCCCTGGAGGTATACCTTTGGAGCTGTTGCAACGCTGGGGGAAACGGTTTTCCCTGGGAGACTTTTTGGTGGAGACCACTACAATCCCTATACGGCAACGATCCATCTGTATAGCGACGTGCCGTCCATCGCTCTCCATGAGGCGGCTCACGCAAAGGACTTTTCGAATCGACGATATCCAGGAACCTATGCAGCATCGTACGCTTTGCCTCTGGTTCCGTTATGGCACGAGAGGGTTGCAACGAACGATGTCCTGGCTTATTCGGATAGCTCGGACGATCTCAGTCTTCGCCGTGAGGCCAGGCACATCTTGTACCCAGCCTATGGTACTTATGCTGGCAACGCAGCAGGTGCGTTTGCTCCCGCAGCCTCTTTCCCCTTGTACCTCTCTGGTGTTGTCGCTGGGCACGCAGCAGCACGCGTCGAAACATGGGCAAATCGCCGATAGTTTGCGAGGGTTTGTTTTGTTACGTATTGGGGATCGAGGAATGCATTTCGTTTGAGCGAAAAGTATCGCTGCGTTGCGTAGGTTCGAGGCGGCGCAGTCGGGTCCTGTTCAGTCCAACGGTTCGCAACGATAGGCCCGATGGGGCATCGCGGATCCCTCTTCGGTGGACGCGTTTGAATCGATCGAGCCGAATGGGCAATGATTGGGTTCGTCCATTTTACTCATTGTTTCGTACAGGCCATGACTCCACGCCGGTGCGGGATGCATAGGCATCGTAGCGTTTTCTCAATTCGTCGACGATCTCGGGTTGGGATGCAGCGAGATTGTTCGATTCCACTCGATCCTTGGCGATGTTGTAGAGTTCCCAATCCTGAGCATGCTTTGCAACGAGTTTCCAATCCCCTTTCCGAACAGCGCGATTTCCTTCATGCTCCCAAAAAATCGCTTCCCTCTCAATCGGACGATTCGCAAATGCAGGTCTGAGGCTTCGGCCCTCGAGCGGCGTTGCGGACGTTGGATACTGCGCTCCGGATAAATCAAGACATGTGGCAGCGATATCGATGAGGTGGCCGGGCTGGTTTCGCAGTTCCCCTTTGGAGGAGATCCCTCGCGGCCAATGCGCGATGAGGGGGGTGCTGATTCCCCCCTCGTGAACCCAGTGTTTGTATTCCCGAAAGGGAGTATTGCTGACGTTAGCCCAACCTTCACCATAGGCAATGTAGGTATCATCGGGCCCTGGCATCACTTGATTACCCATACGGACAGGGTATCCGTCACGCGTTTGGCTGGGAGTGCTCCCAGCAGCAGCGAACTCCGTATTCTTCATGGGTTCCATCGGAGGACTCAAGGGGCGAGGTATATTCGGATGTTGTTTATTGCCTGTTCTTCCAATGTTTTCTGCGCATCCGCCGTTGTCTTGAAGGTAGAAAATCAAAGTGTTTTCCAGTTGTCCTGTACGCTTTAATTCCTGAATCATCTTGCCGATGCCTTGATCCATGCGATCGACCATCGCGGCATAGACTTCCATGCAGGCGGCCTCCCACGGCTTGTTGTCTACATCGCTCCAGGATTTGGCTCCCGTGGTCATCCTCTGAGTCGAGTCGATGACTCCAAGTTTCGAGGACTTTGCGAACCTCGTGCGACGAATCTCCTCATATCCACCATCGTACATTCCTTTATATCTAGCGATGTCGTCAGGAAGAGCATGCATCGGCCAGTGGGCCGCAGTAAAGGCAACATATAGAAAGAAGGGTTGGTCGGAATGGTCTCTCGCGTGTTCCGCTAGATATCGGACAGCATGATCGGCAATCGCATCCGTGTAATAATAGGTTTTCGGTTTGTAGTCAGGATCAGCATAGGGCGAAATCATATTGTCATCCCGCACGAGCGACGAGGGGTCGTAAAAACTGCCTGCTCCGTGGATGGTTCCGTAGAAACGATCGAATCCTCTTTGAAGCGGCCAATTATGCTTAGGGCCCTCAGCGGTAGCATGTCTTGTGACATGCCATTTACCCGTTGCGTAATTTCGGTAGCCGGCGGGTTTCAAAACCTCTGCGATCGTTCTGCAGCTTGTGTTCAGATTTCCGGTGTATCCCGGTTTCTTCTTGTCGTCCATCATATGACCAATACCTGCCTGGTGCGGGTAAAGTCCACTGAGCAAACTAGCACGAGTCGGGCAGCATCTCGCCGTGTTGTAGAATTGCGTGAAGCGCAGGCCATTTTGGGCGAGGGAGTCTAGGTTCGGAGTGCGAATCTCTCCTCCGTAGCATCCGAGGTCCGAGTAGCCCATGTCGTCGCTCAGCACGACAATGAAACTTGGCGGTCGGTTTCCTTGGGCAGCGGAGAATTCAGTCGAGCTTCCAAATAAAGTCGCAACAGCGACACAAACAATCGTGTTCAGGAAACGTGCTGGCATCATAGGTTGAATTCGAGTGAAAAGTGGTTTGTCCTACCTGATCCCTGATGATACTGGACGGCTGATTACGAAGGGTGACAGAAGAAGTGAAATCACGCTCCGCTAATAAAAAAACGCATTTGCAGGCTCGGTTTTTATGCCTTGTTGATTGCTTGGTGATCAACCGGTTTTATCGCATGAGATCATTTCGCCTTCGAGTTCACGTCGGAATGTTGAATAAATTTATGCTCGATTCAAGCTGACAGGCGCGGTGGGAGAAATGGGGAGATGGAGTTGCGACTGTCTTTCAATCCTGGAGGCCGACTGTCACATAAGGGGACATCGCATCAAAGCGAGCTTTCTTAATTCCCGGTATTTGTTTGAGTTGGTCAACACTTTGGAATTTACCCACCCGGTTGCGATACGCAACGATGTCCTTGGCGGTTTTCGGTCCGACACCGGGTAGCAAGCTCAGTTCGGATTCCGACGCGAGATTGAGATCGACGACAAAGCCGGTCTGCTCGAGTGCGTTTGCAGGATTTTCATTTCCCTGCCATGTGTAGGATGCGAGCAACCACACCGCAAGGCAAACTAACAGAAGTCCCATTCCTCGATTTCGACTCGAGATCAATTCGCTATTCATGGGTGCTCCTGCATGATTCTGCACCGAAGAAAGCGAGGGATTCTTGGCTCAGAGGATGTTAGTTTGTTTTCAGTTGTTGCAGTACCTCTGAAACGATTCGATGAATCAACGAATCATCCACCGGTAGTCCAGGTGCAGTCCCCTTCGTATCGATAAAGTTGAATTGAGATAGTAGTTCCTGGATTCGTGCTTGGGCTTTATCCGCGGATGTTGATTGCTGTGGGGTGAGGGGGGTGCGCGACTCTCCCAGATTCCAGCCACGGATCTTGGCACCTCGACGAAAACCCTCGGGGAATTCAGCGGTAGTTATCATCGCGTCGAATAGGGGCAAGAGTTGGTATTGTAATTTCATGGCGAGGTCCCAATCCTTTGCCCTGCATGCGTCGTAGATCGCCTTCGTCAACTCAGGAACGACTCCGCTTGTGGCGTTCGTTCCGCCGTCGGCGCCAATCATGAGCATAGGAACGAGAGACGCATCCCACCCGGTCAGGAAGAAGAAGTCACTGCGAATCGGCCTCACTTCCGAGATCATTCGCATCATGTGTGGAATGTCTCCAGAGCTGTCTTTGATTCCGACAATTCTCGGGCATTCCTCTGCCAATCGTTTTACCGTTGCGACATCGATGGGAGAGGCGAACAGAGGGATGTTGTACAGGGTGACATCCACATGAACTCGATCGGCAATTTCCTTGAAGTACGCATACACTCCATCCGGAGCCAACCGGTAGTAAAACGGTGCGACGATCGCCACAGCACGGCAGCCTAACTCTCCATACGTATCACAGGCTCGAACGGTCTCTTCCACATTCGCTTCTGCTGCTCCCGCGAGGATGGGAACGCGACCCGCTGTTTGATCAGCAACAACCTGGATGACCCGTTTCCGCTCCACAGGTGTGAATCGAACAAACTCGCCTGTACTTCCATTTGGATACAAGCCGTGAACACCTCGATCGATCAACCAATCGACGTATCGACGAAGTTTGTCCTCATCCAGATTCCCGTGCACATCGAGGGGAGTAATGTTCGGAGTGAAGATGCCTGAGAGGGGTTTTTTGTTCATGACACAAAAATACCACATTCTGAACGACATGGGCAAAGCATTCGTTTTTTTCCAGAAATGCCGGTTGGGAGGGGATTTAGTCTTTGGAGAGACGAAAACGGCTGTTGCCGCACGTCTCGATCGAAGAATGGCCGGTTGTGGGAATTTGAGAGAGAGAGCCCCGTTCGATCGGGGGATACGCATTTCAAATAGCGAATTCGAAATCGTTCCGGAGCATCCATTCCGACAACCAAGCCTAGGGGAATCTGGCCGGGAGACTCGAACCGGATTGTGCCTGTTTTGAGGATCCCGCTCATTATTCCGCTCTTCTCGATTTGGCGACTGCAAGTTGTTTCCCGTGGTGGGTGCGGTCTCACTCTGTGGAGTTCGTGCCTCACCCGTGAGATTCGTGGGGGGCCACGCGCACCAGCGTTGATTCTGCTGTCTTACAAGTGCTTCGGGATTCTATTCTGTCGAGGGTATTTGCTTTCGTTTTTTTGTACCTCCATGCGAAGGCATATCTGTTGTCTTGTTGCCATTCGCAGTCGATTCATCGGTGAGCCTGGATCGTTCTGGTAGCTTGGTGGGCTATTTTCATTTACCGCGATTGCATGCGGTGGAAATGCGGTTGCGGTCGAGCATGCGGACGATGTTGAAAGAGGGGCCCCAAAGAGTGGAATCCGAGTTATTTCTCATGGCAGCCGATATGAAAATGGATACGATTTCGGACCTTGTTAATGAGATGAATCGTTCAGACCCTTGCGATGGGATCTAGGAATGAACTGGAACAGACCAGTAAACCGATTTCTTGGTATGGTTCTGGCGGCTTTGATCGCAGGAGCGATGCTTCTGTTTCCTTGTCTTCCAGTGAGGGGACTTAGCGGCGAATCGCTTTCGCTGTCTCGATTCGATTATGTCCTGGCCCTGTTGGGGACTCCCGAAGCAATATGGCAAATCTGGACGGAAGGGACAAACGCAGTGGGAGTCTCCGATCGGTTTTGGTTTTTGGCCAAGGGATTTTTCGTGTTGATCTTCAGTACGCTCCTCGGTAGACAAATACTGGCGATCGAGGGACGTGATCAGCATCTGGATCGAATCAGCCTTTACTGCGTTTCCTTATTGATTGGATTCGTGTCCATCACCCTCGTATGCATGGTCTGTTTGATCGCTGCTCCATCGCAAGAATTGGAATCAACCATCCTTTGGTTGGTGCTCATTCTTTTATTGGCACTCTCATGGATCCGAATGCGCACATCGATTCTGATGCGCACTTCGAAGCGAGAAACGCAAACCAGCGGCGAGGTCCGTTCCGATAGACCGTCTATACAGAGTGATGAAGTAGACGGGTCGTTTCATGAATCATGGAGGCGACGGCTCGTTGGGATTTTCAGCATCGCGATCTTGTCGCTATTTCTTTTTCAATTGATCGGTTCTCTGGTTCCGACCGTCGATATCGAAGTTCGAAAAAAAGTCTGGTCCCCAATCGTTCATCGAGTCGATGGAACGGACGATACGGCTTTGATTTCTCGGAGGATTCAAGACTGTTTAGAGATTCACTTCTATGCTGCTTCGCTTTTCGGGGGCCAAAAACTACCGTCTCGAAGGTTTTCAAACGAGCAGTACGAGGCGTTGCCATGGATGGACAAGGATTTAGGCGTACCGGTCTACCTGAAGTTACTGCTCCCAATCAAATTCATTTTTGCGGCCATTACCTGGGTAGGCTTCCTCCTTCTTTACCAGGATTCGAAACAACGTTTTGGTGTTTTGCCTTCACTCCTCTGTTGGTTCCTTCTCGCGACTACGCCGAGTCTCTTTGAATTGATTCGACTAGGGCGATACGAGGGGATGATTGGTAGTTATCTCCTTGCTGCGATCCATCTGACGACCAAGGGGTACGAGTTCGAGCGAGGAATTCAGTTCAGTCGCTTCCTATGCATTCTTCCTGTTGTTTATTGGGTATACGGCTTCATGAGGGAGACTGCACAGTCGGATTACCTCGCAGTGGATTCGTTAGCCCGTTTCGTAGGCTTCTCAGCCTTGCATTCCATTCCATGGATAGCCTGTTGTCTCGTGGGATTTTTTGTCGCGACTTCGTCGTTGACTCGATGGATGAGTTTTGGGGGATTCGTGCTGTATCTGTGGATTGCTTTGTACCTTCACCGAGCGGATCGATGGTGGGCTCCATCGATTGTGTTGTTCGCACCTGCGGCCGTTGCTGGCATTGCGTTCATGGTGCAGGGTATGAATCGTTGGGTCGGTCTTCCAGTGTGGCTGATCGTTGGATCGATTGGTTGGTTGTTGAGCGTCGCTTGGCCGACCTGCGACAATCGTTGGCTGGTGTCTCTCGAGTACGCGTCGGTTCAGGATGGAGGGAATAGGATCCATCCTGAGGACTTGGATAGTAAGATTCCTTGGGGATCGGAGATGATTCGCCTTTTCTCCGATGGCACCATCCCGTCGGATTCGCAAATTGTTGTCCTCGGAACTTGGGATGATTTGGATATTCCTTTTCGATGTCAACGTCCTGAGCCCAATCAGTCTACGGAGGAACACGTTTT
This sequence comes from Pirellula sp., assembly GCA_040396935.1. Classification (GTDB taxonomy): domain Bacteria; phylum Planctomycetota; class Planctomycetia; order Pirellulales; family Pirellulaceae; genus JBKCUI01. The sequence continues at coordinate 9,428 of JBBAXA010000092.1, forward strand.
GTCCATTGGGGCAACGCACCTGGCATTTGTTGATCCTAAGGATAAGTGGGATCGTTCCATAACGGAGGGCCGAGAAGAAGAAATGAGGCTTTGGATTCGGCTAGCCGAAAAAAAGGGGCGGTTGCAACGCATCCGAACCCAGTCGGCAGCTGAGGAACTAGAGCTATTTGCAATATCCTACACGGCAGACGAAGATATAGAACAAAACTAAGAATTAGGGATCGCAAGTTGCGCCATTGGATCGGATCGTCAACCGAGAACGAGAAGTTGCTTCATGAAAAAGCATTGTCATCCAAAAGAACGAAAGGTACGACCTCGACATCAGGTGTTTTTCATGAATGACTTACCGAGGAGGAATTTGAGATCAGGAGCGTTTTGGGGCTGTCTGGCGACGAGCATGCTCGTTGCAGGACTAGCGTGTGGGCAAGTGCCTGAATCGACTCTGACCGCGTTGGAGGCAGAGGCATCTGCCGCTCAGCAGTCGATTGGGCTAGCATCGGGTGGTGCTAAGGGAATGGACGTCATGTCGCTGCTGATAAAAGGTGGCGTGTTCATGATCCCGATTGGTGTGATCAGTTTGGTAGTCGTCACCTTCGTCGTCGATCGCCTGATTGGGTTGCGTAGCAATCGACTTTTTCCAAGTCGCTTTCGGAAATCCATTCAGCAATTTTCTAAACAACTTGAACCCGATCCGAGGATGGTCTACCAGAGTTGTCTCGAACATCCATCTGCTGCCGCCAATGTGCTTCGCAGCGTTCTATTGAAGCTGGGGCGGCCTGTTCATGAAATCCACACCGCGATGGCGGAATCGATGCAGAGGGAGGCGGATCGAGCCTATGGAAATGTCCGATGGATCAACCTCTCTGCGGGTATTGCTCCCCTGCTGGGACTGCTGGGAACGGTTTGGGGATTGATCCGTGCCTTTCATGACACGACACAATTGACTACCGGACAAAATCGAGCGGATTTCCTAGCCCAAGGTATCTACGAAGCTTTGGTCACGACGTTGGCTGGATTGATGGTAGCGATTCCAGCCGCAATTGCATCGCATTTTTTTGAGGGACGAATTACCAAGAATTTTAGTCGAATCGAAGAGTCCATGGAGGAATTGATTCCACGGTTCGAGCGCTACGAGGGGCATACTCGATTTGAAGTGATCGGGAGGGAATTGGCACCCAGAGAGATCGGTCTTACCAAGCCATCGAAGCCGAGCATTCCTCGTTAACGTAGAGAAAAGAAGCTTTTGCGACTGATGGAATGGTTCCTTGGCAGTCGGAAGTCAAACGATGCAGCGGCTTCAGCATTGGTTCGTAGCGATTCTCGCCTTACAATAGCATCGACGACTTTTCATCGGATTCGAAATCGATAGAACGAACACCAAAGCTGGATCGCGAGAGCTGCATGCCAATCCCCAAGAGTCGTCAGCCCATATCTGCGGATGACGAGCGAGAACTTTCCAACCTGATTGTCCGATGGGGCATGCTCGTCGTCGGACTATTCCTGGTGATTCTCTCACTGGTATTGAAGATCGAACCGGCTTTGATCCCCAAGGGGAGTAATGTTGCGGCAGACATTTTAGCGAAAGTAGGTCTTGTATTCATTTGCGGCTGGCTCGCATGGCCTGCCGTCATTGCAATCAAGAAGGCGCCAGGCGGCATGTTCGTACTATTCGGGATTATGGCAGCCATGCTGCTCTTTGTTTATCGACCGCGTACTCTCTACATTACGGGACCTTTCATCGGTGTCGCCGCCATTCTCGCGATCTTGATGGGGTGGATGCGTCAGCTCAATCGCTGAGGGTTTCTCGTGCAGCGAGTCTGTCGCGGGGTGGGATCTCTAGTTCGCGGTATTGGACCCAAATTCAGTTAACGATATCGGAAATCCAATCCTGAATTTAGGCCGACCAAGGGCTGAGATTGAAAAACGCTCGGCCCCATCACGAGGGGGTCATCATCCTGAACGAGATGCAGATCGTTTTGAGGAATCGACAATCCAACCCACACCTGATCGCATCTCGGAACGCATTGCTAAGCGAGGGATAGGAGTTGATCTGCAAGGAGCCAGGACCCCGGAAGATATACGCAAGGTATACGCACTGCGCGACCAGTCGTCGCGCAGTGCCTCGGAAGCTGCCCGATACGTTTTTGCCAGCCGCTCCGTTAATCCTCTCCTTCACCCGAGTCTGCAGAGACGAGGGCCGGAGTTTTTAGGCGGAAGACAGCGCCGATATCGATTTGAGGCCGATCCGCAAGACTGGTTTCGAACCGTATGAAGCCTCGAATTTCCTTGCCGAACTCCGCCTCTTTCGCTCGCAGGATCAACTGGATCGGTTGTAGCGATTTCGGTTCATCGCTGAGGTTCGATTCGATATCAAAAACATCGCTTTCGATACTCTTCACCAAAAAAGATTGTTGTCCCTTCAAGAGAATCAACTGCTTGATCGGATCGCCGGCCAAGATATCTCCGAGGGAAACCGTTGTCGGGGAAGCGGTGATACCAGCAACTACATTCGCCATGACTCGTAGCGGAACCCGAGTGAGTTTTCGGTCGTTTGTTTGAACGATGAGCTCGCTTTGGTAGGGGCCCGTCGGCGATTCCTCGGCCATGGTCAGCGAGATGTTGTACCTTACCCGACCGTTGCCTCTAGATGCCTCGCGGGCAGTTGCGGACAAATAGGTGTCATTGGTCGTTAAGCCAGTGATTTGCCAATCGCTACGCCCTGCGTAATCGAGGACGATGTCGATCGATTTCTGTTTTCCTTGCTGAACGGAACCGAACGCGGCTTCTCCTGGATTGAAGACCACATCGGTTCGTATGTATCCCTTCACATGGAGTTGCACTTCTGCGAAGCTCGGTTTGTCGAACGTCACAGTCAATGTGGCACCACGCTGTCCGGTGTGCGTGTCCGTGTTGAAGCGTGCCAGGATACTCCCTCTTCCTTTCGGGGGAACATCGTGGGTTTCAACGATCGGGGTGGTGCATCCACACGAAGTCCGAACACTCCTGACATGAATCGGCTGATCATAAGGATTGTCAAAATAGAAACGGTGTTCGGTCTTGGCGGCACGAGCAACAGTGCCAAAGTCGTGTGAGGTCGACGCAAACATACTCGAAAACTGCGTCGCAAACGTGGGACAAGCCCACAAAGCGACCAGGGCGGTCGCCACAGCGATGGAACGCATAGATCAAATCTCCACGGATGACTGGGAAGGTTTTCCGGCTTTCGACTGGACAGTTGGTCTCTGGAGATCTTAGGAAGCACCAGAGGGAACTCATGAGAGACAGTTTGGAGCGGCTCGCTGATTCCACCAACGCCCTACAATCGATTGGAGTTGGGCCGGTGCGAGTAGGTTCTCGCATATCGCTTATCAGAGATTTCCAGCATTGACTTTCAGTGAATGCAAGCATTTTACTGAGTTTGTCTCAACCCTCTCTGGGCAATCGAAAAGTGGAGCAATGTTTGGCAGAGTCGTAGGACCGGGAGTATCGCTACGGTCTACCTACCCAAACTATCTTGTTTTCCTGAATTCTATTTGTTAGTAGAGAGCGTGAGCAATGTGGACTGTGCGCAGATGGAGCGTGGATTCTGGCATCCCGAGGGATCATTGGATTGGAGTAGGCATGAAGGCTAAAGCATTTCTAATCGGTGGGATTGTTCTGCTGCTCCTCGGCTTTCTGGGGTGTCGAAGCAGTGTCGGCCAAAACGGTTTGGGGGTTTCCCTCTTTCAGCAGGGGCGGTACGCGGAGGCTCTTCAGCAGTTCGAACTGGCCAAATTGTCCGATCCCTCGAATCCTGACGTCTACTACAACCTCGCATCGACCTATCATCGGCTCGGTTCAAACGCCAAGGACAAAAAGATGCTCGAAACCTCGGAATCCCTCTATAACCAGTGTTTGGACCTATCTCCGAATCATGTCGATTGCCATCGAGGGCTGGCGGTACTCTTGGTGGATACCGGGCGGTCCGATCGGGCCTTTGCGCTTCTCAAGAACTGGACTCAACGAAATCCGACAGTTTCGGATGCTCGCGTTGAGTTAGCCCGGTTGCACCAAGAATTCAACCAGCCCAAGGCAGCTGAACAGCAACTCGATGAAGCGCTCGCGATGGATCCAAACAATCCCAAGGCGTGGGCTGCGAAGGGGAAGCTGCGCGAGAATTCGGGTGAACTGATGCAAGCAGTGCAAAACTATCAGCAAAGCCTCGCAATCAACGCCAGTCAGCCCGAACTATACCAACGGATCAGCGCTCTAAATGTACGTATTGCACAGGGTAATACTGCATCACCTGGCAATCCTAGCATCATTGCGGGGAGTACGGGCGCGCCGGGCAATCCTACCAACACCCCTGGCGATCCTAAGCGATATTGAAATCAAAATTCCAAACATGCCGCCTGGGTTTTGCGTAGGATGACTATGGAACGATTCTTCGAGAGAGTAGATAACACGAACGATCTTATGAGCAACCGCTGCAAACTATTTCTCTGCCTTTTCCTATTGCTAGGGTTTCCAGCGGAGACCAGAGCAGGTGGAAATGTTCTGATGTTACCGACTCCGAAGGATCCTCAAAAACCTCCAGCGATTATTTTGCATGGTGGAGGACGCATTACGGACGATGTATTCGACCGCTTCATCGAATTGGCGGGTGGAAGCAATGCAAAAATCATCTTCGTTCCGAGCGCAGGATATCGGCAAGCCGAATTCGATACAGAAGAGGAATTCCTCGAGATACTGCATGACCGCTACGCGGCTTGGCCACATTTGGAGGAGAGTGGACGGGTAAAGAGTTTCCAATTCCTTTACACGGATGAACCAGAGGACGCGGAGGATGAGGAGTTTATCAAACCGCTCGAGGAAGCGACTGGGATCTGGTTTTCTGGTGGGGCTCAAGGGCGACTGAACTATCGATTTGTTGGACATTTTCCCGAACAGACACGATTTCAAACCGCGCTTCAAGAGTTGCTGGAACGTGGAGGTGTCATCGGTGGCACGTCGGCAGGTATGGCGGCTCTGCCGGAGATTATGACCCTCTGGCAGGAGGGAGATGACGAGGGAAGACCGGCGTCAGCCGTTGCGGTCCATGGTTTAGGTGTTATGCGGGGTGCTATCGTTGAACAGCACTTCGATACTGTGGGTGGGCGACTCGAGCGTTTCACAGGCTTGTTGCGAGATGTACAGCGACTCAATCGACTCGCAGGTCGCCAGGATGCTGGTCAAACGATGGTAGGTTTGGCGGTAGAAGAGAGTACTGGGCTGGTTGTGGTCGGGGATCTTTTGACGGCGATGGGGATCGGTAATTGTCATGTGTTCCTCCGAGAGCCCACTCTGCGTGCGTTGGAATGGTACGAATTACCCAGCGGCGAATCTGCAAAGCTCGAACGCAGTGGCAATAAAAGCACATCCTTGATCCGGGTTGCTCCGTGAGGTACGAGGATCGACTGAGAGACTAGCGCCCTGTTGGAAAAGTGAGCGGCGTCGCGCGAGCAGCCGATTGAAAACGACGGAACCCGCAGCTATCGCCACGAATTGTAAATCCTAGCCCGCGAGTGCGAGAATCTGCTCCGCTCGTTTAGGTTTACGACACTCCCGCTAAGTTCTGGTTTGTTCAAGACTCTTGATTCGGTCGCTTGGTTTGGTAGCAGGTATTTGCCTACTCTTGGCAGCGTTGCCTTTTGGGGCTTGGGCCTCTGGCTGTTGAGGCTAGATACTAGGGCCGATACTGTCGGCCCGTTGGGCCTTTGGAACCAGCAGGGTACTCTGCGACCGGGGGACTTCGTTGCCCCGGCATTCATTCTGTCGGCCCATTCGGGCCTGAGGAAGAGTGGGGTACTC
>JBBAXA010000093.1:0-14928 GCA_040396935.1 Pirellula sp.
ATCTGGTACGCGCTTCCCAATGGATTCTCTTTCAGGGCCACAGACATCGTTTACGGCGACGGTACGCGAGCCAGCGTTCTCAAAGAAACCGAGAACACCTTCCTCAATGAGGGTGGAGACTTCGCGGTTCCTTCGGATTCAGGAGGCATCACGGCGATGGCCGTCCCCGGAAACCCGGATACGTCGCTGGGGCAAGGACCGCTTCTTGTATTCACTCCGCGATACGTCTTCAGCGTCCAAGCTCCCGTTGACCGAGATGTCTGGAAAAACCTGAACTATCCGATTCAGGCCATCAGCTTGCTGACTAGTGGCGCACTCGGCGCAAGGTCGGCCATCACGGTCAACGGCGATGTGTTCTACCGCGCTATCGACGGTATTCGCTCGTTCATCATTGCCCGTCGGTCGTTCAATGATTGGGGCAACACTCCGATCAGCGGCGAGATGACGCCTGTCGTTGAGAACGATCAGACCAATCTTCTGTGGGCCAGCTCTGCGGTTGTCTTCGACAATCGGGTGCTGATGACCTCTCAGCCTCGATTCGATTCCGAAGGCGTCATTCACAAAGCCATCTCGGTTCTGGACATGGAGCTTGTCACCTCCATGCGGAAGAAGGCTCCTCCCGCTTGGTCTGGCATCTGGACCGGCCTCAACATCTTGCAGCTCGTCAAGACCGAGAACGCTTACGGTGACGCCTGTTTTGCCATTGCTCGCGGATCGGATGACTCAATTCAGATTTGGGAAATCACCAAGTCGGATCGGTTCGATTACAACCTGACTGAAGGCAAGCGTGAGATTCAATGGCTTGTCCAGACTCGGGCGTACAACTTCGAGGTTCCGTTCGGACTCAAGCGTTTGGATTCTGGTGACTTGTTCATCGACCAGCTTGAGGGCGATGTCTCGTTCTTCGTGCAGTATCGGCCAGACCAGTATCCGAGCTGGTTCGAATGGCACGACTTTGCCGAGTGCGCCACGGTGACGAATTGTTTTGATCTTTGCCCGATCAGCAATTTCAAGCCGCAGTATCGTCCGAAGATGCGGTTCCCGACTCCTGCGGACATTCCGTGCAACGAGACAATCAGCACACCGGCTCGAAATCTTTACGAGGTGCAGGTCATGCTGACGATTACCGGATTCTGCCGGATCAAGAGTTTGCGTGTTCATGCTTACGACATTCAGGAGCCTTCGGTTGGAGAGTGCAGGAGTTCGTTCCCTGCATGCACCCCGCTCGATGTCTGTGATGTGAATCCGCTGACGTACACCTCGGAAACACCCAACGTCCTCTAACATGCCGAACCTTACGCTCATCAATCTCACGCCGCCGAACCTTCCGATTGGTTACTGCCCAACGAACTATCAGCAGTTGGCCAACGACATCGTCAGCGGTACGCAGGCGACGTTCAACAGCTCCATCGGGAACTCGTTCTTCAACTTTGGCCCAACGACTCCTGCGCTGAACAATCAGGTTTATCCGTGGCTGGACGAGAACGGCGAGTGGTGGGTGTTCAACGGTGGCTACTGGAGCCGCAAGAATCCCGTTGTCGCCAACGGTTCTGATCGTCGCATCTTCGTTGGAACAACCAACGATCTGCTTTCATACGATGGTGGAGACGGAACTCCTTACAGCGGAAACATTTATGCCGGTGCGATGTGGGAGGTTGACACCAACTTCGACGCCAAGTTCCCGGTCGGTGTTGGCACCTTTGCAGCGAGCGGTACTGTAAACGTCACGGGAAGCTCGACATCCACATCCGTTTCCGGTGAGGACAAGCACAAGCTCACCATTTCGGAAACCCCGTTCAACGAGCATACGCACGGTGTCGCCCAGAGGGTTCTTCCGAACAACGACGACTACTACATGGTGGCCAAGAACTGGAGCAATCTTGGCTCCTATTCTTCGCTGACCATTCAGGGTGCTGCCGGTACGGGTGGCGGTGGTGCTGGACCGACCATCTCCAACGGCGATTTGTCCACGACGAACGCTGAGAAAAGCGGAAACGACAGCTCCTCCACGCTGTCGCACAACAATCTTCCTCCGTTCTACGGTGTTTACTTCATCAAGCGGACGGCCCGAATCTACTACACGAAATGAAGCTGATCGTTCAGGACATCCGTTCGACAATCGCTCGGGTCATCGGCGTATGCGTCGATGATGCGCGCGTTTACGATTACATCAATCAGGCGTGTCGAAGGCTTCTGCACAAGGGCCTTTGGGCCGGTGCTTATGGACGCTTCACCATCCACACGACCGGCGGATGCATCACTTGGCCACGACAGATCGAAACCATCGAGGCCATCGCTGATTGCTGCGGCGTCGGTGTCGTCCGCAATCAATGGTTCGAATTCCAAGAAACCGGCTATGGACTTCTCAATGGCAATCAAGTCTGCATTGGCAAGCAGCTTATTGATCGTGGCACTGTGGTTTCTTACCGCGATTTGTCTGGTGGCACTAACAGCTACATTCGAGTTTATGCTGGCGACGCTTCGGACGTTGGCAAAACCATCACGCTCCAAGGAGTCGATCAGAACGGTCAATGGATCAGAACTCAATCCGGTGGAGCGTGGATCGACGGAGAAAAGCTGACGCTCGCTTTGCCGTACGTTCAGTCCACGAAGAAGTTCACGCAGCTTACGGGTGTCATCCGCGAGGCGACGAATACGGTGAGCCGCTTGTACGAGTACGACGCGACTGCTCTGACCGAGACTGACATCGCCGTTTACGACCCTGATGAGACTCTGCCGCAGTATCGTCGCAGCTACTTGGCCGACCGATGCAGCGCGGATGAGGATAAGCCGGTGACGGTCATGGCGAAGATGCGCCACATCAATGCGACGAGCGTCAACGATTACATCATTCCTCCGTGTCCTGATGCCATCAAGCTAATGGTCATGGCCATTCGCAAGGAGGAGAACGATCTGATTCAGGAAGCTGTGGCCTACGAAGCCAAAGCCATTCAAGCTGTGCAGGAGCAGACGATGCAATACATGGGCGATGCGGTGCATACGATCCGCATGGTGGGCGTCGGATTGAATGGCGGGGGATTCTACCAGTGGTACTGAACCTCAACATCGATTTCGCATTTGGCGAAGTTACTCCAAAGAAACTGGAGCTTCTTCAGGCTGTCTTTGACGCGCATGACATGGCGGCGCGTAGCAATCAAAACGCGAGTTCCGCTGCCGCCATGAATGCATTCTTTGGAAGCGGAAATCTGACCAATGGAATTGCATCCTCCATTCTTACTCTTGGCGACGCTCATGGTCCTATTGGACCTGCTCGATTTGTTTACGAACGGTTTGACGAACGGGCGTTGAAGTCGGCCATTGAAGCCGGAATGAAGATTCCCGGCTTTGGAAACTCTTTCTTCAAAGATCGGATTGATCCTGCGTGGAGTCGGGTGCGCGAGATTATCGAGACTGACTTTCCGAATGCCAATGAACGCATCAAGCAGCTTCACGCTTGGATGAAGGAAGCTGGCAAAGATGTTTACCCAAATGCGGCTATTTACACGGCGGTAATTTGCAGCGAGCTGGTGATGAGTCCGGGTTCAGAGTCGGCCATCTTCATCTTGGCGAGGACTTCAGCTTGGACATCGATGTGCATAAAAAATGAAAGGTAAACTCTTCCAAATCTGCGGACTGCCACGATTCGGATCGGCATTCATGTCGGTCCTTTTCTCGTTGGAGGCAGACTGCATTGGCCTACATGAGCAAGGGGCGACTGATCCTAACTGGAAACAGTCAATCGAAGAGTACCGGATGCGATACAAGTACGTCGCTGATTGCTCGACGTACGGCTACCTTCCAAAAGCTGTGGTTGATGATTCGGTCAAGGTGTACGTCAAGAAAGACCCCGATTCATCCGCCAAGGAATGCGCTGAAAGATTTGGCTACGAGGTTCACCTGCCATCCGTTCAAGCATTGCGGAAATACGCTGACGAATGGGCGGCTGCTCGCGGTGTAATGACCATCGAGGAGAACGAGCTTTTTCGGTTGGATACTTTGCGTCGGGTGTGGGTTCATTGCTTCCAGAACGAACGAGCTTTTCCAGAGGAAAAGGCGGCTCGGCTGGTTACCATGAACATCCAACGTCACGAACCTGAAAAGGTGTTCTCGATTGAGAACGGCAATCGTCTTGCGAAGGAGGTTTTTTGATTTATGGGAGCTATTCTAGGAGGTGCGGCAATCATCGGTGGAACCAGCTTGCTTGGCGGTTTGTTAAGCAAGGGAAGCAAACCGAAGATTCCAGAGCTTAAGCCAATCGACTTTGCCGCAGAGCAGAGGCAGGCGATTCAGCAAAACATCGCCGCGCTTGAGCCTGCCACCGAGTTGGCCAGAAAGACGACCGAAGCCGAGCAGACTCAGCTTGAAGCACAGCTTCGTCGCGCCATTCCCGGTTACGACCAGCTTGTGGCTCAGGCTGGTAAAAACATCGGTGCGGCTTTGCGCGGCGAGATTAGCCCGGAGGTTTCCGCTCAGGTTCAGCGTTCGACTGCTGGACGCGCGCTTGCCGGTGGATTCGGTGGCGGCTCCGGTTTCGGTCGTGCATTGACCGCTCGCGACTTGGGACTGACTGGAGTGCAGCTTCAGAATCAGGGTCTTGCTCAGGCTCAGAATTTCATCCAGCAGCAGCGAGCATTCGGAATGGTTCAGCCGTTCTCGGTGAGCAGCATGTTCATCACGCCAGCGCAACGAGTTGGAGCGATGCAGCAGCAGCAGCAGGCAATGTACAATCGCAACCTGCAAGCCGCTCAGGTGGCTGCGATGCCTGATCCTACGCTTGCTGCTATCGGTGGCGCGTTGTCGTCTGCTGGCGGATTTGCCGGTGGCGCGTACACGCAGCGCGCTTTGATGCAGCAGATGCCTTCTAATTTGTACGCAACTACTCCCGGTGGTGCGCCAAGCGTAAGCAGCACGACAATCGATTACAGCACCGGGGAAACCGCATGGCCGGGATTAGGATAATTTTATGGCTGACCAATCTCTTCAAGCATTTCAGCTAGGTGCGTCGCTCTTCGACCGCGCGCAGACGCAACAGCGCATGATGGAGCAGATGCAGATGAACGCTGCTGAACAGGTAATGCGTCAGCGTCAGTTTGATCTTCAGAACAAGATCCAGTCGAACGCCTATGCTCAGGCTTTGGCCGAGCAGGAGGCGCAGAATGCTGAGTATGATGCTTTTCAGGCGTTCAACCAGCAGGTGGCCGACTTCTTGAACAACACTACCGAAGGAGCTGCAATGCCAGCTCTCCCTCGGTTCAAATCAAAGCAGTTTAATCAGGAGGCAACCCGCCTCATCAATGGTCTTGAGCCGTATTCTGCTCGCGCCGAGTTGTTGAAAAAACAGGCCAAACTTGCTGCTTTTACAGATCAGCTTGAAGCAAAGCGAATTGACGACGCTCGGAAATACAACGCTTTGACCAGAACTGCTGATGGCAAGTATGTCATTGATGACGCTCTGATTGCCCAGAAACGAGCAGAAGAAGAGCAGCTTGGCAGGGCGTCAAAACTTGGAGGTTTTGCTCGGCTTGGAAAAGCAACCGTGCAGAGCATGATCGATGCAGGTCAAATTCCTCAGGAAATCCAAGAGCAGGCTCTTTTGGCTGCTGAATCTGGAGAAAAATCCAAGCAAAGCACGGTGTTGAAAAACGCCGACTTGTTCATTGAAGCTGCAAAATCAAAGGCTAAAGCAGCAGGACAAGAATTGTCTCCGGTCAAGGAAGCAGAGCTTAGGCAGACGTTCATTGGTGGCGGCGGTCGGCTGAGGCCGCTTGAGGCAAAAACGGCAACAAAGCTGGAAGACGAATTCGCCGTCATGGAAACGATTGACCAGCTTCAAGACGGAATCGCTGAGTTTGAGAAAAACTTCCCCGGAAAGAAGTTTACGGATTATTTGGGAGCGATACCGACCACAGAGGTTAAACTTAGGTCTTTGATCCAGACTGAAAAAGATCCTGCAAAACAGGAAGCCCTCGGTCTTTTGGCCGACTTTGCTGGCGTTGTAAACCGAACCGCCAGAACGACATCCGGCCTGAACGTTACCGAAGGTGAATCAAAGCGGATCAATCAGGAAATTGGTGGAGTGTTTGATAAAAACTCTATCATCAAGCTGGATCGTTTCAGAAAACGCATCGAGCAAAGCGCGCGTGGAACCATCAATCGTAACCTAGACAAAGCTCTGCCGGGATTTTACGAAAGGTGGTCAAGTACACCGTTCGGAACTCGCACTACCGCCGCATATTCTGCTCCGGGCGTTTCGTTTCAAGCCACGGTTCAATCTCCAGAATCGATGAGTCTTGAAGAGATGCAGCGTTTGATTCAGCAGTTGAGGGCGGAAAACGAACAGCAATAGAAATATGCCACTATCTCCCGAAAAAGCTGATCTTCTTAGGCGTCTTGAAGCTGAAGTCGCTCGGCGCATGGAATCGAGCAATGCTGCTCCGGCTCAACCTACTATTCCTCAATTCGAAGCTGCTGCGGTTGTTGGCTCTACTGCTCAGTTGAATCAGGCGGTTCAGAAGTCGGCCACGATTGGCGAAATGCGCCGTCGTGAAGAGCAGGGACTTGTTTCTGCTCTTTCTCCAGAGCAGGTCAGGCAAGCGACGATGAGCGATTCCGCTCGCCTTGGTCAGGCGATGATGGAAGAGGAACAGCGTCTTGCGGCTGCTGGCGCGCCGTCGATGTTTGAAGAAACGGTTCCAGAAGGCGCGCTTGCGACTGCGCTTCCTGTGGCGGCTGGATTTGCAACTGGAGGTCTTGGTGTTATTCCGGCTGCTGCATACACCGCGCTTGCTGGAGGTGCAGGTGAAACGGCTGAACAGGCAAAACAAATTTTAGAGGGAAAGCGGGAACGGATTGAACCGGGGAGGGTTTTGAAGTCTGCCGCTATTGCGGGGACTCCCGTGTTGCGTCCGTTTCAAGGAACCGCTGGCCCTATCGCGGCTGGATTAGCTCAAGGGGCTACACAAGCTGGAGTCAATGCCGCTACCGCTGCGTTTGGAGACGTTCTTCAGAAGTACATCGATCAGGGGAGGCTTCCAACGCTTGAGGAGATTGGAAACGAGATTTCTCTTCCTGCGATTTTTGGTGCCGCTACCGGAGGAGCAACGGGTACGCTTGCGCGTCAAGCTCGACAGTTAACCACAGAGGAGCAGATTGCCCAACAAGGAAGGCAAGCTGGCCAACGTCTTGAGGAAACGCTTGGTGCTGGAACTGCACCGCTGACCGCTACGCAGCAAACAGGAAGAAATGTGCCGGGAACTTTTGGTCCCGGATCAAGCGGTCTTGCCGCACAGCAAGCTCTTCCTCAACGAATTCGCGGACAGCTCGGAATTCCGGCGCAACAAGAACGCGCGACGGCTCAGGCGGCTCAACAAGAGGTTCTTGGTGCTGAAGCTGCATCTCGACAGGCTTTGCGAGGCGGCGTGGCTGCTGCCGGAGGTCAGGCTGTTGGAGAGGTGGAGGGAGTTATCGGAACCATACTTCCTCGCTCCCCAAGAGCCGCCTCTATTCAAGATGCGGCTAATAATTCCGTTGGATTTATTCGCGGAGAAGAACAGCGGTTGAGCGGTGTTGTTGACAACGCTTACGCTAACGCAAGAAACACTCTTGCTACTCGGCTTGGTGGTCAGCCTGAAACCCCTGTTGCTCCAAGCCAAAATCTTCGGGATACAATCAACGAAATTCTTGGAACGCTTGCAACTGAGGAGAGAATCACAACCACTCCATCTCCAATCATTGGTGGTACACCTACCACAACGGTAGAGCGAATCCCTTCTCAGTTTTTTAATGAAGCATCTTCTAGGGCAAGAGCATTGCTTGATGTTGCTGGCAGTCCTCAAACATTTGAGCAGATGGTCGGGCTTCGTCAGTCCGTTGACCGGCTCATCCATTATTTTGACGAGTTTGCTCCGGGGGTAGCTCAAAACCAGCTTCGAAGGCTCAGGTCTTCATTGAAGCAAGAGGAGCTTGCCTCTGCTCGTAGACTTGGGATTGAAGGTGAAGTTGTTGCGGCTCAACGAGCTGCCGAGAATCGATTCAATCTTCTCCAAGAAAACCCAATCATCCGAAGGGCAACGATTCCCGCCAGAGACGGTGGATATCAAAACACCGAGCAGTTCTTTGCGGATTTGGCGAGTTCACCTGCTGGTTTTGAATCTGTAAGAAACCTGCTGACGACAACCGCTCAAGGCCGGATTCAGTTCGACCAAATCAGGCGCGGCTTTATCGACTCTTTGAGAGGAGCTGGAACCGTTGATATCGGCGGCGTTCCAACTGAAAGCCTTTCGTCTTTTTCAAACAATTTCAGAGAGCTTCCTCAAGGAGTTAGAAATATTGTCGCTGGAGGTGAGGCAAACGCGAACAGACTTCAATCTATTTTGAACGATGCTGTTCGCGCCCAAAACGTCGGGATGTCGATTCCGGTTGCGACTGGAATCAGCCCGCAGGCGTTGACCGAGATAACAGACAATCTTGGAACCATCGCATCTCCGACCCTTCGGAACACCGTTGCGAATTTGGCAAGACAGGCCAGAGATAGGGCGGAAGAGTTTTTCAACACGACCACTCGGCGTGTGCAGAGAAACCAACTGAATCCTGATACCGATCCTTCTCAGTTTGTTCGGGACTTTGTTTTCCGTTCTGAAAATCCACAGGTTGTTCAGAATGCGTTGAATCAACTCAATCCTGCAACTCGCGATGCAGTTCGTGCAAACGCTGCAATTGCTGTTCTAAATCACGTTTCAGAAACTGGACCGGCAAATCTCAGGCGTGGAATTCAGAGTCTTGATGACATAGTTCAAGACCCAAATCGGATGCAAATCATTCGAGATGTGTTGGAGCCTAACGACTTCAACATGATTAATGATTACATGGCTTGGAATCGCGCTAGAAACCTGACAGCTCAAGGTGGGCGACTTCAGCCCGATCAGTTGGCCAACTCTGTGATGCGCGCAACTCGCGCAAGATGGATTGTTGATGCCTTGGTCGGAAGCCCTACTATTCAGAACTTCCTTGGAAATGCTGTTCGACTGCCAAGAGCTTTTTCAAATCTGAAACCGAACATCACTCTACCGCAAGCCGAGGCGTTGGCGAAGGCTTCAAACATGTCTTTGCTTCAGTTCAATCGAGAGTGGGACAATCTTAACAGGCAGTCTGAGGAAGCGAAAGCGAGTCTCCCTGAAGACAAGAGGGCTATTTTTGATGACACGCTTGGTGTTCCTCCTCGTCCTCGTTTCTAATGAAAACCTCCCTCTCCAAGAAAGGTAACGTCTGGCGTGGCCGAAAGGTGACGCTCAACTCTCCTAGGAAGATTGAGGGAGTGACGCCGTATCCGAAGAAGAAGTCTGTCTTCGTTAAGAACGACAACGGAAAAGTCGTTGTCGTCCATTTTGGTGACGTTCGGTATTCCGACTTCACCAAGCACAAGAACCCGAAGCGTCGGGCCAATTTTCGCTCCCGTCACAACTGTGCGGAAGCGAAGGATAAAACAACGCCCAAGTATTGGGCATGCAAAAACCTCTGGTAACTATTATGGATAAGATGCGACTCGGTGGCGGCGGACGTTTTGAAAAGCTGGTTGGCCAGCTTGAGAAGAAGGGTGTGAAAGATCCTGCGGCATTAAGTGCCGCAATCGGACGCAAAAAATACGGTAAGTCGAAGTTCCAATCGCTCGCCGCGAAAGGTCGTCGCCGCGCTTTGCGGGAGAAGGCTAACGCTTAGAGCGTCCTCCCCACGGCTTCTTTGCCGTAGCCTTATCAACGACGAACTTCTCAGGCTCTGCGTACTTCCATGAGATAGTTCCAACACCGCGCTGGATGAAGATGGAGCCAGTCTTCTTGTCCTTATCATCTCTCATTCCAGCGCGGTCCGCTCGCTTCGCCATTCCAAGCATGAAGCGACGAGGGTTGTGGAAGCCAATCTCCTTCATCACAATCACCTCTCTGGCCCAGTTCGTCAGGTCAGACGAGCCAAAGCCTGAGTAGGCCAAGTCTGCCACGCTCTCCGGCTTCTCATTCTGCCCCTTCGGCTTCGGAAAGTGATGCACCAGAATCAGCACCACGCCCGTCTCCATCATTATTGGCTGGAGCAGATGGCGCGTGAAATTCGAGCAGACCTCGATGTCTGACGGATTGCCGCCGATGTACGAAAGCAACGGGTCGATGTAGACGATGTCCGACTTCGTCTTCCGCACCAACCTCCGCAGCATTGTCGCGAAGTCCGCACCCGTCCTCGTAGCCTCTCGGAAGAAAAGCATGCCAGCTTGGCGCAGACCTTCCTGCCATGCATCAGGCCCGAATACGGACATCGCCGCCCCCTTCAAGCTGTCGTGCTGATCCGCGATGTCATTCTCTGCTTGGATGTACGCAATCTTCAGCGGTCTGACAGGTTGAACACCAAACCAAGCCGCGCCTCTGGCCCAGCACAGCCCCTGATAGAACGCCATCGAACTCTTGCCGCATCCACTTTGTCCCACAAAGAGCATCGATGAACCGCGACGAATCCACCTGTCGCCAATCAGATTGTCAGGATCATTCTCAGGATCGTAGCTGATGATGCTCTCAAGCGTGAATTCTTGAGGCATGTCCTGAGACTCAAGGTAATCGGTGAACGCCTCCCAATTCACCGAACCTACATTGATGGCCAAGAGCTTCTGCTCATTGCCATCGCGCATCACACCGGCAAGACGACAGAACCTGCTCGCGTTCTTGTTCTTCGGATCGATGCCCATCGCCTCCAGATGCCGATAAACAACATCGCGACGCTCTGACCACTCCTCTTTGTTGGCCGCATCAACCCTGACCCAGCCGTGAAGACTCTTTCCGCCCGAATCGATGACGACCGACATCGGCAGCTTGGACTCCTTCAGGATCGTCCATTGCTCGTCCTTCGTCTTCTCATCCATCTCGACCAGCACATGGCGGAACGCTGCCACGCCATGATCGGAGCCGCTTTCATCCAAACACGGATTGACCCTGACATAAGCTCCACGGCTATCAGGACCGTTCCACATGGAACTTATTGGCGGCGTGAAATGTTTCTCAATCCATTCGTCGCGCTTCAGGAATGTACCCTTGGAAGCTGGCCGACATCTGCCGTCCTCGTCGCTGATGATGTCGTTGCAGATGCAGACAATCTCGTCCTTCTCGAAGCAGGCTTTAAGGAAGTCGATGGTTGAAAATCTGGATTCCGATTGCGGAATTGCTTGGATCTTCTGAACGATAAACTTGCCGGTTGTGGATACTGGCGTCCCACTTTGGGCGGATAGAAGCCAGCCCTTCGGCTTGTCGTGTGGCACCTTCAACGCCTCGTTGATCTTGTGGGCCAGTTCATGCGGCTTCCACGGCGGGAGGCAGGTCATGTTCCATTCCGACAAAAGCGTCTCCGCTTCGGAACGGGACAATTCAAAGCCGTGAACCAAAGCGGTTGCGACGGCGAATGTTGAGCCATGACCGTTCTGTCCGGTGACGGCTCCGGGCGTGTTTCGGAGCCATGCCCTCGCACGGTCCATCTTCGATTGATTCATTGGATACCAAGTTGTTTACGCGCTAGTTCTCCGCTGCGTCCAAGGTCAGTTGACGCAATTTCTTTGAGAACTGAATTTGATTGTTCGAGCTTTCTGAAAACGACAGCCAGTTCCTTCGGCGTCATCAGGTATTTGCTCCAATGACGGATCGGAATGGAGCGGTCCTGAAACTTCTGAAAGAGCTGCTCTTGCGCCGTGATGTATGTCTCAGGATGTAGCATCCGTCATCGGGACAAACTTCGCCTTGAACTCCGCTTTGGTGCGAACATAGACCTTGGAGCGGCCTTCACGAACGTAGGCCACACCAGACCATTTGGTTTCCCCGATGCGTATCTCTACGTCGTCGGAAATGAGTTCAACCTCCACCGATTTGTTTCCTGAGTTCCTGAATTTCATCGTCGTCTTTCTGTTTATCGATGTGTCCATAACCGGAAGCATGCCACGGAAGATCCGTCCGCTTTGGCTTCTTTGGTCTGCTCATCCATCCACGCGCTATGGCGTATTCGACGAGGGCGGGAGCCTCCTTCAGGAGCTTCGAATTGTCATTCATTGAGTGAAGAAACTTTGCGCCGAGATTTCGAACGCTTCATTCCGAGTTCTCCGCCGTCGTCCGTGGAGAATCCACGGCGGATCAACCACTCCTTGTACTTCCGGTCGATGTACTCGAAATCGATTCGAGGCGTTGATTCATCAGCTTCCGAGACTCTAACGATTGGCTGCTTGTTGTTCATTTGTAGTTCTTGGTTATGTTTTTGTAGTTTCTCTTTGCTTGAGTGCAGTTCCAGCAGAGGTCTTCTCCGCATCCGCATCCGAGCCGGAGGAAGAGTTCCTTGGCCAACTCCCTGTACTCATCAATCGCGTCGCGAAGAGCATCAACATCCGTCTCATCGGACAGCGGTTTTGGTTCTTCGCTGCTCATAGGACGAACATCAGGAAATAGCATGCGGTGATAATCATGCCCATGCAAAAGGCTGCGATTAACAAGTGCTTGAGTTCCTCCGGCGACGGAGGGCGTTGCATTCGGTGAATCATCTTCCTCCTCCCATCGCGTAGTGCAGGATCAGCAAGGCGTCAGCGTTCTTGAGCGTCACATCCAGATGCGGATAAAGTTCCTGAGCTTTGGCTTTCAGCTTGCGCTTCCACTCGTTGTAATTGGCGCACGATGATTTCCCGCCAAGCCCCAGAGAAGCCTGCCACACTTTTGGAGCTACTCTGTGAAGAGCGTATCCGTATGCATAGGCAGCGGATTCAATCCGGCCAAGGTTTCGATGTAGTGTCGCCATCGACGAGCTTTTCGTCTTGGGAGACACAAACAGCGGAAGCTCCTCAATCCACAGTTCTGCGTTGGCCACCTTCAGTTGATTGATGGTGGCGCAGATGTCCGGCAACGACTCTGGCATGGACAAGAGGACGATGCCGTCCGGCGTGTTGACCGCGAATCCGCCGCTGACACCGGGGTCAACGGCAACGATAGGTTTGCTGCTATTATTCAATGTTTTAGTTCTTTCTTAGTAGCAGAGGACTGAAACGTGTTCCGCCGCAATCCTGACTGCTGATTTTGTTGCCCCGTCTTCGGTCCACTTCTCGACCTTTACCCTGCCTTTGACGCGCACCAACGCGCCATTCTGAATATCGAGAATCTTCTCTGCCACATTGCCCCATGAGGACAGCTCGAACTCATCGTAGTCTTCATGGAATCGGCCATCTGTATCCGTCCAATGGCGAGCGATTGAGATGACTCGCCGGACCATCAATGCTCCGGTTTTTGTCTCAGTCTTCCTAGCGATGGCTCGAAGTTCTCCGATGAGAAGAACAACGTTCTCCGTGGGTGATGCCGATGAAACTGCTTCTATTGAATTCATTGAATGAAAACGCAACCAAGTTCGCGGTAGCACTTCTGACGTTTGCGCGCGTGAAACGCTCCGATGGGATGGAACTTGTCCGAAAAGTCCACGATTGTCGCGCAGTTCTTCGTATCTGTTTTACGCAATGCGCGGCTGGCCCGCTGAATGGTTTTCTGTGACGACCGGCCACCGCTCACCATGATGAGCAGCTCGACGTTCGGCAGGTCCAATCCCTCGTCGGCCAATGAGGTGGCAATCATGGTTCGCAGGTTGCCATCCTTGAACTCTTCCATGTAAGCGCGCCGATCCTTCTTGCCGATCTTGGAGTGAACGAGACGAGCGTTTGGAATGCTTGCCTCATACTCCTCACCCAGCGCGATGCGCGGAATCAGGATGAGCGTCTGCATGTCGAGGTGTTCTATCGCGTAGTCAATGGCGTATTGATTACGCTCGTTGTTCTGGCAGATGCCGATGTCCACCAGCGATTCCCAAGCGCACATGCGCTGCAATTCTTCGTCACTTATTCGCATGTACCTGCGTCGCGCATCGAACAGACGCTTGATGTTGTCATCGATCTTCTGGTGCAGGCCAAGGTCCGTGGCATCGCTGATTTCAAGGTATGCGTCGGCCAATGAATCCCCGATGTCGCTGCGCTTGATTTCGTAGGTGCGGTTGTGGAAGAGCGTTCGCGTCACCGCATTTCGCTCATCGTCATCGGACCAAGGAGTCGCGTCGAATCCGTAGCGAAACCCTTTGCATGACTCGATGATTCGACGCCATCCGACAGCAGGGCTGTGCTTCGCTTCATCAACAATCAGCACATCCTTCTGACTGAAGTCTACGGATTCGTGAGGACAGCGGACTTCGACAATCTCGTCAGGTACGCCAGCCACCTTCAGCGATGTGCGCGCTTGCTGGCATGTTTCGCGGGTGGGAGCGAGCCATCCAAATCGCAAGACAGCTCCATTCTTATGGAAGTGCTTGATGATCGACGCGGCAATCCATGTCTTGCCACTGCCTGCGGGTGCGATGATCAGCCCATCGCGAACTTTGGCCCACTCGACTGCTTTCTGTTGGTATTCTCTCAGATTCATAATTTTAGGAAATTTGACCCTCCGACCACCGCTTCATGGCAGTCGGAGGGTATTGTTCGCACCACACGGTGCGATTCGCTACTGGGCTGTAGCGGCGCAGGAAGCTATGGGTTGGCCAGCATATGATTGCGTCGTGTGCTGGCTTTCCATGTACCTCCTTAGCGCCTCCCGAGCGACAAATTGGATCTTCAGTCCGTTGCGGTTGCAGAACTCCTTTAGGTCGTCATGGAGTTGCGTATCGATGGTGACGACTCGCGTCATTTTTTCTTTTCTCATTGTTATTCTTTCAGTCGTTGGATGTATCGGTTTCTCTCAGCCGGTTTGGCGTCGATTATGTACTGCAAAGCACCACAGGCGTTCAGGCTAGTCGTATGTTCCCAGTCGTCCTTCTTGTCGTACAACTCATGCCATCGCTCATTGGAAACGACGACGATCTGGCCGGTTCGCTTGTGCTTGAAGATGAATGCAGCGG
>JBBAXA010000094.1:0-14806 GCA_040396935.1 Pirellula sp.
CAAGACTGGTGCGGATCGTCGCGATGTTGACTCGGATGGCGATGAAATTCGATGGTGTGTCGGAATCATCGAGCGAGTACAATCGTCCAGGCGATTACGAGCACGAGCACCGTCCGCCGCGGCGGACTGAGCACGAACACGACGAAGAGCCAGAACAAAGCGATACAGACGAAGGCCTCGATCGGTCGTTTTTGACTTGCGTTGAGTCAACTCCTCGGCCTCGCTGATCGCAAACGTTCGATGTGTATCCGCTGCATGATCGAGGATTGGTATCGTCTACAGATGAGATCGCAATGCTGCAGCAACGAAACGAAAAAGGCGATAACCATTTCGATGGTCATCGCCCGGGTTCTCATCGATAACGTTTGCGTCGCAGGTTAGAAGTCTGCGGTGGGAGTGTGCCTGACGTTCTGACCTGCAGCATCTGGAACGACAAAGTCTTTGGTGATCTTACCACCAGGTTCAATATCCATAGTCTGCTCAATGGCATTGAATATCTGTTTGCCACTGAAATACATCGGGATCTGAACTCCATCGTAACCGTTGATTCTCACCTTGTACTTTCCCGGTAACAATCCATTTTCGGGTGTGTCCTCGGAGTTGAACTTTCCCTCTTTCACCATATACATTCGGAGTTGCCCGCCAGCGATCGACGCATCGGGTGTAAAACTGACGTCACCCGCCGGAATCGGTTTCCCCTTAAAGGTCACCGTACCAGAGATTTCCGTCAGTGCGGGTTTACCAGGTCCGCATCCCACCAGCAGAACCAACCCTAACATCAAGATGCCTCGATTCATTACTGCTCCCAATCCGATCCGAGAACGTTTCCATCCGAGGGTGAACAAGACAACTGAAAAGTGGTCACATTGATGGAGGCGCTGATCATTCTCACGCTCCCATCTGCCAAGCTGGCTGCCATAACGCCGGTGTGCATGGCTTGAGGTCGACGCCAATCGCATCCGGTTTCGAATGTACCGCTCTGAATCCCGCCAGGGTTAGGAACTCCATTGAACGGGTTACGGAAGTTCGGATCGGAGCGAGGACCAGGACCCGCTGCAAAGTTGGCAGGATTCCGGAGGGTTGAGTCAATCACGGGACAATCCCACCAGGTATACCCAGCGTTTACCTCCGTTGCAGAACCGTTGTTGGCTGTCAAATCAGCCGCCGTTGGTGCTCCATCTACCCAAGGGGCAAATGTCGCATGCCTTCCTCCTCGAGACCAAATGCTAAACGTGAATGAGCCTGTTGAAAGATTCGGGGTTTGACCCGTACGAGGAAAGTTGTTTCCGTAACAGGCAGCTTGTCGCTCGATCGTGAGGACGGTGTTGCTGAGGCCATCCGAAATGCCAGAAAATCGACCATTGAGGATCGTCGGGTGTCCACGTTCAAATCCTGCGCTACAGGCTTGGGCGTTGAGTGCATAGGTGGTCCCACCATAAGGAACGCCCCCTACGCTGACTCGGGTCGTGTTGGCGGTCAACGCGCGACCGGTGAATGCGGCAGCGCTCAGAGTGCTATCGTCCGGACACGCAAAAGCAGGGACTTTGTCGGTTCGAACTTCCCAGCTGATACCATTTGCTTTATTGAAGAGCGCATTCTGTTCGATGTAGGGGAGGAGTAAAAAGTGGGCAGACCCAAGTAATGTTGGACGCTGCCCGGTCGGACCCGTCGTAGCCCCTCGGATGTGTGTCCAGGCAGGCAGGGCTTTAAAGGCACTTTCGAAGTTGTGGCAAGCCAATGCGATTTGCTTCACGTTGTTCGCACATTGCATCCGACGGGCAGCAGCACGCGCGGATTGAACCGCTGGTAACAAAAGACCGACCAGAACACCGATAATGGCAATCACCACCAGCAATTCCACCAAAGTGAATGCTCGAGGCTGCCGAATTCTCAACCGACTCATGAATAAAATCCTTAGTACTTATGAAAACAAAACAATCGCTCGCTGGAAACTTGCGACCTATAAGGTTAGCCGGATCTCGTCTGCCATTCAAATGGGAACTTCGGCTTTTAGGTATTTTCCAATTATGCAATTTCACACTCCCTCGGGGCTATCCAGTTGTTCGTAGGCAGGGTAGGGATCGCGCCGGATGCAGTTAACGAAGTGTCATTCGAATCGATATACCTGGAAAAGGGATCCGTCCATGAGCGATCGAATCGGGTGAGGTTTTCGAACGGACATGCACCGAGCCGAATGGATTTGTATCGCAACGGTGGATTGCTGCATAACGCTCGTACGACCTTGCGCACGAGTTCCATCGGTGCGAATCCCGACGAGGATCAGTCCGAGTCAACCGCGAATCTAGAGTGCCCCTCCAAAACTCGCCGACGTTCCTAAACAGAAAGTGGTATCCCAAAAACAAAAAACACTGTGGAGCGAAGTCTCTCTCCACAGTGTGCGGGAATGTTGATTCGAAATGAAGAATGGCAGCTAGCTCTGCCAGACGACTGTGTGTCGAACTCCTCAGCCTGAAGTAGTTCGACCCGACCATCCCGTTCCGTGAGGTACCCGTCAGCACAGCTTCTCGATAGTGAGGACTGGATTAAAACACGTCCAGAATGAAGTGATGTCCCCAGTGGTACCGTTGCTGCGATGGATAATAGTTAGCCCACTTCCGATTGTAGACCGGGATCTGCATTTCGGGTGGGTAGCGGTGATAGAGACTATCGCTACTTCGGTAGTACTCGTTTCCCCAAAAGTTTTGAGGGTAGTACACGTAAGGGTAATGGTAAAATCGCTGATAGTCTCGTTGCCCTGAAGCCCCACCCCATGAACGCCCGTACGCTTGTGGCTGTTGCGCTTCAACGCTATCCGATGTAGAGATGCCGAAAACAGCGCCAAACGCTGCGACCATCAAGGCCTTGCGGATCATAATACCCCCCCAGGTTTTATTCGTTCGATCATCGCTATTGCGACAACCTGACCATCGGCAAATCGTACAACCGGAATTGAAGATTTATTCGTTACTAGGCTACTTCGGGGGTTCTTTCTGAAGCAGGACAACAATCCTTCTGAATGCTATCTCTTTGGAGTTGGCTTCTGATTCGGAAAGGTTTTGAGCCTTTGAGCCGAAACTTCGTGGAGCCGCCAAGCCGGCTGCGGGTTGTTTGGTCTCATCTTTCGCGAGTAGCTGCGATAGATTGTCAGAGGGACTCGATGGGAAACGTTGAATCGTCCACTCGTCGGTTTCACTTCGGCTCCATTTCGCCTCGAATCCAGTCACTCGAGGCGCTGTATCCACCTCGAGAGGAAAACCGAGTTCGCGTAACTTCAGTACGATTGCAGGCCAGTCGGAATCGGACACGAGAAGCAATACATAGGGCCTGCCTTCTGATGCAAATGCTGGCGCGAAGCGTTCCGGCACGCGACCCCCAGGGTTTGCGCCCGCGACCTGTTTTCGAGTACCGTCCGTTTGAAATTCCTGGATTAGGTTTCTAGCAAATCCATCGATCACGCCGTTCGACGCCTCGGAGCTCTTCCCGTTCGACTCAGGCAAACGATTTTGAAACACATAAAAATGGGAAATGTCGGATGCTTTGTCGTTTTGCTGTGACTGGGATGATACCGATTGGGATCGGGATCGCCGGGACTCGTCGGGAGTTGCCGGAGCGACTGCAGGTTGAGTCGAGCTTGATGCAGAAAGAATTTCGACGGGGAATGGTATGAATGCTCCCGAGGCCCCTGACTCAACTGGCCCAGGATCTATTCTTTTTGCATTCAACTCTCGATCTCCTTCATCCACTCGCGGTGATAACCCTTTCTTAGAGAACTGCTGGTTTAAGAAAGCGACGAAACGATTTTCCAGCATGGAGGGTGAGTTGGAGTCCGCTTTTTCGGCGAGTGTCAAATCACTGGAGACTTTGTTCGAGTGGGACTCTGGCTGAGCCGATAGTGCAGCAGTAGTCTCTCGCGTGGCGGATTCAATAAACGCCGAGGGTACCGGAGCGTCAAAGGCACCCGGTGCAGATGCACTGCCAGGTACCGATGCGTCGATGGAGGCCTGATTGCCAGGCTGCGCTGCCGGTGCGACAGACGGCCGTCGCGCCGATTCGGAAAAACTCTCGGTTTCCATCGCGATCGGCCGAAACGGCGCAAAGGACCACCAAGCGATCATCCCAAATGATAAAAAAATCAACAGAGATGCTGCGAGATTCGCAAGAGGCGATGGAGAGTTCCACCACGATGACTGTTTCTCAGTCGTCGGGCGGAGCAGAACGCCATCGTCGTTCCATGGCCCATGAATATAGGATCGTTCAGATGCGGGGGATGATTGCTTCAATCTCGCGAGTAGTTCCCTTACTCGCGTTAGTTCCAAGAGCATTTGTTGTAAGGCTGGGGACTCGGCAAGAGCTGCTTGAACCGAAGCTGCGTCGGTCGGCGAGAGCTCGCCATCGAGATACGCCGTGAGCAGGGACTCATCGAACGATTCAGGTAGGCTGTTCATCGATCCCCCCTCCCGGAATCGACTCCGATGGCCTTCTCTCCTAATCCATGTCGTTCGAGTATTGCTTTGAGTTCCAATCGAGCTCGATGCAATCGGCTTCGAACCGTTCCGATCGGGATCTCGAGGATAGAAGCGATCTGCGCGTAGTCCAGATCCTCAAGGTCCCTCATGACAACGAGGCTACGATACTCTTCGGGCAGTGCATCGATCGAGCGGCGAATCCTGGCGATATCTTCCTCGAGTACCAGTGGATCGACCGGGTCGGTGACGGTCGAAGCGATCGGGTCTGTCTCAACCTGCTGCATGTTCCCACCGCGTGATTGTTTTCTGCGTCGTAGGTCGATCGCCAGGTTGTGGGTGATGCGCCTCAACCAAGTCAATAACGAAGACCGACCCTCAAACGACCGTAGCTTATTGTAGGCCGTAAAAAAAACCTCTTGGGTGACATCCTCTGCGTCTTGTCGATTGCCCAGCATGGAAAAACTCATCGCAAAGATCGCGCGTTCGTAACGCTCGACCAACTGCGAGAACCGAGCTGGTTCCCCGCTGAGTATTTGCTCGATCCATTCTGTATCCTCCGCATTGGAATCCATGATCCAAGACGGCTCCTCGCGATGATTAGTTCCCGAAATCGAAATGATCACTTGGGAACAAAAGCAGTGATCACTAACTCAGCGCGGTAATCAGGTGCCGCCAACCGTGGGTGAGTGCATGCTCGGGAAGGAGCGCAGCCCTCTGGAATCCAACTATCCCACAAAGCATTGAATGTATTCAAATCCTCTGGGAAAGGGAGGTACACGAGCACTTGGACTAGGTGTTTTCGGTCGGTACCAATCTCTGCACATCGTTGGTCAATTTGCTCGAATAGCTGGCGAAACTGGGCTTCGGCTGGCAGCGAAGGATCATTGGGTACCTCGACAAAGAATGCCAAATTCCCGACTACCACTGCGTCCGACCATCGCTTGCTAACACCATACCTTATCGGAGCTATCATTTTAGAACTGACTTAACCTAACCTCGAAACCTATCCCAATTCAGAAAATCTCACACGGGAGAAAGTTTTGTCAAATCGGGAGCACCGGATAGCGTTAGTATACTGAGTCCCGGAAATCCTACCCAGAAGTGGGTGGATCGATGGCAATTCGATAACCAAGGTGCCTAGCCGAGGGTTTTGATTGGGTCGCCAGGGCTGCGCCGGTTATCGGTCCACGGAGTCCGCCGCCTGGGAGTGAGTTCGGCTGCCCGACGTGCGAGTTGAGGCACTCAGGCAACTCTCGACCCGTTCAGGGAGGATCGATCGAATCCACAAGAGTGCTTGCGAGACGGTGGGTAACGAAACGATTTCCGCGTCGAATGACTCAGCCCAGTTTCCAGGCTTTGATCAATTCCTCCGCACCCGGGCTCAAACGGCGCAATTTCTGAGCGATTACGGTCTTTTCGCTTTTCGAGGATTTCTCAGCACGTTTGTGAAGCAACGTGAGTTTCTTGCTGCGTGTGCGTCGGCGGCGAAGTTCTCGTTGTCGTTCGGTTCCTGCCATAATCTCTGGCATCTCGCAAAAAATGGGAAAAACAGTGAATTTAACCGTGGAAAGGGTACTGTAGTCCCTGAATTCCGTCAATGTTTGTCGGTGGCAGTCTCGACCGACCTTGGATGAGGTCAAAAAATCTGCCAAGATTAGCGTTCGCTGCAAATCGCACCACCCAAATGGGGTGTTTCCTACTCAGGCTTATCGCAATATGACATCGACTACCGCAGTCGTCCTTGCCGCAGGCAAAGGGACACGTATGAAGAGCGACCTTCCCAAGGTCCTTTTTCCGGTTCTCGGACGCCCGATGATTCATTGGGTGCTAGATGCCCTGGAACGTGCTGGAATCGGTCGCATCATTGTGGTGGTGGGCTATCGAGAGGATTTGGTACGTGAGGAGCTTTCGGCGAGGCGTGTCGAATTTGCAATTCAGTCGGAGCAATTGGGTACCGGACATGCGGTTCAGATGTGTCGCGATTTGTTGGCTTCCGGTCCTACAGGCGGCGTTTTGGTTTTGGCTGGAGATTCGCCGTTAGTCCAAAGCAGTTCGCTTCAAAGTGTCTGTCGCGAATTCTACGCGGGTGATTACGCTTGTTTGTTGGGAACGCTGGTCAAGCCCAATCCGTATGGGTTGGGGCGAATCGTTCGCGATCGCGATGGGCAATTTTTAAAGATTGTCGAACAAAAAGATGCAACCGAAGCGGAACAGAAGATTTGCGAAGTCAACATGAGCACTTATGTTTTCGATCGCGACAGTTTGTTGCTGGCATTAAGCAATCTTGGGAATAACAATTCCCAGCGTGAGTATTACTTGACCGATTGTCCCGCATTCCTTTTATCCCAAGGAAAAAGGGTAGATGCGAAAGCGGTCCTGCAGGACAGCGAGGCGTTAAGCATTAACACGATTGACGAATTGGGAATGGTCGAGGCCAAGATGCGAGAATTGGGGTATCCATGCGTGAGCTAAAAATTTTCAGCGGAAGGGCAAATCCCCAACTAGCCCGTGACATTTGCGCTTTTTTGCATTTGGAAATCGGTTCTGTTTCGCTTGGCAAGTTCCCCGATGGTGAGAATTTCTGCAAGATCGAGGAGGATGTTCGCGGTCGTGATGTTTATCTCATTCAGCCAACATGTCCCCCTGTGAACGATAATTTGATGGAGTTGCTCATCATGATCGACTCCTGCAAGCGAGCATCGGCTGCTCGGATCACGGCAGTCATTCCTTACTACGGCTATGCCCGTCAAGATCGAAAGGACGAGGGGCGCACACCCATTACGGCGAAACTTGTGGCGAACGTAATCACACGCGCTGGCGCGGACCGTGTCCTGACGATGGATTTGCATGCTCCACAAATCCAAGGGTTTTTTGATGTGCCTGTGGATCACTTGTATGCAGCGCCTGTCCTTACCAGCTATTTCTTGAGTCGAAACTACGATCCGACGGATATCGTCGTGGTCAGCCCTGACGAGGGGAGTATCAAGCGAGCGATCGGTCATTCGAAACGCATTGGAGGCAAACTGGCTATTGTTGATAAGGTTCGGGACAATGCTTTGCAAACTCAGCAAAAGAATATTATCGGTGGACCCGTCGAAGGAAAAATCTGCCTGATGTTCGACGATATGATCAGCACAGGAGGGTCCATCTGTGGGGCTGCCAAGTTGGTCCATGAGGCTGGGGCAAAGGAGATCCACCTGGCGGCGACGCATGGAGTTCTTTGTGGACCTGCGATTGATAATATTCGTAAGGCCCCGATCAATAGTCTCGTGATCACCAACACCATTCCGTTGCCCCCTGAAAAACGGCTCGACAACATTCACGTATTGACCGTCGCTCCCCTACTCGCAGAAGCCATTCGTAGAATCCACTCGAACCGGTCCATCAGCCAGATGTTTTCCAGTGCAGAGGATTCTCATCCGTAGCTAGCCGCACGTTCCGTTAGAAAATGTATGTGGATGAGCGGGAACGAGGTGAAGTGCGACATGGTAAAGCTGTTGTCACTCTCGCGGAGCTTGCGATGACTCTGCGATCGCTCCCAGATCGATCGCTCCAGGGGGGTACGGAGTCCTCCGAAGCGACGAGTCGTCTCACGGCTACAGAAGTATGCTCATGGCTACCCTTGGAATGCCACGCATCGAACTGAAACCCTTGGAGTGGAATTAGTCCGAGCTGCTCGCCGCAGAGCGCCGACGAGCTATCTCGAAGGCGGTTGTTAGGACACTCCGATGCCATCGGGCCCGACTGATCGGAGTTTCCACAAAATTGTATTCGCACCCGATCGCAATCTACTCGGAAGGCGAACGGTAAGGGGGTCCTTCGCCACGTATGATCATGAACGCGATCGTGAGCATGGTAACGAAACGAATGGGTTGCAGTAACCCACCGCATCAAAGACCCAATGGGACCGTCTTTCTGTGGATCTAGAACCAAACAACAGTGACTTGGCAAGAGCGAAAATGAAAACAGTTCGATGGTGTATTTCTCAAGCCCTCGGTCGAGCATCCGAATGACCGTCTCGTAGTGTTGGTCATTGTGAAAAATTTCCTGGCGAGCATTTCCACGATGGATGGCATAATAACAATCCCTGGATCGTCAAATCGCTTCGGCCGCAGCATCGTACCTCTTCACTAGTGGAGAGTCACAACTCACCAACAACGGGAAGAAAAAACAAACTCCATGCTCGCCACCCCTTTTTTGTCTAAAGTCGTCATTCGACTTAAGCGATGATCTCATGGATGGGCTTACCGTGATCGATGTCGAGGCGTTTGCGGCCTGGTATTTCTATGCGGCGTGAATCGAGCCCGAGTTGATGCAGGATCGTGGCATGAATGTCGGTCACGTAGTGGCGGTTGTCGACCGCATGGAATCCGATTTCGTCCGTCGATCCGTGCACCACACCGCGTTTCAAACCTCCACCGGCCATCCAGACAGTGAAGCCGTAGATGTGATGGTCGCGACCATCCGAACCTTGTGAACCCGGCGTGCGGCCGAACTCACTTGCAAAGACTACCAACGTCTCTTCGAGCAAACCACGACTTTCGAGGTCCTCCAGCAGACCACCGATGGGTTGGTCCACGGCGAGCGCATTTTTCGAATGATTTGCTTTGAGACCTCCATGCGCATCCCACGCTCCCGCGCCACCAGCACCGTGCTGGATCTGGACGAAGCGGACGCCTCGTTCGATGAGCCGCCGGGCAGCAAGCATTTGCATTCCAAAGTCGCGGCAGTGCGGTTGATCGATCCCATACAGGGACTGCGTTTGGGAGGTTTCCTGGGAAAAGTCCACGGCTTCAGGAATGGACTGTTGCATACGAAAAGCGAGTTCATAGGAAGCGATACGAGCTGCCATCTCGGGGTCATGAGGATACTCCACGCCGCGCAACGCATTGAGCCGTCCGATCAAATCCTTTCCTATCGCCTGCGACTGGGTTGAGAATGTTCGCTCCGGATGACTGAAGTCGAGCGGGTTTTTGGGATCGACTCGCAGCGGTACGGCATCGTGAGACGGTCCGAGGTAGTGCCCGTCGCGTTTGTTCCAGTACTCCCGGTTGCCGATCGAAATGTATTGCGGCAGATTGTCGTTCAATGAACCGAGCCCGTAGTGCACCCAAGCACCCAGATTTGGAAAGTCACCGTCGTTCTGATGACGCCCCGAATGGAATTGTGCTTGTGCTCCATGATTGCTGTCGGTCGTCCACATCGAACGGACAACGGCCAATTTGTCGACTTGCTTAGCAACATGCGGGAACCAGTCACTGACCTCAATGCCACTTTCGCCATGCTTTTGAAATCCAACTTGCAATGGATAAAGCAAGTTCCGCTGATTGCCATTCCCGTCGGGAACAACCAGTCGCTCGAGCGCCAGTTTTTTTGGATCCTGAGCGTCGGCGAACGGAGTTTCAGAGATGGTCATTCCACCGTATTTGGTAAGCATCGGCTTTGGGTCGAAGCTCTCCATGTGACTAACACCACCATTCATAAACAGCCATATCACGCTCTTCGCTTTCGGATGAAAATGCGGTTGGCCGTTGGGGGCTTTCCAGTTTCCATCACTGCTATAGCCGTCTCGCTGCAGCATGGCCGAAAGGGCTAAACCGGTAAACCCCATACCAAAGTCAGCGAGGAAAGTGCGACGGTCATTCATGTTCATGACTTTCTCAAGGGTCAACGCAGTGTCACGAAGTCGTTGTGATTGATCAGAGCCCACACGAGGTTCGACCTAGCAGATTTTACGTTTTCGCCGGGAACTGCCATCCAGGCCTTCATCGCGGCTGCACTCACTGCCATCTCATCTTGGTTCGGATTCACCCCGATAACCAATTGGAATGCCGCGCGAATGAATGCTGCTTCATCGGTATGATTCTCAGTCAGTCGCCCAGCAATTTTTTCGGCAGCATCGAGTGCGAGTTTGCTATTCGAGAGCGCTAATGCTTGCTGCGGGACAACGCTATGTTCGCGACGGTAACAGTCTTTCACCAACGCCTCATCAAAAGTTGTCAGGAATAGGTTTCGCTCGTTGTTCGAATGGAAGAAATAGAGGCTGCGCCGTTGCGATGTCGATTGCTCCGAGGCTGGCACGGCTGGGCCGCCCCGGGTGGGATCGAGCGTCCCTGCCAGAGAGAGAAGCGAGTCGCGAATCAACTGTGACTCCATGCGAATCGGTAAGCGTCTCCACCAGAGATGATTTTCCGGATCTCGCAACAGCGCGGCATCGGCTCCTGCGACCGACGAACTCATTCGATAGGCAGCGGAATTCACGATGAGGGAATGCAAATGCTTCATGCTCCAACCGCTTTCCATCAATTCGCTCGCCAACCAATCCAGCAATTCCGGCTGTGTCGGCGGAATTCCTTTGCGACCGAAATCGAACACAGTCGGAACGAGCGGTTGCCCCATATGACGCGTCCAGATATGG
Source organism: Pirellula sp. (assembly GCA_040396935.1). Lineage (GTDB taxonomy): Bacteria > Planctomycetota > Planctomycetia > Pirellulales > Pirellulaceae > JBKCUI01. The sequence goes on from JBBAXA010000094.1 coordinate 10,885, forward strand.
TTGACCGCCACTCGGGCTGTAAGGGGGTTTCGGCGGTCGGTGATCCAATTCGCGAGTGCTGTACGTCGTCCAGTACTCTGCGCGTGGAATTTGACTTCCGGGTCGTCCTTCCCTGAGTTGAAAAATCGTGTCGGCGTCCACCTCGCACCCATGAACTTGGCATATTGATCCGTCGATGTCACCTCGGCTTCCGTAGCCTTCACAGCCTTATCCAACGCCTCTTGGGCATCTTTTAGTTTCTTTTCTGCTGCTTCCTTGGTATCCGCTGGGGTACCGAGCAATGCCAGCTCAGCTTTTGCTACGCTATGGCGCGACTTCGCTACAGTCGCGACCCGTTCCGCGCGGACAGCAGCCTCAGCCTTCTCCTGTCGCGTTTGATCCTGCGGATCCCATTCCGCTCGCTGCGCCATGGTGCGGCGTTCAACGCCTTGTAGTTCAGCTTGAGCTACGGCGAGTGCTGCTTCGGCGACGGTCTGTTCCGCCCGAGCTTGACGGACCGCCTTTTCAGCCGTCTCCAATTTTGTTGGAGCATTCCCTTTCGATGCATCCGGCTTATGAAGTTTGACTGCGCGGTCGAGTGTCTCGATCGAAACTTCGTGAATGATAGCCATCGCGTCGAACGTGATCACTTGTAGTGATCCATCACGCCGGGGGAGTGTCGACTCCCAAGCGATTTGCAATTCACCGTTCAAAGTCGCATTGATCAGCGATTCTCGAACCTGAACACGCAAGGCGTACTCCTGGTTGAGATGGATCGGTAGGGGCCGTGCTGCATTTCCAACCGGGTACTGCCACTCGCCACCACGATGAAACGATGCTTGAATCTTAGAACCGGCTGAGTAAGCGCTAACATAAACCATCTGTTCGCTATCTGACGCAGAAGATGGTTGTGTTGGATCCTCCTGGCTGACATCAAACGCGAGTCCCACACTCCTCCATTGGCTACCGCCGAGAATGGTGAACCGTACGGTCGCGTCAAAATCCCTGGATACGTTCCCGATCAGCCTCAAGGCGGAGCGGGCAGGACCATCTTTCTTCTGTATTAGACCCTTCGGCTCGTGGACCCATTCGCCACCAAACAATTTCCAGCGTGTGGTGTCTAGAGTTTGAAACGAGTCTGCGATGATAGGACTGTTGCCTGGAATAGCAACCAGCGTCTTGTCAATGGCGTTGGCTGACTCTTCTTTTTCTTTCCGGAGTTTCTCTAAACCTTCGGTAGCCGCAAGGAGTTTTTCCTGCGACTTCTTCAAATCCGATTCGGCGGCTTCCACGCGTTTTCTGGATGCTACTACATGGGCATCCAGGACCCAGGCTCTTCGCTCTGGTTGCCAGGCTTCGACTGGTAGCGAGACAGGCTCAATCTTAAGTTCATCAAAAGCCAAAATCGAAGGCACTCCAGGCTGGATGATTTTGGACTTGTCGGGGTTTCGTTCGTCGCCTCGGATATACAAATAGGTTGGATCCTCCATCAGTCCGTCGAAGGCGCGAGGGATGCCGTCCCGAGCCAAATCGGCTTCGCCCGGCACGATGTCCAACCGCACATGATACGGTTCAAAGAAAGCACGAAGTCGGTAGTAATCGGTTTGATGGAGCGGGTCGTACTTGTGGTCGTGACAGCGCGCGCAATTCATCGTTAGGCCGAGGAACCCCTTGCTGACATGCTCGACCGTTTCCTCCATCCACTGGGGGCGATTGAAGAGCCAATAGTTCCTCGCGAGGTACCCGCTCGCGCGCAGCTTGCCAAGATCGTTAGGGTGCGACTCATCCGCCGAGAGCATCAACCGAACCATCTCATCGTAAGGGGTATCTTCGTTGAGTGACTCGACGATCCAATCCCTCCAGTGCCAGATATGTTTTTGACTATTTCGCAATTGATCGCCCAATCCCCACCAGTCGCTGTAACGCCAGATATCCATCCAATGCCGGGCCCAACGTTCACCATGTCGCGGATCGTCGAGCAGTCGCTTTACGGTTTGTTCATACCACTCTGGTGACGTGTCTGCTTCGCACGCAGCGATCTCTTCGAGCGTCGGCGGTATACCAATCAAGTCGAGATACAACCGGCGTAAAAGAACTAGACGCGGAGCCTCCGGTTGCGGCTGGATCTCATGCTGTTGATGTCGCTGCTGTAGGAATGCATCGATCGGACCGCGACCCCAGTCGGATTTTCTCTCGGGCTTCGCGAGTCTTTTGATGGGCTGAAAAGACCAATGCTTCGATGGGTCCGCTTCGGGCTGTTCATCGTCGGGTCCCTTCGCCCCCGCCGCGACCCAGCTTCGAAGCAAAGCCACCTGCTCCGCTTTCAGCGGCTCGCCTTCCGGCGGCATACGTTCCCCCTCATCGCTGGCGGTCACGCGTTTGAGAAGAAGGCTCCTAGCGGCGTCAGAAGGCTCGATCGCCGCGCCGGAATCCCCTCCCTTGATCGCCAGTGCCACTGTATCGAGCCTTAACCCCGATTCCTGTTTGAGCGCACCATGACACGCAAAACAGCGCTCTCGCAGGATCGGCTTGATCTGTTCGAGGTAGTCAACCGGATCTTCCGCCGAAAAAGACGACGACAATAATCCAGAAACGGCGAAGGGAAACAATAAAACGATACGAAGCCACGCACCGCAGAGATTTACGGATAAACCATCGCTAGATCGCCGAGCAGCGTCATGCATCCTAGTCCCTTCCGGAGACAATTCAGGTGGTTAAATCGTCTTTGATACAGGCTGAAATCATCCTGCGCAGCATACTTGCTTTCGCAAACAAATTCAACTTTATCCAATCCCGTGAACAGCAAGGGAGATACGCTCGCAACAGCCAAACTTCAGCGATCTCACACGACTCTCTATTGTATTCCATCGGCGGAGTCGCTGCGGTCGCTCGTCGCTAGGCTTCAAACGTTTGGACCATGGTGCTTCAAGAAATGATCCGGGCGCTGCATCCGACAGGCTGGTAAGACTCCACTTTGGATAATGACGGCTCTGGTCCTAGGGCAACTTTTAAGCTGCCCCATCCTCAACCGCCATGAAACTACGAATTGCGTGAATCTTCGTCCTTTAGGAATTCCTGAAATGTAGCGTTCATCAGAACCCTATTGCAAACAGATTGTTTCGCCCTCCTTGGTTCTCGATATAACTCATCGTTTTTGCCCCATGGAAACAAGCTTGAAATCATTTCGGGTATCAGCAACTTGCCTGATTTCGTAGATTCATGAATTGCTCTCTAGCCGAGCGGAAGCAACCAGAATTCTTGAACGTAGTTTCATAGAGTGTTATGCACTGGCGGAGAACGACATCTCGTTATAGGCTTCCTACAGACTCGACAATTGTACGATCTAAGAATCATTCTCACTCGATAGCTTTTGCCGGTCGAGTACGTATCCCATTTTCCAAATGGATACCATCATACGATCAGGGTCGCAGGCCGATTTTAAATGCTCCAAATGCGGAGCACCTCATCGACCATCGATGCTTCCGGTACCAGTAGCTCATCGTCGCTAAGCTCGAAATGCATGAGGCTGTCTTCGTCCTCGTAGTTATCCTCAAGTCCTAAAGCATGACCCATTTCATGCATGAGCACCGTGACAAGCTTGTTGTTCTTCGCTGAATTGTCCTCACACAGCAACTCCCATCCCATTCCGCCAGCATCGTCGTCCAGAAGGATGAGATCCCGCGATCCAAGACCTAAGTAGCTACTCGTGAGACTTGTCATCCTAATTGGTATCTTGTTCAAGAAATCCAAGTACCCGTTCGGCAAGCCTGCCATGGCCCAATAGGAAATCGCAATCGATCGGGATGATTCGAGCTGCTCAAGGGTGATCTGAGAAACAGAACTATCAATTCCCGCAGAGGGAAGATCGTTTCGATTTCTCTTAAGAGGCGAGAAGTTTGGATTGGCCTTGAAGAGTACGTTGAAGTTGGAGGAGAGGAGTAGG
>JBBAXA010000095.1:0-3035 GCA_040396935.1 Pirellula sp.
TCTTCGGATACCACGAGAAACCGCTAGAGCACGATCCTTTCCTGGCTACAGTCCGCAGCGGTCTCGAGCTCTCGCAAAAGCGACTCGAACTGGCCGCCCATCGAGTCGCTTCCCAGAAAAAACTGGACAACCTAACCCAACGCGAAAAAGAAGTTCTGGAAATGCTTATCGAGGGGCATTCGATGAAGAATATTGCCGCCATGTTCGGAACAAGTTTCCAGGCCGTCGCGCGTCACCGTCAAAGAATACTCGACAAACTGGGGGTAGAAGGGGACGTCGCCTTGACTCGATGGGTGCTGCATCATCGATACGGTGCTAATTCCAACAACTGAGGTGGGTTTCGAGCTTTTTCCGAGCTCATCTTCTAGCCACTGGATGCGAGGATTTTCGGTCCTCCTTTCGCACGCTAGCCTACCCCCTCCCTCCGCACTGCTCAATGCTTTTCGGAGTCAGCCAAGGGAGCAACAGTGGTTGGGCAACCCGACGACGGGAGTTGCCTTTTTGCACCGCAGCTAGGAGCTGCTGGTTTGAGAGCGACTCGCCCCACGCGATCAGCCTATCGGATGAGAGGGGAAACGGTACGCGACGCGAGGCGTCCGGTAACTCTGATTTTATTCTCGTTTTATGAAGAATAACTTGGCAGCTTGCACTGCGCCGCTACAAGTTCGAGCGTTTTTCAAAGCGATCCTGAGCGATTGGCAACCCCTAAACGATGGGCAGTCCCTGGCGGTGAAATCCGTTAGCCTTCATTCCCCAAATCTTCGACTCCGGAATCCCGATCAGGGAGGTTTTCTCAGGAATGTTTGAACGAGAGAGAAACGAGTTGCTGTCTAGCCGTTTCGATCCAGCGAAGTCTTGGATCGGTATGGGATTTCCAAGAATTTTCGAGTTACTGACCATTCGGACGCCTGGGTCGGGGGATTCCGCGGTGTGTTCGGTGAGTTTTCGATTGACGAAATGGAGCGATCTCCGATACTCTTCTACCTGGACGGGATTCCAGAGTGGAATCCAACAACCATTTTTTTGCGTTCCGATTACACAGAAGGTTGGACTTCGGTCAAACCTGTGCGCCCCTAGGCCGGGGAATTACGCATTGTGGGGATGCAGCAATCGAGGAGGAATTTATGGCCAATGAACTAGTCGAAAAACTTATCGAGGCAGGCGCTCACTTCGGACACCGTGTTAGTCGGTGGAACCCGAAGATGGAACCGTACATTTACGGCCGAAAGAACCTTATCCATATCATCGATATTCGCGAGACTCTTCGCGGGATGCTAAGAGCCAAGAAGTACCTCAGCCAAGTGGCTTCACAAGGATCTCTGGTACTCTTCGTGGGTACGAAACGTCAAGCATCCGAGGTCATTCAGCGAGAGTCGCTGCGCTGCGGTATGCCTTTCGTTAGTGAACGTTGGTTGGGTGGTGCTCTCACGAACTTTAGGACGGTCCGCGATCGGATGAAGCGGCTAGACGAATTAGAAAGCATCATCAATAGCGAAAAGATCAACGAGTACTCCAAGAAAATGCAATCGTCTCTCAATCGGGAGTATCGCAAGATCTACAGAAATCTGAACGGTCTTCGTATTCTCAACCGGGTGCCCGAGTGTCTGGTTATCGTCGACCCTAAGAAAGAGAAGAATGCGGTGCGGGAGGCGAAGGCTCTCGGCATTACAACGGTCGCGCTGATTGATACTGATTGCGACCCAACTCAAATCGATTTGCCGATTCCTGGAAACGATGACGGTATTCGTTCGATCGATCTGATCATCAAGCAACTGGCTGATGCAGTTCTAGCCGGCCGTGCCGACAATCCAGAATTCCAAAAGTCAGCACCTGCTCAATCCGATCCGACCGCTGAGATGGTTGCTAAAGCGGAAGCGATGGCCTAGTCCAAAGTCCACCCATAATACCGAGGAAAATTCTATGTCAACAATTTCAGCAAGTGATGTTGCAGAGCTCCGTAAACAAACAGGGGCTGGCTTGATGGACTGCAAGAAAGCTCTTCAGGAGTCGAATGGCGACTACGAAGGGGCTTTGGATTATCTTCGCAAAAAAGGTCAAAAGATTGCCGAAAAGCGAGCGGACAAAGCGGCATCCGAAGGATGTGTGGTCACAGCTCTCAATGCTGCGAAGAGCACCGGAGTCGTTTTGGCTTTGTGTTGTGAAACCGATTTCGTTGCCAAAAACGAGGGCTTCATTGAGCTGGCCAGGCAACTGGTTCAATTGGCTTTGGATAACGAAGTGGAAAATGTTGAACAACTCAATGCACTTCATTTCGGCGGCATGACCGTCGCAGAGAAGCTCGTTGAGCAAACCGGCAAGACGGGGGAAAAGATCGTTGTATCTGAGTTGCACCGCTTGAGTGGCGAAAAGCTCTCAACCTACATCCATGCGGGGAGCAAGATCGGTGTGATCCTTTCCTTCAAGGATGGCGGCAAAGCCGGCAGCGACGAATTCTTCCGAGGTGTTGCGATGCATATCGCCGCCATGAAACCGTCGATCTTGAACTACACAGAATTTGATGCAGGCTATGTTGCGAAAGAAACCGAGTCCATGCAAAACCAGATCAAGGTAGAGAATGAGGATCGAGCCAGACTCGGGAAAGCGCTCAAAACGGTTCCGCAATTCGTCAGTCGCCTCCAACTGACCCCAGAAGTCATGAAGGCGGCTGAAGAGGCCATCAAGGCTGAACTCAAGGCCGAAGGCAAGCCGGAAAAGATTTGGGACAAAATCGTTCCAGGAAAGCTCGAGCGATTCGTCGCGGACAATACTCTCCTGGATCAAGACAAATGCTTGTTGAATCAATTCTTCGTCTTGGACGAGACCAAGACGGTGGATACGGCCGTCAAGGCGTTCGGCGAACAAGCGTCCATCGTTTCATTCCGTCGGGTTGCGATCGGCTAACATCCCGATCGACCGATCGGCTGGGTAATCCCAAAACTAGCAAATCCTCGGTGTTTCATTGGAGCGCCGAGGTTTTTTATTGTATCTCCTGGCATTGCTATCGCGGTGTGGGCGATGGCATTGCTTGATTTGGG
>JBBAXA010000095.1:3135-14583 GCA_040396935.1 Pirellula sp.
AGATGAGGACGGAATGAAATCCTATCAATTAACGCATTTGAAGCAGTTAGAAGCGGAGAGTATTCACATCATCCGCGAAGTCGCTGCCGAGTTCAAAAAACCGGTGATGTTGTACTCGGTGGGTAAAGACTCCGCCGTGATGACTCATCTGGCGTTGAAGGCGTTTTATCCGGCCAAGCCACCATTTCCCTTTCTCCACGTCGATACGACTTGGAAATTCAAGGAGATGATCGCATTTAGGGATAACTATGTAAAGAATGAACTGGGAATCGAGCTTTTGGTTCATATCAATCACGAAGGGCTTAAACTGGGAATCAGCCCTTTTGAAAATAGTGAGAAGCATACGGAGGTCATGAAAACCGACTCGCTGAAAATGGCTCTGAACAAGTACGGTTTTGATGCGGCATTTGGTGGTGCGCGGAGGGATGAAGAGAAATCGAGAGCAAAAGAAAGGGTCTTCTCGTTTCGCGACAAATTCCATCGATGGGACCCAAAGAATCAGCGTCCGGAGCTTTGGAATCTATACAACGCCAAAGTGAATCCAGGTGAGAGCATTCGAGTGTTTCCGCTATCCAATTGGACGGAGTTGGATGTCTGGCAGTATATCTATCTCGAGAATATCCCGTTGCCGGATCTCTACTTTGCGAAACCTCGCAAAGTTGTGAATCGGAACGGAATATGGATTCAAGTCAACGACGACCGAATGGTCATTCATCCCGGCGAGATCGTTGAGGAAAAGATGGTCCGTTTTCGAACGTTGGGTTGCTATCCACTCACGGGAGGTGTTGAGTCTGATGCAACGACGCTGCCGGAAATCATTCAGGAGATGTTGTTGACGAAAACGTCGGAGCGCCAGGGCCGCGTGATCGACAAGGATGGCGGCGGAGCAGGTATGGAACTCAAGAAGATTCAAGGATATTTCTAACGATGTCGCACCAAAGCGATCTTATTGCCAAAGATATCTTGGCCTATCTCGAACAGCATGAGCGCAAAGAACTGCTGCGCTTCATCACTTGTGGAAGTGTCGATGATGGGAAGAGCACGCTGATCGGTCGATTGCTCTACGACAGCAAAATGCTGTACGAAGATCAATTAGCGCAGCTAGAGTCAGAAAGCAAAGTTCACGGGACGACGGGTGGAGGTTTTGATCCCGCATTGGTGACCGATGGACTTCGTGCAGAGCGCGAGCAAGGTATTACCATCGACGTAGCCTACCGCTATTTTTCGACCGCAAAACGGAAGTTTATCATTGCGGATACTCCTGGACATGAACAGTACACCAGGAATATGGCGACGGGGGCCTCTACGGCGGACCTCGCGATCATCTTGATCGACGCGAGGCATGGAGTCCTGACCCAGACCAAACGCCATAGTTTTATTGTGTCCTTGCTAGGGATTCGTCACGTAGTGGTTACCGTGAACAAAATGGATCTGGTTGGTTATAGCCAGCAGCGATTCGACGAGATCTGTGCCGACTACCGCGCGTTCGCCTCCCGACTGGAACTGCCCGATGTGCATTTCATCCCAATCGCGGCACTGCTCGGCGAGAATTTAGTCGATCCTAGTTCGAACATGCCGTGGTATCGCGGCAGTACGCTGATGAACATGCTGGAGAGCGTCTACATCGGCTCGGATCGCAATCTAGAGGACTTTCGATTACCGATTCAAATCGTGAATCGTCCCAACCTGGACTTCCGCGGTTTTTGCGGAACTCTCGCATCAGGTATCGTTCGGCAGGGAGATGAGATCATGGTTCTTCCCTCGAAGCGAACCAGTAAAGTCAAGAGAATCGTGACCCAAGACGGTGACTTGGAGGAAGCTTTTGTACCGCAATCGATCACTCTGGTTCTCGAGGATGAAGTGGATTGTTCTCGAGGGGATATGATCGTACGTCCCGGAAACATTCCCAAGGTTGCAAATTCGTTCGATGCTACGATCGTCTGGATGAGTGCTGAATCTTTGGTGCCGGGCAAAACGTATCTATTCAAACACACCACTCAGACCGTCACAGGCCAGATCGATTCACTCAAATACCGTGTGGATGTCAACACGTTGCATCGTACTCCAGCACCGGAACTGCAGCTCAACGAAATCGGACGGTGCTCAGTCACTTTGAGCCAGTCCATTTATTTCGATGCCTACCGCCGAAACCGCGCAACGGGTTCCTTCATCATTATCGATCGAATCACCAATGCGACGGTCGGTGCAGGTATGATTTCCGACCGGGATTCCGCGAAGCAACCTGTCGCTGCATGGGAAGCATCGGAAACGGCGCAGGGTGCTGATGCATCGGGAATTTCTTTAGTGAATGACTCGGAACGAGCTGCCCGCTTCGGACAGAAGCCAGCCACTATTTTGCTGACAGGCCTGCCTGGTACCGGGAAAACGACCATCGCCAGAGCGGTCGAACGATCGTTGTTCGATAGTGGTCGAGCCATTGCGGTCCTGGATGGCGAGCTCATGCGACAGGGGGTCAACAAAGATCTCGGCTATACGCTCGAAGAACGGAGTGAAAATCTGCGTCGTTCTGCTCACATCGCCAAACTTTTCAACGACCACGGGCTGCTATGTTTCGCTGCGTTTGTCGCTCCCAGTCAGTCCGTCCGAGATCGCGTGGCGGACGTCGTAGGAAAAGATCGATTCTTCGTCGTTCACTGCGCGGCCGAGGATGAGACGTTAGCATCAAGGAATCGGCAGGCAAATGATCTGGAACGAGCCTCGACTGGCGAGTACGAAGCTCCAGAAACACCCGATCTAGTTCTCAATACGACCTCCATGTCGATTGTCGAATGTGTTGAAGCAGTAATACAACTACTTCAAGAAAAGCAACTCATTCGATAATCGCGAATTCAATAGGTACTACCCCTGAAGTGGTCGACAGAGCTTTAAGCGATCTTTTGGGTTAGCTCTCGAATGCAGATAGCCTGATCCCAGATCCCAGATCGCAGATCAATCGTGTCGGGATGGTAATCCTACCGACAATTTTCGAGTTTCCATTCGAGAATCGAGACTGGCTACGGAAGAGGCTCCCCACTATTTGGCCGAGGAAGGTATTTGGTGAATGGTCCAGTAGATTTCTTCTGTAAATGCTTTGCCATCCGAGGACTCCAAAGACATCTCGACGTGCAATTGATCTACGGGACGCAGTTCGGGGATATGAATCCGAAGACTCCGCTTACCGTCCAGGCATTCCACCCGTTCGATCGATAACAATTCTTCACCCGGCGAATCATCGGATGGAGAGAATCGGTCGGATCCGTACTCTGCTCTCCAGTGATAATTCCAATGCGCGATCTTGAACGCCCGGGGATTGGATATCGAAGTCGTATCGAGATCAAAATTAAAATCGAGTCGTAAGGCGCCCGGTTCCACCCAAGCTCGATCTATCATCATCCATGGTTTTCCAGTGTAGCGAAGTCGCTGGATACCATTCTCGAGAAGACCGACCCGTCCACCCCCATTCCATCCTTGCAAGCCGGTGACGTATACCTGTCCGTCCTTTGGATTGACTCGAGCCCGCATGATTCCTGTACGGAAATGAAAAGGAAGTCGTACGATGGCTGCTTGCATCGTGTCACCGACATCCTGTGTCATCAGATAGAAAAGCCAGCCTTTACCGAAACTCGTATGCAGCATCCTTTTTGCCAGAGGTCCCCATCGAGCGTCGTCTACCCACAGTTGACCTCCAGAAGAGTTGTCCATTTCATGTGGGATCCATACCATAGGTGGTTCAAAGGTGGAGGGAGGGATCACTTTCTTGATATCAATCTTCCCGCCATCCGCTGACCATTTACCTTTACCGTTGTAGGTTGGCGACCATCCATAGAAGGCACCACGCTTGAGTAAATTGATCTTAGAGGATGGCATCCACTGCCCTTGATTGTCACTGCAGGTGAGCCGGCCATCGGGAAAAATGCCCATTCCATTCGGGACTCGAAACCCAGTACAGAATTCCTCGCGAGTCTTGCCATCGGGGGAAATGCGAAGGATCGCTCCCGGGAGCGAGTAGTCGGCCCCATGGCCACCCTTGGCATAATAGAGGTAGCCAGCCGAGTCCACTTGCAAATCGAAATTGAACGCGTGGAAGTTGACTGAGACATCCGTGTCATCACTGACGTTCTCATAGAAGTCGGCTTCATCATCTCCATTGAGGTCATGCAGACGCACGATACGGTCCTTGCAGTTGACCAGGATTTGTTGACCCACCACTCGAATGCCAAGTGGTTCGTAAAGTCCAGAGGCGAATCGTTTCCATCGAAGCTGTAGTAGTTCGTCGTCGATACCGTCGACCAGCCAGAGATCGCCGCCGTACATCGAGACCAGCATGCGGCCATCCGGAAGAAAATCCAACGCGGCTGTACGCAACCATGCATTCCACGGATTCGATTCCGGAATGGTGAGGGTATCCAAGGCGTATCCGTCCTGTTCCAGTCCTGTGTACCCTAGAGTCGTTAAAGTCTCCTGCCACTGGGACGGCCCTCCCTGTATCAAGGTACCGAGTTCTGCAGTCTTCTTGCCGGCTGCTGAAACTGTCGACTCGTAAGGTCCTTTGAGAATCGAAACGACTAGTTGCTGGGATTTCTGCGATTCCGGAATCGACAGGACCAATCGGCGTTTCGTGTCCAAATAGAGTCGTGTTTCGAGAGGACCGTGAACTTGGACCGAGATTCTCGATGGTTGCTCTCCAGGTTCACCTGGCAACTCCATGCTCGCTCGATCCTTTTCGATGACTATCTTTGCGTCGGGATCGTGCCCACTCCAGTCAGCGATTCCGAGGAGCAATTCATTTCCAGCACCGAGTTCGAGGACGCGATCTATTCCATCCGCGAGGGATCCTGCGCTCGGCATTTCCAGAATCTCACGACCGTCGATTGTGTAGGACAGGATGGGAATACCGCTATGAACAAAGTATCCGTTGAACCGCATCCATTTTTCAGGTAGCGGTCCCCGCGGCAATACATTTTCCCTGCTGTAGTCCAAGGTTCCATCGTGCCCCCATTGCCAACCTTGGAGCCCCTTTTCTAGTTTTCCCGCTGGCATCACGGTTCCCTCGCCGCGAGCCAAGGCGTGTTGCGTTTCCTGAATATTCAGAAAACCGCCTCTCCAAAGCCCAGCCGTGTTCATCGAATGCAGATCATAGGAAATGGTCCAATCTCCTACCTTTGTGGTAAGGACACTTTCAAATTCCCTTCCCAGCTGAGAACATAACGATGCACCAAAGTCTCGCTCGATCGAAGTGATTCGTTCTCCGTTATCTGTACCCTCGGGGAGAGAAGACAGATAGGGTTTGTCGATTGGCCGGTAACTCGGATTACTCGGTTTCATCAAGATTTCGCGTATATAATGAATGACTTGGTAACGTTGCAGTGGATTTAGATGCGACATGGCTCCCATCAAACCACGTCCTGTGGTGATGGTCATGAACATTTGGTAGGGATCCGCTCCGAATTTGAGCGGTTGATTCCCAAAGGCGCGAGCTGTTGGAAGATTCGGGCGGTTGCCATCCGATCCGTGACAATCGATACAGAAGCCTTGGTAGATTGCTTTACCGAATTCCAGATCCTTTGATCCGAGCTTCTTCAGAATTCCAGAATGATCGAGGTCCTGCCAATCCTGCTTGAGAGCAAGCTGCTCTCGTGTTGGCTGCAATTGCTTCGCACGGTTAGGGCCGTCTGAGACGACCTCAAACACGTACGCTGCCAAATCGAAAAAATCCTTCGACTCGTAAAATGAAGAAATCAAACCATCGGGCATGATCGATCGATTGGAGAAAGTCTGTCGCTCAATGGACGACTTGGCAAGAACGATAGGTTTCATGAGGTCATTCGTCGTCCGAAGCATGACCTCCGTATCGTTTTCCTTTTGGAGGACACCACTGAGCAGATCTCCATCCTCCGTTTGAATTTGGACCGTACGGAATTCCATACGGATATCCTTGGATGGAAACAGCAAAGATTCAACAAGGTATTCGTCGCTCGGTAAGGATCGAAATCGCTGTCGTAAGGAACTGAGATTGGGACCGATAGATTCCTGTCGCTCGTCAATTGCATGGCATTGAATACAAGCTGCAGCCGACTTGTGAAACAGGAGGGCTCCGCGCTTTGCATCACCCCGTTTTCGAATCTCTTTGGCCAAAGTAGAGGAAGGGACTTGCTTGAGAAGATTCTCCAGGCTTGGTGGAACGCGAGCATGCTGTGCCATCCCCTCCGAGGAAAGTAGTAGAAGTCCAGCCATTGCCAAGGCATACCAAAGCTTGTTCACCAAAACCATACTCGATCATCCAAAGAGAATACTTCGTCAGGAGGTTGGCATCCGTCGACTAGGTCATCATACAAGAATGGTATTCCGCAATCTCTCGCAGTGAACCCACAACCAAGACAACAGACCAAATTTCCTCCATGTAAGCCTATTCGACGCAGCCTGAGAACAAAAGTCTAACGACCACCGTACTGAATATTCGTAGATTCATTAGTGGGGATCGAAATCCCAATTCAAGGTTGGGGAGCTGCATCGGGTGTCCTGTGGTTGGGCGTCTGTTTTGAACAACAAAGAGTGGGATTCACAAGTCGGTCTCGGCGCACGAAAGGCCCTGCACGATTGAGCAGACTTCATCGGGAAAAGGTCCAAGAGGGGGTGTGACCGCGAAATCCGTTGTTGCGAGACTTGCAACCCCTAAGGCGGAATTTCTAAAGCGATACACCCGGCGCGACATCTATCCGGTTATTCCCCTGATCTCCAAAACGCTCTTTCGACCAATCGACCGTCGATATAGCCATCGACCGGAGAAAAACAAAGTATCGGTTTTTCGGGTGAACGGTAGGAAGACCCCGGGAGTGAAATCCTGCATCCCGTCGAAATCCTTGTCGTTGAGTTGGGGGCGTTCGTTAGTGAGCAGAATTAGCATCTTTCCGAAACTGGACCTTCGATGGAACGCTTTGATTCTCCCTACATCAACCTCCGTTCAATAATCAACCTTCTTAATGAGACGTTCTCTTTTTAGCGGTAACCCCTACGTGAATTGCGCTATGCCGTACGTGGAGGTGTGGTTGTTAGATAACTCAACGCTTGGAGGATCGCTGTTCCTAGTTTTTACGCAGCTCTAGACATCTTGGGGCCTGCCGAGATTGTGCAACTTTTTGTTTAGATCGAAAGGGTCATGAATTACACTAAAAACAGAGAGGACTCGTCGGAAGATTGGTCCTATCGCAATCCAGTGAACGCCTCTTATCATCATGATCACTCGCCGCGCGTCCGGACGTTCTCGAATCATCAGGATTCGAACAATCGAAGATGGCAAGCCGACCGACATTGTCGCGATCCACGCTGATTCACCTCGGAATCGCGAATGGCAACGCCAGTCGATTCGATGGCAGTATATTGTGTGTCAACGCAATCGATGGTCTCAAACGGAGGAAGGGCGGGCCAGTGTCCGTTACAGCGCCATTCGAACACTCCGCGCTATGGGGATCGGTGCTAAAGAACTGCGACGCTTAGGAAGAAAGGATACGGCCTACGATTCCTCGGATGCCGAAGCGAGAGCTCGTCTTATCGAGATCTCGATCCCATGGACACCGGAAGGTGAGGTTGACTGGGCTCGACGCATGCCGTGGGAGTATCTGCTATCGGCCGCAACGCGAGATTTCCGAACCGAGGGACGGAAAGTGATTGTGAGGCGAATCGAAGCAAACGAGATGGGGGACGTGGAATCGCATCCACATTCCTTCTGTTTCGTGGACGCATGTCCCGCTTCACGAGACGATACGATTGATTTTATGAGGGAACGAGACCTGATCCGGTCGACGCTAGCTCCCTTGGCATTCAAAGAATGGCAGCAGTCCTGCGGGCCAGAGCCATCCGTAGAGGTCCTGGCTCGCTGGTTGCAAAGGGAAAAGCCATCGGTGGTACATATCGCAGCATACCATTCGATATCCAGATCCCATTTTTTACCATCTGCCTCGATTGCCAGGAACAAGCTTTTAAAGAGCGATCTCAGGCGGCAGTTGATTTCGATAGACGTCAATAAGTTGGCCGAAGTATTGCAAGATCGAGAGTACCATCCAAACCTGATTGCTTTCAATGGTTGGAATTCCGGCTCGCGACTCGCGCCGATGATGGTAGCCGCTGGTTCGGAGGCATCGCTGGGATTTGAGAGCTCATTGGACGACAGTATGGCAGATCTGTTTTTTGCTCAGTTCTACAGTCGGTGGCGCGAAGACGATTGGAACTATGGAACTGCATTCTGCCATGCGCTGAACTCGGTGAAGCCGTACAACGAACAAGTTCGCGGGAGTGGAATCATTTTGTGGACCCGTAGTTCGCTACTCGACGAGCAGCATCGATCGAAAGTCCCCCGCGCGTCAGGCCTAAAGCCGCCATCAAAACGAGTCCAGGCCGATCCAAAGCTCGATCGGGCATCCTCGATGACTCATATCGAAGTAAAACCATGGAATGCACTGAACTATGCAATCCTGCATAACGGCGGGAGTCTATTGGAGTCGCTCTCCATCCGTTTTGTACCGTGTTGCCGCAGGGAGGATCCGCAGACGGTTGGAGCTAACAACGCAGAGGACGAAGACGAATGCGAACTGGATTACATCTCCGAAATTCGGGACATTGAAATCACGGTGACGTTGAACGCCGGTAAGGAGCATTTCTCTTATGAATGCCGGATCAATCTGACGGAACAGGAAAGAGTTGTTGATATTGCTAGTACCGCGTTGGAGGCAAATGGGAATCATCCTTTTGGAGGGGTCTTTGTGCCACTTATTTCCGATCGGATGCGGACGGTCGATGAGAGCATTCTCACCAGTATTCATGTCCGAGTGGACTGGCATCAAGAGTCGTTATTCAATCGGAGCTATCCCGTGCGTCTAGCTCCCATCGACGAATGGATCTTTGATGACGAACACATCGTTTGGATGCCTTCATTCATTCAACCACGAGATGTCTCGATAAGTAAAATTATCGATGCGGCGCAACGTTATTTGATCTGTTTGTCCGACGACCCCGGGATAGGTTTTGGAGGCTACCAGGCTTTTAACCCTGAGAAAAAGGATCCGTGGTCTGGCGTGGATCTCCAGGTACAAGCGATATGGATGGCACTGCTCCTGGACTATCCCTTGTCCTATATCAATCCGCCTCCCTCCTATTCCGAGAATGCGCAGCGGCTTCGGATGCCGAGCCAGGTGCTTGCTGAGCGACGCGGTACCTGTATCGATCTCGCGCTCCTTTTCGCTGCATGTCTGGAGTGGATCGATATCTATCCGGTCATCTTTGTACTCCAAGATCATGCGTTGCCTGGATACTGGCGAAATCCTACCGTACATCGATCCTTCTACCAGCGACCAGAAATCGATGTCGACAACCATTCAGGATCCTGGATGATTGAAAGAGGTATGAGCCCTATCGAAAAGACTGTGTCGTGGTACTCGGATGCGAGCACCTTTCGCGAAATCCGAAGCCACATTCTTCCCCGTCGAACCATAGCGAGGGACGTGATGAGACATCGTGCGGATCATCGTCTCGATCTTTCCCAAAGCGATTTGATTCCGCTTGAATCGACTCTCCTGACACGTACAGTCTCCTTTGTAGAAGCTGTCGAAAAGGGTCAAGAACTATTCTCCGAAGCGATCAATAGCGACTTCCATTCGATGATCGATGTTGTTACTTCTAGGCGCGGAGTCACACCGATTCCCTTGAATTCCATTAGGGTTTGGGATACGTAGCGATGTCGATCCATCCATCTTTTTTGACGGATTTGCGATCTCACTGCTGGCGACCTATGCATCTGGGGCGGGCTGAGATAGAGTCCAATGCTCGACGACTGCAAAATCGGACTGGTCGTTCTGCTTCTAATGTCTATCTACAGGCCGTATCGGTAGCGAACGGCGTGATCGATTGGCGGGAAGTGCAACCGCAAATCCCTGGCCTTCCCGTCCGGAGGCGAGGAGACCAGCGGGTCCCTGATGATTTGATTTGGTTTCGAAGACTCGAACCATCCAGGGTGACATCTTTTCTCGAGCGTCAAGATGCTCGCTTCACACCACGACAGGGTTTGCAGCGATGGTCCCGCTCGAAGCGCCTTTCCCGGCATTCTCTGCCTGAATCGGGAAGGGTGCTACTATTCCTCCACGGAACATTCAGCAATGGAGAGAATCTATTGAACTCGCTGCTAACTACAGCCTGGGGACGAGATTTCCTAGATGATGCCGAGAGACGCTACAAAGGAGGAATCTTTGCGTTTGATCATCCGACAATCTCCGTCAGTCCCTGGTTGAATGCGTGGTCACTACAGCAGCTCATTGGTGCATCGAGTTGCAAGCTTGATATTATTTCCTACAGCCGAGGCGGTCTCGTAGCGCGTTGGTGGTGCGAGTCCTTCGATTCTCAGTTGAAGCGTTGCGAGAACGCGGTACTTATTGGCTCCCCGTTGATCGGTACCGGTCTCGCTTCGCCCCCCAATCTTCGAGGGGCGCTGAACCTCTTGACGAGCTATGGAAACGCTTTGACGTTCTTGGCAGAGGTGACCAGCGGAACCGCTCCGATCCTCGGTCTGGTCAATACGTTGTTGCATGTTGTGACATCGGTCACGACAATCGCTTCAGCACCCTTGTTTGCCGATGCGATTTTGGCGATGGTGCCGGGGTTGAGCGCGCAGTCTCGGATTTCTAACAATCTTGAATTACGCAGTCTGCATCAGGCAAATACAACGGCAACTCGCTACGCCGCTGTCCTATCCGATTTTATGAGTGAATCACCGGGTTGGGAGTTTTGGAAGTACTTTCGATCTGGATATCTATCCGACAAGGTCATGGATATCCTGTTTGATGGTGCTAACGACTTGATCGTTGATACGGATTCGATGATCGTGCTCGGGCCAAACGAAAACGTTCCCATCTCGCGAAGACTCGATTTCGGTACCAATGACCACGTGCATCATATCAACTATTTGGATCATCCCAGAACGATCGAATTTCTAAGAGATGTTCTAAGTATTTCCAAGCGCTGAAAGATTGGTTGTAATGCGACTTTTTTCGAGTAGACCGCCGTATTTCCAGCAGCATTCCCCATTTGGACCGAGGCTTTCTTTTAGAGTGCTGTAGCACAGCTTTGGAGTGGAAGTTGGATCCACCGGACCAACATCTGCAACCGACAGCTGCGAGTTCACCATTGCTCGACGATATCGATCAAAGCACGTGGTATGTGGCTCGAAAGGGTATCGATGATTTTTAGGGTACGGTGTCTATCTGAGGGGGATATTGCCAATCGTTGTCACACGAAGGGATACTCGCAAAGCTCAGAAAGCCAAGTCCCCAGTGTCCGCTGCTTCCAAGAATTACATATACCTTGATCTGGCTAGCGCGACCACATGGATCCTATCGTACTCGTACTCAGCGCAGCGGTGCTCGTGCTCGAATCGAGGCAATCATGACCGAACACTTCTTTGAC
>JBBAXA010000096.1:0-14487 GCA_040396935.1 Pirellula sp.
AATAGAGCAACGTCCCGTGGCCATGAAATGCCATCTCCATGATGCTGGATGGTGTTCTAAAACATGGGTATGCCATCGATTCAGATCTTGGCCTATCAGGCGTTCGCGGATACGGACCGCAGTTCCCGGTTCGGGAGACTCTAACGTTCCAACTGGATTGAGATTTTGCCGCTGGAGTCGGTGGAGGCCCGTGCCATACCGGGGGTATTGCAGCGCATGAGGATGTGGCCTGCACGATCGACCGCGATGATCCCGGCCGTGTCCGCCGGTAGGATCTGATCCACCATTTGTTCCACGGCCGCATCGAGCGACACGCCGCGATATTTCATCAGCGCATGCAGGTGGAAACCAACGCTGTTGCGGAGGAAGTACTCACCGATCCCTGTACCGCTGACAGCGAGAGTCTCGTTGTCCGCAAATGTTCCTGCTCCTACGATGGGTACCGAACCAACGCGTCCCCACTTCTTGTTGGTGAGCCCACCGGTCGATGTCCCCGCGGCCAGATTGCCATGCGTGTCGAGTGCAACGCACCCAACCGTACCTTTGCCTGGGTTTGTGGCTACTGGGGGGGTGGTAGCTTCTCGGGCTTTCACCTCCAGCCATTCGGCTTTCCGGTGGTCTGTGCTGAAATAATCGTTGCTGACTCGTTGGATTTGTGGGTTTGATTGCATCTCATCGGCAAAGCGTTCGGCCCCCTCGCCCATGAGGAGAACATGAGTCGTCTGGGTCATTACCAGTCGGGCCAGAGAAATGGGGTTTTTGATCGTCGTAACTCCAGCGACTCCACCCGCTCGGTGATCGTTGCCATCGACGATAGCTGCATCCAATTCGTGTTTTCCAACGCTATTGAATACGGCCCCTTTACCGGCGTTGTAGAGCGGTTCATCTTCCAGCACGCGGATCGTCGCCTCAACCGCGTCCAGGGCCACACCGCCATTCGACAAAATCCTTTGCCCGGTGAGCAACGCTCGCCGGAGCGCCTCGATATGCTGTTGGCGTTCGGCTGCGGAGAGCTTTGCAGGTTCGAGTCCCGCCCCGCCATGGAGGGCGATGGCGAATTTCATTTCGGGTCGTTCGTCGGCAAACCCTGCAGAGACAGTCCCGAAATACATTGTGACGATCGCAACGGATACAATCTTTCTGCGCCCTACCGAACGAGGTACATCGAACATCTTTTAGAGACTCCGCCATAAAATACTTGCTACTGAGTAGGCCCAACAGTTAGTCTAACATGACGGTCGGGGGATCGACGAATCGTTGTCCCTGTCATCGTAACTTCTTTTCTTATTGGTTCGCGTTTCTGTCGCTCAGTGGATCATGCAACCCAGCACCGTCGTTGATCCAGTGGATATCCAGTCGTCAGCCGTCCCCTCTGCTGGGCGGGAAACAACTCGCTATGCGTTGCTCGATGCGATCAAAGGGCTAGCAGCCTGTGTGGTCGTTTGGCACCATCTAACATGCTATGCCCCTGGATCTGATTTGGCCGATTTGACGGCTCCCCGGCTGAGGGCCTGGCTCTACGACGAAGCTACCTTTCTGGTGCAGATATTCTTTGTGATCAGCGGCTTCGCCATGGTGATGGCCCAGCCGCTGCAACCGTTGAGCTGGTGGTCGGCTCTAAGAGTTCTGTTTGCTCGCTACGTTCGATTGGCGACACCGTACCTTGTAATGCTCGCGTTGCTCTTACTCGCTGGCTGGTTGACCCGAGAGTCTCAGATCAAGCCGGTACTCGTTAGTACTTTCTCTTGGGAAAAGACATGGGCCCATCTCTTTTTTCTTCAAGACATTTTGGGTTTCGGGAACTATTCAGCAGGCACCTGGTATGTGTGTATCGATATGCAGTACGCACTCCTCTTTTTAAGTTTAAGTGTATTGGTCAATCAAATTGAACGTATTGGATTTTTACCCTGCTCGACAACCCATGTTTTGGGAGGGGCATTGGCCACATTAGGTCTGATTTCCATGTGGTATTGGAATCGTGAGCCCAAAATGGATCGCTATGTGATTTATTTTCTATCTTCGATCGTGCTAGGTTCCCTGCTCGCATGGACGCTTCATGGGCGTTTACCCTTATGGATGATCCTGTTTTACTCTGTTAGCATGGTCGCTTCCTTGGTGGTCGAATATCGTCCTCGACTCTTGGTCGCCCTAGTCGTTGCAGTACTCATCGCTATCGGGTTGAGTTACTTTCCAAAACTACCGGTTCCGGGGTGGTTACGCTGGCTGGGACGGATCTCGTACAGTTTGTTTTTGATCCATTATCTGGTGGACGGTTTGGTGTTGATGGCTGTGAACCCGTGGATAGGCACTAGCCCCGTACGCGCATTGCTAGCGGAGATACTGGCCTTCCTATGCAGTGTTGGAGCTGCGGATGTCCTGTATCGGACAGTCGAGGTTCCAACCCACCGATGGCTCAAGAAATTGCGAAGCGGTTCATCAAGTCGGCAGATACCAGTGGACGTCGTTGGTGTGCAATCCCAAGTTGTCAGCCTGCGTTCGACGACTCACTAAGTACACGTTTCGCCCGGTCTGGTCGCCAAGACGTACGTATTCTCTGTTGTGATCGGTGCGATGGTCGATCCCAACGACTTACGTTTCAGGCTGCTTCGTACAAACACATTGTGAAGTGTGTTTTCGCTGCATTCGAGATCGATGGTATACGATCTAGCATCCTTTAAGCGAAGAGCTTCTGAATTGCGAATACAGACGAAATGCACCAAGTAGGACTTTTATAGAGCGATTGCAAAAAGCTTGATGTAGATGGGAGAGTGATTCAAGCAGCCGATTTGGGTAACAACAAAGATGTATGTTGGTGAAGTGGCGATGAGCTTAATTTTCAGCTAACAAGAAGCTGAGACTTTGTAACTGATGGTCCGAAGAAATGAATGATGGTGGGTTAAGAGTGATTTAAGTCAATGATTGATGCGATGCGGATTCGCTTTGTTGAAATCCGATACGTGTGCGACCTTGGACATCTGAGTGTGAAGGGGAAGGTTGCTCGAACAAAGAACCCTAGTAATGACGAGAGATAAGTGGGAACACTGCTAAATCCTCACTCTAAGCCGGATTAGTCGAAGAAAGCTTTACGCGAAATCTCTCTGCTTACACCTAAGCATTTTCAAAATCAATCGATAAAGCCTTCTGATCTCTTAACTCAACCCGTTGCTACTCCAGCCATGCCTTTGTGCGGATACATCTTCTGCGACTAAGATACTACCGCCATGGTCGAATTCGAGCACCTCAGTTCCGAAATTTGCCGCGTCAAAATCGCAGATAGCCGGCGATTCCTATCCTCGGTTTTTGTATCGACGTCCAAACCAAAACATTCCTGGTATGGCTGTCAGGGAGAGCAACAACGTCGTTGGCTCTGGAACCGCCGTTACACGGTAGTTATCCAAAAAACCAGTGTCAGTTGCTGCAGCATTGGAAGAAACTTGGAAATCCGCATCCAACAAGGTTGTTGCATTCAGAAGAAGAGCAACATTATTCGCAGCATTTGTTCCATTTAGGAACAAATTCATCGTGTCCGTACTGAAATTCAGTTCAGCTCTGAAAGACTGGAAGCTGTTCGCACTGACCGAACTCGGACCTATAAAGATTGTTCCAGCTAACCCAGAGTAAAAGGGGCGGATCACGCCGCTGTCTGCAACCAATCCAAATCTTGTGATTCGAGTAAACTCTGGGGTATAAAAGTCGATTGCATAAGCAAAACTCGGCGTTGCCCCTGAGAGCGTTCTTGCTAGATCTGCTTCGACCACGATTATCTGGTTAGCCGTAGGAGTGAAATTCAAAGTCGGATACGCCCAGTCTGTCACCCCACCACCGACTGTAACCCCGCGCGAGCCACCGAAACCGACTCCGTCAGCCACAGCGTAATTAACGTTTCCATCAACTTGCCAACCGTTTTGACCCTTCAATGCTCCCAAATTGTAGCTTTCAAAACCATTTGAATCGAAAAGTACTGTTTGAGCTTTTGCGGAGGATACCGCAAAAAGGATAGACAACAATACCGTCCAACCACATAGATATTTCATGCCGACTACCTCCCGATGAAAATGGAATCCTCGCGTAGCCTAGTCAAGCCATTCCTTGAATGATAGGAAAAAGACGCGATTTATTCTGAAAAGCATCAATGATTCTTAAAAAGGATTTGGTTCACAGTGATGCATTAGCAGATAACTGCATGGTCCTGAGCAGGGTAAGATCTGTTCCCGGTACCAAGTCCAGCCGAGTTTGCCATGAGGATCCGATGTGCAGCGGCGGGTTATGGCGGGTCCATGGTGGCCTCGAAGCTTGTGCTGATTAGACGTTAATGCCCAAGTGTGCCCATTGCCGGATTTGTATTTAGATACTTAGAAAAGAGATTCGAAAGTCGTTCTTTTGGCGTAATTTTGGTTGATATTTACTAAAGACAGGGCGTGGTTTCAGCAAGCCTACTACAACAATTGAAGGGTGTTAGCTAACGAAGCGTCGACACCCGTTTACGAGCTTAATAATGCTGGGAAAACTCTCAAAGCAGTCCAGCCGTACCGAGCCTACCTACCCAGTTTCGTCTCCGTCTGGGCCTCGGTCCTGGATTCGGCAAATGAAAATGATTCGATTAACGCGAGGCTTGTTCTGTTGCTGGCTCCAATTTCAAAAAGTCGATCCCGACCATGTAGCCTGGAGCGGCCTCCGGATGCTTGCCGAGGATTTTTACCTTGAGGATATGCTTGCCTTGCTTTAGGTCCCTCGTCGTGAACTTTAGCAATCCCGTTGTGATGACCTCTGGTGTATTGAATCCGTCGATAGGATCTCCCAATGGGATATCGTCGATGAACAGCTGGATGATCGCATAGTCTTTGGCTTTCGTTAAAACGATCTGCGGTTCGTATAGTCCAGCGTTGGGCACCTCAAATTCCAAACTCAGGCTGTCGTTCGGCTGAGCGCCGGTCCACCACAGTTGGCTACTACCGCTCCAACGATCTGCAGCGAAGCCCCGCATCCCTTGCCCCTGGGCGGCTCCGCGGCTCGTATCAACCACTTTGAGACTCTCTCCTTCGAGCGCCCCGGGGACATTCCCCTTCGCATCAAAGTCGGGACGAGTTCCACGGATCGGCACCTGTGAGGGGCTGGCCAAATATCCGACCAGGTCGCGCACTTCTTCCAACTTCAGCGGATCGAGCAGTCCGTTCGGCATCAACGATAAATCCGACAGCTTTCGTTGATCGATTTCCTCTTTGGCTACCACGACGAGGTCATTGATCGTCTTTAAGGTGACCGCGCTGTCGGTTTCCTTGGTGATCAAGCCTGACAAGAGACGACCGTCATGGAGTTGAAGCAGTGTCATCTGATAATCCTTACCAACGACTGCGTTAGGAGCGAGGAGATTCTCGAGAATGTAGTTCAGATCGGCCCGATTGGAACCGGTCAAATCAGGACCCACTTTCTCACCCGCACCGAACAGTTGGTGGCAGGCCATACAGTGCTTGTTAAAGAGAAGTCGCCCCTGGCTGAGATCCGCCTTGGCTAAGACTCTCTTGGTCAATTGCGACTTGTATTTCTCGATCGCTTGTTTTTGTTCCTCCGACGAGGTCCCGACCCGACCCCAGGAACGATTGATCCGATCGACGAGTGGCTGGTCGTTGAGGCTGACCATCTGGCGGACGTGATAGGCATGCACATCGGAACGGGCAATCGTTCCTGCATCGACCGCATCGAGAAGCTTTTGCGCAAAGGGAGCACGCGACACCAGCGTTGCAATAGCATCCTCGCGCGCGGGCTTGGATAACTTTGTGTAGATCCCCAAGAGCTTGTCCGGAGTTTGTGCATCGGCGACCGCTGACAAAGCCCGGATGGCTGGGGCTTGCAACTCCTCGCTATCGAGAACCGCGATCAAACTGGGACCGAGTTCCTTGTCGCGACCTTTGACGAGGATATCGAGGGCGCTCTGCCGATCGGAAACCGGTCGGTTCTTGTCCACCAGTCGCTCACGGAGCTGTGGAAAGGCGCGCTGGTCGCCGAATGCAACCGCGACTCGCAGCGCAAGATCCTTGATCTGGGGTGCCTGGCTCCCGGCCAGTTTCTCGTAGACATGCGTCCACGACTGGGGTTGAGGTACGTTGACCCGTCCCTCCATCGATTGCAGGATTTGCTCGAGTGTCGATTTCTGCTGATCCTGAGGCCACTGTGGCATCTCCGTGACCAAAGCATCGAGCCCGTCGGAATCCGATGCAGCACGACGCACAATATATTGGCTCACCAGCGGAATACGGCTAGCGTTTGCCAACGCGAGCGCCCGTTTGGGATCCTCGGCAACCAAAGGTTCGATTCCATACCAAGCCACCAGCGGAATATTTCGGTCCTTGCTATCCGCATCGTGACCGATGAGAGCCTGGGCAATGTCCCAGCGATCCTTGAGTTCGAGCCGATGGATCGCCGAAGCCAAATACAACCGAACGAGCGGATCGGACTGCTTGCTCGCTGCCAGTTCTTGAAAACGCTTGATTGTCGATTCGGAAACCTTCTTGTCTTCGCACAGTAACTGGATCGACCACGAGGTGACATAAGCCGACGAATGACCTAAGAGCGATTGGAGCTTGGTATCATCGATCAGTCCGGTTGCATGCGCGAGCCACAATCCACGAAGAACGCGGGTCTCATCATCACTCGCCAAAAGTCGATCAATTTCGGCACTGACCGCGGCTCGGTCGAAGTTGTCGGATACGGCTCGCTCTTGGAGGAGTCTGCGGGAGACTCGCACATACCAATCGTTTTTATGCCATGCGAGTTTGGCTAATTGTGAGTCGGACTGTTTGGCCAAGTCGACTGCTTGCCGATTTGGTACACCATATGCGATGTTAAAAACGCGACCGTTGGTTCGATCCCAAATCTCCGGATTTACGCGGTGGCATGCATTTCGGTCGTACCAGTCGATCAGGTAAGCCGATCCGTCCGGACCGGTCCTCAGGTTGATGCCTCGGAACCATCGGTCGTTGGCTAGCAGCAAATCGTCGCCGTGCTTGCCGACATAACCACTGCCGTCTCGGAAGAGACGATCCATGTTGACTCGATTGCCGTGAATATTGTTGAAGTAGATGTGGTTGCGATAGCGATCGGGCCAGTTGTCCCCCAGATAGATCATCGCACCGCAATGGGCATGACCACCTCCGGCATCGGACGTGTCGTCTTGAATTCCCGGTTCGTGTCCCCACCAAGCGTGATCGCCGATGTTGCCTGCGTAATGCAGGTGATCCGCGATGGTCTTGATATCCGAATAGACATGGCGATTGAAGTGTTCTCCGGCTTGCCGCTGATAATGCGCCCCTTGGATCACATGGTACAGGTGAGGGATCACACACGCGGTGATGAACGCTTGGCCGTAGTCATTGAAATCGACTCCCCAAGGGTTACTCGTACCCCAAGCGAAGACTTCGAATTTGTGCTGCGTGGGGTGGTACCGCCAAACAGCCGCATTCATCGGTGTTCGCTGGTCATCTGGCGTTCCAGGCTTGCCAACTTTGCTATGCGTAAAGACACCATGGCATCCATAGAGCCAGCCATCTGGGCCCCAATTGAATGCGTTGAGCGTCTCATGGGTATCCTGAAACCCAAAGCCATCGAGCAAGACTCGCGGTTGCTCGTCGGGTATATCGTCACCGTTTGCATCGGGAATAAACATCAAGTAGGGAGCTGCGCCGACCCAGACACCGCCGAAACCTACCTCGAGACCGCTAACGAGATTCAGCCCCTCGGCGAATTGCTTTCTTGAATCGAACACGCCGTCTTGATTGGTGTCTTCGAGAATGATGATCTTATCGATTCCTTTTCCTTCCGCAGCTCGCTTGGGATAGGTGTAGGCTTCTGCGACCCACAACCGTCCGCGGTGGTCAAATGCCATCGCAACCGGTTGATGCACTTGAGGTTCGCCGGCGGCGAGCTGAACGTGGAATCCCTCGGGGACCGTCATGTTGGCTGCGGCATTGGTCCCCGTAAGATCTTCCTGTAGAGGGCGTCGCGGCTTTGGCTGGGCTGCCTCGTAGGCAATCCCGTCGAGTTGCTTTGTTTGATGCCGGAGAACATGGCAGCCTAGCATGCCGCCTACCACGATATCCGGGGTTTGATTGGAATCGACATCCGCCACCACAATCTGCCGGCCGATACCCGAGGAGTCGTCGGCCAAGTGCGGGATCCACTCGACTCCCTTTTCCGATCGTTTGAGTTCAAACCAGTAAACAACCGCTCCCGAATCCCACTCGGCACTTTGACGGTGGTGCGACCAATAGGTTTTTCCGGTCACGATATCCTGAAGTCCATCGCCATTCATGTCGGCCATGCGCACCGAGTGAAGCTCCGATACATGGATGCCGTAGGGATTCTCCGAGGGCTTGCTCCCCATGATCCAATGGCGAATGAATTCGCGATCGCCGCTGGCGTTCCGTTGCTGTTCCCACCAAACCAGGCCGTAGCCGTGCGCATCGAGACTCGTGATAACATCGTTGAGACCATCGCCATTCACATCGTAGGCATACATGTCTGCTCCGCCGGGACAGAAACTCACCGGTTCAAATTCCCAGAGACCTTCGCGGTTCGGTCCAGGGTTCCGGAACCAACCGTTATTAGCCAGGATGTCGAGTTTGCCATCGCTGTCGACATCGCCAATCCCCATCGCATGTCCAAAGCGTTCGTGCGCGACAACTCCGGAGATACGGGTGAACTGCCAAGTTTCAAAGTTCTTACCGTTGGGCTGGGCAAACCCGAACATGCCCGCGCGCGTGCAGATCAGTTCCGGTTTGCCATCGCCGGTGATATCGGTGAAGGCAGGGGATTCGTTGGAGACCCAATCAAAGACTTGATGCTTGTTCCAGTGGCCGTGGGTGGCAACATCTTTGCCTGGGTTCTCATATACATAAGCTGGAGTGCCGGGAAAACCGACGGTGAGAACATCGTTGAACCCATCCGCATTGAAGTCATGTACCCAAGCGAAGAAATGGTCTGCGTACGCTTTCATCGGTTGCGGCTTGACCGGGTAGATCTCGTGAGAGACCTTAAAATCGGGACCCTCAAACCAAAACGGTCCGTAGACTACATCGGGTTTGCCGTCGGCGTTCAAATCCCCGACCCCAGTCCCCTCACTAAAATACGTGTTCGTAAGCGCTTGTCGCTCGAACGAGTGCACGGTTCCCGATCGTGCCACAGCAGTGGATACTGCTTGAGAATCCTGAGCTAACAAACAAACGTGGGATCCGGTCGCCGCGGTGAGGATGATGCTACAAAAAAGATTTCGCAACTGAAAAACGAAGTTTCTAGTCATTGGAGTCATAAAGATCGAGAGGGAGGAACGATCGGTTGGATGAATTACGGGCTGCCCTGAATCAAAGTTCGCACTCTGGAACGCTACTTTATTTTTAAGTGTGCCGACTGAATTGTAATCCATTTCGGTAACCATGGTTTGAGATGGAGCGGTCGGCTACTGAGCTATAAGTTTAATGGACAATATCGAGAGTGGATTTACCGTGGTACGAAACAGTCGTCGAGAACCAGAATGTAGAAAGGGTCGAGATCGAATACCTCGCGACCTGCGAGCTGGACCGACCAGCGAAGCCGATCGAACGATTCCTCCATGCGAGCAGGTTCGCCATCGCTAGGTCGTCGAGGGATCGATCGATGAACGGGAATGCGATACGGAGTACGGGCACTGCGATACTGGGTACGAATAAGAGAAAAACCGGCAGCCAATCGTTGGGTCAAAGTACTCTTCTTAGGCCAACGCTACTCGAAATGGAGGCGTGTACGAGGGAACCCAACCTCGACCCTGTGCAGCTCTGCGTATCTTCGAAAAAGGCTTCCATTTGGATTTATGTAAGACCTGGTATGATGTTGCCATGAACGTCGGTGAGTCGATAGTCGCGACCCTGGAACCGATACGTCAGGCGGGTGTGGTCGAGACCCAGCAGATGCATGGCTGTAGCATTCAAGTCATGAATGTGGACTGGATCGCGAACGATGTTGTAAGAAAAATCATCTGTCTCGCCGATGAATTGGCCTCCACGAATGCCTGCTCCTGCCATCCATAAGCTAAAGCATCGCGGGTGATGGTCGCGACCATAGTTGTCGTGCGTTAAGGTTCCCTGCGAATAAACCGATCGTCCAAATTCACCTCCCCATACGACTAGCGTATCCTCCAACAGACCACGTTGCTTGAGTTCGTTTAGCAATGCCCCTGTCGGTTGATCGGTGTCGTAGCATTGACTCTTAATGCCGCTTGGTAAGTTGTTATGCTGATCCCATCCGCGGTGGTACAGCTGAATGAAGCGTACACCGCGTTCAGCTAGCCTTCGAGCCAAAATGCAGTTAGCCGCGAATGTACCGGGCTTGGTCGATTCCGGTCCGTATGCTTCGAAAACCGATTTCGGTTCGCCTGAGAGATCGGCTAACTCCGGTACGGAGGCTTGCATGCGAAATGCCATCTCATACTGATCAATCCTCGCCAGCGTTTCCGGATCTCGGTAATCATCGTACTTGAGCAAATTCAATGCAGACAAATCGTCTAGCATGGCGCGACGTCTGGAGCCATTGATCCCGGATGGATTCGATAGAAACAAAACGGGATCTTTACCAGAACTGAATCGAACCCCTTGATAACGTGTCGGCAAGAAACCAGATCCCCACATCCGTTCATGCAAGGGCTGAGCGTTCGTTGGACCGCTAGGACGCGAGATCATCGCGACGAACGTAGGTAATTCGTCATTGACCGATCCGAGTCCATAGGAAACCCATGCGCCGAAGGCGGGTCTTCCTGCCGTTTGATGACCCGTCTGAAGTAAGGTCATTGCTGGATCGTGATTGATGGCTTCGGTATGCATCGATCGGATAATGCACAGCTCGTCGGCAAATTTGGACGTGTGGTGCAGTAGCTCACTCATCCAGAGTCCGGATGCCCCCTGAGGTGAAAAACGATAGTAGGAGGGGGCGATCGGAAATCGCTTCTGTCCCGAAGTCATTCCGGTCAACCGTTGGCCTTGGCGAATGGAATCGGGTAAATCTTGGTCGAATCGATTTTGTAAACCCGGCTTGTAGTCGAAAAGTTCCAACTGCGACGGAGCTCCAGCCTGGGTGAGCCAAATCACTCGAGAGGCACGAGGTGGAAAGTGGGGGCCGATTGGGGTTTTTGTCGCAGGAACTGTCGCGGCTACGTCGGCGGTCAATCGATCCGCCAGGAGCGACGTCAATGCGACGGTACCCAAACCGATCGACGAACGACCCAGGAATTGGCGGCGAGCCAAAGCACGAAAAGCGGATTCACTTAGGTCTGTTTCATTTCCCATTGCGGTTATTCCTTGGTGATCGCTTCGTCTAAATTCAGGATGGTACTGGCTAGGATTGTCCACGCAGCCAAGTCGGCGGTGTCCAGGTCCGGTCGCGACGGTTGATCACCGACTCCTGTTAAAGCCTTGGCAGACGCTGCATCCTCTCGAAAGTCTTTGACAAGCCGGTCGTATGAACGTGTGAAGATCTCGGTTTCCGACGGAGTCGGTACTCGCGACAGGACAGCCCGATACGCGTGTTGGAGCCTGGTGCCGAAATCAGAACTCGTTTCAGTCATGATGCGTTGCGCTAGAAATCGAGAAGCCTCTACAAACGTAGGATCGTTCATCAAATTGAGAGCTTGTAGGGGTGTATTGGTTCGCGTACGACGAACAGTACAAGTCTCTCGGAACGGGGCATCAAAGACCAACATCGCTGGATGGGGGACTGAGCGTTTCCAGTAGGTGTACATGCTGCGTCGA
Organism: Pirellula sp.; assembly: GCA_040396935.1. GTDB lineage: Bacteria > Planctomycetota > Planctomycetia > Pirellulales > Pirellulaceae > JBKCUI01. The sequence goes on from JBBAXA010000096.1 coordinate 11,769, forward strand.
TACAAATCGTTCCCTTTTCCCACGACGTACACATTGGTCCCGTTTCCTGCTGTGATTTGTTCATACAATCCCGACGGGTGGTACGGCTTTACGGAGGGGCCTCCTACTTTTTTCACCAGCAATCCACTCAAGGCCAAAGCTTGATCCCGCACGAACTCCGCTTGCAAACGAAATCGAGAGCCCTGGGACAGCAGGCGATTGTCCGGATCCCGCTGCATCGATACGTTGGTTCTTCGCGAGCTTTGCCGATACGTGTGGCTGGTAACCAACAACCGCACCATCCCCTTAACGTCCCAACCCGACTCGATGAATCGTACCGAGAGCCAATCGAGTAAGTCGGGGTGGCTCGGCAGTTCACCTTGCGATCCGAAATCCTCGCTCGTCCGTACGAGTCCTGTACCGAACACGGACTGCCAATAGCGATTGACGGTAACACGAGCGGTGAGCGGGTTGTCGCGATCGACCAACCACTTGGCGAGTCCGAGCCGATTGCGAGGCCATTCGTTTTGCATCGGAGGGAGTATCGATGGGCTTGCAGCGACGACCTCATCAGCTGGCTTATCGTAAGCGCCTCGCATTAAAATGTGCGTTGATCGAGGCTTTTCCATCTCCGACATCACCAAGGTCGTCGGTATTTCAGAACGGAGCTTCTTCAGGTTTGCTTCGAGTTCGGCAAGCCGATTGCTAATCGACCGATACTCGCTCGACATCGATTGAAGATGCTCTGTCAACTTTTTCTTGTCGTCGTCGCTCCAATCCGAGGGGCTTTTGGCGATCAAGCTGGAAAAACTGGTTGGCACCATCCACTCCGTCGATTGATTTGTCGTAGCAATCTCGATCGAAATCGGTGATTTCATCGTACTGAATCGCAAATCCAATTCGAACGAGTCCGCTTCCAGATGAGCATTCCAAGCCGATTCGAATTCGAACACAGCGGCGACGGTGCGATTCTTCTTAAAGTCAATCGGAAGGAAGGTTTTGGCCTCATCGTCGAACAGTTTGTCGAGTTCGTTTAGCGACATGGAATCGGCGGACACGCGGGGTCGTAAAGCGATCGGAATACGTTTCCCGACTTTGGGTTTCAGGAAAGCCTCAATACTCTGCCACCGAGCCGTATTGCCTTCATCCTGCGAGTTGAAAGAGATTTGAAACGCGGTAACGAGACTCGGGGCGGGTGCTGCATGAAGAGCGATGGTAACAGCTCGACCTCCATTCGGCTCGACTCGCAATGTCGGAGGGCTCGCGTTGGGTTCCGAACGACTTTCCACGTCACTATCTTCGCTCGCGTTTGATCCGCTCGTCGAGAGTTTGGACACGCTCGACCATCGAATCGGCTCTTTGGCAACTCGTTCAGCCCATTGACGAATACGCTCCTCGGACACCGGTGGTAGTTTCGCAAGTGCCTCCTTTCCCTCTTGAATTTGCTGCTCGTACGATTCAGACATCGCGCGTTGCTCTTCCGACGGGAGCGAAAGAAACGGTGGATTGCTTTCTCGGTGGGACCTCTCATAAAAACCGCGGCCCGGTTCCGGGACGGAGTTGAAGAAGGCTTTCATGGAGTAGAAATCTCGTTGCGTAAACGGATCGTACTTGTGATCATGGCAGCGAGTGCAATTGAATGTTTGTCCGAGCCAAACCGCGGCAGTCGTTTCTACACGATCTGCCAAATACTCGGCTAAGAATTCATCGGGGATGATTCCTCCCTCTTCATTCATCATGTGATTGCGATGAAAACCGGTTGCGATTTTTTGTGAGAGTTTTGCATCGGGGAGCAGGTCGCCAGCGAGTTGCTCCAGCGTAAATTGATCGAAAGGTAGGTTGTCGTTGAAAGCATGGATCACCCAATCCCGCCAAGCAAATACCTCGCGATCGCGATCGACTTGATATCCATTCGTATCCGCAAAGCGGGCTGCATCGAGCCAATCGACTGCCATCCGTTCTCCGTAATGCACGGAGTTTAGCAGTCGATCGACCACTTTTTCATAGGCATCTGGAGACCGGTCTGCCAGGAAGTCATCGACTTCGTAGGTCGTCGGCGGCAAACCAGTCAAGTCGAGTGTGACACGTCGAATCAATGTAGTCGGATCGGCCTGGATGGATGGCTGGAGCCCTTCCCGTTCGAGTCGGGATTGGATGAAGAGATCGATGGGATTTCGGATCGCTTCGGTACGCAAGACATCCGGCATAGCTACAGTTTGGAGCGGAGCGTAGGCCCAGTGGAGTTCGTACTTGGCGCCTTCCTCAATCCACGCCTTAAGCAATTCTATTTGCTGCAAGCTAGGTTTCTTTGGTTCGGAAGCCGGCGGCATCACTTCATCGGACGAGTGCGCTTCCATACGGCGTACGATTTCGCTCCGCTTTGGATCGCCCGGTACTATGGCTGCGTTTTTCCCTTCTTCAGCCTGGATCGCATCCTCGCGTCGGTCGAGCCGTAGCTCGGCTTGCCGGTTGGCACCGTCGGGACCGTGACACTTGAAGCAAAAGTCGGACAGAATAGGTCGAATGTCTCGATTGAATTCGACCTCGGCATAGGAGAAACGGCATGGGAGAACCGAACAAATCAACGCCGGGATTTGCCAGAGGTATCGAATAATTTTCCCTGTGGGAATCATCGTCGAATGCTTTTTGAAAAACGTACGGTCTTAATGAGCGGGAGACGCCATTATGACTGATTCGACGGAAACTGTTATGGTCCTTATTTGTCCTTTTTCGAAGACAA
>JBBAXA010000097.1:0-14302 GCA_040396935.1 Pirellula sp.
GTGCATCTCATTCATGGTGCATCTCATTCATGGTGCATCTCATGTTTTGCTCCGGACTCCAAAAATCGGAGCAGGTCGAGGATCTCCTCCTTTGTCAGGACGTTCACCAACCCATTCGGCATCGAAGATATGTTGGAACGCCTCCGTTCTTCAATTTCCTTTTTCGATAGTTGGACGCGGCGGTCTGGAGTGAGGAGGCTGGGAATGATCTGTACCTGCGCGTCATCTTCGTCCACCACCGATCCGGAGAGGATATTGCCGTTTTCCAGAAGGAACTGCGTCGCTTGAAACTGAGGGTGAATTTCATGGGAAGGTTCGAGGATTTGACGGAGTAAATCCTTGCCTTGGTGTTTCTTGATCGATTCAGACAAATCTGGGCCGAGGTTGACTCCGTGACCTGAGACTCGATGGCAAGCCAAGCATTGAGCTTTTGTAAAAGCCTGCATTCCGCGCGTGAGGGTCGCTTCCGTCGGAGTTTTGTCTAAGAGTCGATCCCCGACCTCTGGAAAATCGGTGAGAGCCCATTCCCGCACCGATTTCGCCGTCTGGGATTTTCGTAATTCCTCGATCTCCGCATCGCTTCCTCCGATGAGCATTCGGCCGTTCATGATGATCCAGTGCCCTGGATAGGTACAAACAAACGGATACACACCCGGTTCCTTGGGAGCCTGGAATCGCAAGATATGAATCCTCGATTTACGGTTCGGACCGATCATCGGTGTTGCATGCAGAATCAGAGCTTGCTTGGAGGTAGGTATAAAGTCCGAGTCGGCATTCTTTGGATCTTTCGCCATGTCGTTGGCTGCGGTACCGACCTCTTCGAGTGTTCCCGGTTGGACGATTACCAGATTGTGGTCGGTCGCATCCGGATTGGTGAAGATGATTTTGACTGGTTGCCCCGGAGTTGCCGTGAATTCCTTTAGAGTGAACAGCATACGTTCTGGTTCGCAGCTGATTTTCACGGTTTGCAAATTGGGTTGGTTGTCAAATTGCGATTGCTGCGCTGTAGCTCGTGGTTCGACGATATCGTTCGTCCGTTTGAGCTGTTTGAGTTTCTTCTCTACGCCGGACCGATCATTCCCCTCCCAGAGTCGTCGGAGCGTATGCGAACCCAGGGCGCACTGGATGGCGTAGCTCAAATGGTCTCCGATGGGGTGGTCGAAAACCTCCAGTGCAATCGGAAGCGCGCGTTCGGTTCCCACATAACTAGCTGCAATGATGGCTTCCATACGGACGAGGGAATCCTCGTCGTGGATCGCTCGTTTTAGCAGTTCGTAGGTTTCCTCTTGGGTTGGATTGGCGTAGCGTACTTGTTGGACGGCAGCAGCGCGGGCATTCGGATCCTCGCATCCCGCAAGCTCCTTGAGGAGAGTCGCGTTCGTTTGACCAATCATTCGAGAAACCCAAAGCGCTTCGAGCTGGTGGTGTCGATATCTCGAATCTTTCGGGTCGAGATTGCTTACCCAGCGATCGAGCTCCAGTTTGACTTTGTCAGGTGGAGCTGTGCGAAGTTCTCGTTTCACGCGAAGACGAAGCTCGCTCTCGGGTCGCTTGAGGAGGTCCAAGCATTCGGGGATTGAGGCCCCAGCGATTTTGGGAGGGGTTTGCAACTCGTGATTCTTTGCGACCACGCGCCAGATCCGACCGGAACTACGATCGCGACGAGAATCCCGAAGCGAATACTGCGCGTGACCTTTGACCGGATTATACCAGTCACAGATGTACAGGTCGCCGCGCGGTCCGAACTGCACATCGACCGGGATGAAGCTGAGGTTTGTCGAGAAGATCAAATCCCCCATGTAACGTTCTTCATAGCCGAACGGCTGGCGGACCCATTGATGGATTTCGATCCGATTGGTCGGTTTGTATCGAGCCTTGATAAAACATCCCTGCAACTCTTTTGGGAACGCGGGTGTATTGACGAATTGGTGACCGCAGGTTCCCGAATAGGCTTTCAGGCCGTTGGGAGCAGGATGCTGTTGGGGGTAGGGTGGGTCGAGCGAATGGAAGGCTGCCGCAAAGATGGGATGGCTGGCAACGTGCCTCCCCCAATCGTCGAAGGTTACACCCCATGGATTGGTGCTCGGATAACTCCCAAAGCTGATCAGCCTTTCCTCCCTGGGGGTGTATCGGAACCAACCGCTATTCTGCTGGCGCACGGGGCCGTAGGGGGTTTCGATTTGTGAATGATGAAAGATCGACTCACGAAGAATGAGATCGCCGTCCGGGGTCCATGTGAAGTCATGCAGCGCATGATGCGAATCCTCCGTTCCGAAGCCGCTGAGCAACGTTCTTTTGCGATCCATTCGGTCGTCGCCATTGAGATCCTCGAGGAAGGTAAGTTCCGGTTGCTCCGAAACATAAACTCCTCCATCCCCCAATTCAAAAGAGAGCGGGACGTGAAGGTTGTTGGCAAAAGTCGTACACTTGTCCGCTCTGCCATCCTGGTCGGTATCCTCCAGAATGAGCAATCGATCTTGGGGTTCATTTCCGGGATAGATATGTGGATAAGTAATGGAGGTACTTACCCACAATCGTCCGCGACTGTCGAAACGCATCTGGATCGGATTCGCGATCTCTGGAAAGTCCTCTTCGCTGGCGAAGATGTTGACCTCAAATCGAGGATCCACCTGAAAGGCTTTCCGTTCATCCTCTGGACTCATCCATTCGTTGATCCCTCGCGATTCCTGGGCGGGGGGCATGGGGGCGACATTGGAGTCGTCTACTTTGGCCGGGACACGTTTGCCCTGCGCGATGGCCCAAATCCGCTCATCGCGATTGGCGACCATTTGTTCAAAGCTGCGCATCGCCGGTAGAAAGTCGATGTAACCGTACTCTTTGTTTCGTCCCCCGGTGTAATAAAACGTATTGAGGGGGCGATAGCGTCGAGCGAACTGCCGATCGCGATCGATCACCGCTTGTCGCAGAGGTTCTAAAATGATCGGTGGGGATGTTTTGAATACCTCGCGGAACAAGGACTGGGCGAAAAGGAGATCACCCTGTTCATTGAGATGGCATCCATTGATCGTCAGATCGTTGTCCGTTTGCGACATGGCCGAGAGTGTTGGCGAATAGACGTTGGCAAATCCGACTTTCTTCTCGATCGACAAGTCGCGAATCGCCTGCACATAGACTTCGATCTGTTTGTTGTTGCGGTCCGCGGCTGGAATTTTGCGTACGTTTTCGTTGGCAATCGGGGAGAGCAGGATGATCTTTGGAGCTTGGCGGCCGTTGTAAGCGTGCGTCTTCAATCGATCGACCAAGGTGGACATGCTTTCACGAAATCGGCCCAAGCCCTCTTCGCCTGCGAAGGACTCGTTGAAGCCGAAGGCAGCAAAGATCAAATCGATTTTTTCATGGTAGAGATGTTGTTCGATATCGGCAAAGTTTTCTGGTCGAGGCTGAAGATCGACGGCGTCGGCGGACCACGCGAGATTGCGAACGATCAAGCGATGATTCGGTAGATGTTGGTGCAGCATCGTTTCAAAGTGACCGAACTGCTGTGTTCGTTCCAACAGCGTATTACCTATGAATGCGATTCGCGCATTGGGTTCGATCTCTAGTGGCAATTGCGTGATTTGAGGCTCTGCCTCCGGGGGACGAGGTGCCGTTTTTTCGTAGATGGCATACCTGCTGAAATCCGATTCCTGGGATGGAGTTTGGCCCCAAGTGTTGTCGTTGGCCGAAAGGAGGACGCATCCTCCCAAGCAGAGGAAAGACGGGATGCGAAAGAATCGATAAAGCTTCATGAAGTCCGCGATGACCGAGAGGGGAAAGGGATGGCGTTTCCTACTTCCAATCATAGCGAAACGATAATCGATCCGCATGCTATCGACGCAAACAAACCGGACTTCTCGCGCAGTGGCTCCAGATCGAACAGTGCCGCGGCTGGAGTCTAGGGATTTGGCGCACCAACTGGTGAAGCATTTTGGCCCTGTGCAGCATTTTGGCGAAGCGCGTTGAGTTGCGCTTGCAGAGGCCCGAGGTCGAGCACAGGCTCGACCTCCATGTCTCGAGCACCTGGAATGACCGCTCGCTGTTTGCAGCTCAAGAAATGAGCCACATAGCGTTGCATCGCTTGCTCCTCGGGGACCTTGAAGCGATCTCCTTTTTGGAGGATGGGTCGATAGTCATGCATTTGACCGAATTGCCGATCCCCTGCGGCCTGGCAAGGAAACCAGTGGCCATTGCCATCCTCATCTTCCAAATAAAATTCTGGGTAGCAATGTTCGGGGATCCAGACACAACGGGCCGGTATGTCGCTGGCTCGGCACAGAGCGACAAAGATGCCTGTCATCTCCTCGCAGTCTCCCTGTTTGTCTTTAAGGGCTTCCTTGATTTGCCGTATGCCACCCGATCGGTACTGAATATTCTCGCGCACCCAATCGTAGATACGTTCGACATGTTGCCAGGCATTTTCGGGTTTGGAATCTTCGATCTTCTTGGCAGCCTTTCGTATATCGCTCAACTCAGCATCGATGTAGGGGCTGCTTCCCATATACCATTTCAACTCCTTAGGCATGGTCTTCGGGTTGGGTATACGAAAGATGGAAGTGTCCGGTGGTGGATTGATGAAAGATTTTTCAATTTGCACCTGCACGACCAAATCCAAAAGGGTGTTGGGAGGCATGGCCGCCATCTTCATGACGAGTTGCCGAGCACCCGCGGGCAAATCTCGAAACTGGGTCGCCATCTGATCGGGGATTTGATTGCTGACGACCGTTACTTTTTGCTCGGGCCAATCCATGGGGAATGGGATCGTCGCGAGAATGTTCGTGCAGTAGTTTTGGTTGGAATTGAATTTCATTCCAAACTGCATGGTCATGGATTGGGGTGCGAACAGCTGAATGCCGTTCGTCGAGTCCAGGACGCGGCCGACGACGACGTTCGGATCCACCTTTTTTGTGGTGGATCGGCCCTTAGCTGATGTAGCCGATTTGGTTTTGCTTTTGGTGTTCGATTCAGAGGGTTCCTGAGTTCGACCGATGCTGCAGACTGCAACTGGTGCCAGGAACAGAGCGAACAGGATGACAACACGCCGATTCAATTGATACACTCCTCTTTAAGACGACTCTTTCAGAATACGCTGAACCGGGCCAACCGGGAAAAGAGAATTCGAAACATCGACGATTTCTCGGAAAAACGGCGGTTCCCGAGCTTCGCCTGCTATCCGATTGAAGCGACGGTGCGGATTACTCGGCTCGACCTACTGGAGTTTCCGGGCGGCCTGCGTTCTAATTTAAGCTGTCCTCTCGCGTTGCTTTTCTCGATGTGTTCTTTTGAGAGCTCACCGATCTATGGAAGTTGATATCCATACCGTTTGCCGCTGGCTCGGTACCAAAAGAGATGACTCTGGAAACCCTGTGGTTCTCGTCGATTGCCGCGAACAGCATGAATATGCTGTTGCCAGCATCGCCGGAGCGATCCTTCTGCCGATGAGTCAGTGGCCTCCTGCCCCCGAACAATTGGCGATGCTCGACGGGAAGACGGTGGTGGTTCATTGCCATCACGGAGGCCGCTCCCTTCGCGTCGCGAATTGGTTTCGGCAAAATGGTCATCCGGAAGCACTCAGTATGGCGGGAGGGATTGATCAATGGAGTTTGGACATCGACCCGACCATTCCTCGCTATTGAAATGATTCCGAATCGGATGATGCATTCCGACAACCACATTCCTCGACCTACCACTCACCCAGCACCGATCATGATTCAGCGCATCGACGTTCGCGGTACGACTAGACATGCCATGAGAATGAGGGGACTCGGTTCCGCTTTGGCTGCTGTCAGTCTGTTTTGTAGTTTTCTCTCTCTTTCCAATGCACAAGAAGCAATTCGTATGGTGAGCTCCCAGGCTAAATGGTCCATTGCGATTCATGGAGGAGCGGGGGGAGATCCCAGTAAACTAACGCCGGAAATCACGAAGGCGAAGATGGAGGGCTTGCGAGTGGCCCTTACGAAGGGAAAAGAACTCCTCCAGAAGGGGACACCGGCTATCGATGTCGTCCAAGCGGTCGTGGAGGTTCTAGAGGATGATCCGAATTTCAACGCGGGACGAGGAGGGGTTTTCAATAGCATCGGACAGGTTTCGATGGATGCGAGCATGATGGACGGCAGGGATCTATCCTGTGGTGCTGTTGCCAATGTGACCGAAGTTCGCAACCCGATTCGCTTGGCGCGGGCTGTACGAGATAAGACGCCACACGTTCTACTCACAGGTTCGGCAGCGGACACCTTTGCCAAAGAAGTGGGGATTCCACTCGAGCCACCCGAGTACTTCAAAACACCTGAGCAGCAAGAGAATTGGGAAAAGTGGAAAGCGCGACAGGCGAAAAAGGGAAATAGTACCTCAAGGAACGATTACGAGCAGGCGGAGGATCGATTGTTTTACCTCAGCACCGTGGGATGCGTGGTGCGCGATACGAGTGGTAATCTAGCGGCTGCGACGAGTACCGGAGGGCTTTTGGGTAAGAAGTACGGGCGGGTTGGCGATTCTCCGATTATCGGCGCTGGAACCTATGCAAAAAATAAAACATGCGCCGTGAGTTGCACAGGAGAAGGGGAATTGTTTATCAAACACCACGTCTCCTCGGCAATCTCCACCCGCATGGAATTGCTCGGGGAATCTCTCGCTGTGGCTGCAAAGCATGAGATTGAGAAAACTTTACCCGTGGATTCCGGTGGAATCATCGCTGTGGATCTCCACGGCAACATCGAGCTGCAGTTCAACACGCCGATGATGGCTCGAGGCCGCGCTTCGAGCGATGGATTGTTTCAGATCGGTTTGGTCGAACTCCAAGATCTCAAATAGGCTCGACGGAATGGGAATCGTCCGTTGGGGACGATTCCTTTCATGCGTCTGGAATGCCTGATGGATCCGAGTCCTCATGGAGCCCTCTCCCCTATGAATCGAATCACTGCCGCTGTTTATTCCGAAGCCCATTTTGTGCTTTGTCTTTTGATCAGTATGGCTTGCGGCTGGGATCGCACTCTCGTCGGTCGTTCGTTCGAGGATACCCCACCCAACATCGTGGTGTTTCTCGCAGACGACGCTGGATGGGGCGATTATTCGTCCTCGGGGAATCGACAGGTGCGCACACCCAATATCGATTCGATCGCTTCGAGCGGCGTGAAATTGGATCGCTTTTTCGTTTGCCCTGTTTGTTCACCGACTCGGGCTGAATTCCTGACCGGTCGCTATCATGCGCGCGGCGGGGTACGGGGTGTTTCCGAGGGTGCCGAGCGATTGAATCTGGATGAGACGACCCTCGCTGAATCGCTGCGGGCAGCCAATTACAAAACCGGTTGTTTTGGAAAATGGCATAACGGAACGCAGTGGCCGTATCACCCGTGCGCGCGAGGATTCCAGGAGTTCATCGGTTACACCGAAGGTCACTGGGGCGAGTACTTTGATCCCCCCTTGGAAACTACCGATGGGGAGATTGTTCGAGGGAAAGGGTACATCGTCGATATCTGCACCGACAATGCTTTGAAGTTTATCGAACAGCACCAAAAGGATCCCTTCTTTTGTTACGTTCCCTTTACGACTCCTCATTCTCCCTGGGGGGTGCCTGCAAAGGATTGGAGCAAGTGGACCGATCGACCGATCCAACAGCGAGGGATCAACCAGGAATCCGAACGTCTCGAGGAAACACGCTGTGCTCTCGCGATGCTCGAGAACCAAGATGCGAATGTCGGGCGTGTCCTCGAGAAGTTGCGAGAACTTGATTTGTTTAAAAACACCATCCTTGTCTACTTTTCGGACAACGGCCCCAACACCGAACGATGGAACGGGGAAATGAAAGGTCGCAAAGGAACAACCGACGAAGGAGGGGTTCGTTCGGTTTGCTACATCCAATGGCCGAAACGGATCCAGCCCGGGAAGTCCATCCCCTCGATTGCGGGTGCGATCGATCTGTTGCCAACACTCCTCGCCATGGCTGGCGTTTCCCACGTAGGGAAGAAACCGATCGACGGGGTCGATCTGTCACCTGCTCTGCTCGGGAATCGTTCCGATTGGACCCCTCCGGATCGTTATCTCTTTTCAATGTGGAACAACAAATTCAGCGTTCGGTCGGATCGCTTTCGCTTGGATACTCAATCGAATCTTTTTGATATGGTTGCAGATCCTTTACAAAAAAAACCGCTGGCGATGCGTGATCCATCCCTCGTTCGCGAACAGGAGCGGATGAAGAACGCGCTCGAAGCTTGGAAGGGAGATGTCTTTCAAGGAAAAGAAAGAGCAAAGGATCAGCGTCCCATTCCCGTCGGCTTTCCAGAGTTCCCGATTACCCATCTACCTGCTCGGGATGGTCATGCCATCGGAGGCATCCGTCGGAGTGCCAGCGCTCCCAACAGCTCCTACTTCGTTCATTGGACCCAGTTGGAGGACGCGATCGTTTGGGATGTCGAGGTGGCAACTGCGGGGGAATTCGACGTGAGCATCGATTACACCTGTGCGGCCGAAAATGTAGGTTCGAAGGTGGCTTTAACCTTGGGGCCATCGAAATTGGAAGCAACCGTCAACGAGGCGTGGGATCCACCCCTCTATCAGAATCAGGATACGATCGAGCGGCCGAAGGGGGAGAGTCGTATGAAGGAATTCAAAACGATGACTCTCGGAACCATCTCCCTCGATTTGGGAAGCGGGCCGCTAAAGCTGCAAGCGACTAAAATTCCGGGGCGCGGTGTGATCGACCTTCGCAGGCTGACGCTCCGTCTCCGACCGACGCAAAAAAAAAGTACAGCTCGTTAGACCCATCGAGTGAGCCCTTCCCGAAACTGCTACCCGTCGGCGAAGGTTGGAGTCGTTGGCGCGGCGCTTTGGGAGATGCTCAGGTCGATGGGCTTCCTGAACAATGGGTTGCACCGGAAAGGTTGTGGCGATTTCGCTTGCCCTCCAACGGGGTTGGAGGTGTCGCCGTCTCTCAAGAGATCGTCGTTGTTTCGAGTCGCGATGCATCGGACAAAGCCGATCAATTTTTCATCTTGGATGCGACATCCGGTCTTGAGTTGGCATCGCTGCGCTACGATTCATCGCTCAAGCTGGATTATGGGAACTCACCCAGGGCTACTCCTGTCATTTTGGAAGATCAGGTTTTGACGTTAGGTGCCGGTGGCGAGTTGCATGCGATCAGCCTCGAAGATGGGAGCGTCCGTTGGAAAAAACATCTCGTTCGCGATTTCGAAGGAGTGATGCCGTTATGGGGGTATTCTAGTTCTCCCTTGGTGGTCGGAGAGAGGGTGATCGTGCAGCCCGGTGGTGCGAATACGGGATGGGTCGCGCTGGATCTGCGCGATGGGCGGGAGATCTGGAGGACTCCGGGGCGTCCGGGCGCGTACGCATCTGGTTTGCTGGTCGATTGGAGGGGTGAGCCGCAGTGGATCGGCTTTGACCATCAATCGCTCGGCGCGTGGGATGCGGTGACCGGTCGACGAGTTTGGGAGATCAAACCTGACGTCGGCGGCGATTTCAATGTTCCCTCCCCCATCGTGCTGGAGGATAAGATCTTTGTGGTCTCAGAGAACAATGGAGCTCGTCTCTATCAGCTTCCGAAAACCGATGATCCGCGAGGAGTTCCTCGAGGGATTGCAGCGTCGGATCTCTTGATGCATGACTCGAATTCACCCGTGCGTGTCGGGCGGTGGGTCGCTGGGATCGATGGTTCGCTGGTAGTGCTCGATCCGCAAAATCAGTTGGCTCTTCATGCACGCTGGGAGGATCCCACTGTCCATGGCTTTTGCAGTCTCATTGCCGATAATACCCGGCTCCTGGTTACGACCTCCAAGGGTGTTTGTATCCTGTTGAAGGTCTCGGAGCAGGGGATCCGCGAGCTCGGGCGGACGGTTTTCGAGGAATCGGAGGGGGATATGTTAGCCCATCCCGCTTTCGAAAAAGGTGTGTTGTTTGTCCGAGGTCCGAGCTGGGTCGACGCGTATCAATGGAATGAATAGAGGGAGGTTGAATATGTTTGGGAAAAAGCTGCGCAAGGTCGAGCGCATTGAAGATGCTCCCATGACCGAGGCTCAGGAAGAGGAAGGGTATTCTCTCGAGGAACTCGGGAATGCCTATGCCCTGGCTGCGGGTGTTTCGCCCGCGGCGATGAGCTCCTCGATCGCCTCCCCATCGGGAACCGGGTCGACCGAAGCCCTCCCGTCTGAAGATCTGCCGCTGGAGGCGCCGGAGGTTGCAGAGTCGGATGGTATTCCCGTAACCATGGATACCGTTCTCGAAGCCGCTTTGTTTCTAGGCAACGACGATAATCATCCAATCGAGGTCGATCATTTGATCGGATTGTTTCGAAATGTAACGATTGAGGATCTGGATGAATGCGTTCAGCGATTGAATCGTAAGTATCAAAAGGACAATCGGGCGATGGTCATCCTCAAGGAGAGAGGTGGTTATCGGATGACCCTGTCCACCGATATGGAAGTGGTTCGCGAGCGATTTTATGGAAAGGTTAAGGAAACGCAGCTAACACAGGCAGCGATCGATTGTCTGGCCATCATCGCTTACCAGCCCGGTTCGACTCGTGAGGAAATCGATCAGCTTTGGGAACAGCCCAGTCTAGGCACACTGAATCTCTTGGTTCGAAAAGGACTGGTCCGAGTCGAAAAAAAAGAGAACAAGTCATGCTACTTCACCACCGACCGGTTCCTCGATGTGATCGGGCTCGATACCCTCGATGACCTGCCACGCGAGGAGCCTTAATCAGACATTATGAATATTTTGGTTTTCAATGTCGGAAGCGCAACTCTAAAGTACGCGCTCTTCGATACGACCACATGGGATCGGATTCAAAGCGCAACGATCGATTGCGCATCGAGTCAAACGGAGGGTGGAAGCCATGAACTGGCGATTCGAACGCTCCTTCAGCAGTTGAAGGAGATACGAGTCGATGCGATCGGGCATCGAGTCGTGCAAGGTGGAGAGTTCTTCCACTCGGTCACCCACGTGGATCAGGAGTCGCTCGCCAAATTGAAAACGCTCGATCCTTTGGCTCCCCTTCATAATCCGCCTGCACGCAATGCCATTCTCGCAGTCGTCGCATTCTTGGAGCAGGCTCAATCGCGCATTCCCCAATTCATGGTTTTCGACACAGCGTACTACAGCGATTTACCCGAAGTTTCTTTTCGATATGCGATTCCTGAGCCCTGGTATCGCGAGCATGGCGTTCGTCGCTATGGGGCACACGGCACGTCGCATCAGTACCTGGTCCAGCGGGCCAGCCGTTACTTATCCAGTCGATGGAGTCAAGACGCTTCGAAACTGAGAATCGTCAGTTTGCATCTGGGTGGAGGCTCGAGCGCGACGGCCTCGCGCGGTGGTCTTCCGATCGACACATCGATGGGATTCACCCCCTTGGAGGGACTGGTCATGGGGACGCGATCAGGCGATATCGATCCGAGTGTGGTATTCCATATGATGCGGCATGCCAGCCTGAGCGCCGATGCGGTCGAATTCTGCTTGAACAAAGAGAGCGGCTTGAAGGGGCTATGCGGCGATTCGGATATGCGTCGCATTCTGGCACGTGTGAAGGATGGGGATCCGAGTGCCATACTCGCTGTTGAAATCTATTCCCGACGTGTGCAGAAAATGATCGGCGCCTATGCCGCTCTGTTAGGTGGCATCGATGCGATTGTGTTCGGTGGAGGGATTGGTGAAAACAACGCCGAAATTCGTCGCCGAACGATGGAGCCTCTAAGATTTCTGGGATTGCAGCTTTCACCCGCGGAAGGGCCATGCGACTTTGTCGATGGAATCGCGGATATCACCGAACTACCGGATCCAGCTCCGAGGATCCTCGTGATCAGGACCGATGAGGAGCGATCGATCGCCGAGCAGATCGCTCCGTTGGTGGGTGGCTGATCGTGTTGCTGTGGCGTATGAAATCGAGCGGCAGGTAAAAATGTACCGGGCCGTTCGCGCTGTACCGATAGCGATAATAGCGGAAGTATGCGAGCAGTCCTGTATCCCGATCGATGGATTCCTGCCCATGTTCGCCACGTCGATGGATGAAACGGAACCGCGATTGGATCGAGATCAACCGCTTCCTATCGACGTCGACCCAATCGGTTTGGTTTCCCCTGTCGGAACCACGGGATAGACTGCCCGCGGTTGGTGATCGCGCCGATGTCTGGAAGTTAGGTTTGGAAGTTAGGTTTGTGATTCCGGTTGATGTCCCAAATCCAGGGTATCTGCTGGGACCATCTTCTCATGGACTTTATCCCATCCCATCACTTTGCTGGTGCGCCAACTTTCATTGGCCATGTTGACGGCCACGACCCCAGCCAGTCCCAATTCGGGAGGACAATTCAATGGTTCACCGTTGCGGATGTGATTGTGGAGGTTGGTGTGATGGAGATTCTGATCCTCGCCACCCGTCTTCTTGTGCTCGGCCAAAACCTTGCCATCCTTATCCTCGGCTACCCAACCTGTTTTGTTGAACTTCAGGGTACCGCGATAACCTCGAATCAGGTGATCGATACCGACGCGATTGCTCATCGTGCCCAAGACATAGACGGTCATGCCACGAGGGTATTCGCAAATCATCTCGATATTGTCTGGCAAGTCACGTCCATCGGGCCATTGCCAAATGCCTCCCATCCCTACGACGCGGCGAGGATAGAGCAAGTCGCAGGCTTTCATGATGCGTGTGATTCGATGGATGAACAGATCCGTACAAATACCGCCTGAATAAGCCGAGTAGCATCGCCACTCGAAGTAGTGGTTAGGGTTCCAATCGATCTTTTTCGCCGTTCCCAGCCATGCATTCCAATCGAGGTCCGATGGTTTGGCTGCATGCTGTGCAACGCTGTCAGGTACTCGCCATGGACCTTTGTTGGCGTCGTATCGTCGTACATACTCGATCTGCGCTTGGATGACTTGGCCGATCACACCCTTGCGGATCGCCTCCCGTGCAGTGATGTAGCTATCATCCGACATCGCCTGTACACCCACCTGGAGAGGGCGTTTGTATTCCTTTTGTTTCTTGATGACTTCGAGCGCTTCGGGAATGGTGTGGGTCAACGGCTTCTCACAATAGACCGCTTTGCCCGCATCCATGGCATCGATCGTCATTTGCGAATGCCAGTGTTCCGGGGTCGCCACGACGACATAATCGATTTCTTTTCGGTCGAGCAAACTCTTGTAGTTTTGGTAGGCTGCATCGGCACCGATGGACGCTTGTCCTTCTTGAGCGCGTGTCATCCAGCAATCGGCAACCGCAACAGGAAGTAGATTGTTCGATTCCTTCAGACGATTGATGACACCGAAGTGGGCTCGACCGATGACACCCCCACCGATGACACCAACACCGAGTCGATCGTTGGCGCCGAGCACTCGTGAATAGCTTTTAGCAGAACTCGTTACAACGCCAACAACTGCAGCAGTACCCGCGGCGCTAGAGAGAAACGTACGTCGATTCGATGGAATGAACATCTTGTTTGAACTTTGTCATGAGGAAACGGGGCAACGTAGATACACGTAAGAGGCTACCTATTTTACCAAAATGCGTAGTCGGTCGTGTCGATGGAGAATTTTGAAATGCGATCGAGGCTATGTCGACTCGCTTTTTTGATTATGCTAGGGGAGTGGAATATTGCGAGGGCGGAGCGAATGTTGCTTGTAGTCCTGACGCAATTCCACGACGAAAGCGAGAAAGTTAAATGCAACATTTGGATCATCTCAAGAATTTGGTCATTATGGCATCGGCCGATGGGTCCCTCTCCGAGCGCGAGATTGCCCTGTTGGTAGACCGATGCAGTGAGATGGGGCTCGAGGAGGCCGATCTCGGCAAAGCGGTTGCGTTTGCCCTCAGCGAAGAAGCGTCGATCAAGCTGCCAAAAGAGCGAAACGAGCAGTTAGCGATGCTAGCCGATCTCATGAAGGTCATGGCTGCAGACGGAAAACTGAGCGAAGTGGAAAAGCGATTATTTGCTCTCGCTGCTGCAAAGATGGGGATCGATAAAGAAGAGTTGGAGCACCTAATTGATCGGTTGGTCGGGAAAGCAAGCTGAGCGTCCGAGTTGGGCGCGTGATTCCTTTGGGTTTTTCGAGCGAACGGATTGGAATATTGGGCTGGGAACGTACCGGGCATACATGGCACTTGACTGCTCTCGCAGCCGACAAACGTCAAGGTAGTAGGCACATTCCATGTGCCGTTCACGCAAAATGCGGGTAAACCCTCGGATTTGATGGGAACGTGCGAGCGAGTTTTATCGGTTTTGTCAAAGCAAGGAGGTCGGACACAAGAACCATCCCCTCAATGAGCAGTGCCTAGCGCGAATGATTACTCTGTCGGCCC
>JBBAXA010000098.1:0-13655 GCA_040396935.1 Pirellula sp.
CGTGGCACTAGGCCAGTCTTCTGGGTCGCAGGATCCACTGCTTGACAAGCAAGTAAACGACGAGCGTCGCGCAAAGGAAGACAATTGTTATCGTCCAGTTCGTTCCATTGGCTATTCCGCGAGCGATTGGTTCCACCGCATTCTCGGCGGCTACTTCCGCTAAAGATTTGGTGCCATCGATAAAGGGTTGCGGATTGGCGAGAAATGCTGCCATCGCTGTGCCGACCATCAAGCTCCCTTTGTTCCTCCAAACAAATTCCATCCCCTTGTCACCGTATTTGGCCAGCAGATTCATCAGCTCTTTATTTCGCACGATCGGAGCGGTGGTGGATTCATCTGCAATCATCGCCAGTTGGCGGCCGCTTCTGGTCGACAAGTTTGCCATGGCCTGCGCTGCGGATTCACCACCTAGTTCGATCAGTTTCTCTGCTGGAGCTCCATGTTTGATCATGGCCGCTGCAGCATCATCACCGAGTTTGGCTGACAGAGCGCGTCGTGCAGGACTGCTCACCACCCAAGTCGCTTCGTCCCCAAATTTCGTGATCAAACGAGCCGACTGCGCACCATCCACACCCGCCTCCTCGATCCATCGTAGAGCGCGAGGCCCACCGGCGCGTATCGCTGCAATGGCCTCGTCTCCAAAACTTGAAACCACGGTTTCGACCCTTTTCGCAAAGGTTTCACTCCCCTCCTCGACGACTTCCTTACTGAATTTCTTCACGACAAATTCTACCAGTTCGCGAACCGCAACCGAGGACTGAAATGCATGCGATTCCGAACCCAACCCGATGAGACAGATAACGGAAATAACCAATACGTTGGGTAGATATTTCATTTTCTCTCACTTTGACTGTTGGAAAAGTGTGTTCATTAGATCATGGATGGCGACCTGTCTCAGCGCCGCTCGATCGACCGCCACTTTCTCGAAATGCTGCTTGAGACCTTTCGTTGTCTCATCGCCGTCGCAAATCAATTTTTGCAAGTTATCGATTTGATGTTGGATTTGCATTGTAAGTTCGTTCTCTGGGTCGCTCCACAGATTCCATGCGGCCGAGACGAGCTGGTCGATAACGACTCCGACGACGACACCGATCCCCAACGTTGCCCAACCGCTTGCAGCTCCTGTCCCCAAAATCCCTGCCGAAATCCCCAGTCGAACTGCTACTTGCGTGAGAACTTCTCCTGCGATGAGGGATATCAGTTGACTGCCGACCGTACCATGAAAGTCCTCTCCTGACTTAGCCAAAACGTCTTCGATGGCCTTTTCAAAAATCGGTTGCCAGTCTTCGCGTTTTCCCCATTGGGACCAGTCCACCGATGGCAGATCTTCAAGATCCGCTCGCATTTCAACGAGCATTTGGCCCTCGATGCTTCGTACCTCTTGCAAAAACGAGACGATCGATTCCTCGATTGCCTTATGGAGATCTTGGCTATCGAGCACGCGGGTCTCGAATTCCTCCCGCAAATACGTCTGGCTTCGGTCTCCTTTCGAAAAAGGAACAGCATCGAATGCAAATCTCCACTTACTCCCAAAACCGAGGGCGGTCGTTGAGAATTGCGGGACCCGATTTCTGGCCCGATTCAGGAGTTCAATGATCGGTTCCAGGTGTCCATCAGCTGCGGTTGCCACCCGTTCCTCACAGCGTTTCAGATGCCTTTCAGCGATTGGCTTCCAATCGGTTTTCGCTGGGAGAGTCGACTCGAGAGGCGGCAGCTCGTCTTTCCTCTCGGGCCAAGAATACGTGGACAGGCAACATATCGTCAGCGCTACGACACCTACAATCGCGGCAAGATGAACGACCGTGGGAGATCGACAGAATGAACTCTTCATCGTGCTGCGTCAGCTTGGATCCAATGAACGGGTTTGGTTTGACGAAATTTGTTTGATGCAATCCCTCGCACGGTTATCGATCGAAGACTCCCGTCATGGTGAGAGAAAGCCGGATTCCTACGGTTTCTCGAGGCGCACCGTCCATCGATATCAGAAGAATCCAAAAACTACTACGCGTCACAAACACCGCAGGCAGGAAAGGAATTCGAAAAAAATGCCAAAGTTACAGAAAAAGAAAACTCTCGTATGGCAACGACCGAGGTCGAACTCTCGCCATGATGCTGGAGGCCTAGCGTCGTTGACGAGAAGGATCGTGCTAGGAAGAGCTGTTGTTTTGTTGCGGTAGGAGCCATTTTGCCAACGAACCTTCGCAGGCTACCCACCAACCCTCCGCATCCGTCTTTGTCCATGGGTAAGCTTCGGTCAGTCGTTCCAGAAGCATGCAAATCTCCTCCATACTATCCGGTCGGTGGGAGGGGGATGGAGAGGCGCATTTCACCATCCTTTCCATCCAAGAATGCAATTTGGGATCGGTGAGCGACCTGTGGGTAGAGGGATTTTGAATCGATTGAATGTATTCCTTATAGGATATACCGATAGGTGGAACCTTTGCCGAGAAAAGATACATGCCCAGTACACCGAACGAGAAAATATCGACCTTGGGATCTGCGATCCACGGGCTTTCCAGTCTCTCGGGGGCTATGAATCCTGGCGTTCCCATCACAACGCGCGTGGCTGTCTGTTCGCGGCTCAAAGCATCACCGATATGTTTCGCCAAACCGAAATCAACGACCTTCACATGATCCGTGCTCGGGCTGCGCCGACAAATCATGACGTTCTGCGGTTTGATATCTCGATGGATCAATCCCAGCCCGTGCGCTTCTGCCAAGACGCGACTCACCTGGTGTAGGATTGCGAGACAACGGCTCATCGGTTGTTCTGGAAAACACGAAACCAACTGTCCGAGGGTCACTCCATCGACAAGCTCCATCGCACAGTACAGGAGCCCATCCCGGGACATCCCAAAATCATAGATGCTGACTGCATTTGGATGATTCAATCCGGCCGCCAAACGCACTTCCCGTTCAAAACGACGAACTGCACCGGAGTTGATATTTCCTGGTTTGATGAGCTTGATAGCGGACGAACGACCGAGCATCTGATGCTCGCCACGATAAACGACTCCGAGTCCACCTTCGCCGATCTTGTCTTGCAGTCGGTAGGGGCCAACGGCTCGATTGGTCAACTGGGAGTTCCGAAAAGCGCGAAGGATGGACATCGCCAGGAGCCCCAACGCGCAAAGGATCGGGATGGCCAACATAAACTGGAAGGCTCGGCTTACAAACGAGATGTTTCGGTAGGCAATGCTTCTGGGAACCTCGAGTACGAGCCCAGCTTCTAAGCTGGGAATCCATTTCCAAGCGCCGACAACTTGAATGCCTCGATAGTCGTTGTATCCATCGACGTTTTGACCATCTTCTTTCATCGCGATGCCGCGGGCTGCCAGCGTTCTCGTCCAGGTCGTTACATCGCTGGAAATCCTCCCGCGATCCAGGACGGGCTCTCCTGGGTCCAGGCACAGTACCACGGGGTTCCCGCGAACGATGCGAACATTCCTCCAGTTCGGTATTTTTAGAAGGCGATCGATATCATGAGCCTCCGATGCGATCGACATGTCCTCGTTCAGCAAATAGCAATTGCTTTCCTCGAATACACGGTCCAGGAGGATTTCCTTTAGTTCTTCTAAAAACAGATCGCAACGCACCATCAACGCACCGATCACTTCCGAGGAATCGAAAGGTGAAAAAACCGGCACGAAGAACATGACATATTGTCCCTCTCGCTCGAGGGGATAGTCTCTCGATATGGTTTCCGCATTTGGTTGTGGCAAAACGACAAGCGTCGAGCGTGTCTCAAAGACTCGACTGAGGGTCCATTTTCCGGTCGCGGTTGCTGTCGAACCCAACTGCACGCTCTCAGTGTCGAATTGCCAATCAGTAAGCAGCTGGAATTTCGCATTCCAAATGGCGTACTTCAACAACGGTTGCCCCTGTTCGCTCTGGGAAGCCATTGGAGTCGCGGCCGAAATCTGAAGTGATCGCGCACCGATTTCCTCAAAGACTGCACGGATGAATCGCTGCGGTTCCGCCTCTCGAAGACGTTGTCGACGCAACGGTTCATCGCTGGTTCGGGAGGAGATGTCATCCAGTTGATGCACCCATTGCTGAAGTTCTGTCTTTTGTCCCCAGTCCTGAATGCGAGACTGATAGCTCTCTGCCCAATGAATGACTCGTTTCACTTTTTGGCTTGCCAGGGTAGAAAGGACCGTCCTGTATTCCTCGCGGGCGCGACGCGTCATCTCTTGATGCAGGTACCAGCCGACGAAAGAAATGAGAAGGGTAGCGAAAAGAGCTGTCGCGAAAGGCAGGATCCCTCCGACCAATCGTTGTTGCCATTTCATCAACCCGAGGGTCGAACGACTCGAGCTCTTTAGTTTATTGCTTTCGGATTGGACAGTAGGACCGATAATTGTTCGGCTCGAATGCGCTGAAATCAGCGACCGGACCTCGGCTGCAAACTCGGGATCCTGCTTTGCAATTCCGTCGAGTACTTCCGATTGCTCGCGTTGAGACTTGTGGACAAGTTCAAAGAATAGCTCCTTTGCCTTCGCGTACTGATCCGAGTCCACTTCAGTGCTTTTCCTCGAGTCTCTTTCGGAGCCAGGCGCGACACATACGCCATTCATTTTCGATCGTGCGCGTCGACAAACCAAAGAACTCTGCTACCTCAGGCACAGTCATTCCACCGAAGAATCTCATCTCGACAATCTTTGCCTGCCGGGGATCCAGTTTCTGCAATTCCTCCAAGAGCTCTTCCAGAGCCAGAACGTCGGCATCCTTGGATGTTGAAAGTTTCAGGTCGTCATCGAACATGACTCGAACCAAATCTCCCCCTCGCTTCAAGCGATTTCTCGCTCTTGCATGGTCGACGAGAATACGACGCATCATCGTCGCTGCAATCGCTAAGAAGTGACCTCGGCTCTCGTAGCGGTCCGAAACCTGCTTACTCAACTTGACATACGCTTCATGTACCAACACGGTTGGCGAAAGCGAGACGGTCGCAGACTCGAGCTGTAGATAGCTTGAGGCTATTCGCTTCATTTGATCGTAAGTCTCTTGGACCAGTATGTCGGCCGCGCGCTGTTCAGCCATTTTCCAGATACGTGTTGTGACAAGGATGATCGTTTATCCCTAATTTAACACAATCGCCTGCGAATTGTTTTCCTCGGAATCGCAAGCCCTCATTTCTCGAGAACTTTATGGCGATGAAGTCACTTAAAAACACGGAGGTTTGACTCTTCGATCGGTCATCTCAAAGGATTGAATGCCGAATGGAATCTTCATTCCTTGGACCTACGCGATTTGCATGCGATGCATCGACATGGGGAAAAACTCGCTATTCCGGCAGTTTAGCCACGCATCACTAACGAGTCAGGGTCGAAGCCTTTCGAGATGTGCGATGTAGCGTTTCGTTGATGCGATGTAGTTGACGAGATAGCGAAACGAGTTCGGTCGACCAAGTTTTTTGCCGCTCCTTGACTCGACTGTCCAGAGCCGATAACTGATCCTGCAGTCGCGATTTTTCTTTCTCCACGTGAACGAGCATGGACTGTCGAGTTTGATTTTTTCTATGATCCACATCGGCTTGTAGCTTCTGTCGAAGAAGTCCCTTGAACCATGTCAATGATTTGTCGTCCAATACCCATTCGCTTGAAGCGGTGATCCCTAGCTGATCGGAACGAGTGAACAACACTTGGGGTGACCCTCTCCCTGGATCATTGAACTCTGTGTTAAAATGCAAACCTCGCGCCGTCTCCGTCCTGAACAAGGAAGCTGACGGCATCCTCAGTTCGCAATGGATGGATGCACCCGATTGACTCATCCAATAGACTCGTTCGCCATGCTCGCTCTGTTGCGAAAGCGCGACGTTCCATCCATCCTCACTCCGAGCTTTCGATTGCATCGTGAGCTTTGTTTTCTTCGAAGGGAAAACGGATTTGTCTGAAGTTTCCCAGAGGACATTCATTGTGCAGGCGCGATCTTCGTTGGTAGGATTGCGCCGTATATAAACGATTTCCGTTTTTTCTCTCCGACGCTCGATCATCGTATCGCCGAGAACCCGCCCCCTCACGATCATGGTATCCCGAGCCTGCAAACCTGGGATTTCGAGATCGTATACTTGTTGCCATGAGTTTGATTGCCTGTGCTGTGGGGGAGCAAGTCGAAGGAATAGCTCTTCGCTAGCATCGAGATAGGATTGGATTTCACCTACGAATCCCTGAGCGACTTCCTCGAGAATTGAGCCAGCGAGAAGATCGACCATGGAATCGATAGCGACCGGAGAAACCTCTAGGGTAGCGATGAGATCATTCGATTGCTTGACGGCAGCGGTAAGCTGCTTTTCGATGGATCGCGATTGCACTCGTTCCTCGGCGAGCGCCTGCTGTATTTGTAGGATTTCACTCTCCATTTCACGGAGAAGATTGTTTGGTCTCAATGGATTGGACGCTTTCTCGGAAACCTCAGCCTCGGTCAATTTCGACTGCAAACGAACGAGTCTCTGATCTGTTCGTTGCGACTGAGTTACAGACTCCAGTTCCATCGTCCGCATTTGTTGCGAAACGCTTTCGAAAAGCAACTCGGCTGCACGAGTTTTGCTGTCTAGTTCCTCTTTACCCAAGGAGTTCCAGGCAGCAAGGGAATCGGTAGTGACTCGGCTCGCGTCCGTTTGCTTTTCGGCAAACTCCCATCGAAGACCGGTCCCCATCAGCGATTCGACGACACAATTCCGATACCAGAGTTCTTTGGGATCGAAACGCATCAGAACTTTTTCGATCGATAGATTGCCACTCGTCTGAGCAATACTTAAATCGCTCAATGCGAGTGTTCCATGGCTTAGCGAGATCTTTGCATCACCTAGCTCTGTCTTGCTACACCATGCCCCGGATATTCGGCGCTCGATTGAATGAATGAGCAAGGGGCGAACGCAGGTGAATCCCACCCCGAGGGCTAAACCAACGGCTATCGCTTTCCCACGCCAATTCATGACGTTGTTTCCGATTCTTTCTTGGTCTCTCGGGAACCATGGATGTGCTTTAGGAGGTGCCGCAGCGACTCCTCCCTAGCAGCAGGATGTTTGATGTAGTGCAAAGCTCCGGAGTTCATCAGAAGAGAGGGCTTCGCATGGGTTCGATTATTCGGATCCTCCACCACTGCTTCATCGACCGAGGACAGGCCGTTGGATAAGGGCGAACTGCTGGAGTGGAGAGGCTCGAGGCCTTTATTGCTGGCAACCTTCATTGTATTCCTTGTGTCACTTGAGAAGGGAGTCTCTGCATACCCAGGTGTTGAGCTTGCCGTGGAGTCCAGTGTTTCATCCGTGTTTGGACGCTTGTAACGCACTACTTCAATCAACATCTCACGGAGCAACCCGACCTCTTCCTCGACGGTCATCGTCTCAATCGAGGAGTCAGCAGTTGTCGTGATTTTGCGTACGGAAGCATCGGATGGTTCGCGGAAACCGGAAGCCGTATCGAGGGAGGGTATCGGTCCCTCCAGCGGACTAGAAACTCGGTTACTCTGGGTGGGAGCGTCGAGGATCGAGACCGGCTCAGAGAACGAAATTTGTTCCGGTTCGATCGAACTGTGGGGATTCCATCGTCTGAGTGAGGCTGCAGCGATCTCCGCGACCTCATGCGCATTCTGGCGTGCCAGGTAAAGAAACATGAATCGTCTCGCGACCCAATACGTAGGAAGCCAACACAACGCACCGATGATGGTACCACCGATCACTAGACTGTTCTCGAGACGCAACCAAGGTATCAGTGGAAATTGGTAGAGCCAGACTATGATTTTGGATAATGGAGACTGAAGTACTCCTAAGCCGACCGAATGTGTCCAGGGATAGACGAGAGGGGATAGCAGCGTCGATAAAATACCGGTCGCACATGCAACCAGGTGATTCAAAGGAATCAACGCGATCAACACCAAGAGGAGTAGCGCGATCAAGCTGTCTTTAGGGACCAGCCCAAATGCCATCCCAAACGCAACGGCGGCTGCCGTTGCAGAAGGAGTACGATGCTGAGATACATACTCAGCGAGGGATACCGGCTTGTCGTTCGTCGCTAGGTACACCATCTGGTCAAACCGAGGCTCATTCGCGTCGAGTCCCTGCGTTACTTCGTCTGCTACTTAGCGAACATCGGATCACTCTCGGGAAAAAATAGAGTAGAATCGCCGGTAAAAGCGGAATTACCTATTCGTTATGCCTGCAAACAAGAGGCTTGCAATGCACAAACACCTGCTCCTTTTCGTGTTCATCTTTTCCTTTGCTTCGCTAGCATTCCATGAGCGTCTTTCTGCCCAAGGGCAAAAGTTGCCGGGGATTGGAGATGTCACCAAAGTCCATGACGGCTTCGCATTCACAGAAGGGCCTGCCTATGATGGCGTCAAGTTCCTTTACTTTACAGATATCCCCAACAACCGAATCATGCGTACGGATTTAAAGGGAAGCCTGGAAGTGTTCCTCGAGCCGTCAGGGAAATGCAACGGGTTGATGTTCGATGGTGGTCGCCAACTCATCGCTTGCCGGATGGAGGGAGAGTTGATTGCGATTTCCACGGCAACCAAAGCGGTCACCCCCCTGACGTCGACCTACCAGGGCGTTCGGTACAATGCCTGCAATGACTTGGTCATCGACAAGTCAGGAGGCATTTATTTTACGGACCCGAGATACGCGGCTCCGGACCCATGGCCACAAAAAATCGAGGCGTTTTATTACCGTTCGCCTCAGGGGGTTGTCAAACGATTGGGAGATCAACTCACGGCTCCGAATGGGATCATGCTGTCTCCAGATGAGAAAACGTTGTACGTTCTCCCGAGCATGCAAAAGCAGTTGATGGCGTACGACATTCTCGCACCTGGTGCCATCGGTCCGGGGCGCGTTCTTTTCGAACTGCAGCAACCTGAGGGTAAAGACAATACCGGCGGAGATGGGATGACGGTCGACGTCGAAGGGAATCTTTATTTGACCACCAACCTCGGAGTCCAGGTCGTTTCACCCAATGGAAAGCTGCTAGGGATCATCGCTTTTCCAGAGCAACCAGCGAATTGCGCTTTTGGTGGCGCCGACAATAAAACGCTTTTTGCGACCTGTCGCACCGGTCTTTACTCCGTATCGATGCCCATCGCGGGGCATGTTTTTACGGGGATGGTCCCCAAGCCTTAGTGGTCTTTCCATAGTCGATTTAAGATCTCCACGGTTCGTCCGGAAGAGCCCGTTGCTATGCCTGATGATTTTTCCTTGCTCACCGATCTGTATCAAGTGACCATGGCGCAAGGATACTGGTGCAATGGACTGCAAGATCGACAGGCTTGCTTTCATCTGTTTTTTCGCAAAGCTCCCTTCGGTGCCTCGTTTGCTATCGCCGCTGGGCTTGACTCTGCGATCGAGTGGATCGAGCAATTCCAGATCGGTCCTGGCTGCGTGGAGTACCTCGGTTCTCTCATGGGGAATGATGGAAAGCCCTTATTCCAAACCGAGTTTCTTCAGTATCTCAGCCATTTGCGATGCACGCTCGATATCGATGCTGTGCCTGAAGGCATCCCGCTGATGGCGCATGAGCCTATGCTTCGTGTGCAAGGACCACTGCTAGCATGTCAGTGGGTAGAGAGCGTGTTACTTACCATCGTGAATTTCCAAACGCTGATCGCTACGAAAGCGGCGAGGGTGTGTCAGGCTGCAGGAGAATCCTCCGTATTGGAATTCGGATTACGGCGTGCGCAAGGAATCGATGGCGCGCTCGCCGCATCTCGAGCGTGCTATATCGGAGGCTGCCATGCGACATCGAATGTGCTGGCTGGCAAGCGATATGGTATTCCCGTTCGCGGAACCCATGCTCACAGTTGGGTCATGGCGTTCGACTCCGAGTTGGAGTCCTTTCGGGCTTACGCGCGAGCCATGCCAAACAATTGCATCTTTCTGGTGGATACTTACAACACCATGGACGGTATTCGTAATGCTATCCGCGTGGCTCTCCAGCTGAAGGAGAACGGTCACAGATTAGTCGGTATTCGATTGGACTCGGGAGACATGACTTCTCTGAGCATCGAGGCGCGGAAGATGCTTCAGGAGGCAAACTTGCCTGACGCGGTAATTGTTGCAAGCAACGACCTGGATGAGCTCGAGATCGAACGGATGCAGCGCCATGGTGCACAGATCGATGTCTTCGGTGTGGGGACGAAGATGATCACTGCCTACGACCAGCCTGCTTTAGGTGGTGTGTACAAGCTCGGCGCGATTCGAGACTCGAACGGTGACTGGGCAGATAAAATCAAACTCTCGGAGCAATGGATCAAGGTCTCTACACCTGGCATTTTGAACATCCGTCGGTATCGTTCCGCCAAAAGCCCGTCGATCGACGTGGTCTTTAGCGAATCGATCGGCGCTCCCGACAAGCCCGAAGGACGCGATATAGGCACGGGCCAACAAACGTTAGGGTTGGATCGATTTGATTCCTATGAGGATTTGCTACAACCAGTGATGCGATCGGGGGAACGTTGCCGCGCACCGGAGTCACTCGATACGATTCGCCAACGTTCGATGGTGTGGCGAGCCGAAATGCCCGACAAAGTGAAAGCTTTGACCAATCCGGCACGCTATCCTGTCGCCCTGGAGACTCGGCTTTCGGATCGCAAGGGGACCATGTTGAAAGCGCATCGATGAAACGTGAATGTTTGATTCTAGTAGACCTGCAGAACGATTTCTTGAGTGGAGGTGCACTCGCTGTTCCGAACGGAAACGATGTTGTTCAGGTCGCGAATCGAAGTATGGATTCCTACGCTTGTGTTATTGCCACTCAGGACTGGCATCCTGCGGCGCACCTTAGTTTTGCTTCGCAGCATACTGGATTGGCAGTGGGTAAGGAATTCCTCTTGGGGGGGCTGCCGCAGGTCGCTTGGCCCGATCATTGCATTCGAGGTACATGGGGCGCGGCGCTGGCTCCGCAGCTGCGAGTCGATAAGATCCAGTGCCTGATCACAAAAGGTGAGCACCCCGAAATCGATAGCTACAGTGCATTCTTCGACAATGGGCGACATCGATCAACAAAACTGGATGCCTATCTGCGATCTCGATCGATTTGCTCTTTTGATGTGATAGGTCTCGCAACCGATTACTGTGTCATGGCGACAGTTCTCGATGGACGACACCTAGGCTATGATGTCTCGGTGATCGCCCAGG
This sequence comes from Pirellula sp., assembly GCA_040396935.1. Taxonomy (GTDB): domain Bacteria; phylum Planctomycetota; class Planctomycetia; order Pirellulales; family Pirellulaceae; genus JBKCUI01. The sequence continues at coordinate 11,132 of JBBAXA010000098.1, forward strand.
GCTGTCGCGGTGTTGAGCGAAATCCAGGAGATTCGAACCGAGCCTTGGATCGAATGCGCCATGCAGGGGCGACAATCGTAGGATAGCACATGGTCATTGATTCGGACTGGGATATCGTATCGAACAACGCGACGAGTAAGCGATTCGTTTACACCTGCAGAGTGTCAGAGAGGACAGCATGATTCGAGTAGGAATTCTTGGAGCGACAGGCTATACCGGATTAGAAGCCTTGGAGTGGTTATTACGCCATCCCAAGGTGCAGATCGTCGCTGCCACAAGTCGTCAAGCCAATGGCAATATGCTGTCGGACGCACATCCACGATTGGTGGGTAGACTGAAATTACTGCTTGAGGACCTGACCCCTGAGCTTCTCAACGAAAGATGCGATGTCGTTTTTTCGTGTCTTCCTCACGGAGCGTCGGCTCATCGGATTACGCAATTACTGAAACTCGGATGCAAAGTCATTGATCTCTCACCTGATTATCGACTGAGCGATGCAGCACTTTACCAGAGTTGGTATGGAGAAAAGCACCCAGAGCCGATGCGGCTGGGAAACACGCCCTACGGTTTACCTGAACTCTTCGCCGATCAACTGCACCACACCCAATTGATCGCAAATCCCGGCAGTTACGCGACCTCGGCGATTCTCCCGCTGGCACCTTTGCTCAAGGAGAAATTGATCGATCCTGACGATGTGATCGTCGATAGCATCGGAAGTTGGAGCACTGAGGGTAGACTCCATAAATTCTCGAATCTTTTTTGCGAAGCGAGCGAGTCGATTACAACGCTATCGATCGGAAGCCATCGTGAGTTGCCTGAAATGGTCGACGTGCTTTGCCGATTCGCGGGTTCGAAACCTCGAATTTCCTTCACGGCCCATTTGGTACCCGCGGAGCGAGGCATTCTTTCCACCCTTTACGTAAGATCCCGGAGCGGAGTGACCCCGAATCAGCTTAGGGAATGTTTACACACCTACTTCTACCAAACTTCTTTTGTACGTATCGTATCTAACCTGCCTAGTACACGATTCGTCCATCGAACCAATTATGTCGATATCTCGGTTCGAGAAAACGGAGATAGAATTACGCTGGTATGCGCTTTGGATAACCTGGTGAAAGGTGCGGCCGGCGCTGCAATCCAGAATATGAATTACATGTTTTCTTTAGATCCAACGCTCGGACTGGTTCCCTGAGTTTGCCTTACACAAACGTATCGTACGGACTAGAATCATGCGACGTCCGAACGTTCTTCGCTGGATGACCGATCGGTAAGCCACAAATTGTTTTAGGTAAACTCCCTCCCATTTTCATGGCACAGACCAAATTGAGCGAAAACCTATTTGACCAATTGTCAGATCTTGTGAAATCTGATGGACCATCGCGAGCCGCAGAAGTTCTTGTTGAACGTATGCGTTCCCAAGAACGGTTCACCGAGCTGTTTGAAGCATTGAAGATGATGCATCGTATTGCTCTCGGACTACCTGCCGTGCAAACCGATCTGATTCCGTCGACAAGCTCTCGGCTAGACGAAGGAATCCAGGATCAGCTCGACAAGCGTCTCATCGAGTCGTGTCGAGAAGTCGGGACTGCTCTCCTCCGAAAGGGACAGCTTCAAGAAGGATGGATGTACATGCGGGCTGTGGGAGATAATCAAGCAGCGGCATCTGCCCTCCGCGAGGTTCCGATCACACAGGATAATCTCGATACATTCCTCGGCCTGCTGGTCCACGAGGGTGTCGATGTTCAATGGGGAACCCAGCTATCGCTGGATATGCGAGGGACTTGCAATACGATCACCATGCTCGAGAGTGTCGTTGCCATGCGAGGTCGCAGCGACCAGCAAGCTGCGGTGGGTGCTTTGGTCGAGCATGTTCACAAGGAATTACTGAGTAATCTGAAAGCCGATCTGGCGCGACGTGAAAATTCCTTCGCGACCTCCGAAGAAGCTCAGGAGTCGTCTATCGAAAAATTGCTTTCGAAGCGTCCTGGACTTCTGAAAGATGGCACCTATCACCTGGATACAACACACCTCGCGTCCACCATACGCTTTGCCCGCGTCCTGGACAACCCGAATCTGTTGCGATTATCGCTGGACATCGCTCACTACGGAAGACAACTCCATACGCAGTATCAATACCCCAGCGAAGAGCCATTTACGGACCTTTATCCGATGTCGATTGCTTTCTTCAAAGCTCTTTTGGGTGAGCAAGTCGATACGGCTTGCAGGCTGTTCTTGCAAAAGGCAGAAAGCCTCGATCCTGCGGAGCACGGCACGGTGGCTATCGAAACCTATGCCGATCTTCTGACCAGGATCGGTAAACCAGACGAAGCCATGCGATTCCTGATCAAACGCATGCCCCGAGGGATGCGGCCCTTTGGGATCGCTCCTTCGCTGATTGAATTAGCCGAAGCGTCAGGTAACTATGAGCTCATGATGGAACATGCCCGGGAACGATTGGACGATATCGGCTATGCGGCAGCACTCCTCCAGCGGGAGACAGCCAAAACGTCCGCCTAGTGCCACA
>JBBAXA010000099.1:0-13528 GCA_040396935.1 Pirellula sp.
GATCTACGCCCGATCGCGAAAGTCTTCGACTGGAACACGCAGCGTGAAATGTGGACGGCATTAAAGAAGCTGTGAGCGGTTGGGTCGTGTTGCGACGAAATTCTCTACAAAGACATATCCCGATTTTTTTCTTCCGATCCGGCTCTGCTACTTTCAACTGTCTCAAATCCACTCTCTAGCTGCGCAGCAGCTGGCCGAGCTCTAGAACGCATTTTTTCCAAGGTGCTGCGCAGCGCCGGAGGATGGCTGATCATCGCCTCCAGCGCTTACGTTTCGAAGTTTATTGAAAAAGTCCACTGCTTCGGGAATGGACTATTGCACATGCAAAGCGAGTTGATTGGAGGCGATAATCGCCGATGTAATCTCGGTCATGATTTCAGCGGGGAAAGGCTGTGCCTACCGTTGCTTTGCTGAAAGTTGGGACTGAAACTAGCTTTACTCGCTGTAACGAGGGAGGCTTGCGACTGAGCAGGGCACCAATCATAAAAATGCCGATTGGGACTAATACCCTAGGCAACCGCCGAGCAAACCAGGACATCGAATAAAAGGGAATAGAAAAACCTACACTGAATATCCCGTGTGGAAACTTTCCATCATATGGCCCGAGGGCTAATACTTCCCAGCGGAGGTCAGCCATGCAGCACAAGATGGAAATCACTCCGCAGCTGAGTACCCACCAGGCAAGTCTTCGATATGATTTTTGCAAGAGACGGCAGAGTAAAATACTCGCAATAACGGTGATCGACATCAATTGGAGATGGCCGAGAACACTGCACGGCAACTGGGTCCAGGGCTTCGATACCATCGTCTCCCCTCTGATCAGTGGAAAAAGGCAAATAACCGAGAACCACGCCATCGCAAAGAATAGTCCTAGGAAGAGTGCCATTGGTCCGCAAAAAAACGCGATCCAGGGATGCCTGCCTGACCAAGAGTTGTACTGTATTTGTTCTGCTTGAGCGGCCAATATCTCAGGTTTTCCGAGCCGCTCAAGCAAAATCTTGTTATCTTCCGATGATCCATTCATTTGATCGTTCTCCTTCATCTCTAGGTAGTGACACCACAATTCATCCATGAATCGCTCAGCGTAGCAAGACGCGACGCGACGCTCGCTCAATGCATCACGAAGCTGCTGGAACCACAGGGGACGGTCCATATTCTTCTCCTTCCAATAAGGTCTGAATCGACTGTACAACCTCGCGCCAGCGAGCGGTGCTCTCCCCAAGCTTTTTGCTCCCACGCCTGGAAAGTGAATAAACGATCCGTGCGCGGCCACTGGCAACTTCTCGACGGCTCTTGAGCAATCCCTCTTGCTCCAATTTGTGGAGTACGGGGTAGATCGAACCCTCGCCGAATTCGAGATTGCCTCCAGTTCGCTCGGTAATACCCTGAACAATCGCGTACCCATGCGCTGGCCCATCGGCCAGAACGCGCAGCACGGCTAATTCAGGAACGCCATTGAGAAAATCGGGATTGGTATTGGTTTTGGCCATGGATACTCCTTCTCTTTTTGTCGTCAAACCGCTGCCAACTCCAAGCACACCTTTACCTGGAACTACTAGGTATATCGTAAACGCAACCCACGGAGCAATCGCAATAATACCTACTGGTTCCAGGTATGCAAAAAAAGTGCACAAGCGAATGGGAATTTAGCGAGTTCCTAACGAACCGGGCAGCTTATCGAAGGCAATAAAACCGAAACTTGGATCGGCGTTGGATCCTGTGCGTCGACGGCGATCTCTCGATATTCGTTTCTGCAAAATAGCAGCGTCGGAAGGCAGTTAGCGAAGTGTTGGCATTGTCCCTATGTTCTCTACTGGCGGAATTAGGAGAGGATCTCGCGAATCACTTGGCCGCTCACGTCGGTCAAGCGATAATCTCGGCCGGAATGTTTGTAGGTCAACTGCTCGTGGTTCAGTCCGAGTTGATGCAAGAGCGTAGCGTGTAAATCAGGTACTGAAACTTTCTTCTCTACCGCCGCGTAACCAAATTCATCGGTCGCGCCGTAAACTTTTCCACCTTGAATCCCGCCGCCGCACATCCACATGGTGAATCCTTTGGGATGATGATCGCGGCCTTTTCCATTCTCAGCAACCGGCGAACGACCAAACTCACCACCCCATACCAGCAACGTGGTCTCTAACATACCCCGAGCCTTTAAATCACTAATTAACGCGGCGATGGGGCGATCGGTTTCCTGGCAATGCAAATCGTGATTCTTCTTCAAATCATCATGAGCATCCCACGCCCGCGGACCTTCATTTCCACCGCTGTAGAGTTGTACGAAACGCACCCCCCGTTCCACAAGACGTCGAGCCAATAAGCAATTGCGGCCAAAATGGGCGGTAACTTTGTTTTGTAACCCGTACATTTCCTGGGTGGCGTCGGTTTCCTGATCCAGATCGGTACACTCAGTAGCACTCATTTGCATGCGATACGCTAACTCATAAGCATTCACACGCGCATTTAAACTACTCTCCACCGGATTCGCGGCAGCGTACGCTTCGTTCCACTGTTTGAGCAAGTCGAGTCTCGCTCGTTGACGATCATTCGAGACTTGTTTCGGCGGTTTTAAGTATGCAATCGGCTCACCACTGCTGCGAAATGGCACTCCCTGATACGTGGCGGGCATGAATCCGTTGGACCAATTCAAAGCTCCATTCACCGGAGCCCCTTGGTGATCGAGTAGGACCACATATGCGGGTAGATTCTCACTTTCCGAACCCAAGCCATACGTCACCCAAGAGCCAATACTGGGGCGGCCAGCCAGCAAAAAACCTGAGTTCATTTGAAACAGAGCGGGACCATGATTATTGCTCTCCGCGTGCAGAGAGCGAATGATACAGAGTTCGTCGGCATGGCGGGCCAGGTGAGGAAAGGTTTCCGCCATCTCAATACCCGCTTCGCCGTGTCGAGCGAATTGATAAGGCGAGGCGAAAGCGACGTTTTTCGTTTTCCCGCCCATGAAAGCGTCCTCGGTCTTCCATACGGGAATAGGTTTGCCATGCCATTCGCTGAGCACCGGCTTGGGGTCAAATAAATCAATATGACTAGGACCGCCATACATGAAAAGAAAAATAACTGCCTTAGCTTTGGGAGCGAATTGCGGCAACTTCGCTGCCAAGGGATTACTCGCATCCCCTGCCAACACCCCTTCTTGATTCAACAAGGCCTGCAAAGCCAACATGCCAAAACCGGCACCACTGGCCTGCAACAATGCGCGGCGATTCAGGGGAAGATTCATGGTATGTAGATAAACTCGCTGCTATTGAACAAAACATGGGCTAAATCGGTAAGCGCATGCAAGCGACTGCTCTGAGCTTCCCGCGAACGTACGAATACTTCCGCCTGCTGCAATCGCTCCGAATGCGGCGCTCGGCCGTACGCTAACTCAAACATCTGTGCAATCGTACCAGGTAAGTCTGGCTCTGCCTGCGACAACACACGCGATGCAAAATGCATCGCTTGCGTCTCCACAAAATCATCATTCATGAGCACGAGCGATTGCGTGGGCACCAAACTTTCGCCACGGGTGGCACAACTCTCGTTTGTGCTGGGAGCATCGAATAATTCCATGATGGGCATCAACAACTGCCGTTTCGAATAAATGTAGAGGCTCCTACGCCAATGCTGCGCGTCTTCTTTCGCCACTTCCGGCCACCGATTGCGTTGACTGGTGGGAATGAGCTCCGCTGGCAGCCGCGGCTTGATGCCCGGCCCTCCGAATTTCAAATTGAGTTTGCCACTGACGGCGAGAATCGAATCTCGCAGCACTTCGGCCTCCATGCGTCGCAAAGGCATGTGCGTTAACAAGCGATTCTCCGGATCACGTTCTAAGCTCGCGGCGCTAGCGGAAGATGCTTGCCGATAAGTAGCGGAGAGTAGAATTTCTTTATGCAACGGTTTCCAGCGACCTTCCTGAGTAATCAAACGAGTCGCTAAATAATCCAGCAGTTCCGGATGCGATGGAGTCGCTCCCTGAAAACCAAAATTGCTCGTAGTTCTCACCAATCCTTGGCCAAAATGATGCTGCCAAATACGATTGACCAACACCCGCCACGCGAGCGCGTTCTGCGGTGAGGTGATCCACTCTGCTAACGTGCGGCGACGCAGGGATGATTTCGCATCAACCGGAGGAATCGGAAAGTGCGGTTGTCCAAAATCAAATACCGCGGGTACGGCTGGTTCTACCTCCTCCCCAAGATTCATGGCATTGCCACGCTTCATCACATGGGTAACGGGAACCTTCGCCTTGGTTTCCACCAGGGCTTGAATCTGAATCGCAGCATCGGTTTTTAATTTGACGCCGTTGGCATCTTCCGTTCCTGGCACGAGCCCATATTTTTCGGTCCCGTAGAAGATAGCCAACAATTGGTAATAGTCCTTGGCGGTGAACGGATCGGTTTTATGATCATGGCAACGAGCACAGCCTATTGTGACGCCGAGAAACACACTGCTGGTAGTGGAAATCAGATCATCGAGCTGATCGGCTCGATACTGCTTAATGGCTGCCGCCGTTTTGCCCATATTGTCATCATTACTCGGACCGTTACGACAAAATCCAGTGGCAATCAACGTTTGTTCATTGGCCTCCGACACTTCATCTCCCGCGAGTTGCTCGGCGACAAATCGGCTGTAAGGCTTATCTTCATTGAAGCTATCAACAACATAATCTCGATATTTCCAGGCCCAGGGACGATCCAAGTCATTATGAAAACCACTGCTATCGGCATATCGTGCGAGGTCGAGCCAATGCCTTCCCCAGCGTTCGCCATAGTGCTTGTTTTGCAGCAAGTTCTCCACGAGGCGTTCATAGGCATCTGGGGCATTGTTATTCACGAAGGCGGTAACTTCTTCTGGTGTGGGTGGCAGGCCGAGGAGATCGAAAGTCACGCGGCGAATAAGTGTCGCCGGATCCGCTTCAGGGGCAGGCGACAATCCGGCAGCCTCTATGCTGGCGAGGATATAATGATCGATCTCATTACGTACCCAAGTGGTTTGCTTCACGCTGGGTAGCGAGTCTTTCATTAACGGCTGAAATGACCAATGTGTCTTCGCTTGGGCTAGTTTTTTCTCCATGCCCAACAAAGGAGACCCGGAATCGGGAAACGGAGCCCCCTGGCTGACCCATTTTTCCAGGACGGCAATTTCCTCGGCAGCCAATTGCTTCTCCGGTGGCATGGCATAATCGCCTTCATGCTTCACGGCCTGAATCAACAGTGATTTCTCAGGATTACCCGGCACCACGGCGGCTCCTGATTCCCCGCCTTTGAGAAAACCTGCGCGACTATCGAGCGTTAAATCTCCTTTTTGCTTCTTCTCACTGCTATGACATTCGAAACAGTGCTGGATCAATAAGGGGCGTACCTTCGCTTCAAAAAACGCCACTCCCTCCTCTTCTGCCAACACCTTTTGGTGCGAGCAGTGAATGAGAGCCATCAACAGGAGTGAGGTGCGCAGCGTCATAAGCCTTCAGCCGACATTTCCTTTTTGACTTGAGCCTGGACCCGATCCAAGCTCGAAACGATCCCCATTTTAATATCGCGTTCCTTCGCCCCGCGTCTAGCGCGGAATGAATTTCGATTGTTTTCCCTCGCTCTCAGTCCGATTCCGGCGTCTCTAAGACTGGATTGGAAAATTAAAAGACAGTTCTGCGGCTCGCGGCGCGACTACCGCATTTCCGCAAGCCGGCGAATCTCGGGATCGACGATAGGCTACCACGTACGCGGGGGCTCCAGCCCTGGACTACCATTTCAAGCTTGGAACAGTAAGTAGTAAGAGGTAAGTATCCGTCATTCTCACTCAGTCTTTATTGCTTATTCTTTATTGCTTATTGCGCACCGCTTCTCGAACTCGGGTACCTCGGGGTCGAACCGAGATCCTCCTACTCGCAAAGCAGTCGTGCTCCCATCTGCACCTCTGATGTCGAGGGCGTATTCTCGGTTCTCGAAGCAGACCTTGCTAAAGGTGATCGCCTGACCAGGCTCTTTTCGATTAAGTAGCCAAAGAATCATACCCTCGCGATCCAGTTGCCGTGGTCGATGCCTGGATACACTCTCAAGCTTGATACCTGCCCCAATAAGCCCGTTTCGTCAGCAACCGAAATGCCGGACGTAGGCATCGCAGAGACCTCGATCGCGACTGAGATTCAACATGGCCCCTAGGTCGTAGCCAGTCGTACACGAACGCCGTAGTTAGCGTTGGATACGCTCGGGGGGTTGAGTCGCGACACCGTACGACGTCGTTCGCATTGATGTCCGAGTAACTGCCCTGCGGCTCGCCGAGTTCTCGAACGCATTTTTCTCATCGGTCTTGCAGCTCCGGTTAATTGCGACGTCGCTTGAGTAGAACTGGTTATTTACTGCACGAGCGTAAAGGCCGATCGCCTTCAAACTAAGCATCGTGTCCTGGGAAGACATCGCGTGACTCGCTATCCTCGGCATGTATTTCTCTTCCGAGCCGATCCTTGATCGAGAATCTAGGAAGCCTGACACTGACGCTCGTTCCTCGTCCCAGGATGCTCTCCACTTTTATTTCACCGCAACAGTTCTCTACAAGTACCTTGACCACGGCAAGCCCAACTCCTCGCTTTCCAACGCGAGGATGCTGAGGTCGGTCGCAAAGCCGGGTCAATCCAATTACGCAGCTTTCCGACATTCCAATGCCGTTATCTGATACCTGCATCTCGTATGAATTAGGAGAAACCCGGAGAGTAAATGTCACTTGTGCATGCTCGACATTCGGATCCCGATAACGCATCGAATTCGAAATGATATTGTCAACGATATGCAGGAATCGGGCTGGGAACCATTCAATCGATTCGGAGCTGATGTCAATCCATAACTTTGCATTCTTTGCGTGATGTAGCTTTTGCTGAAAACGAAATGCCTTCTCGATGAATCGGCGAATGGGAATCTCAGCTACCGAGTCAAACTGTTGCATGAGATCTTCCGCCAATTCCCAATCCTCAAACAAGCGATTAAGGTCCTCGCTTATTTGCGAAATTTGCACAGACATTTGCTGTAGATCGAGTATGGGGCCATCATTGCGAGAGGCAATTTTCAAATCCATCATGCAGTCTTGGATTGTGTGACGTAAAACCTCATCTCTTCGTCTTAGTCTGTCGACCTCCAGCTCCAATTCGACGATACAGAGTTCCATATCCGAAATGCGATCCTGATCCGCAACAATACTCAGATAATTTTTTGCCATAATCATGCTTCCGTAGCTTGGGCGATGCGGTTCTTAGAAAGAGGAGATGCCGAACCCTTCGGCAACTAACAAAGCTGGTATCGCATATTCTCGTTGTCCTGCGCCTTTGTTACCGTGTAGGCATGGTCGCCGTTTCGCTTGGTAAGGCGAAACGAAACGCCAACTTCTTCGGCTCGCGATCTCAAACAACATAAAATATCCTTCATAGTCGCAGCATTGAGAACATCATCGTTGGGTGATACCGCATCGATGACCAGTAAGTGCTCTTTCCCATTAGATTCGGAGATACATTCCGTTAAAAAAGTGGAGACGAGTGGGTAAGGGACCAGCGCTCGATTCGAATTGACTTGAAATAGATCGTACTGCGGCTTGTCTGAGAAAGCATAGAAAACGCAATATCCAGGACCGGAATGCTTCGGTATCACCAAAGGCTTGATCCGCGTTTTTCCTTCAAGCAGTAAATAGTGCGGAGTTTTCATGAAAAGTGTGTGCATCGACTTGATCCTTTTGAACGGATTGCATCAAACTCGGGTCGAACCCAGAGCTTCTACCGAACATACCACCAAAGCGTGCAAGCAAGGATGTAATTGTTCCAAGTACGGCGAAATGACTTACTTATCTTTGATCGAGCTCGCGTTGGACACTTAGTGATTTTGGATCGCCATCGCAGGGACTCCGCTGGTTATTTCGCGTGGCTCATGCATTCTTTCGTAAGAGCAGTGGTTACAAAAGCTTGAATCGGCTCGCGGCATCCTTGCAATAATGAATGCGACTTAACAACTGCATGTCAGAGGAGGTATTTCGAGTCGAATGACCTCAACCTATTGTCGCGGAAACACGTCGATCGCTTTATTCCGGCTACCGAACTCACGGCGTATAGCCTGAGTATGGTCTCGATTCTTCAAACAGACCTCGCCGTAGACCTGCGAATGCCCTGACGCTTTATGATTGTGCACCCAAAGAGTCATGCTCGTACTATCAACCTGCTATGAACGCTTCATCCGCTGATTGCTGATTTTGTACGTCGCCTCTTTCGCCTCATCCAAACGATAACTTATGCGACTAAGGTAGTCGTTCTTTTTCAATCACTGTCATCTGAGTATCTCCATGGTGATCGCTCAGAAACACAAAGAAAATTCTTACGATCATCGACTTCGGAAAATGGTTTTCCAATCTAGGAGAACTGAAACGGCTGGGCAGATCGGTGTGCCTCGATCCACTATCTATGATTGGATGAAGGCTCGACCGCGCCCAGTCGTGACTCTGACCGCAGATGGTGACTATATCGAAAGCCATGAAAAGAGGTCTTAGTCGCCAACGTAATCACATCGCTTGTTGTCTGCTCCGCGGCTCCACGAAAAGAGCCGAGTTGCACATCAATCGCTCTCAGTGGTTCAAATGATGCAAGCGATGCACAGTGCGAATTCACTTCATTAGGCTTTGCTTTACTTTCCGCTGTCTATTTTCTGGCTGCACACCGTCTCGCCGGTTTCTCGAATGGATTTTTTTGGAATGTCTCGCAACGGTGGAAGGTAATATCTCAAACGTCATTGCATGGTGGAATCCGCCATCCTGGACCCAATTTGTTCGAATTCGATCGAAAGTAATTGGTTGAAATCGAAAGTATCGGGTTGAGCTGGTACATTCACATGTTTCGTCACGGAAGGTTCGAGTAGCAAATGGCCCCGACGAATGTAGAACACTCTTAGGCGATCCAGAGAATCTGAAGACAATGCTCCCATGTAACTTGTTTAGTCCCTCCAAATACGAATGGACCTACGCACTTCAATACACCACCTATCCCCCCCTCTAAAGTCCAATCGAGTTCCTATCCCATTGTTGGACTTGTTGCGTCAGCCGGCGGGCTAGACGCATTCAAGAAGTTCTTTTCAGCAATGCCGTCGGACAGTGGGATGGCCTTCGTTCTGATTCCGCATCTCGATCCATCCCATGAAAGTATGATGGTCGAGTTACTGGGCAAGTTGACTTCCATGCCAGTCATCGAGGCTAAGCAAGGGATGGTTGTTCTTGTCAATTGCGTTTACATCATTCCTCCTAGCTTTTTTCTGTCTATTTCCGAGGGTCAGCTTCAGCTAAACGCTCCACCCATGCATCATGGTTGGCAAACGTCTATCGATTATTTTCTTCGATCGCTAGCGAAGGATCAGGGAGAACGAGCAATTGGTATTGTGCTTTCCGGCACGGGCAGTCACGGGACGCTTGGTGTTCGCGAGATCAAATTATTAGGTGGTATGGTTATGGCTCAGGAGCCAGACACCGCAGAATACAACCAGATGCCGCTGAGTGCGATTAGCACTGGTGTCGTTGATTACGTCCTACCTCCAGAGCAGATGCCAGCAGCAATTGTCAACTATATCGAGCAGCCGTATCTCCATAGTACAAGCGAGGAAGTAGCAACTGCTGAAAAGTCGTCCGAAATCCTCAACCAGATCTTGATTCTATTGCAGTCACGAGCGAAATACGATTTTCGTCCTTATCGCAAGCCGATGGTTCTTCGGAGGATTTTGCGACGTATGGGAATTGTTCAAATCGAAAACATGTCCCTGTATCTCGAATACCTACAGAGCCAACCACAAGAAATCACAGCGCTTTACAAAGATCTACTGATCAGTGTCACTGCATTTTTCCGAGATCCTGATGCATATCAAGTTCTCGAACAAGAGATCATTCCGGCGCTCATTGCAAGGCATAACAGTGACCTGCCTATCCGAGTGTGGGTAGCCGGATGTGCAACCGGTGAAGAGGCCTTTTCCATCGCGATGCTACTATGGGAAGCGATGGTCGCCGCAAATTTATCCGTAAACCTTCAATTGTTCGCTAGTGATATCGATGCCGATGCAATTGAAGTGGCACGGACTGGAGTCTATCCGGCTAGTATCGCAGGTGATGTTTCTCCTGAGCGGCTCCGAAAGTTCTTTGTGATGTTGGATGAGCAGCATTATCAAATCAACAAGGAATTGAGGAAACTCGTGGTCTTCTCTCACCAAAATCTAATTGGTGATGCCCCGTTCTCGAAGCTTGATTTGATCTCCTGTAGGAATCTGTTGATTTATCTTGAACCCGAGATGCAAAACAATGTACTCTCACTCTTTCACTTTGCATTGGTACCGGGTGGCTACCTTTTCTTGGGACCTTCGGAAACGACTGGAAGATCAAGTGAATTGTTTGAAACGATCTCCAAGAAATGGAGACTGTTTAGAAGAGTTGACTCTGCGAAACGGGAATTGATAAAAATCCCTTTCAGAAAATCGACGGAGCCCTACAACGTGATTGCGTCGGGTTCCCCCCTAGGGATTCATCGTAAGAGCTTTAGGGAGATCACAGAAAAACTGATTCTGAACGACTACGCTCCGGCAGCTGCACTATGCAATCACTCGCTGGAGGTTCTTTATGTGACCGGGCCGTTAGTCAATTTCCTAGAGTTTCCTCGCGGCGAGCTGACCAAAGACCTCCTGGCCATGGCGAGACCAGGTCTGCGCACTAAGCTTCGAGCAACTTGCAGAAAAGCTATTCAGGAAAATCAAACCGTCGTCGCATCGGATATACGAGTGAATCGCGGTGGTCACTATGTCAAATGCTCTATAACCGTCAGACCCCTTCTAGAACCCAAAGAGGTCGCTGGCCTACTGTTGATCTTGTTCTATGAGCAAATGAACGCTAATGAGCTGGAAAAAAATTCCGAGCCCATGATCGGTTCGAGTGTTGAAACAAACACCCACACCGAAGACTCACAATTGGCTCAGCAATTCGAGGTCGAAATCAAGTCGATGAGCGAAGAGCTGCACAGTACGATTGAAGAGATGGAAAGTTCCAACGAGGAACTCAAGACTTCGAACGAGGAGGTCATGTCTATCAATGAAGAGCTTCAGTCCGTCAACGAAGAGCTAGAGACTTCCAAAGAAGAGTTGCAGTGTCTAAATGAGGAACTCACTACGGTCAATGGCCAGCTGCAAGAAAAGGTGAATGAGCTGAAACAGGCTACTGACGACTTAACGAATTTGATGTCGAGTACCGAAATTGCGACGATCTTCCTTGACAAACAATTAAATATCAAGCGATTCACTCCGCCTACCAAGTTCTTGCTGAACTTGCTGCCCGCTGATGTCGGTCGCCCCTTAAAGGACATAGCGCCAAACTTCGCGGACGACACGATGCTCAAGGAATGCAGTTTAGCACTCGAGAGTGAGAAGTCGCTCGAGCAAGAAATTGAAACCCATGAACACAGGCATTACCTAAGGCGAATCCTACCCTATCGCACCAGCGATAACCATGTCGGAGGCGTTGTCATCACCTTCATCGACCTGACCCAAAGGAAGGAAGCAGAAGCTATACAGAGGGAAAAAGATGCTCGCCATTTTGCCGCACTGCATGAAAGCGCGGAACGGTTACATGCAATTTTGGACACGGTTGTAGACGCTATCATCACCGTCGATCTACAGGGAAAGATAAACAGCATCAATCAAGCGACCGAGAGGATATTTAAATTCGAACGCGACGAACTGATTGGAAAGAACATCGCATCTTTGCTGCCAACACTTTTCTATTCTGAACAAGCGAACGGGCCATCTCAAACCGTTGCAGCAAGAATCGCAGAACTCAATGGAAATCGTCGAGAGGTTCTCGCACAACGCAAAGATGGGTCTATATTCCCTGTCGATCTGGCACTGAGTAGAGTAGATCACCTTGGACTCTACACCGGTATATTGCGAGACATTACGGTTCGAAAGCAACTACAAGCTCATATTCTCGAAATTGCTACAGAAGAGCAGTCACGAATTGGCCAGGAACTTCACGATGGAACACAACAAGAACTGACCGGATTGTCACTGTTTGCCGGTGCAATCAATGATTTCCTCGATAATGCTACCCGTAGATCCGAGAAGGAAACCGAGCAATGGGTGCTTTACGATATCGACTATCAGCGGATCAAGCAAACGCTTGCCAAACTCACTCAAGGTTTGATTGAAGCTAATCAACACGTCCACGAGCTTTCGCACGGAATTATGCCGGTACAGATTGACGCGGAAGGGCTTCGGTCCGCATTGGCGGAGCTCGCATCTTCAACGAGTACCAACCAGAAACTCAACTGTCATTTTGACTTTGTGGGCGAGGGTACCATTAGCAACAATACCATTGCAACCCAACTATACCGAATCGCCCAAGAGTCACTGACCAACTCTATCAAGCATAGCAAAGCCAGCGATATCCAGATATCGCTTACCCAGAATTCGGCTCAAACAGTCCTTGAGATATCCGACAATGGAATCGGCTTCGAGTCTACCGAATCGGCAGATGCGTTCGCAGAAGGTAGCGGCTTGGGGCTGCGTATCATGAGAAACCGAGCGAGTATCCTTGGTGGCGAACTTCGAGTTAGCCGGAATAGTAGAAACGGTACTACGGTTCGCTGTACTATCCCCACAATAGGTGAGCTAGCATGACAAAACTCAGAGCAAAGTCGAGAATCATAATTGTAGATGACCATCCGATGATGCGGGATGGACTGAACATGAGAATTAGTTCGCAAGACGACATGGTAGTTTGCGGCGAAGCTGCGACCGAAGATGCTGCTGTCGAGCTTGTGAAGCAACTCTGCCCCGATCTTGTTCTGATCGATATCTCGCTGAAGGAAGGGAATGGTATCGAATTAGTGAAGCGAGTGCGTTTACTAAACGCTACAACAAAGATGTTGGTCGTATCGACGTTTCAGGAGTCGCTATATGCCGAGCGAGCCTTACGCGCAGGAGCCCTGGGGTATCTCAATAAGAACGAATCGAATGAAAAACTGATAGAAGCAATTCGGACTGTATTACAAGGAGATCGCTATGTGAGTGCTGAAACAACGCAGCGACTAGTCTCCCTTGCTCTGGGGAACCGCGCTATCACGGACGATCCGCTCGAGACTTTAACCGATCGCGAGTTGGAAATCTTCAGGCTGATCGGCGCCGGAGTAAGTACGAGTGCTATCGCAGATCAACTTTTCTTGAGCACCCATACCATAGATAGCCATCGCGAGAAAATAAAGAGGAAACTGGGTGCAAAAACCGGTGCAGAACTCAATCGCCAAGCTGTTCAATCAATGTTGGAAAACGGAAAACCCGTCGTTAGGCTTGAGTAACAGAACTCCCATTAGACGAACTTGCGAAGCAAGCTCGGTTGATACGCGACTCGAATCGGATGTTTCGGGCTTGTGAAGGTACGGTGACCGACGAGAGCTTTGTCCTTCTGTCCCTTGATTGTTGGGCAGGTTTCTGCGTTTAAAAATCATTCCCCCTCAACCCGGGAAAACCAAAAATGGCAT
>JBBAXA010000100.1:0-13265 GCA_040396935.1 Pirellula sp.
GAGGCCCAAATCCCGAGGGGCAACACTGAAGAAAAGTAGGCAAGTGCTGGTTACCAAGCGAAGCAAGCAGTAGGCAGGTGCCGGGCACGAAGCGAAGCGACCCCAAGCGAAGCGAAAGAATTAAGATTCTTTAACGTCTCAAAATGTGGAGGGAATGTCGCAAAGGCTAGCTAGCGGAGCAAATCCTCGCGCTTGAGGGCTAGGATTTACAATTCGCGGCCCTAGATCCCGGTGGACCTATTCTCCGAAGCAAACCACCGACCCTTTTTCGCTCGCAATAATCAATCGGTTTTCAGCGACGGCCGGAGAGGCGAGGATTTGTCCACTCATTTGATACGACCATGTCTCTTTGCCATCGACGAGACTAATCGAATAAATCATTCCGTCTGTGCCACCAATCCAGGCCCTTCCGTCGCAAACCACCGGGGCGGCCTCGGCCCGTTTGCGCAGAACGGCTTCCCATTTCAATTTGCCATTCGACGCGTCCAGCCCCAAAAGGCGTCGGTTTCGGCTCGGGACAACAACGATTCCATCCAGTTTTCCATCTTTGTACTGGGCGAGCGTCGCCGACGAAGTGCGAATGTCGGTATTGAGCGATTGGTCGGGGTTGTAGCTCCACAGAGTTTCTCCCGTATCAATCCGAATCGCATAAACATTCCCCGGCTGGGTAGGGACGATCGCAATGTCACCGATAATATTCGGTGTACTTAACGTCGGAGCGCCTAGATCCAGACTCTCGCGAAGAGGCGTTCCCTTGGTCAAGTCGACTTGGTGCAATCGGCTGTCGCAACCACCGAGCAATGCCTGCTGCTTCCAAATACTGGCCGTTGAGTTTAGCTGATCCCCAGTGGCATACTTCCACTTTTCTTTTCCTGTCGAAAGCTCGAGTCCTATCAACGAGCCAGCGTCCGTCGATAGCAGTACATCCTCTCCGATGAGATTGCCACCGCGCACGATTTGGGAATCGATTTCAACACTCCAAACCTTGGTTCCATCCGATATCTTGTAGCCGAAGATATTTCCGCTGAAATCTCCCATGACGAGGATCCCATTGCTGCAGCAGCCTGCTGCCAAGAATCCATCTTTCTCTTTTACCTTCCAAACGAGTTGCCCTGTCTTGAGATCGATTGCGTAAACGTGGCCGATAAAATCTCCCAGAAAGACCTTTCCGTCAGCGATGACTGGCGTCCCTTCAAAACCTGCTTGATCGATTCCCGTCTTGAACTCCCACAGCAACTTTGGACTTTGGGGGAGCTTACCCTCTGCAACACCGGTTCCCAAAACATTACCACGTACAATGGGCCAGTCACCTGCCCGCAGGTCTGGACTGTCTGTCGCTGCTACGATGCCGAGAGCCAAGCATCCGAGACCAACGAACACGAGGCTCCGCATCCATGGAAACCACTTAGGAAATCGTTGCAAAAACATGATGAAGGTTATTTGGAAGTAGGAACTTCGTGAACGACGAGTAGATTATGCGTATTGTTCAAAAGACCGGTGCCTGTCACATAAACCACCCGATCACCAGGCGACAAGAGCCCTCGTTCGATTCCCCAAGCGGTAATCTCTTCTGTCAGACTCTCAGGACTTTCCAGATTTTGAACCTTGTGAGGCATGATTCCCCAGAACAAGCACATGCGCCGAAGTGTTTGGTCCGAATCGCTGACGCCGAGTGTAGGAATGTAGTTCCTTTGTTTGGCCTTAACCCAAGCGGTTCCACCGGTACGAGTTGCCACGACAACCATTTTGGCATCGATCGCCTCGGCAATATTGGCAGCGTTATGCGTAACAGCCGATGTCACGGGATGGACGCGACCTGAAAACCGCGGCTTCGACTCAGGCGGGGACTGTTTGAGCATTTCCTCCGTGCTGAGCATAATCCGGTTCATGGTATCGACGGCGATGATGGGGAACTCTCCGATGGCAGTCTCTCCACTGAGCATACAGGCGTCCGCACCGTCGAGAATCGCGTTGGCGACGTCGCTGGCTTCCGCGCGGGTCGGTCGACGGTTGTGGTGCATGCTTTCCAACATCTGCGTTGCAACGATGACCGGTTTGAGCTTCTCTCGGCAGACCTGAATGATTCTCTTTTGGGCGACGGGCGTGTCCGCCACGTCGATTTCCACCCCCAGATCGCCACGTGCCACCATCACTCCATCGGCAGCATCGACGATGGATTCTAACTGCTCCAATGCCTCACGCTTTTCGATCTTGGCGATCACCAGGGCATTCGCATCCATCGAAGCAAGTAGGTTTTTCAACGAAAGTACGTCTTGAGCGGTACGAACAAAGGAGAGACTGATAAAGTCCACGTGATTGCGGGCTGCCCAGAGCGCGTTGTCTACATCCTCGGGGCGCATCGAGGAAACCGAGAGCGAAGTACCCGGGAGATTGATCCCCTGTTTGGATCGAATGGTACCGCGAACCGTGACGGAACAACGAACCTTATCCTTTTGCTTCTCAACCACCGTCATGGAAATGGTGCCGTCGGCGAGCATGACGCGCTCACCCACCGAAAGTTCATCCACCAACTTGCTGTAATTGCTCGTGAGCTCCTGTCGATGGGTGGGCTGATCACCTCGAATGAAGAACAACTCGGTTCCGACATCGACATCCAGTGGCTCTTCGTTGAAAAGTTTTCCGAGTCGTATCTTAGGACCGGCCAAATCCAACAGGACTCCGACCGGGAAGCCTGTCATTTCCCGGACTTTCTCGATCTTGCCTAAAACACGCGCGTAGTCAGCCTGAGTCCCATGCGCGGCATTGATTCTAAAGATATCGACCCCATGGTTTACCAATTCGGCGAGCGTCGATTCCTCTTCGCACGCGGGGCCGACCGTGGCAACGATTTTGGTACGTGCTTCGCTTAATGTATTACGAGTCATGCGTTCATTAGGGTTCGAGTACAATTTTCCCAGCGAGATTACTTTGCTTCTGGACGGTGTTGGCTTCTTGTAGCCGATGGGCTTCGCGGGCTTCGGACAGCGGCAGTACACGGTCGATTTGTGCCGTCAGCTTCCCAGACCGCAACCAATGGTTGATGTCGGCTGCCGCGGTATTCTGTTTGTCGACAGGCTCTTTGAACATTGCAAAACCGAGCAAAGTACAACCTTTGACGTAGAATGGACCGACCGGGAATGGTGGTCGTGCATCTCGGCCTGCCATTAAAACGATTCGTCCACCATCCCGCATCGACGAGACGGCCAAGTCGAAATCGGGGTCCCGCAGAGTTTCCCAAAAAACATCGACTCCCTGCGGAGCATAAGCCTTGATCGACTCGGCTATCGAATCGCGTTGATATTCGATGACATGATCAGCACCGAGTTCATAGCAGCGTTTCGCCTTTTCCTTACTTCCTGCCGTCGTAATGACCCGAGCACCGACCGCTTTCGCCATTTGAACCACCATCGATCCGACGCCACCTGTTCCGCCGCGAACGAAAAGGATTTCGTCCGCTTGCAAATGAGCCTTCGAAAAAAGTCCCAAATGCGCGGTGATTCCCACCAAAGAAACGGCTGCCAATTCTCTATCCGACACATTCTCGGGTGCAGGGTAGAGCCAGCATGGATCTACGCAAATCGTCTCTGCAAATGTCCCTTGCCGCCCAAGTAAACCCTGGTTCGAGCCCCAAACGCGTTGTCCGACCTTGAGCGATCGAACATCACTCCCTAACTCGATGATCGTGCCTGCAACATCGCAACCCAGAATATATGGCTGAGGAAGCGGCCAATAATTCGCACCGTTGCGAATGTAGGTATCGATCGGATTCACCGAAACGGCCCCCACTCGGATCTTCACTTCATGCGAGCCGCATCGTGGTTCCGGTAACTCGCCGTATTCAATGACATCCGGCGATCCCGTCGAACGTATGAATGCTCCCTTCATGAGTACCCATTCCTAGCGTGTTTAGCTTTGATTCCTATTTGCCGAACTTTGACGTATACTACCAAAATCGGTCGGGTACTAACATAAGGTATGGGTTTAGATGGATTTAGGTAAACGGAGTACGAGCATTTTTCCCCGAAATGAAATCAATCCCCACGGCTGGAGGAACTGCCGAGTATCTCGAGTTGCTGAGCGTCTACCACGTTCCGCTAGCTCACTGCATTTCGCAGTCCCGAAAACCAGCTTTGCGATCACATCGATGGGGTATATGTCGACCAATGTATGTCTGTTCGTGAAGCGATGGACGCGATACGCGTTGGTTCTTTCCCTTCTGACGACCTTCGCATGTACAGCGTATGCGCAGAATGCTCGTCTCGAGAGGATCGACGGTGTGGTCCTCCAAGGAAGGATTCAGGGGATCGATAAAGAATTCATTACCTTGGAATCGAAGGACGGCTCAATAAAAGTTCCAGTTTCCGACGTAGGAGTCGTTCAATTTGGAAATGACGCAGTTGAAACAGCCGCCAAACGACAACTCTTTTTAACCGACGGCAGTCGAATTTACCTCGACGCTTTGCAAGGCAAAGGAAGCGAATGGCAACCGTCGACGAGCGTTGTCACGTTCGAATCAAAAATCTCAACGAAACTGCTGCGTAGCGTTCTCTTCAAAAAACTCGATGAGGCGCAACAGGACGGCTGGAATGAGGCTCTCAATGACCCGAGTCAAAACGATGGCCTGGTCGTCGCACGGCCTGGAGGCGAGATCACACGCGTCGGAGGTTCAATCCTGGAACTAAAAGACTCGCAGGTCTTCTTTGAATTCGATGACCAAAAGATTGAAATGCCCATCGAGCGATTGCTCGGTATCCTTTGGTACCAAGCGGACGCACCTCGACTCGAAAATGCGGTGGAGATTCGAACCATTGATCAATCCGTTTGGCGATCCAATGACTTTAATTTTGCCAACGGACGATTGACGCTGAAGACCGTCGCTGGCGTACTGGTCGGTATCGAGATGAGCAAGATAGCGGATATTCGATACGCCTCGGCCAATGTTCGTTGGGTCGCGGAGCTGGAATCCCTAGAATCCACCGTAACGAATTCCAAAACGTGGAAATTCAAAGTCGGCGCGGCCAAAAATGCCTTCCTGCCCCGCTTTGTATCCGCGGCTCCAGGGAAATCGTTGTCGTCGGATCAAGATCTTTTGTTCTCTCAGCCAGGAACCTATTCCTTTCGGATGCCCGAAGGTTTCCGTCGACTCGAGGCCCGTGTACAACGGCCCGATTCAGGGGACATGCGTTCACCCATCGGTATTCAGATTTGGCAAGACTCCGAAAAGGTTTTCGAGGGGGAGATTCCCGCGAATCAGGAATTCCTCGATGTCAAAGCAACCCTCGCAGCGGAGAAAAGGATTAGACTGGTAGTAACATCCTCCAATGCGATGAACCTAGGAACGGAAGTCCAATGGAAACAACCGCGGCTACTTCGATAATCGTCCCCTTCCGTTCGCCGTATCGACTTTGCACTGAGACCTCGGGAATTCTCGATAGGCTTTGTTCTCTCTGTCGCTATAGTCCAGCCTCGCGCTCGCCTTCGCGTGCCTATTCGATTCGAAGCATAAAACCCATGGAGACTCCTTTGGATCACCGACGGCTGCCTTATCCCGAGATGACTCCTGTCCCTTTAACGCCCCAATCTGGAATGAAGAATCGATTTCCACAGATCCTCTATACACTGCTGGCTTTTTTTTCTTCGTGGGCTAGTGGCGGAATGGCTACATCGCAAGAAAGAGAGTTACCCAAGCCCTCGTCCCTCGTGATGGGTGCCGAAGCCGAACGAATCGCATCGATGCAGCGAGCCTCGCTCGCGACTGTCGCTGTCCATGGCAGCGATGGACAAGGGGGTGGCTCAGGGGTTTGCATCTCTCCGGATGGCTATGTTCTTACGAACTTCCACGTAACCAGTCCCTTTGGACATCGCATGCGATGTGGATTGAACGACGGAAAAATGTACGAGAGTGTCGTTGTTGGGATCGATCCGACCGGTGACCTGGCTGTTGTCAAGATGTACGGACGAGAGGATTTCCCCGCCGCGGAAATCGGAGATAGCGATCAAGTGAGAGCTGGACAATGGTGTTTTGCGGTAGGGAATCCCTTTGTTCTCGCGACCAACCTGCAACCGACAGTCACCTACGGAATTGTCAGTGGCGTACGTCGCTACCAATACCCGAGCGGTACATTCCTCGAGTATAGCGACTGTATTCAGACCGATGCGGCGATCAATCCCGGGAACTCGGGAGGACCACTGTTCAATATGCGTGGGCAATTGATCGGCATCAATGGGCGTTGCTCATTTGAAAAACGAGGGCGAGTCAACGTCGGAGTCGGTTACGCGATCTCCATCAAACAGGCGATGAATTTCTATTGGCATCTGCGGTCCGGACGCGTGGTCGATCATGCAACCCTAGGATTCACGGTCGCCACCGATTCGAAAGGGCGAGTCAGTGTGAGCAACATTCTGGAAACCTCAGATGCCTATCGTCGCGGTATCCGATTCGGAGATGAGATTCTGCGAATCGGCGACCGAGATATCGCGACTACAAATCAACTCAAGAATATTGTCGGTATCTTTCCTGATCAGTGGCGGATCCCAGTGCGGTATCGGAATGAGGACGGAACCTTGGATACGTTCGTCCGATTGCAGAGCTTGCATCTGGCCAGCGAACTCGAGGAGATCGTTGCCGGAGAAGGCCCCAAACCCAAAGAACCTCCGAAGCGTCCCGGCAAGTCCCCGCGAGACCAAAAAAAACCAGAGGAAGATCAGCCCGAGGAGCCAAGTGGCAAAGAGCAACCGAAGAAAGAGCCTGTCAAGGATGTTCTCGCAGATCGGTTCGAAGAGAAACGTGGCTTCTCGAATTATTACTTCAATCGACTGGAACTCGATCGAATCCTCGGGATGCAGTCGAGTCTTGTCAAATTGCCGAACGATGAGAAAGGAACGTTTACCTGGAAATGGAGTGGCAGATTACCCGCTGAAAACGAATCGATCGTCGGCGAGTGCAACGGTACTCAACTGACGATGAAAGTAGGCGAGCAATCGGAAACACTTCACCCCACGCAGGGTTGGCAGCAATCCGTGAAGAAGCGTTCTAATATCAATGTCGCCATGGCTTTGCGCGTGTGGCAGCTTTGGCACTCGATCGGGCCAAGAAAAGTGGGGGAAACGATTTACCTGGGGAGAAATCCGATCGTTGGTGAGGATCGACTCTATGACACGACACGTTTGGCTGCAGGAGAAGTGAATTGCCTGGTCTATACCGATCCTGATTCTGGTGCCTTCCGACTTGTAGAACTCTATGCGGATAATCTTTCGGACCCGGCCGAGATTTATTTTGAACGTTTCGAAAAGAGCAATGACTCCCTCATGCCGTCGTTACTGCGACTCCAATTCGGATTGGAAACCCAGTGGGTTGTCAAACTTGAGAACCATACCTTTGCGGATGCGCAAGCAACAAAAGGCCTATAACGGAATGATGAATGATCGATGCCCCCGGGTAGATTCCGATGGTTGCCCCCTGACAATCCCCTGCGCCCAAGTCCGATCGACCTCCACGATGCATTGGGCCTGGCCACAGACGTTGATGTTTGCCCTACTTGCGAGTATCGGAGGGAGTCTGGCGGCTTTCGATCAACAATCCTCTAAAAGCCTTTTGAGCACCCACGACTCGCTCACCGATCGAGTCCAAGAAAGAGTCGTGAAAATATTTGGCGCAGGCGGGGCGGCGGGCCTGGAAAGCTATCAGAGCGGGGTCGTCGTCGGGAACGAAGGATACATCCTTACCAGTTGGACGACAGCCCTCGATGTCGCCAAGGTTCGAGTGGTCGTCTACGACGGACGGCGGCTGGATGCAAATGTCGCAGGAATCGACCCTGCAAATGAACTTGCGCTGCTGAAGGTCGAGGATGCTGGACTGATCGGATTTGAAATCGACACGAACCTAACCCCCAAAACGGGCCAGAGGGTCTTCGCAGTCAGCAATCTCTTCAAAATTGCGACCGGAAATGAATATTGCAGTATCCAGAAGGGGGTCGTGATGGCAGTCACGCCTCTCACTCAGCGACGGGGGAAAACGAAATCGCTCTATCAGGGGAAGGTGTATGTCCTGGATGTAATGACCAATAACCCGGGAGCTTCGGGAGGAGCATTGATCGACATGCAGGGCCGATTGATCGGACTGCTCGGCAAAGAAATCCGCGACGAACAAGCAGGCATATGGCTGAATTATGCATTGCCCCTGGATGTCGTGAAGGCATCGATGGAGAGAATGATCCAGGGAACGGCAACAGCCGACTTAGAGTCGACGAAAACCGTCGAGAAACCACATCGGTTGATCGAACTAGGTTTAACATTGATTCCCGATGTCTTGCCAAAGACTCCGGCCTTCGTAGATCAAGTAAAACGAGGATCGATCGCAGACCGTTCAGGTCTGCAAGCCAATGATTTGATCCTTTTCATCAATGACCAACGGATTGACTCACGAAGATCTCTGGAGCGAATACTCGGGACCATCAATCGGGCCGACTCGTTCCAGATCATGGTCCAACGCGGTCAGGAACTCCTGCGGGTTCAGATCAGGCCCTGATGGTGAAAAGAGCCATCTGGTTTCCCCCCTTCATAGAATCATTCAGCACCAATGACTTTTTTTCTGAAAGCTGAGCTTCGTGGCGAGATCCCTCCACAAAACGGTCGTTCGGCATTCCTAGCGACCATCGTGAGATTCTGTTTGGTTGCTATCGTTGTCACCACGGTTTGTGGTATGGGATGGGCTCAGCAACCGCTGGACGACGAGGAGCAAACAGCCTTCCAAAACGCAGGGGATTATGCTCAGGAATCCGTAGTACAGATTGAGACGTTCGGTGGGATGGAAATCGTCAATCGACAGGCGATCGCCCCTGGTCCATCCACAGGTACCATTGTTTCACCCGATGGCTGGATCGTTACCAGCATGTTTTTGTTTCGTTCGCAGCCTGCCTCCATTACTGTCGTTCTACCGAACGACGAGCGGAAAGCTGCGAAATTAGTTGCTCGAGATCACAGTCGCGAGATTGCACTGCTAAAGATCGAGGTCGATTCGCCACTCGTTCCCGCGAAGGTTAGTGATTCTACAAGTTGGCGAGTAGGCCAGTGGACCATCGCCCTCGGAAAAAGTTTCGATCCGAGGACCGCCAGCCGCAGTGTAGGGATTCTCAGCGCCAAAGGGAGAGTCTGGGATAAAGCAATCCAAACCGATTGCAAGATATCACCTCACAACTACGGTGGACCACTCATCGATTTGGAGGGGAAAGTCATGGGTATCCTGACGCCACTGAACCCAGGTATGGTTACCGAGGGAGAGGTCGAACAGTGGTACGATTCAGGCATCGGTTTTGCCATCCCACTCGCAGACATCCTAGAGCGACTACCAACCTTACAGGCAGGAAAGGACATCTATCCTGGTAAAGCGGGGGTGCGGATCCTGGGACGAGACGAATTCCTTGAGGGAGGTATGAGCTTGGGTGGTGTTTCGCCTGGCTCCCCGGCTGCAAAGGCCGGTTTGCAGGCAGGTGACAAAATCGTTCGTGCAGGAAGATCCGCAGAAACGATTCGCACTGTTTCGATGCATTCCCAATTGAAGCACGTTCTGGGACCCGTCGATGCGGAACAATCCCTGTTCCTCGAAGTCGAAAGGGACGGGCAACTCAAGCGATTTGAGATGAAACTCGTCAAGGAGTTGCCGGCTTACAAAGAACCGTTCCTAGGAATTGTCACCCGAATCGAATCGGATGCGAGCGAAAGAATCGTTCAGGTGGTTGAGAACAGCCCTGCCGCGAAGGCGAATCTGAGCCCCAACGACATTGTCTTCGCGGCTGGTGGCGTGGTACTTACGAAGCAAAAAGGATTGGAACAGATTCTCCAGTTCGTCGATTACCGCGACCCATTCGAGTTACAGGTTAGAAATCCCGAGGGTGTTGCACGCACCGTTTCCGTACAACCGACACCGCGCCCCGAAACGGATATCACACTTGGCAAGATACCCGCACCTCCCGAGGAACAACCGGACTCCTCCAAAGCCTCGCTTGGAACCGTCCAGCTCCCTCTCGGGGATGTCAAGAACAAAGCCTTCGCAATCGTTCCGACGACGTATCGAAGCAGCGTTCCGCACGGCCTGTTACTACTCTACGCAGATCCCGGGCCTCAGGATTCCAAAAATTGGTCGGACATATGGGAAACGTTCGCCGAGGAACATCGCTGGATTGTCGTCGTGATGCAGTCCGCCGATGAGAAAGCATGGTCGTTCGAGGAGTCGGAAATTGGAATTCGATTGAGAACATACATGGCGAACAACTACAGCTTGGACAAACGTCGTGTTTGTATCGGTGGTTTGAGTTCGGGAGGCATTATGGCTTTGGTCACGGCTGGTCAAAACACCGAGGACTTCACGTCCGTATGGATCAGCGATGCCAAAATCAGTGAGAGGGTTCGATTGAACACTGTCGAACCGACGAAATCGATACGATTCTTTGTCAACGGAACGGAAGAGAGTTTAAAGCAATTCGTCAGCAAGTCACGAGAATCAGGGTATTGCGTCTGTTTCTATCCCGATTCGTTCGACAGCATGAAAAAACCAGATGCTGCCAAGGTGCAGGATCTGGAAGTCTTTGACAAACTCCAGCGTTGGCTCCGTTTCCTCGAGGCATTTTGAGTGGCTTTGCAATACAAAGTCATCGCTCGTGAAGTTTCGGGATTCGCCCCGTACGTTCGGATCTACCGCTCTCCCTCAGCCCGGGGACTTCCCCTGCCATGCGGTTCGTAGCAACTTGGAAGGGTCCTACGTTTCAGAACGGGTCGTAAATCTCATGGACGACACTCTCTGTCGCGTCCTCGGCGGGAGGAGTCTTCCTCGCTGATAAGTGTTAGGATGAAATCGAGGATTTGGTGCACTGATTTTCCAAATATTAGCATCTAGCCACGACGCACTAACTCCCTACAATCGACGCCTGACGTGCACGCGACTCTAGCCTTCAGTACCGTCTTCGATGTCGAGCGAATCAGCTTTGGCAATCCAGCCATCCCAATCGTTATCCATCCCGCCGATTCCTAAGCATTGGCCGCACAAGCATTTACTCGGTCTGGAGCACCTGACCGCGGATGAAATCTCTCTCATTCTAGATTTCGCCGAGGCGCTCCATGCGGCCACCGATTGCGGTCGAAAGAAGTTGGATCTGCTCAAAGGCCGTACCATTGCAAATCTCTTTTTTGAGAACAGCACCCGTACACGAAATAGTTTTTCGCTCGCTGCGAAAAGACTGGGTGCCGATACAGTCGAATTTGCCTCTTCGGGTTCGAGTGTCGCAAAAGGAGAAACGTTTATTGATACTGCCAAAACGATCGAAGCCATGCTCGTCGATGCGGTCGTCGTACGTCACAGTTCCCCGGGTACGCCGCACATGCTCGCGGAGCATCTGAACTGCAGCGTAATCAATGCCGGGGATGGTCCCCATGAACATCCGACACAGGGACTCCTGGATATTCTCACAATCCGCCAGCATCGGGGTTCCCTGGCTGGTTTAACGGTTGCTCTCGTGGGTGACATTGCCCACTCCCGAACCGCGAGATCGAACATTTGGGGACTTCTCAAGCTCGGTGCCAAGGTGATTGTTTGTGGTCCTGCGACGCTCGTTTCGAAGAACTGGGAGCAGTTGGGAGTCGAGGTCGCGTACGATCTTGACAAGATATTGCCACGATGCGATGTGCTCAACCTGCTGCGCATTCAATTCGAAAGACAAGCGATCCGTCCGTTCCCATCCGTACACGAATACATGCTGCTTTATGCGATGAATAAGGAACGTATCCAACGTAGCAAACCGGATATTCTCATCATGGCTCCCGGACCGATCAATCGTGGCGTCGAGTTGACACCCGAGGTAGCGGATGGCCCCCATTCTGTCATTCTCGAACAAGTTACGAATGGGATTGCAATCCGGATGGCCACATTGTGGCTGCTCCTCCATGGAACCAATCCGCCGAATCAGTAGTCCGCCATTCGCGAACAGAAGAATCCTATGGAATCCACTTGGCTCATCGAAAACGCGAGATTGATCGATCCCAGTAATGGTATGGATCGAATCGGCAGACTGCTGATTGTCGATGGTCGGTTCGCAGGTATCGATCCGTCGAATGGGGATTTGCCATCGAACATCCCCTCGATCGATGCTCGTGGTTGCATTGCTGCACCGGGGTTGGTCGATCTGGGTACGGAGTTTGGAGAACCGGGACGGGAGGAGGACGAAACGATTGTCACCGGCACATTGGCAGCGCTGGCCGGTGGCTACACAGCGATCGCACTATCTTCCAACACGGAACCACCGATCGATACGGCAGCCAGCGTCGAGTTCATCCATCAAAAGGCGGCGAGGGCTGATCATTGTCGGGTTTACGCACTCGGTTGTGTCAGCAAGGAACGCCGAGGAGAGAGCTTGGCCGAGATCGGATCGCTCGTCGAGGCAGGTGCGGTCGCTCTCTACGATGGCCGAAATCCCATCGAAAACACAGGACTCCTGCGTCGAGCGCTCGAGTACTGTTCCATGTTCGACCGTGTGGTGTTCGATCATCCGGA
Organism: Pirellula sp.; assembly: GCA_040396935.1. Classification (GTDB taxonomy): domain Bacteria; phylum Planctomycetota; class Planctomycetia; order Pirellulales; family Pirellulaceae; genus JBKCUI01. The sequence goes on from JBBAXA010000100.1 coordinate 12,542, forward strand.
AATCGCCTCGTTATCTCCAGGGGGAGTCATGCACGAGGGACTCGAGCAGCTCAAACTGGGGCTCGGGCCTATGCCAGCCGAGGCCGAGGATCTGGCTACCTCGAGGGACATTCGTTTGATCGAAGCAACCGGAGGGCGATTGCATTTGACGAGCATCAGTACCGCGGGCAGCGTCGAGCAGTGCCGCCGAGTGAAATCGAGAGGCGTGCACTTCACCGTGGGGAGCTATATTGCCAATCTGCATATGACCGACGATCGACTGCGCACCTTTGACTCCAATTGCAAAGTCAATCCCCCTTTTCGTTCCCGGGATCATGTCGATGCATGTTTGGAGGGGTTGGCGGATGGAACGATCGACATCATTAGCAGCGGCCATCAGCCCTGCTCGCTAGAGAAAAAAATGGTGGAAATCAATCTGGCGCCGTTTGGGATGATTTCGCTCGAAACGACTCTTTCGCAGGTCATTACCTATCTGATACGACCAGGTGTCCTTAATTGGTGCCAAGCGATGTCGAAATTGAGTTGGAACCCTGCCAAGCTACTAGGATTGCCTGGGGGAACGCTCGGGATAGGGCGACCAGCGGATCTCATCTTGATCGATCCTGATTGCACTTGGAAAGTGGACGCGGCCAATCTGAAGAGCAAGTCGTACAACACTCCATTGGACGGCGAGGAGTTGCAGGGTTTGGTAACGCATACGTTCGTCCAGGGCCGTTTGCGTTAC
>JBBAXA010000101.1:0-2990 GCA_040396935.1 Pirellula sp.
GCTGCATACGGGCTGCCAAGTCCATCGAGTGGGTGACCACGACGAGAATCGCATTCTCCTCGCGAGGCATCTCGAGGAGTAGTTGAGAGACGCGATCCGCATTTTCCTCGTCGAGATTGCCGGTGGGTTCATCTGCGAGCACCAGCAGCGGTTTCCGAAGCAATGCACGCGCGACGGCGACACGTTCTTTCTCACCCCCAGACAACTGACTCGGTAGATGGGTCAGTCGATGTTGTAAACCAACACGTTCGAGCAGATACAGGGCGCGATCTCTTGTGGCTGTGTCCGGTTTGCCTTGAGCCAAAGAGGGGAGCAACGTGTTCTCCAGGACATTCCATTGAGGAAGGAGATGATGGTCCTGGAAGACAAAACCAATCGTATCGTTTCGAAACCGAGCTTGCGCGTTTTCGTCCAGAACGAATGGATTCTGCCCAGCGATTTCGACGGTACCACGGGTGGGAGTGTCTAGAACGCCGAGGATCTGTAGCAGAGTCGATTTTCCACAGCCGCTGGGTCCGACGATCGCGGCATTCTGTCCAGTTGTCAACTCGAGATGGACATCCTCGAGAATGACGAGGTCCTCCGCGGGGGTCGGATACGTTTTGGCTAGATTCTTGACAACGAGGGAACTCATTTCTTTAGCCGATAATCATTTTCTGTAGGAAATAAACGAGTGCTCCAGCGACATAGCCAGTGAATGCTAAAGGTGCGATTCGCTTGGCATACCAAACGAAATCGATCTTCTCCATCCCCATCGCAGCGACCCCTGCAGCAGATCCGATGATCAAACAGCTACCACCCGTGCCCGCGCAATAGGCTAAGAGCATCCAGAATGGATCGTTTTCTGGATTGGTCTCTTTGTACATGTCAATACCAGCCGCAACCAACGGCACATTGTCGACAACAGCTGATACCAACCCGATGATAAACGCAATGAGCGATTGATTGCCGATGGTGGATTGCAACCAAGTGGCAATGCTTTGCAAGACTCCTGAGCTACCTAACGAGCTAACGGCCAACAAGATTCCGAGAAAGAAGAGTAAACTGGATATGTCCACTCGCTGCAAAGCAGCCAAGACGCCCGTCGAGCTTCTGGTCTTTTCGTCCATCGTATGCCCCACCAGTTCCGAAGCCAGCCATAGAACTCCCAGACTCCCCATCATTCCTACAAAGGGAGGCAAATGAGTGATCGCTTTGAAAACAGGCACGACCATCAGTGCGAGTAAACCCAGCACTAGAAATAAAACTTTGTGCCAGGTTTCAATCGATCGCTCGCGGGCCGTTTCTGGGTGGGCTGCAAATCGAGTGAGATCCCCTTTGAGGATGAGTGATGCGATGAACAAAGGGACCAGCAAACACGCGATGCTGGCGAGGAAAAGGTCGACCATTACCTGCTGAGCGTTGATTTTATTCTTGACCCAGAGCATGGTTGTCGTGACGTCACCGATGACGGTCCACGCGCCACCTGCATTGGCGGCGATGATCGCCAGACCGACGAACATCTTACGATCCACAGGATGGTCAACGACTTTCCTCAACAGGGAGACCATCACGATCGTAGTCGTCAAATTGTCGAGTACTGCAGATAGGAAAAACGTTACGAAGCTAACGATCCAAAGCAAAGTTGATTTTCTTTTGGCATCGATTCGATGCGTGATGAGCGAGAAGCCCTCATGGGCATCGACTAGTTCGACAATGGTCATCGCTCCCATGAGAAAGAATACGATCCCTGCGATTTCAGCGACCGAATGCAGCAGTTGGCCCTCCGTTAGGAAAAGCAATTTTTCGGATATGCCCGCGTGACTATCTGAAGCATGGTGTGCGAGCCAATCCTGAAAAGGTTTTTCAGGAACGAGTTGTTCATGCCCGAGTGCGTAGATGGTCCAGCAAACGACGCCTGTCAGAATAGCAGAGGCGGCTTTGTTGATATGGATCTGATGCTCGAAAACAATCATCAGATATCCGAAACAGAACGCAACGATCAGAGCTGTAAGCATTGAATGATGGGAAAGACGGGGAGTCCAAAGCGGGTTGTTCGAAGAGGCGTAGGCATCGTAGCCAAATCCTTCTAAATTTCCAGCCAGTCCTGAAACGGACACGGCGATTCCAAGCGATATTGCTACGAAACCCTCAAAGATCGACGAAAGCTCCAACGGTCCATGGCGACCGAACAGGATCCTCGTCATCTCCAAAGAGATCCATCGGCAGAATTCCAATACCAAAACAGGCTGGTTCCCACCCAGTCGCCAACGACCACCGATCTTTCGATCCTCTATTCGTTGATCGCGAGGATACTAAGCGGGATGACGCACGACGAGTACTCACAATAGAATGAGTGAACTCTAAATGAGGAGCCAACGAGCTGGGCGTCGATCCATTAGACCCAAGGATGGAAAGCTACCGAGATGAAATGGAGCCCCCCCAAGCGACCGATGGCTGCTGGTCGGATCCAAGATGTTATCGTAAGGCTTTTAAAAAGCGTACTCGGGAGTGATCGAGCAGAGGATCGATTGTCCGAGTCGAGCGGATGGATACCTATTGCATGACGAGGTGTTGGCAAAGACCCGTAACTCGAATTGCAAATCCTAGCCCACAAGTGTGAGTTTCTGCTCCGCTCGCTTGGCTTTGCGAAATTACCTCTAAGTTTTGGTGCGTTCAAGAATCCTAATTCGGACGCTTCGTTTTTTGCCTGGCACTCGCCTACTTTTACAATGAGCAGTGGCTGGCGCGATCCTTTAGACTGTCGGCCCATTCGGGCCTGAAGAAGAGTGAGTACTAGGCAACCGGGGGACTTCGTCGCCCCGGCAGTAAGACTTTTGGCCCGTCGGGCCAAGTGCGATAGATCTGTTCGGCCGTCAGTCCTCCCGATCGTGCCAAGTGCGATAGAAGTGTTCGGCCGTCAGTCCTCCCGATCGTGCCTCATCCATTAGTAAGAGGACGCTTCGTTTTTTGCCTGGCACTCGCCTACTTTTACAATGAGCAGTGGCTGG
>JBBAXA010000101.1:3090-12751 GCA_040396935.1 Pirellula sp.
GCCAAGTGCGATAGAAGTGTTCGGCCGTCAGTCCTCCCGATCGTGCCTCATCCATAGTCAGAGGACGCTTCGTTTTTTGCCTGGCACTTGCCTACTCTTCTGCGAGAAAAATGATTGTCGTAGCTTTGCTGAACATGGTTGTTCCGCTGCTTGGTTTCTTCGCGAGAAGACAAACATGAAGTACTAAAGCGACATCTTAATACACGACCCGTTTCACAAAAAAGAATGGCTAGCCCTCGGGTTCGTTTTCCACCTAACATGAGTCCGAACTCTCAATTCGTGGCGCCAGTGGCTCGTCAATCCTTGCCGTAATGTTTGACTTTTTCCCAGTACTCCTCGAATGCGTTATTGCGATGGAAGTCGGGACTGTTATCAATGTCATGGCATTCCAAGCATTTGTCATGCGCCTTGGCTAACGGCAATTGCATTTCCTGTCGAAGTTTAGCGATGATCTCTTTGGAAACTTGGATATCTCCGGACTCAGCGGCGGAGTGGTTCTTGCCCGGTCCGTGACAGTTCTCACATCCGTTGGCCACCATCATCGGAGTCGTTTCGAGCGAGTCATAACCTGTTTTGTAGGGGAAGAATTCCTGAGGGTTCCATCCGGTGGTATGGCAGGAAAGACATTCCGGGTCAAAGTGTCTGGGGATGGGGCGTTCCGGAGGTTCGACAATGGAATCGGTCGCATGCGAATGCGGGGTATTCTTCCAAATGTCAAAGGCGGTTGTGTGGCATTCTCCGCATTTTTCGGAACCGATAAATTCGCGGCCGGTTGGGTGTAATTGAGGACGTTTTCCCAAACGTTCCATCCCTTCGGCTTTCAATTGATCCTGATACTTGCCAAATAGTTCAACCATGCGAGGGGAGTCTTCGAATTGTGAGCTCATCGCCAGTCGTTGGTACCTCAGCGGTTGTTTTGGATCATCGAATAAACCGACAATCCCAGCATACATCCCTTTAACACCTACCTGCACCATTTGAGTGGCAGTACCCGGGATGACCTCCGGGCGATAGGTCGGCTCTCCATAGCCGCCGGCCGTGATCACCAATTGAAATTGGGGGAATGCTTGTGCGAGCACTCGGGACTCCTCGAGCGACGTATGCGTGATAAGGATTTGGTAGTCGCACTTCTCCGCTTGCATTTTTTTGGCGACAGCAGACAACGCCTCTCGGGCTGGCTTTACTTTTACTCCATCATCATCTTTGGCTAACTTCGATGCGTTTTCCTCCCCCAGCACCGAGGTGATCCCGATGCTGCGATTGCCAACCTTGACCACTTTGTAAGGAACATCGATCTCTGGGAATACGGAGATGTTCGCCGAAACGTACATGGGTTTTTGGTTACCAGACGCATCGGTCGGGGCGTTGATCAGCGGATAGAGCAACACATCGAGGTTGAGCTTTAGATCATCCTCTCCATATGCGACGGCAGCATAATCCATCATGGCAAAGGCTTTTGCAGTCCAGTCGTACTTGATTTCCGACTGTTTACCACGCGAGCGCACTTGATTTCCCGCATCGATAGGTAAGACATTCCACCCCCTTTTGCGAATCTGGCTGAGAAGCGTATCGCGTCGCATCAGCCCACCCTTTTGATTCTCCAATCCGGTGCATCCGCAGGGTTCCATGTAGCCGTACTGCCTGCCGGTTACAAAGAAGACGACCCAGGGATCTTTCCAGTCGAGAGCGATCGATTGGTTTCGCTCCTCTTCGGTTGCAACGTTGATCGCTGTGTTTGGCGGCTCCTGAAGCTGTTGCTTCAGTGATGGCCGTTCAATCTTTGTTGCAGGTATTTCAGGTTTGCTGTTATTTTTTTGTTGAATGGGGTTCTGAACTGGAGCATCCGTGAAGCGAAACCGTACTCCCCCTCGCTTGATCTGAGGTGATTGCCCTTGAAGAGTGAACCAGGGCAAACCGACCGACACACCGAATAGAATCGTAGAAAGCAGCGCCAGACGATTATTCTTTCGTCGGAGGGAGTTCTGTCTACACGACATATTGGATCCGTTGAACAGCAAAAGTGCTAGCAAAAAGAGGCGCAGGTATGTCAGCTTGTCCTAGCATCGGCTAATCTCGAAAAATTCGTTAATCGATCACCACGACAGGAACACACTGAGCCGAGAATCTACTCACGATAGCGTAGCGAGTTGGAAAGAACGCTCGATTTGTTGCCGTCGAGTTGCTTGTTGCGCATCTGAGGGGGAGTCGGTCGCACCCCATGGGAGCAAAGGCCCCGATCAGTTCCCTTGGCACGACGAGCGTGCTCTATTCCGTCAGTTTGAACTGCAAGAAAATCGATTCCTCGGGGGAATTTTGCATGTTGGTATCAAAGATCAATTTTGCAAAGTCCTTGCCGAAGGAACCGTTCATTTCGATCGGTTCAACTCCCTTTGGGATCTCGATCGTGACCGGGAACATCTTCTGCGTCTTGGTCACACGCGGTTGATCGATCGTCACTTTGACTTTGCCTTCCAGGGATGGGGGAACGACCTTTCGCAATGTGATATTCGCATCGGGGTATTCCGTTGTCTTGACCGAAAGCACGATGCTCTTTTTCAGACCTTCTTTTGTGCTCCCGATCCCCATTCGCAGCAGGTCACGTTCCTCGTCGTAATCGTTGCTTGCGATGACACGGATGGGGTTCACGCAGCGTCCCGAAATTTTCAGTGGAAAAGCCTCCTCCGAACCATCGGTGATCATTCGGTTGAAGTTGAGGTTGGTCGAGATGTTGCCGGAGGGGATCCCGCGAGAGACTTTTACTTTGAAATCGACAACTTCCTTTGCCTCGGCAAAATCAGGGAATTCACCCGGCTCTGGCTTTCGAGGCGATTCAAATACGCACGAGATTTTTTTGGCGAGCGCTGTGTCTGAGACGTAGGTGGATGTGATATTCAGAGGCAGCTCCTCGAAACTGAAGAGATGGCCACTGATTTCTGCTTCTTCGCTCGACATAAAATCCCCGAGCTCGACGGCGGAGGGGGAAAACATCACAGGTTGGCCGACTTTCCCGCGAATCGACAGTCGAATCTCTTCTTGGCCTGGAGCGTTCGAACCGATGGTTGCACTTTGTGCGAAATCACCGATCCCTTGGACGATCCACTCGAGTTCGACCTCGGTTGTTTCATTGGGGGCCAACGTAGCTCTCTCGAACTTACCGACGGTGCATTTGCAACTACTATTCTTAAACCAAACGTCGACGGACGACCCTCCGGTGTTCTGGAAGATAAATTTATGACTTCGTCGAGTTCCTTGTTTCATCGTACCGAAATTGAGTTCGGCACCCCCGACAACCTCGACTTTTGCTACTTGTTTACCCTCGGGAACCTTTGAGTTTTTGATTGCCGCGTCGATGTCTTCGACGGAGCCGTAAACGTGCTTTAGGCCTGCGGTAGAACGGGATAATTCGCTCTTGGCGATTCCATAACCGACACCGATTGCCAAGAGGATCAAAACGATAACGCGTAACATCGAAAAACTCTCTAGGGACCGAGCCAAGCCGCGGTTTGGAAAAACACCGCTCTGTCAGGAAAACAGGAGAGAGTAACGAGCGGTAAATCGAGAGAGCGTTCGGTTCCCCAAAGCTCTCCCGGGAAGGCTCTCCGTTCAACGAACTCCCTCATTTTCCTTGTTGGGACAATTTACGCAACCTTTGAATCGCAGGTTCACCATAGATGTAGCGATCCTGGTTGGGGAGTCGTTCGCTGGCCGAGAGGGGATGGTCGGGCTCGATCAATTCATTGGGAAAAAACACCGAAACAGCGGAAATCTTTCGATCGAGATGCGGAGTCAGTCGATCGATTCGGCTCGCTTTTTCGAGATACTCTTCCACCCGTGGCCAATCGTTCCCGAGGGCCGCGTACACTGCCGCCTGAATTTGTACTTGGACGGAGGAGGGATTCCATTGTGCGGCTTGGCTGGCTCTCTCGGAGGCGGAAATCCGGTAACTTTGAGCTCTTTCCGAATCGGTCCCGCCCATGGAGTGGGCCATCCGGTAGTCCCATTCAGCGATCTGTAGATAGGTTCCCCAGTTCCGCGGATCCCGCTTGAGGTATTCCGTGCGGGCGATCGTGTAAGCCTCCTCCCATTTTCGTTTTGCTGAGGGAGTGGATGCGATATCCAGGGATTCCATCAAGCAGGACTCGGCGATATCGCGGGCTAATTCGGGAGCCAGAGCATGAAGCTGCAAGGCGGATACCGATTGCTCCACACTCGGTTTTCCCGCCATTTCGAGGGATCGATTGAACTGCCATTCCGCCAATCGGGTTTCAGGCCAAAACGTCATTTGCATAAAACCAAAAAGCATGACCATCCAGAAAAAGAATCCCAAGGAATCCTGAATGCGAACTCTCTGCGGTGCGGACTCTGCGGCGCGCGGAGATGGGTGAGCTAGAGCTCCAGCCATCCCCACCAAAAGCGAATTCATGACACCCGGTTGCATCCAGCCCCCTGAAAAACAGAGATGGAGTCCCAAAACCAGACATAGGATGAACCCAATCCACATCGCCCGTTTTGGCGAGAGAGTTTGCCAAAAACGGGGAGGAACGATCCCTCGTCCGAGGAGGCAACCCACGCAAAACAATAAGGCGAAAACAAAGTTGCTCAGATTGCTCGTATCCAAAACGAGGATTGCAAACCCGAGAATCCCGGCCAGGGCGAGTATTGCACCCAGCGAGATCCAGCTGCCGATCCGAGACGCCAGAGGCTCGCTCGCATCGGTTAGGTATGCCTCTTTATCGAGGCGTTGATCCCCGAGTTTGGTTCGAATCGGCTGGAGTGTCAACGTGGCTGCAGCTGCGATCACGATCGACAAAAGTGGAATGCCTCCCCACATGGCCGATTCGATCCACAGGTTGTGTGGGTCCGCCGGGTTTTCAGAAGCAGTGAAGGATTTGACTGTCGTATAGCCGGACTGGAAATTGAGAGGACCGTAACCGATCCAAGGGCTCTGGCAGAACAATTTCCAAGCTCCGTGCCAGTAATCCATCCGATAGGACAAGGATTTTCCAGCCTCCCAAAGGAGGAGGGGATCTTTCCAAAACAGAATAGCAACGCATAGCAGCAATGCGATACCCGAAAGGATGGACTGCTTCCTGTAGCGAACCAGAAGCTTCCCAAGATGGTTGCGCAAGACCGGATCACCGGTGCAGGCAATGGTTATACCGATAACGGCGGCGAGCCAAGCCGTACGACTCTTGGTCAACAGGAGGACGAACCCAAGGATTGCGATCCCCAACGCGATCGGCAATCCATACCGTACGTCGGCGCGTTTGGGACTATAAGCAACGAAGAAGTAGGCGACCAGGATCCAAGCGACCAACCATGTCGCCAAAAGGCCGGCTAGAGAATTCGTCAGCGCATAAGGTCCAATCGGTTCGGTGCTCATCACTCGATTGAACGCCTGCATCGCCTCGGCCGATCCAGGTTGCACCTGGAGTTGTTGATAGACCGACGTGGGATCCTGTTGCATACGAACCCGAAGCTGTGGCATCGTGACGAAATATTGGTAGAGCGCACCGAGTGCGCTTCCGAGCGATAATCCAATCATCCAGCGGTAAACCTCACCCGCACTACCTACGTGGATCTGTCGGTAGATCGCCGTGAAAACGCCGCAGATAGCGATCGATTGCCAAGCACCGAGGAAAGCCGATCGAGCGTTACCAGTCCCTAGCGTGAAGTAGCTGCATACCAAGGTCCAAATGCAAAAGGTGAAAATCGCAAACGGAATGTAGGATCTCCATCGAGCTTCCCGCGGTGGGTCCAGGAGCGATTGAATCCCAGCGAACACTCCCAGGACTAACCCTAACAGAATGAGCAGGATGGACTCGCCGGCAGCGACACTCGTGGAATCGCAAGGGTTCCATTGCGATAGAACGAGATAAACTCCTAGCAACAGTGGCGACAATCGACTTGGCAAAGCGGTGATCCATGTCGATGGTTGCGTCGAGGAACCCTTGATGGCCGAATTCATGAGTCGCTCCGCGAACGGTCAGGTTCCGCCGGTTTGGCTCTCGAATTCCGCATGACCCCTTCAATGGCGCTGACCAGTATCAACATGCACACAACGATGGACAGTACGAGAACGGCGCCGATGGTATCGGTGCGAGGAAGTAGCAGCGCACAGAGCGAACAGGTCAGTGTCGCTGTGTAGATTGCCAAGACCGCTTGCTTTTTACTCATGCCCATCTCTACCAACCTGTGCGAAAAATGCCTCTTATCCGCTTGGAAGGGGCTGCGTCCTTCTCGCAATCGAATCACGACCACGCTGAGCGTGTCATAGATCGGGACCGCGAGGAGGCAAAGAGGGGCGAGGACCGCGTGGGGCGTGGACCCGCGTGCATCGACGTACGTGGAGAGAAGGGTTGCGATCGCAATCCAATAACCGACGAAATAGCTCCCTGCATCTCCCATGAAGATGGATGCTGGGGGCCAGTTGTACCTGAGGAAACCGAGCAGTCCACCCAAGAGTACCAGCAGCATCGCAGCGACAAAGAGCTGGGGTTGACCGCGGTCCTGTTCTGCGGTGGTTAAAAGCATCACCGAGAGCATCGAGCAGAGGATGGATGCAACGCCCGAACTCAAAGCATCCATATTGTCCAGCATGTTAAACGAGTTCACGAGCAGCACGATCCAAAAGATACTCAGGAGGGAAGTCAGCCAGGGGATTTGGATGTACGCGGTCAACTGGAGGTTTTGCCAATAAACCACGCCCGCGGCCACAGCAAACTCGACCAGCAACCGAGGCTTCCACGGCAACCCGAAACGATCGTCTAGCAATCCGAGAAGAGCCAGCAGTAGACCACCGCCGAGCAAAACCCAAAACTGAGCGAGTTTGCTTTTCAAACCGGGAAAATGCTTGGCGGCTTGTTCGGGAAGGAGGGACTCGGAGAGCGCGGGGTACCCGCTCGCCAACCAAACGACGAGCGAACCGATTGCGAATGTACCGATGACCCCACCCACAATTCCTAATCCGCCACCGCGGGGAACGGGCGAGGTGTGCACCTTGCGTTCATTGGGGAGATCCATCAGTCCGAGTTTTGCGGCATTGTTCTTGACCCAACCGACAATGACCCATGATAGAAACGCGGCGGGCAAAACCGTGCTTGCAACCAGCGTGATGGCCATGGTCCAATTTGAGATCATGCGATAGGAAGAAAAAAATGGATGCGAGGATAGGTGGCTCGATCGTAGCCCAAAATTTTTCGAAAACTGGGGCAATCGATCGGCTTGATGGACGGTATGGGCTTATCGGAATCCGCTCATTGGTCGGCTTGTGGGATAACCCCAGTTTAACTCATCGATCCGTCCCTCGGATACTCGATCTCAACGGATTCGTTTCGAACCTGCATTCTCGATCGGATGAGAGGAGCCAATGAGGTTCGAGGGGGAATCGACGTCGGGCGTCGAATCGATGTGAAGGCTCCCCGCAGGGATCGCGCTTCACAGATTGCGATTGTGCTTCCCCTAGCTCTCTCGCTTTACATAATCGAGAAGTAGTTTTCTACGGCAAAGTCCAAGTATTCTTTTTTGAGTTCTACGGGGATGGCGTTGAAGTAGCAATAGGAGCGAACTTGAAGAAGCAGATCGCGAGGATGGCAATTGCGCATCGGTCGTCCGATGGGCTTGTAGTGCGTATTGATCAGGTAGTCGATCGCCTCGCTGCTGTGCGGAATCTGCAGGACCTTGCACATGATCTCAAACAGCTTGCGAAACGCTGGCTCATCCGGATTGAGAACTTCGATTTTGTAAGGAATTCGGCGAAGGAACGCGTCGTCCACTAGATCTTTTGGCTCGAGATTCGTGCTGAAAATCACCAATTGGTCGAAGGGGACTTGGACCTTTTTTCCGCTGCTAAGGCTGATAAAGTCGAATCGTTTTTCGAGGGGTACAATCCAACGGTTGAGCAATTCATCGACGCTCATTCGTTGTCTTCCGAAGTCATCGATCAACAGCACTCCGCAGTTGCTTTTCATTTGCAGAGGTGCATCGCAGATATTTGTTTCTGGGTTTTTGGAGACCTCGAGCATTGCCATGGTGAGTTCCCCACCGGCGACGATGGTAGGGCGTCGGATGCGAACCCAGCGATGGTCGATGGTTGTCTCGCGTAGCAAGCCATCTGAGGACTGGTGAGGAACCTCTTCATGATTGAGAGGGTCAAAGATTCGCATCAAATCGCCGTCGACCATCACTGCGCGAGGAATCCAAATGAACTCGCCGAAGGATCTGGTGATTCGTTCCGCGATGCTGGTTTTTCCATTGCCAGGATAGCCGTAAAGAAACATCCCGCGCCCGCTGTTGATCGCAGGTCCGAGCCGGGCCAGTAGTCTGGGAGCGATGAGTAGATCGGAGAAGGCTTTTCGCAGGTCATCGAATGTTGGATGCTGATGCTCGACCGATTGGAGCTTGACCGATTGAATGTAGTGTTCCAGTGGGACAGGAGCTGCACCGAAGTAGGTCGTTTTTTGCATGTGCAGTCGCGCGCGATCACGACCTGCATCGGTGAGTGCATGGATGTAGTCATTGAATGCAGTGGATCCCAGGTAACAAGAGAGTTGCTGGGACTTGAGCCGATTGAGTGTTGGTTCCACAATGCGAAACGGGAGCTTGATTTGATCTGCAATCGTGCGCCCCGTCGCCTCGCCTCGATTGAAGAGATATCGCATCACGAGCTCTTCGAGGATTTGATTGTTGAGCCCAGCTTGTTCGAGGGAGGTCGGTTCTATGGGTAGGATGGGCTCGTTGGTATCCTGTGTCGGTTTGAGCAGCGGGTGGGAGACTGAATTGTTCCGGCTCGACTTGGTGGTGACCGTTGGCGGGATGGTTGACGAGGAGTCGGAGGGCGGACTTGGAATAGTGGCTGGGCTGGAGGGTGGAGTGGTGGCAGCGGGGGCAGGTCGGGCTGTTTGAGCGTTGCTTGATTGAGCGGCCAGGCGGTTGATGCGTTCTAGTGCTTCTTCCAGTGAACTGGTCGGTTTAGCATTGGTAAGCGGTGCCGGTTGCGACGAGTTCATCATGCAAAAAAGGACGGGAGTCTGGAAAACGAGGCATAGGACAACTCCAGAGAAGATCGGACCTTCACGGCGGGGGATTGAGAGGAATTGAGGGAATCCGGATTAGGATGACGGCGGGATGGGCTCCGGAGAGGATTCCCGATTGGGATCGAGGGGCCAGCAAAAAATAATGGCCGAAAGTTGGTTTTGGATCTTGCGAGGGGCTTGGTGCGTCACTATCTTTTCGCCTCCTCGCTGCGGGCGGCTTCGGGTCGCTCGGTTTTTCGGATGTTTGAGGAATACTCGACTCGACGAAAAAAAGCGAAAGATGCCTTGACGGTAGCCGATAACAGCGGTTACCATATTGGGCCCGTCGAACCGGCGGTTTGCGGAGGAATGGTCGCGGCAAGCGATCAAGTCCAGCAAATTAGCTAGGGAAGCGGACAACTGATCTTTGACAATCCGGTGGATGAGTTTGATTGATGTTTATAGCAAACGTCACTTCTTGAGAAGTTTTGTGATAATTTTTTAGGTGGTAAATGACCAAAACCACCGACCGGTTTCAAAACCGAAACTTAGCTTGACAAGGCTGCGATTTAGCGGTGGTTTCCACTGTTGATGAGTGGTCTAAGCATACACAAGTGAAGGGTTTGATCCTGGCTCAGAATGAACGT
>JBBAXA010000102.1:0-10164 GCA_040396935.1 Pirellula sp.
TCCGTTCCCCATACGACTACTAAGCTGTGCATCATACCCGGCGGCACTGCGAATGACTATGCAGCGAGCTTAAACGCGCACGCATTCTCCACGGGAAATCGTAGACTCACCGTAGATATTGGCATCCTAAGCTATCCGAACTTTCAACGGTTTTTTCTCAACGTTGCGGGAATCGGTCTCACTGCGCATACTGCGATTTCCTCTCGACCTGCGCGGTGGTTACCTGCTCGGCTCCGCTACACCCGCGGTCTCCTGCGAACCCTGAAATCGGGCTGGCGGTACATGGATACCTGGATCGAAATGCAGGACCAACGAATCCGCCAACAACAACTGCTAACACTCTCGGTTGCGATCGGTACGCGCGAGGGGAGTTTTTTATTGGCGCCCGAAGCTCGGCTCGATGATGGCTATTTCAACCTCTTGTTGGTATCCGCCCTGAAGCGTCATGATGTCGTCCGCTATTTGCCTGGCCTGCTCTTCGGCAAACTTCCCCAGCGCGATCCACGCATCCAGTACCGGGTAGCCAAGGGATTGAAGCTACTAAGCTCCTCACCTTTAAACGTACATCTCGATGGCGAGATCTACGGTACAGGAACCATTCCAGCGCATTGCAATATCACGGTCAATCATGCTCGCCAAATGGAAATTGAACTTTTGACAACGGATGAGTGATCGATGCTCCGTACAAACCGTTCGCAGGCTCGACCCAAAACCCTTTGATTCCCTGGCAGCAAAAAACCAAGTAATCGTTTGTCGAAAACACGACCGCTATCGGTTGCAAGACGAATGACTACCTCGATCAGCGGTCGCCACGAAAGGTGTGGCGACGAGCTAGGGTTCGTTGGCCTTTCGTTTCCCGTTGCCTGAGCGTCTCGGCTATATCCGCAAAAACAGTATCGGTAGCGATCGTCTCTTCCGAGCGTTCCTTTCTTTGTATCCACCATCCACCTTCGTTACCCAACGATCGATGATAGGCACCGAATAGCATTGACTCCTGCGGGTAGTGAGGAGCGCCTAACCACTGATTCCCAGAGAACTTTACTTCCTCGGTATGACGCGTGATCGACCAAGGGCTTATCGAAATCGACTGCGTGTATCCCATCGCGAGGCCCTCCTCTCCTTCCCCAGAGGATCCACCACTCTGAAGGTTGAGATAGTTGATGATGACCAGAGGATCGAGTGGGCTGAGGAATCCATCACTATCGACGTCATAAAACGGAGCGGTGTTCCTCCCTGGAGCTATACTCCTAGATCCAGAGGCGTTCAGTGAGTTGATCGTTTCTAGGACATCCAATGGATCGACGAATGTATCTTGGTTGACGTCGAGCCGGTTCCGTGGGTTTTGATTGTAGACTCCGAGCAGTACGCTCGCTGTCGCCGATGCAGCCCCCTTGGTATCAACCACTCGGTACTGCACAATCACGGACGAATCGAATGTCGCGCTGGGAGTGAATCGTAGTTTCCGATCGAAGACATCCATTTGTCCCAACGCTGGATTGCTGGTCGATACGATTTGAATCGTGGCATTGGCAATCACACCATCGGGATCCGTATCGTTGGATAGCACATCGACAACCGTCTGTCTGCGATTCGCGACGTATGCGGAATCATCGCGTGCGATGGGACGGCCATTGATGGAAATCGAAACCGGAGTCCAGTCGGAAAAGAGTCCGTTGCTATCCGCGACGCGATAGGAAAATGAGTCGGGACCAAAATACGCCGGATCGGGAGTCCATACCACCGTTCGATCTGCTGCAACCACAATCGTCGCATGCGCTGGGCCATCGCGGAACTGCAAGGCACTCCGATCAAACGGGTAGGTGACTCCCTGATCGTTGGCCAGGATGTTCAGGTTTGCTTGTTCTCCCTGAACCAACAGATAGGAGTCTGCTGTGGCTGTCAGTTTATCGTCGTTGCGAATGGTCCCTGTGGCGGATGGAACCGTAATGATCCCTCCACCGGTCGCATTGGTCAGTGTCACGTTGAATCCTTCGTCGAACTCCGGAATCGTGTCGCCACGGACGTTGATGGTGATCGTTTTTGAATTTTCCCTCGCAGAGAATGTGAGCTTCCCACTCGGGAATATACCTCCGAAATCGGCTGCATTGATCGGATGATTGCCTCTGCCGGTAACGGCAAAGTCCACCACGGTTTCGACATTTTCATTTGCGGATCGAGTCACGGTGTAAGTGAATGTATTCAGACCGGAATTACCTTCGGACCTGTCGGCTTGGAGAGGGGTGATGGCGAGTCTGGGTGGATCGTTGATGACATTCAAGGTGGCCGTCGATTCCGATACAACAGTTCCGTCTGTAAGCGATCGGACTTGGACACGCACCACTCCCTGTCCAATGCTGGGTATCGCGGTATTGACCGTGATTACCCCTTCGGCGAGTGCAGGCAATCGAAAAACAGGGATGGTTTGCGTCGGTAAACCATCCACTCCATTGAGACTCCCCGTGATCGTACCGCTCGTACCGAGGATCGTCGCGGTGTAGGAGTCCTCGGTATTGCCTGTATTGCTGACGAGTAGTTTGAAGCTGGAGATTCCCGGCCCACCGAGCGTCTTCTCGGAGGTCTCGAAACGAGTCGTCAGTCCCCGTGTGGATGGAATATTCAACGTCGTGGTATCGCTATCAACAACCGATGGCGTACTTCTGGATCGCGCCAACACGGTCAACGGAAAGCCTCCTGGGAGGATCGCATCGACGGGCTGCGTCGTAACGGTGACCGTTCGCGACTCATTTGGTTGGAGGGTTACCTGCGCGATGCTCAGATTCGATGTGATCCCCGCCGGTCCACCTCGCTGGATATCAAACGTATCTGCCACCGTCCCCACGTTCGTCACCTGCATCTGAAAGACATCTCCGGGCGAGCCGCTCGTAGCGTTCAACTGAACCGCGACTCCGACATCGAGAACGCTGACCTCGGACGATATACTGTTCGTCGCTTTCGAAGTCGTGGAAGAGGCGATCACTGTAAAGGGATATTGGCCTGTGGGCGTTCCGACAGGAGTCGAAATGATCAGGCTGATCTCATGGTAATTGCCTCTCCCAGGCGGAATCATCACGGAAGTCTTTTCGAATGCACCGGCGAATCCGAACGGCAAAACACTCGATAGAACGAAACTTTCTGCCACGCTACCGGTATTGGTCAGTCGGACGATATAGGCGGCATCGTTCCCCTGGCCAGCTTGACTGTTCAATGCTCGTATCGAAACCGACACTCCGTGCGCTTGGCTATCGGGTTGGACGGGAACACCTTGGAGGAGGAGCGTTCCTTGGGTCATCCCCTGTAGCGATGCGTTTGCGGTAGCGACGATCTTGAAATCCACCGAGCCTTCAGGCGTTTTGGCTGGCGCTGTGATTCGCAACGTCTCCGTCTTGGTGCTGTTCGGATCGACGAAGACGAATCGCGGAAACTCCATCCACGATTCCGGAATGCCGGACGTGGAAAGAGTGAAACTGAGGAAACTATCCGTTGGGTTGGTCAAAGTCACATCAAACGTCGCCGGAGCGCCTGGAGCTGCGGTCTGAGTCGCGGGAGTAACGGTGATGGCGTTTTGACCCACGACCGAGGTCGCAGGGAGCTGAAACACTCCCGACGTTCCAGCGGACGTAAAGGAAATGCTCGTCCCGTTGGTTACCCTCCGAGATTCGTTGGGCGGAAATCCGGAGAGCTCGGTATTCCATATCAGCGTCGAGGTCGTCGTTCCAAAAGCAAAGGGACGATTCCACACCAGAGTCTTGATCCCAGTGCCGTCGATGATCTGATCCGGACGAATACTGAATGAGTCCATGCGAATCCGATTCAGCTTCCCAGCTTCATCGGAATTCGGTACATCGACACGGATGGTCGTCGGGGTCCCGACGATCGCTCCTACCTCATAAATCATCAAACCGGTTTGGCTGGTGGTATACAGTTTCCCGTCCACGAACGCCATCTCGTTGACAAGCGACGGAACAGGAATCGATGCGACGACGATGTTATCGCCGGTGATATCGGCCAACAGTAACACAGGCTGGTTTTCGACATACCCTCGGCTGATAGCGAATCGACCATTCCCCAACGAAATGGTCGATAGTCTCGCTCCACCATCGGCAGTGTCGACCGGCCGATTCAAGCTCTCCGTAATCAAGGTCGTACCGATCACCAAGGGTCGGCGTCGGTCTGTAATGTCCAGGAGCGTCAATGTCATGCGGCCCGTCAACTGGGCATCTCCTACCCCGTTGAATGGTGATTTCCAACCTCCTGTGCTACCGAGAACCAGAGCCCGATTTCCATCGATAGCAACCTCGGTGGCTTGGACGGTATCTGGAATCCGAATCTCTCGGGTTTCCACCAGGTTCGAAGGATTGGAATAGTCGATTACTCGAAGCACTCCATGCCCAACTTGCGTATTTGTAAAACCACCTGTAGATGTGGTACTCGCGACATACAGCGTCGTGTTATCGACCAACTCACCGCCATTATGGTTGTAGATATCTGTCGATCCACCAAAGAGCTCATCGGTCACGGCAACAGCTGCAGGATTCGAGAGATCGAGCGCTAGAACATCTCCGAATTGATCGAGTACGTTCCCAGCAAAAAAATCGATCCCAGTCGTCGTCGCGATCGCACGATCTCCGACAACAAAGAAATCGGAGATGAACTGCTTGGATACCTTCGATTGGGCTAGCAGTGTTGGAGCGACGGGATTGGTGAGTGAATAGGTGAGGAGCGTGAAATCCGTCGCATTGAGGCTGGCTTGAGTGGCAATCAGAAGTCTGTTCCCCGAGAGGGCACGCACCACCGTGAATCCACCTTGGACGATGAGCCCTTGTCCAAACGTCCCGACGACCACAGGACTCGCTGCATTGGCGACGTTGACGATATCGACCCCGTTGGTCCCTGCGACGTAGGCGAGATTGCCATCGATGACTACCGTCGTCGATGTCGGAATCGTTTGGACTTGACCGAGCAAGGTCAGGGGGTTGTTCGGAAGCGTCCGCGCATCGACGCGCAGAGTATTGGTAACAACGTTTGGTCCCGACAACAAGGCATCGGGGGATACGGTAATCGTTGCTGAAACCGGGATTCCGACTTGCAAGTTCGCTTGCCCTACAACGCCGGGTAGTGGTACTCCGTTGGCATCGGAAATCGAGACAACGATCGAATAGTCGCTGCGAGGGAGTCCCATTGTATTGAAGGAGGGCAATGCGACATCGACCAACGATGATCGAATCGTCAGATCGACGGCCTGCGAGGGTGAGGTGAAGAGAATCGCACCGCTTGGAGATTTGACCTGATAGGACACGAGCACGGTTTGCGCGCTGTTGACCACGTTCAAGATGCGAGCCGATACCGCCACGAACCCTCCTGGATCTGTAAAGCCAGGGTTGGGTGTGACCGCAGAGACTTGGATGAACTCATTGCGGACCGCGACGGAGGCAGCCGCTCGCTGAACCAACGAGGGGGCTTCCTGTGCCATGGCGTTCACGGTGAACGACGCTGGGAACAGGAAGTCCTGTGTGAAGGAGAGACTGAGGGTGATTCCATTGGGTCCCGCGCTGAGTGTTTCACCTGGTTGCAGGGTGACGGTCGAGCGGTTGAAGGTAGCGGTGGTACCAGTCGGGAGCAAACCTCCTACCGAAAGATCGTAGGTGGTCGGTTTGGTCCCTTTGTTCTCGATAATGATCGGGAAGCGTGCAGGCACGCCTGGCAGAGCGGTGACAACGTTCGAGGCTAGCCGCAGGGTGAATTGGCGCTCGACGAGTTCCTTGAGCGTATCGCTGAGCGCGGTCAGATGTAGCGCGAGGGAATCGAGAGCCGATTGGACTTCTTGAAGGGTCGTCGCTGCTGCGAGTTGATTTCGGGTAATCGTGAGGTCTCGCGAGTAAAGCGAGCTGAGAAGTGGATCGGCGCTGATGATCTGAATAACCGCGTCGATGGCCGCAACCGATTGGCTCTTGGCTACAGAGTCTGTTGGTGTCTGTACCAAGTTGGATAGTGAGATCGAGAGATCGGACAATCGATTACCAAGATCCGTTTGTCCGAGTTGGTAGGCTGTCACTGAAGCGCTAGACAGCGCCTCAACGCCAGGGACCACTACGCGGACTTGAAATAAACCTGCTTTGCGAATCGGTGCGTCTGTTTGATTATTTGATAGAGTTACATTCACATACTCCGTAGCATTGATCGCTGTGCTAGAAGCAATGGTCAGTGTCACTGGAATATCGGTCTTCTGGCCCGGAGAGAGCGAGAGCGTTTGCGGTAAACCCGCCAAAACAAAACCTGGGCTAAGATCATTTACTTTGAGTCGCAGTTCTTCCTGGACATAGCCGATGTTTTGAATCGTGATGATTCCGTTCGTGATGGATCCGGGGAAGTTTTCAACCATAAAAGGTTGTACCGTCATTGAAACGGCTGAGATGGACGGCAACGTGAGATTGGTTGTCACCGTTTTTGCGATGGATGGATCACTATTGCTGGTCGCCGTGACGGTGAAAGAGACGGTGGTTCCTGCAGGAGGCAATGCATTTCCCTGAGGACGCAAGTAGACACCGATGGCACCTACCGTTCCGGCATTAACAAACGCTGCATCTGCACTCGTAATAACATCCCAGCCTGGAGTCACATTCGAAATACTTAACTTGTAAATTTCATCCGCTGGTCCTAGATTCTGGATTTGGGCTTGGAACGCTGATGGCAATTCAGCGCCTTGATTTGGGACGTAGAAGAGTGGATCTGGCGTTATGGCAAGTTCCAATCCTGGCGAGGTGGATTGCACGGTAACTTCGATCATCGACTGAGAAACCAGAGAAGTGTCTGAGATGGAGCGAGCGACTAAACGCACCTTTCCAACGCCACTTTGAGTCCCTGGTTTAGGTTGGATGAAAACAGAATCAGGCAGGAGTGCGACATCCCATCCTTCCGGCGCGGTAACGGATACTTCGTAGTCACCTATCAGGTTACTGACTATCGAATAGGGAATCGAAATGCGCTGATTCTGATTCGTAATTACCGAAGTGTTTAACGGTACGATCGCAAGTGACGTTCCATTACTCACAGTGTGAGCGATGAGTCTATTCTCACGATTCTTTCTTTGCGGTGGAAGCGATTGATAGAGTTGACCTTCGGCCGAAGGATCCTTATTTGTCAAATAAACTCCGAACGCATAGCCGAAACTGAATCCTGCAGCTGCCATAATGCTCCAAAGTTCTCCGGCAAGTCCTGCTACTGGGTTTGCAACAGTTAATATTTGCACCAAGATGTAGAGGGTAGGTGTCCCTACCGAGGCGACCCCAGCAAGCGCAAGGGCAACTTCGGGTTTTCCCAACGTACCCGCGAGCGCCCCCGAGAAAAGACCGAAAGCGAACCCAAGCATGTAGGCACCAACCGAACCGAGTGCTGAACCAAGGCCATAAAGAAGTTTCTGTTCCAGCGCAGACAAATGGCCTCCATCCTCTACAACTCCGATCGTGCCACCTGTCATCATTTCCGTTTCATACCAAGCAGTAACTAATTTGCCATTGATGAGTACAGGAGATTCCGGAACCAGGACGATTTTGTTTGCCGCTAACGCATCGGATATACGAGCTAGCGCGTCGGCGGAGCCTTTGATACGATTACTGAGAGAAGGCAAGAATTCTGGAAAAAGTACAGTAATTGGAATATTCTGCCTCTCAGCAGCTTCAAATACGGACTGAGAATTCAGAATATCGGCATCTGCCGTCCCTGAGATCATCGACGCAACGATGGATCTTTCGAGCCCGGTGGCTGCGAAGCCTTGATAAGCCCTAAACTCGAACTCTGCTTGTGATGACTGACCAGGAAATAAAAGTACCCGTGCTGAATCTCGCCGCAAATCAAGCGAGAGCTTCAAGGAACCCTGCGATGTCAGTGTAGCGGGTGTGATTACCGCACTACCTAGAATCAGTCTCGGTTTATCGAAGTAACTTCGGACTGCTCCGACTTCGGCGGCTCGGTTTACTAGTGCATCCGACTCATGAAAATACCGATAGGTCATGAGTCGCGTAAGGTCTACCAGCTGCGTACGAAACTTCAATTGATCTTCGTTCGATAACGGCAGGTTCGGATCTAACGAGTTGAAATAAGCCTGTACCGTTCGAATTTTCTCTGCGAGTTGATCTGCGTAACGCGCCGGTAACATCGCGGCCGACGCATGTACCGTCATCGCATCAAAAGGGCCGATGATCGAGGGCGCGGTCGCATCGACAGGGATATTGGAGTTAATGCCGTTTTTGCGATTGGCATAGCCAATCCGGTCTACTAAGGCGCGCTCATGATGCTCAATCGTTCCATCCGGAGAGGTGAGGTCCATATTCAACATCAATCCGGTTAGAAACTGACTCCCCAACGGGAAATTGGTGAGGTTCTCCTGATAAGGAGTTCCTGTAAAAAGTTGATCGTTCAAACCCGCAATATCCGCGACGTCTCCTACGAGAAAGTAAGGGGTGTAGCTGATCGTCCGAGAACTGAATGCCAAACCCCCTTGGTTTCTATCGACGACGAAGTGAGCGACCGTCACTGGCTTTCCCACCAACTCGACGGCATTCCAAGTTCGATCCAAGACGCGAGTCGTAGTCACGCCATTCCCCGCGTTGAACGCAGCCTGCGATTCGCTGAATACCTCAGCATCGAGCGTCATGGTCACTTTGTGCCGCAAGGCATCTGCGACTTCATTGAATGTGCTCGCTACTGTCGTAGGCGCGATTCCGATTCCGGATCCTGGGAGCCCCGAGGTATCGGCGTTTTGAAACCCAGAGCCGAGATCGATCTGGAGCCAATAGTGATCGCGGGTCAGCGCGATCAGTTCGGGATCCCTCGTTGGATCAGCCCCCAACACACCCGTTGGCAAGTATCCAACCAGATGGGTCTCGTCTGGGAACATCGACAGGATCAACGACTGGGTGTTCGCCGTCGAAAGAGTTCCATTCGCATAACGAGCCGGGATCCCGGATGCGCGGAACAACGCCACGCCGAGACTGGTCTCATCGAGCGAGTTTCCAGCCTCGCTCCAGAGCGTGCCCCGAGCCCCCCGCAATGAACCCTCGTACGCCTCGTAGCCAACCTCCTCATTGAGAAACGCGAAGATTTTCGCCGGGTCGTAGTCGAGCTCCGCAGCCTTTTCCATGATCACCGGGTCGTTCGTGACGGCATCGATAGTCGAGGCGAGTTCCGCAGCGACGATGGGGGTATTTCTGAGCCGGGCAGTCGGCGCGGTATCGTTGACGACACTTGCATCCACCGAGCCCCTCACCCGGGCCCCCTCATCGATTTGAAGAATGCTACCACTGGCCAAGGCGACGGTAACCTCGACATTCACACGACCGTAGGAGGGAATCACCCCTAGATTCCACATCAGATCCTGGCCGCTGGCGGTTGGCGGGAGCGAACCCTGGACATAACTCACGCCCGTCGTCAGCTTGACCGCCAATTGAACGTCGCTGATCGGGATTTCCCTTTGGTTGTAGACCGCATAGGTCAGTTTCATCTGCCCGTTTTGCACATCGCTGCTGCTATAGGCCGATTGGGTGCGTCCTACCACAATCTCGGAGGGGAAATCGATCGCCAAGAGCTCGCGCGGCTCAAACTGCTCGAGACACATCCGCCTGGTGGCGCGGCGACGAGCCATTTTCTGGGAATGCTCCGCATTTCGATGGCACAGCGAGGACAAAAAAGAACGAGTAAGAGGAAGCAGTCGACGGGACATTACCCAACTCTCCGATGAAGTTACAAAGCGCCTTTCATCCAGGTATCCGGCGGAGAAGCAGACCTTTCAGAGATTCCGAGAATTTTTTCAAAAGTCTGCCTTTCTGTCCGAAGCCAGCAAATGCATTCAGCAACAATCGCCATCAGCGCGGTCCCATGTTGAATCGCTCGCCTGACGAGAGCATCACCTGTGTTTGTCAGGAATCGCCCCCCACGGGAAACTCGAGCACAACAGCCAAGGTGGCGGGGGTCGCTTCGCTTGGTGGGAGGCACGAAAGGCACTGTCTACAACCCTCTAGATACGTCTGAGCAACTGCGTAACTCAAAACAATCCCGGGGCAGAGAGGGCTAATGCCAAACAGTTCCATCCAAGATCGAGTCCTTGGAAAAGTTTCTCTCAAACTCGTCGATACATTCCGGGGAACGGAAATTCGCCTAACCCAGCATTAG
>JBBAXA010000102.1:10264-12673 GCA_040396935.1 Pirellula sp.
TCTCAAACTCGTCGATACATTCCGGGGAACGGAAATTCGCCTAACCCAGCATTAGCCGCGCTGCTGTATGCGAGTCTGAAGCAAATCTGTAATCCTTTGTAGCTCCTCTAAGGTCTTGTTGGAAAGATCCATGCCCTCTGGTTCGATGCCAAGAATCGATTCGAGTGTTCGGATCAATTTGATCTCGCCCTTGATCTCACCCTTAATCTCACCCTTAATCTCGCCTTCCAGTCGTCCTTCCAGTCGTCCTTCCTGTCGACCCTTTGTGAGCAGTTGGTCTGCCACGGAGCCTGGCTCGGGCTTGACGGGCCAGAACTCAGCAAATATCCCTTGGACTTCGTTTTCACCTACAGCTGGATTCACGGACATAACGTACTTCCTTATCGTATCGAGCAACGTCGATGCTCGATTGCCTTCGAACCGATCCGCGACGCTTCGAAATACTTGCCTCAACATTTCCACCAATTCTGGACCTCGTCCATATTTTAACAGCGTCAGCGTGATATGCAAAATTGGCTCTCCCGACATCGCCGAATCCATCATTCGACTCACATCCAGGATCGGAATCTCCATACACGGTACATAACGTTTCCATGACTCCGGGACCGGAATGAGCTCGGAGAGACTTTTGGCCACGGTCCAAGGCCGCAGACCGTTGTAGATGACCCACGGAATGATCGGTATCAACGGTAGATTGTTTTCAATGCTATGCTCCCAAATACGCACCATGTACCCAAGCATCTGAACGACCGTATTTTTGTCCGGTGCGCTTTTGTGATCCACCAACACCAGCAAATGGACGTGAGGACTTTCCATCCCCAGTTCTCGCGCCGTTTCCTCGATCATCTCTACCTTGAATAGACGATCGGCAAACCGTCGCTTGAGGTTGGCATCGATGAAGCTCGTGTCGGCTTGCTCGAGTGTTTCCGGTTTCAGATGCGCGACAAACTCGGGAGGAAGATGGGATCGAACCAATTCCTGCGCGGATTCCGTCTGCATGAGTGTCCGCGACAGCAATCGATCGTAGGGCGTTTGGACAACTTCTCCAGAGCCAACTCCGGGCACCACGCGCTCGTCATCGCCTTCATTGGGTGTATTGCTCATCGGGTCAATATAGCAGGTCGCGGACGATGACGAATTGTTGAGGGACAATGCCTCGTTCCACGGTTTACGGCTGGACGAGGGCTCGTACTCGGACTGTGGTGCCCCTAACCGGAAAAGGTGACCTAGTCGCGACTCTAGAGAAGAGGGTTACGTTCTCGAACGTCGCGCCGCGAGATTACCCTTCCTTGGGCTCGAATAGACTTTCAACTTCAGCCATTCGTTTTTCTTGAAACGCAGCGACACGCCGAGTTCTTAAACGCTTTTTCAAAATTTCTAGCATCGGTAGACGGCAAAGGGTCTGGACCTCCGACGTTTCAATCCAAAATCAAGTCCTTGGAAAACTGTGTCTCAGAGTTGTTGATCCATTCTGGAACGCAGCGAGGAGGGTGTAGGTGGGTTTCATGGCTTGGTGGCGAGTGGTGGCAGTTTTTGGATTCGGATGGTGAGATCGGCGATGACATCAGGGTGTTGTGCCGAGACGTCTTTTAGTTCCTCGGGATCTATATCGTGATCGTAGAGTTCCGTTTCTCCGTCGCTCCAACGCGTGAATCTCCATCGGGAGGTACGGACGCTCTGCCCATAAAGCCTGGATCCGCGGGTCACGAGCGTGAAGGCCGCGTCTTTGATACTGACTGCTGGGTCGGCCAAAACGGGCCGCAGACTGGCTCCGGCACCGATGTGGGGCATTTTCAGTCCGCACAAATCCACCACAGTCGGGAAAATATCGACGAACTCAACCAGCGAGCGACTGACCTGCGCGCCCCTCATCCCCGGTGCGGCGACGATCAGTGGCGCTCGGCAACTGCGATCGAAGAGGGTGTTCTTGTTCCACCAACGACGCTCACCGGTGTGGTAGCCATGATCACCCACAAAGATTACCACTGTTGTGTCCCAAAGCTGGCGTTTATCGAGCGCATCGAGAACCCGCCCAAGCTGCGCATCCATGAAGCTGGTGCCAGCGCAATAGGCGCGGAATAGCTCGCGCCATTCGGCATCCGTGAACTTGGAGAAGGCAGCGCCGTAGTCTCCAAAACCGACGCTCTCTTTACGCACGGGCTTCATGCCTGCAGGATCGCTCCAGATATTCAGCGAGTCCGGCGGATAGAGATCGAAGTATTTCTTGGGGGCGATGAAAGGATCATGCGGCTTCATGAAGCCGCAACCGATAAACCACGGCTTATCTCCAAGTTTGTCGATCATGTCCACCGTAGCAGTGGCAATCTGTCCATCTGGCTGATCGTCATCGGTACCGTCCGCCAGCCCCCACTGGCACCATTTCAGAGCACCTCCGGTGACGTTGCGGCC
>JBBAXA010000103.1:0-12058 GCA_040396935.1 Pirellula sp.
TAATGGTTTCGCTGAATTCGGTTTTATCTGTCGCTATGCGTTTTGCATCAGCAATGATGATGTCCCGCAGAGTCACTCTCAGCCTCGTTTTGCTACAACTCGCACATAATCGACAACGCAAACATCTGCGTTTGTGTTCGCAGCTTTTTGCAATTGAATCATGGGTTGCAAACCTGAACTATATGCCGACATATCAAATGTTGTCGAAGTCGCTACTGGGATGCCATCGATCAAAAACTTGACGTTAGATTTTCCACCAGTGAAATCGATGACGAATGTTTTGTACGAAGTTCCTAATGTTACGCCAGTCGCAATGTCATTGCGATCTGTACTCCCATCATCACTTTCGCAGTAAACCTGAGTCGTGCTGTTTGCACCTTCCATGCGGAACCATGCGAACGCCGTCACATCGTCCGCCGTGTCATTTCGTGCGGAACTTACTCCAAACACGAGGATTGAACCGCTCGTGAAAGTCGCAGCACCAATCTTGACTCGCATTTCTACTCGCTGAATGTCATCGATATCGAAGGCTAGTTGGTCGCCATGATGCAACGACAAGATTTGAGCTTGATTTGCACTAGTCAGCGTAAGAGTCGCGTGACTTGCTGCACGCACATGCGTTGGTGGTGCTGCTCCCGTCACTGCCGTCACCCAAGGAGTGCCGATATTCGCAGAAGTTGGGAAAGTTACAGACGCGCCCATGAAGTCATCTTCATAATTCACAAAATCATGAATTCCAGCCATATTTTAGTTCCTCGTAATTGTAAGTTAAATTATCGTCCAAAAAGCATTTATTGTTAGGCGGAGTTTCTAAACAAACCTCGCCAGTCTATTGCAGCAACTCCAAAAGTTTGCCGCACGTTGTATTTGTATGTATCAGTATCGAAGTCTTGCTCGCTAGTCAAAACTGGAGACTCCTCGCCATTGAGGAACGCAAGTTCAACGGTATCAATCTGATTAGTATTCGCTGCCATATACCACGTTGTCGAACTCGCTGCCGTCAACAAAGGTTCGACAACAACAGTCAATGGCCTGACTCCGTTGACTCCATAAATATTTACGACTCCTTCGTTGCCATTTGATTGCGCATAGCTAGAGCTATTTACAATCTCCAAAGCTGTCGCAGCATATCCAGCAGGAACAATCAAGAACGATGGCGTGAGGCCTAAGATTGCATCCGAGCTAATGCCCTTTTGCAGCATCATCTTTTCAAAAGCTGCATTCAAGGTCGTAACACTCGGTGCCGCTGCCGAACCAGAAACATTAGATCCACTTGCGTGCGAAGCAGAAAATAATGCTTGACTATCCGACATCGTCGGATTGCTAGTCAAAACTTCGTAGACCTTTTTATTCTGCACTCGACGAGCAGCGTTACCGTGCATAGCAGGAATGCGACTCAATGCATCGAGATCATCGTTCACGACCGTTTCCCAGGAAACCGTAAACTGCTTTCCGTACTTCTGTACTGAATAGCTCGTTTTCGTGTCCGTCATCGGTCCTTCTGGGTACGGATACCCTTCTGGAATTGCTTCAAGGTCAGGAGATTCGCCGAGACGAATTCGATTGATTGGCTTGAAATCATCAACGCTAGCTGCTTGCCTAGCCCAGATTGACCACGTAAAGCTGGCTTCCTCGTATGCGGCCAACAAAGTTTTGTTCGCAGCGTTTAGGAGCAAGTTCGGAAACGAGCCTGTAGTATGATACACGTCGCGTTGAATACGATACTGTGCGTTGACTCCTCTTGCACCCATCGCAATGCGAGCGATTTCTGGCATTCCTAAGCGTTCGGTTTTTAGGCCCATGCGCTCGACGCACATAGTAGCCATACGCCTCAGGTCCATTCTCGCAAATTCATCCGCCCCAGCCGTTGCCGTTGGTTGCGTGCGCAATCCTGCTGCTCGTAACGAGCGTTGGATTAAACCACCACCGATTGCATCCGCAAATTTGTCAGATTCGCTCTCCGTTACACGAACACCAACCGTTTGGCCTACTGGTTCATTGGTTGCCATATGCCTGATTATCCTTTCGCGAGCGACCTCGACAGTAACGTTTTCATCGATGAGTTGCTCCGCAAAAGATCGCTCAAGCTTCGCTAGCTTCACATCGTTGTAAATTGTTTTCCTTCTTTGCTGATCACTCTTCAGTTGCCTTTCTACTTCGGCTTTTACTTCTTCTTCCATCTTTTCGACTTTCTTTTCTTCTTCCATATAATCAGCACGTTCCATTTCTTTTTCTTTATCCATCATTTCAATTTCCATTTCTGGCTCTTCTATTTTGCTAGCTAGATATGAAATGATTTCCTGTGGATCGGTCATCCCTTCTGGGAGACCAAGCATTTTCAACTTAGCCATCAAAGCTTCGTCCATTGCTCTACTCACTTTCTCTTGGTCTAAAGACCGTCGAACAGTTGAATTAGGATCTGCACCCGTTGCACAGATCGATGCATTATGCGGCTCCCATGCAGTAACAATTTCTGCTGGTCCATCAATAATGACACCTCTTTTCGTGGTGTACTTTTGCCCCTCAGGGATATATTGTCTTTGCAATACGACAGCATCGATTGAAAAATCATTTAGATGACCTTCGCTATATCTTGTCGCTACTACTTGCGACTCTTCGTCGCTTGCAAACTCGGCGACTCCTACTAGCTGGCCGTCTTCGATGGTGATGTTTCGAATTGAGCCGAAGACGTTGCGGACTGTCTTATCGTTGTGCGAATCGACAATTGGCAACTGTCGTTTGGCGTTGCGAAACTGCACGCCGTCCATAAGCAAGACTTGCTTAATCCATCCGCGAACCGTGTCGTAGATCTCAAGCGGCGTTTCGGTAGCAATGACGGCTTTGCCGTCCTTCGGTGCTTCAAATAGCCTTTGTATCCTAGGTATTTCGTTTAATCTTTCGACTTTTTCGGCAGATCTCATTTGTCGCAATACCTTATTCGCCCATACATTTCCTGCATCGCCTCCCCACAATGCCCAAGCGATTCGACCATTCGACGGGAAACCTTTTTCTCCTGGGCTAAATCCTTGACCTTTCTTATCTACTTCATGGCGAGCAAAATAACTCACCATGCGTCCTATAGTTTCCGGACTCATATCTTTGCCATTACTCAAATCTCTAGCACGTGCCACGCCTACAAGCGTTCCGCCGCGATTGTGTTCCATGCGCCATTCAAGACCTTGTGCTGCTTCTTTACGAACGCCTTCCGGTGGCGTGAAATCAATACCTTCATATTTGGCACGAGCAAGATTTTCAGAAGCGTATAACGCTCGAATTTGTTTTTCTGCGTCTCCCTCAGAAGAATGGCAACCCATGACCTTCCGTGTGTCATCCTTTATGACTCCGAACGGTTTCGAAACCGGACAAGATTTCGTTTCTAACACGCTATACGGCATTTACGGTTCCTTGCAGATCCACGCCAACTGAGTTGCCATTCTGGGGAGTTTGTGCCGCGCTTATATTTTGTTGTCTTTCTTCTGGTGTTAGCAGGCCTAGCTTCTGTCGCATTCGGTCTTCTTTTCTCCTTTGATAGAACACCGATCGATATGAACGGCCACGCGAACCAAGGACGTTTTGATAAGTATCGGTAAACGAGTTCAATGCCATCTCGCTAGCAGTTTGCTCCGATTGAGGATCAACCCATTCCCATTCTGGTGTCTGCCATTCGACAGGTGTAAACTTTCGCCTGTCATCTAAGAGATCCGACGAACTTGCGAATCCTGGCAGTGAACTTAAGGCTGCAGCATCACAAAAAGCATCCCAAGTCGGTTGCAATAGATGTCGGATAAGATACTGTTGCCAACATCGAAAACGGCGACGATCCTCAAGCTGACTCGTTCTGCTTGAGCTATAGGAGGTTTGACTATAGTCGCGTGCTACCGTCTCATAACTTAATCCAGTTCCAACCGCAATTTTCCTCAATATCGTTTGTATCCAAGGTTCCGCACCCGTGTTAGGTCTTCCTGGATTGAGTCCAACCACATCCTCGCCCGGCTGGAGCTCCATAATCATCCCGGGCTCAACGTATCGCTCTCTGTTTCCTGCCGAGTCTGTGCCACTGCCACCGTCTGGGTCGTAGAGGTTACCGATAGGCGTATTGCTCTTGATCGCAACCGTAAAGCAGGACGCGACCGCCGAGGCTTGCAACTCGTTATCGATATACGTCCCGATGTCACGGATATCACTTAAAACTGGTGCAAACCAAGTTAGACCTCGCGTCTGACCTTCACGTTCCCGACGAAATAGATGCAGAATTTCGTTTGCGGGAATTCTGTCCGGAGAACGGGTAAAAGCGTAAGGCTGTAGCGGGTGATCTTTGTAGATCCAGTATGCTACTGGCTTGCCGAGTTCATCGACTTCAACGCCACGGATGATTCGATTGCCATTTTGATTTACGATTCTTGCAGCATACGTATCCTTGTCGCCAGCGAGCCTATCGGCCTCGATAAGTTCTAACGCAAGCGGAACTGGGCGTAGGATTCCTCGATAGATGTTTTGTGGGGTGCGAATCAATCGAACTAGCACTTCGCCTGCTTCAACCATTTCTCGCAAGGCCAGCGATTGCAATTCTTCAAAGGTGTACTGGCCATTCACATGGCACACTTCACACCATTCCGACCATATCTTGTCACGTTCATCATTCACATCTTCAACATCATCACCTTCAAAAGTTTCGAATGTCGATTGTGCTCGAATACCGCAACCGACCACTGAGGAAACAATTGTGTCCACGACGCCCCATGCATAGGCATTGTTGCGAACAAGTTCTCTTGCCCAAGCCCTCGATCGATCGGCTCCGAACGGCCCAAGCAATTCCATATCCGCAGGTTGATTCTTAGGATTCCGCCCGCTTGACACTCTCGACGGTTCGGCACCCTGATACGAGCGCATAGCTTTCCTAGCTTGCATTCGGCGAAGTCCAGATATCG
The DNA here is from genome assembly GCA_040396935.1 of Pirellula sp. GTDB lineage: Bacteria > Planctomycetota > Planctomycetia > Pirellulales > Pirellulaceae > JBKCUI01. The sequence goes on from JBBAXA010000103.1 coordinate 4,929, forward strand.
GAGCAAATGTAGAGACGACGGCATCAACCAAGTTCCCAATCATCTTCGAGCCCTCGTCATTTTGCCGAGGCTGATGCCACCAGAACCGCTTTCGCGATACGCTTCGGTCTTCAATTGTCGACGCTCAGTGTACAGTTCCGCTAAATTCAATTTCGTAACTGAACGACTACCAATTGAATACGATTGCACGCCACCATTTTCTAGGGCTGCAATCGCCGCTTCAATTCTTGCTAATGACTCTGATGCACTCATGCAAAATATATTTGCATACGCATACAAGATTGCTAGACATCATTACCATTGCAATAGGAAACAGCAATCAACTATCCCTCTTGCGCCCATGTGTTGCCGCAAAAGCTGCATTTGCAATATCGGATTCTGCCTATCGTTTTATACACTCGGCTATAGCTACTGTTAATCGGCCTCAGATGCGTACATTGCGAACAAGGCCTAGCCTCAAATTCTCTAGGTTTCGGTGGCTTTAGATTTTCGCTAGCTGACATTGAGTTGCTCTTGGTTTTATTTTTTTTATCGTTCAATATCGCCTCCTTGGAATCCATCCACCCGGCCTTTGCTTGAGTCTATTCCCATGCTGTCGAGTTGCAGCAGGCTTAGGTTTTTCATTCGGATACTGATTTTTGTCTATTTGCTTGGGTACGAGATTGTTTTCCGCCGGAGCGAACAGCTTGATACCACAAACTTCACTTGCCGCTGTAGCTAAATATGTAGCATCCAACCAGTGGTTGTTTTCATTTTTTACCATCCAAAAAGTTCGATTGCCTTTTCCCTCTTTGAATTCATTCACCAATTCTTCTGCAACTATATGATTCGCATACGCCATATGTGACTTGCTATGCGCACCATCATAGATGGATAGCGAGCCTTTGCGTAGCATATTTTGCTCATCAAATACTGGGGTTAAAAACCTCTCATGAACGAATTGTTTCCAGTAGTTTGTGTCTAATTCATACAACCAAATGTTTGAAGTGTTTAACTTTTCTGCATGAAGATGTTCAGAAGCAATCGTCGTGACGCTGTTTACTTTTCTTTGTCGATACGGATTCATCCCCTTTGCTGGATGATAGATACCTCTTACTTGTCGAGTGAATTCATAAATCGCTGTCGTATATGTTCCTGAATCTATGAATACGAAATCTAGTTCGCGAACACTTCCGCTAGCGTCAACAAACTTTTTTTGTACGTGTGTATCGCGCCATTCTAACAATGCTTTATAAATTTGCATTTCTATAGCATCTGTTTCCGAATCTTTCTCCATATTGGAAACTTCCAATACTCCATAATCTACGACACAACCTGATGCTCCATGCGCCCATGCTGTGATAACCCAATGACAGCGATACTTCCCGATATCAATGCCTGCCGTTAAACACATAGTGTTCATGGGCAACTGCAATTTCTGTAATCCATTTGTTTGATTCATGACTATCGCTGCGGTCAAACCACTGCCAGTTGGCCCGGCCTCTATCGGCGGATCATTATCTATTTCAGTAGCTACGGCCTTTATGCCTATATCAGCTACTCGATTGTAATAAGCATGGATGGCCGAAAGTTCTAACGGCTGACTATCTGCATGCAACTTTTTTGAATAACTATTCACGTTCGATACTATGCATCCACCTTCGAGTTCAGCTTGATTTTGTTTCCAAAATTCAAAAGCTACCCGAGCATCTGGGTCATCTTTGTCTCTCGTTTGTCGCATTTGAATATACTGCTGAACTAGATCCATTCTTTCAGGTTCTTTAAGCATTTTGCGATAACGCTTACCGCGCCAGGAAGGCTTCATATTTGAGTCCGTAAAGCGATATGCAATGCACTTGCGATTCTGAACGGTGCAAAGCATAACCCGCGGTATTCTTTCTGCGCTAGCACCAAGCCCAGCTATATCCTGTTCAATAATGTTTTCATTTTTTTCAATTAAGACATCTGAAGCCGCTGCTTCTCTGTCTTCGATGTCATCTATGATTGCAAGTGTTGGGCGTGAGTTTCTAAACTTAGTACCTCGTACCGGTCCATCAATTCCAAGGCAATATAAAATTTGGCCATTACTGGCTGGCTCAATTTCTTTAGGCCAGTTTTCTAATTGCGATTGCTGAATCGCAGGAAAGACTATGTGATCTGCTGCAAGTTCAATATTAGTATTTACGCCTGAAACGGTTTGCATTCGTGCTCGTGATGACCACCCACCGACAAGCTTCATCGGGATGCCTATTTCTGGATAGTCGGCAATGAATAGCTCGTTTTGCTGCAATTGTTCTTTTATAGATTTTAATTCAAGTTGTGCCTTACTTTGAGATTTACCAATTACGACTGGAAAGGAACACAACCCGCGCACCATTAAATACAAAGCCGCATGCGTCGCAATCGTCGTCTTGCCTTCTCCGCGAGGTCCAGCTATTGCTTGGTCACCTCCATAAAGTGTCGCATCGATGATGGAGTGAAGCATTGCTAATCGGTCGTCGGTCCACTGCTCGTGAAACACATCTCGGAAATAGGTGTCTAGCCAAGATTGCGGATCTCGCTCCGCCTGCGTTCTGCGTTCAATGTCAATCGGAATCGATATCTCAATATCGCGTTCCCTCGCTCGCTTCTGTGCCATCAATCGGCGTTGCTTCTCGTTCTCCGATAGATGCACTCGACTCGACGTCAATTGCGATTCCGGCATCAGTTGCGAGCCGAGCAATTTTGCTAGGTCCGAGGTGCTTAGCGATTGCAACCAATCTGGCTCGGTATTCATGCTCATCGGATTGTTGCATCTTCTCCATTTCGATGTTCTGAGCGTCGGCAGCCATCAGTGCCCGAGCCGCTGCCGTTTTTTCCCTCGGGCTCGATTCCGCATCTACTAGGATTTTACCTAGTGTCTTGATGATTGCGCCCCGCATCGCTTCGGGTATCGGCCATCGTTCTTTCAAGGCTCGCTCCCATAATCGCGTTTCGCGTATCAATCAAAACACCAACTCGACCGAAAATTCCGATCCGCCCCTAACAATCCGCTTGACCATCGAAGGGTATTTCGCTTTTAGCCTGTCAATGCAATCCTTCTCCATTTTTTGCGTCCTGTAGTCTTTGCAACCGCCATCGTCCGACCAATGGCTATTCTCCCAATATAGGTAACGCGCCGCCACAACTCCACCGTCTTCGACGACACACCGAAGATTCATTTCGTAATCTTCCTTGACTAAGAACGATTCGTCGAACCGAATTCCGCTTTCGTTGCATATCCCGCAGAAACTAGCCGTCACATACGACTTGAACAGGAAAGGCTTGTATGGATAAACCGACCTCGGAGCCGATTGCGTAGCAACACCCCAAAGCCTATATCCCATCTCTCGCGTTATCGCGAATAACTTTTCCGCTTCTTTTAGCCACTGATCGCCGTTCATTTTCTGGTGCTTGGATTTCGACGCTAGCATCTTTACCCATCCTTGCTGCTTCACGTCGTCGTCGATCATTACCACATCGGAGAATCCGCAGTTATCTAGGATCCAGTTGCGGGTCTTCGTGATCCCTGAAACCGTGTTCGGCACTCCGATAACCGCATCTCTTCCGTGAAACTTCGCGTAGGATCCCGCTTCGTTTTCTGGGACGAATAGCTTAGCAAACGGAAGCACCGCAAGCGTTTTCACTTTTCCTGCTCTGCCTTTTGACGGAACCGCAAATATCACTCTAGGATCCCTTTCAGCCGCTTCCAGTTTAACACCCGCTCCGTTGAAACCGCCTCAAACGGCGATCCCTCTTTGTAGCCTCCACGCCGGACTAGCCCCAAACCTAGAATCCCTTTTGCCTCATCGAATTCACTTGGATCGTCAAACGCGATAAGGATGTATTCTCTCCCTGGTTCGAGCTGTAGCGATTGTGGCAATTTGCTTTTGCCTTCCGCACCTTCTGGCTCATCGTCGATGCACCCCATCGCCTCGATCTCTTCCGGCGTAAACCCTGCCGCTAGTGCGATCTCTTCCGATTCGGTCAGCAAGCCGTTCAATTGAGCCGCTAGCGTGTCCTCGTCCCATTCCGCTAGTTCTGCTGTCCGGTTGTCGGCGATAGCGTAGGCGATAGCGTCAGAGCCATTTAGAGAGGTATAAATGCAGTCGATTGATTCCCATTGTAGACGGCGAGCTGCTTCGAGAGTTCCATTACCTGCCCGTACAACGTTATTGCAATCAACCACGATAGGCTTCTGCTGACCGAACCGGCGAAGGCTTGCAATAATCGCGTCGATGTTCCTATCGTTGTGCTTGCGTGTGTTAGCCGGATCGTTCGACAACTCATGAATTGACATCTTTACAATTTTCATGATCGTCCCCCAATCCCCCTCATATGTTACGAAGATTAGAACGTACTAACTATCTTAAAAAAAAGCGAGACTTTTCGCATCGCAACGTTTTTATAGCTTTTTGAAAGGACCCCAACAATAGGGGGGTATCGCCCCGCACCTGCACAGCCTCGATCTCATGCGTCACCGTCTGGTCTTAGGAAATTTTCAAGCTGCCGTTGTCGTTCCATATTTGCCCTGCAACTCCTGGATTTGAAGTAGGTAAATTAAATAACTTCACGACACCACTACTTTGAAAGTGTGCAATATCGGCCCCAGTATGGTCCTCGATTTCATGCCGAAAGCCTCGATAAAAGTTTACCGAGCCTCCAGTACCGCTATCGAAATAAATGTTTCCTCCGGCGTCCTTTCGTCGGAAGCCGTCGTTTCGAACAGTCCAATCTTTCGCGTTGATAATTGATTGCACAGTCCCGTTCAAATCAATTTGTCCGTTGCGTAGCTGCTGAAAATAAGTGATTGATCCGTCCTTCGATACCGACCGTGGCCCAATGATATCGTTTACACCTTCAGTGTGGCCGCTATGTGCTTGACAGGTGATCGGCCCATTACCTTTGTCAGCAAGGATATTTTGCGAACGAAACTCATTAGCACGAAATGGCCAATTAGTCGGAAAGTAGCTTTCGTCTGCTTGGACAGTGCTAAGGTAGATCCAGCTACTACCTCCTCCTAAATCCTTTACCAGCTTCGTATAGTTCGGCATCAAGCCACTATCGATGCGAATCGATGGCGATGTGTCTAAGTGTATGATGCCCAGAGAATCTAAAGTCCCTGCATCATAGAGTCCGTTGCCACGGAACCACCAGCTAACAGCTCTGGTTAGTTTTGCAAGAGTGGAGTAGTAGAGCATTTCAATCGTGTTGTCGGCGATCGTAGCGCCTGCTGCAAATTGACCTCCGATTACGGTATCGCACTTGAAAACAGTGTCGCCACCGCATTTGTTCCAGACCACGTTATTTAGAAACTTTATGTCGTTAGCAAATATCTGCCACGTCGCAACGTGTTTGATTCGATCGAAATAACATCGCTCGATTGTCGTGCCGTAGCCTTGAAATGGGGAATCATCATTATTGCCGATCTCTGTAGATGTTGTTCCTCCAAACACGATTGCAGGCTGATCACACCCTGTGCCGCTTTTGGAATCGTGCCCAATAAATGAACAGCCGATAACGTGTGTCGTCGTGTTAGTTATTTTTAAATATGGCTGCGTGTGTGCTGTGCCGTTTTGCCAGAACGCTATCCCTCGCAACTCGAAAAATCCACGAGGTTTCAGCAATAGTGCCGGTGCAGTGTTGTTTCGACAGTCAAAAACTGTCCCTCTATAGCTAACATCTGTTGATGCAGTGCTGTCCTGCCATGCGCCGTCCCCAATCCATCGCCTTGGCCGCATCGTTCGTATAGCGTGACCTGATTCCGTATCTGCTAGCCGTAGCAGTCCATCGATGCGGTACACACCTGCTGGGAAATACAAATCTGCACCACTCGCTTCTGCTGCTGCATCCGCCGCTAGAATTGCATTTGTCGAATCAGTTGCACCGGTCTTATCCGCAGAATAATCTAGTACATTGATAATCGATAACTTACTTTTCAGAGGCACATTCACACTCAGCCTCGCATCGTTCAGCGTACCACTGACGAGATCGCTCGCGTTAGTGCTGCCGCCAGCGTAGTTCCGAGATGCCCACGCTGTCGATCCGTCGCCGACCTTTAATTTACCCGTGTCGGTCTCTACACCGAGTTCGCCCGATAGTAGCGTTGGGTTAACTGAGGTCCACTGTGTTGCGGTTCCTCGTCGGTTTTGAATGCGATCCGTCATTTACTAACCTCATAGCGTGCTGTGTACTGATGCCACATGTTTTGCAATCGTGCGAACATACCGTGCCGACATGAACAAGACGCTGCACTGTCCTCGATGCTGCCCATCATTCGCGGAGGCAGATTATCCATCCCTCTGAACGCCTCAAAGATGGACCCTCGCGGAGGTAATGCTCCTCGCAAGTTGTAACGGCTAAACCAGCGCATATCGTCCTGCACCCACCCGTAAGACGTGCCCGTGTTCGCGTTCATGAGCGCTCCTGGGTCTTTAGAATGCGATGTACCGTTGCCTATGTGCCCGACCTCGTGCAGGAACACCTTTGCGGTCCACGTCGCTAGTTTCTTAAAGTCATACGTCGGAGATATATAGATCGTGTTACCCAATGTCCATGCCGCATAGTTCGGATCGTTTTTAAGTTGCGAGGAGGATTGCAGAACCAGTATCTGACCACCTCGCGTCACTCGACGAAACCGAACGCGAAAGTACAAAGACATGTGATCGAGCGCAGCTTGCAGCACGTCAAAACGGAAGCGACCTTGGTACGCTCCGTTTCGGTACTGCGTTGCTAGGCTCCAGGTTATCTCACGATCCACTTGATTCTTCGTCCTTCAGTTGACTGATTTTCTGAGCTAGCGGAAGCAGCACAGCAGCGGCCTGAAGCGATTGAGGAGCAGTCTTAACCGCTGCCTCGATACATGCCATGAGTTGCTGTTGCTCTTCTTTGGTGATTTCTAAATTCATTGGGTACTTTCTGTTTACGAGGGTAAAACGTCAGGGATATTTAACTGTGCGACAAGCGCCGCCTGTTGTTCAGGTGTTAACGCATCGAACATTGCGAGAGCACTTGTTTTTTTGAAGTCGATGAGCTGTTGGTAGTAGCTATCGCAGGCAGAACGAACAACGACATCGAAATACGATTGCGACGTTAGCAGTGGCTTCAACGGTTTCTTTTGGTCGTCTGGCAAC
>JBBAXA010000104.1:0-12031 GCA_040396935.1 Pirellula sp.
GGTATCCTTTCAGGCGCCCATCGTTGGTACCCTTTGGGCGCCCACTGACAGTAAAGTACCTCAACTATTCTTTCGAGACGCAACCGCCAACGAGTTTGTTACTCCCGGCCCGCAATTACCAACTGGAATTGAATTCTATAAACGTCCTTTATCTGCAAAATGTTGGTCGTTTAGTGCCGATGGCAAACTGGTTGCAATCGGCAGCGGATACAAAGCAGGGAAGGGGTCGGATCCGGATGATCCAGTTAGCATCGGGGAGATTCGCGTTTGGGAAGTAGCTACGGGTAAGCTGCTGATTTCCAGCAATGGCCGCCTCGGGGTAATAAAGAGGTGCGCGTTCAGCGAGGACGGGAAAACGGTATTTTTCGATGCTGAGAAATATGTGGATAGCAGGTAAACAACTCGCCCGCTGCGAAAAACTTACATCGCTTCTTAAAGACGAGTACGCCGCAGATAGGTTACTCACCAGGTGGATTCGCCATCGATTGTGGTTTTAAACCACCGAGAGGCTGGATCGGCTACCCATTCCCTCGTTAAGATCACCAATGAAGCGAGATAGATTTTCTTTGGAACTCAGATAATGAGGGAGACTGGAATACCTCCCTGCAGAATGGTTCGACATGTTCTTTCGATTGAGCACTCGGTTCTCGCCAAACAGCTTGTCGTATTCGCCGAGCATACCAAGTGTACGAACCGCGAGCACGGCCGTTTCCGAGCGTTGATGATTGGCGAGGCTTCGCAACATGTCAAGCATTTCGGGACCGTTGGCTAACGCCAGGTTTTTCGCAATCGCTCCTGTGAGCTCGGTATCGATCACGCTAAACGAATCAAATGTTGATGCCAACGAAGGACGGTGTCTTTTGCATCGATCGGATCCGATTTTGGATTGGCTCCAAAATAGGCTTGTTCTAGATTCGAGATATCTGTGAGCAACTGACCGCGATCCTCGCTCGACAACTTTGCCGAATGATGTTTCGCGAATCGTTGCAACGTGATGACCGCTGAAAAAGGTGTTATCTCGTTAGGCATCTTCAATGTTTCATCTTCGCCTGACGCCGAAGAACTTCCCGCACGAAGCCACAATAGAACAAAGAATGGCAACAAAACACAGGCACTGACAATCCCGAGAATCATCACAACGTTGGTCTGGCCGCCTTCCTGGATCGGAATCGTCTCTGATTCGATGGGAATCAAATCCATGTCGACGTATCGCTCGGATGTCAGTTTGCCAGCCAAGCCGGATGCCAGCTGCGGAACGTTGATCACGTTCTTCGAAGCCATCGATGACGGGACAAACCGAACCGTCCACTTTCGAGTCGTTGGGAGCCTGAACAAACCATCTCCATCAGCTTCTATGTATGCGTCCGATTCGGATTCTTGATTCCCGAAGATTCCCGGTCGACTCGATGCCTTCACACCAACCACTTGGAGTGGCTCCGACTCTGTTTTCTCTCGATTCCAAACATAGCCGGGTATCGCCGTCTCCAAGCCCGGCATGAGATCGTCAAGCTCCGGCAGAACTCCCCGCCCTGTCGCAGAGATTTCAATCTTGATCTCTTTCTCATCCGCGGCGGCGGCTCCTGCGCTTCCGCTAGAGGTCGTTATCCCGCGAGTATCGATCGATTGAGCGACATCGAGATTGAAGATGGGCCTGCTATTGGAGTTGCCTTTCTTCTCAGCCCGGTCGGTCGCATCGATTAGTACGTTGTTCGAATGAATTGGCAATACGACCATACCGGACTCGTCCGTCGTATTGATGTCCATCTGAAACAATGGCAATCGATCGACACTCGGGTCTTTGGCTTTCAAGACAAGGTAACAAAGTGGCTTTTCTTCCCAACCGCTTTTCCCTTCCACTTGAATCGGTTTCGGCGGATTCATGGAGTCGAAGAATCCCACGTGGATCATTTCCAGATCATCCGAAAAAGCTTGAGTTAATGTCTTTTCAAAACGATCTCGAAAGTTCGTGGGCTGGTACCTACCCGAAATGTAAGTGTAAACATTGTTCTGCAGATACTGATTGAATCCTCCCAATTCACGGCCGATGGCGGCTGTGTATCGAAGCGAAATCGTGGCACCGAAAGGTTTGGTTCCCACGTGATCATCTCCGTCAATAGCAACATGAAGATAGAGCTCGTTTCGAAGCAGGTCATTGTAGAGATCGAGTGTTTGCCGTAGCAACGCACCTTGTGGGTGATCCCCAACGATCTCATTTGCTCTGCGAACCACGCCTGGTTTAACTTCAGGTGTCATGTTTGGCAATTTTTCAGTTATGCGACGCGCGAACTCCCCTAAATGGGATGCTGCCATCTCCGGCGGCATCTCCAAAATCTGCTTGCGTATGAGTTGCATCTGGTCATTGTTTTCTGCACCTTCGGTGAGCAAGTCATCGGCTTTCAACGCATCGAGATCGCTAGAACCGAGTGCGATACTAAACCAAGTCATGTAAACACCCGGATCTTCGCGAAGCTCACCTCGGATCACGGCTGCTTGGTATTGTTTAGCGGCATCGCCAAAGGCTTTGAATAGATCGCGTCTGGCTATGTTGTATGCGGCAGCATCTTGGTCCTTTTGCTTTCGAAACTGCATATGATCGTAAGCCAACGCGGCATTCGTCATCGCATAACGCCACGAGTCAGGTTGCTGACGCATCGCCGAGTCGATGAGTTCGAGAGCCAATTGATAACCGGATTCGATCAAAGCCTCAATCTCCGAGGCGCTGCGTTGATTACCTGCTGCTTTTTGAGCATCACGCGAACGCCAATCGCCATTCAAGCCAGACCGCATCGATTCTGCCAAGCGAGCGGAAACTGAAGGGGCCAATTTTTCAATCGGGCCCAATACGGCGATAACATTCTCTCGTCGAAACGTCTCGGCTTTTCCGTGGCATGAGGAGAAAGCGGTCACAACCCTATCCAGCGTTCGGCCATTAGCGCCGATTTTGTCGAGCATATCGAGTAATGTCTGCAGCTTTTCCAGATTGCGATCTTGTCGACCTCGCGTGAGCGGTGCCGAAGCTTGTTGCGTTCGACCGCCCAGAATGATCATGGGCTGGATTCGTCTAGGATCGGGTGACGGATTCAGTCGTAGCATCCATACCTTCAAGAAGTCATCAGCCATCTCAATACTCTGACCGGGTGCACGTTTTAAACCTTTGGCGAGCAGATCGAGAGCCATGTCAACATTGTCGGCACTGAGTGCGATTCCGATAAAAGCCTTGAATGCACGCACCGCCAAGCTTGGTTCGATCGAGGCTTGCCATTTCTCGCCGGGCAAAGCTCGCAAAAGCAGCGTCGTTTCCGGTGCCACTCCTGCCTTCGATGCTTGCTTTGTAATCGTTTCTTCGGCAGTTGCTACTAAACTCATCGTTAATAGTCGCAAAGGAATCCGAAGCTGTTCAATTTCGATCGTCTCATCGTTAAGCAGGGCATCCACGGAATCCTTCATCATCAAAATAGCGGACGCACGCTCCTGGATACCAATCTTCTCGTTACCGATTCGCATCGCTTTGAGAGCTACCGCTTCCAGACCAGTGGGTGCGAGGGCTTTGTTCGCAAAAACGTTTTGTAACCACTGCGTTGCAGGACCTGGTGGAATGCTAGGAAGCAACTCGATCGCTTGCCCCATCGCTTCTCGCCGAGACGCAAAATCCGCCTTGTCCATCAAAGCTATTTCGCAATAGAGATCCCAAGCGGTTCTCTGATGTGTCTGAGCTTGAGGCGTCGCCCCCAATTCCTTGGCTCTTGCTTCGTGATACTTTGCATGCGACGTCAATGCAGCGGTATTGGAACGTTCTCTTGCGCGTTCGAGAATTGGCAAGTAAGCGTATGCATCGACTGCGAGCGAGGCCTCCGAGAGAAATTTGGCCGTGCGATCTCTTCGTCCGTCGTCCTGTGGTCCAAAAAAAGTCGTGCCCTTTCGTAGTTTTTCCAGAAACGGTCCTGTACTGGAACGGGAGGCTGCTGTCTTCAACAATTGTGCTAAGAGCGAGAGTTGCCAATCGGTTAACTCGGCAGGACATGCTTCGGAGATTGCAAGGATCTCTTCGGGAAGCAATCCTGGATCCCCTTGATTGGTTGACTGAAGAACGTGTGCATAAATCTCCGCGGCATCGTTGCCAGCTCGGTCCTTGAGAAAAACCTGTAACGCAGACCATTCCCCTGCGAGTACGTTGGAATGAAGCCAGCCCGCCAGCTCGTCCACTGGAGCCTTTTCGCTTGGCATCGGAGTCGCTTTCAGTCCGATCTGCGCTCTCGCTTCCAGCACCTTATCCGGGGTCCGAGCAAAGTTTAGTTTACGAATGGCCTTGAGTAAGTCGTTCTTTGCAACGGACACCTTCGGATCTGTTCCCGCCTCCGTGACGTTGAGCCCGAATGCGGCCATCAAATCGATACCGAGGTCTTTGTAGACGGCAACCATCGACTCGCGATCTTCTTTCGAGAGCTTTTCATAATCCGCTTTAAGCAGTGCGATTTCCGAGTCCTTTAAAGTCTTCGCTGAAGGTTTCATCGCGAGAGCGGCTCGAAGACGATTGGTCGTTTGAGCAGGGTCTTCACCGCTAGGCAATGCCTCGTTGGTGCGACGCGAGGGCACCAATGGTATTGCTTGGATCTGAGCAAATATAGCCCCTTCTCCAAACATGAGAGTTGCTAGGCACAAAGTGATAGCGAAGGATTTTTGATAACTCGACATAGCATTTACTTTCATCTTGGTTCGGGCAAAACTACCAGCCTGCACCTATTTCCATCATTCCTGACGCGCCATTCCCGGGTTGATCACCACGCGGCGGTCCAATACCAGGCCTACCTCGTTTCGGTTCGCCATCGCCAGGTCGTCTGGCTCTTGGTGAGTCCTTGGGAATAGGCTTTCCAACAAGTTCGGAGCGGTCTTGTTGTTCCAAATCCAATACGCGTTCCAGATTACGTTGTAGACTTCTTGCCGCGTCGGCTTGGCTTTGTTCCGAAGCACCCTCGGCGAGGTAACGAAACTGCTGTCGAGACACATCGGAAACTTGTCGCCAAATATCGGGCGATCTTCCCTCCTCGCGAAGTAGCCGTGCACCGTAATAATTGGCTGCAGCCAACTCTTCGCGAGCCGACTGAACCAACTTGGATGCGTTGCCGCTCGCATCTTGGGCGGATGGATCGCTGAGGGCTTCTTCTAGTGTCGCTTGCAGTTCTTCGATACCATTGAAGACTTCGCCCGCTCGTACCAATGCTCGACCGCGAAGCCATCGTACCTGGTTTGCCGTCTTGCTACCTTCGAGGAGCATTTCTACTTCGTGGTACCGCTCGGATGCCTCTTTCCATGCGTCGCTTGCGGCAGCGTACGCCTTTTGTTCCAAAGCGAGGAGTCTTTCCAATTCGGCGCGTGTGACATCGGTGTCGTCTCGTTCGTTCTTATCGCGAGCACGAAGCGTCGCGAGTTGTGCCTCATGGGCTGCGGATTGTAGCTCTTCTGCGACCGATTCTGCACGTTCTGCAATGGCCAATCGATCGACAGCCGTATCTCGCTTCATCAACGATTGGCCTGGCCCGAAATGAATCACCATCGCAAGAACTGGGACAATCGCCCACAGACTCCAGCCCCAAATTCGCAACATTACGAGGCTCCCTTCTCGACAAGCGGCTTCGCGAAATCAACTCCAGCGTTCGGCAAAGTTTTACGTCCCGATGCTGAAGAGACGGTTTTCTGCACTGTTTGAACTACAGGATGTGCCGAGGAACGTCTGCCGAATAGAAGAAGCGATGGACCAAGCATAGCCAGAATACTTCCACCCACGCCGATGCACAAAACGGCCCACTCTCGAAGCCCCATTCCTTCACCGATTCGGGGGCGAACCATCGTTAGTTTGTTGAGGACATTGCTCGGCAAGTGTTTGTTGTTGCCTTGGTGATAAACCCCTTTCATCTTGGTAGCGAGCGACTTGAGGGACGCGACATCCTGTATCGATCGATGTCCTGAAATCATTGTCGGTCGAACCGGATCTCCAACTCCTACGATAATCGTGTCCGCAATCGAAGACGGGATCGAGCGGATCTGAGGTCGTTCGTCGGAATCACCATCACTAACGATCAGCAATGTACTCGAATCGGGTTTCCATTGCTTGGCATACGTGAGCGCATCGTTGATTCCTGTCGATAGCTTCGTCGAGCCGGAATCAAACGCTGCGTACAGAGGAAGTCCATCGAGCAAATTGCGAACGACATTCATGTCAAAGGTGTCTTCGATCACAGGAATCGATTTTGTGTAGACCGCAAAGACGGTGACTCGTGTCGTTTCCGTATCCAGTCGATCCAGGATCGCTTGGATCACTTCCCCCGCCCAAATCGCGCGTTTGGTTTTTCCGTCGGGTCCCGAGTCCTCAACGAACATGCTTGGAGAAGCGTCTAAGCATACCAGAAGATGCTTAGATGCTTCGCTGGTAGGTTCCTTATCTACTGCAGCTGGCTCCAGGAATAACAAAACCGTCATTCCCCAAACAGCCAAGGCACCACTGAGAATTCGAATGGCAGGTGCCGCATACACCCAATGACGAGGGCGTCCCTCTTGACCGAATGCGAGATAAGCGACACGCTGAATGCGTCGCTGATGAAGCCACTCTGCGATCGCGACTGCAACGGCAAACACAATCGTGATCACGAGTGCGACGGACAATGGTTCCATCCCTTGTAATCGTGTTACCATGGCGTGAACCTCAATCCGAATGCACTCACTCCCAGCACGCCGAATAGGCAGAGACCGATCGCTGCAAAGGGCTGATAGAAGTCCATGGGAATCGCCGTCGCAGGTTTGAATCGAGCGGGTTTCATCCGGTCGATATGTCGAAAGATTCGCTTGAGGCCGCCAGCATCGGTTGCAACAAATGACTCCCCACCCGTGCTATTGGCAATGTCGATCACGTCGGGAGGCGTTGGATCGGTCCCTACGTGAATATGGTAAACTGTGATGTTCGCGGCCTTCATTTCGTCAGCAAACTCGCTTGAGTTACCACTGTTGACATCCGCGCTCACTCCATCCGAAACCAACAACAGTAACCGATCTCCTTCCGGTGCTTCTCGAACCATATTCTCCTTGCAAAAACGGAGCGCTGCACCGATCATTGTGCCACCCATAAACGGAGGTTGATTTCTCGGGTTGGCGAATGGTAACGCTCGCTTGATCGTTGCAATATCCCTCGTAAGAGGTGTCCAACGAATCTGTTGAGTGCCAAACAAGGTGAAACCTAAAGCGTCACCATCTCTCGAATCGATGAATTCTTCGATCGCTTTTTTGGCCATCTCATATCGATTGTCGACGGTCATGCTCGCAGAAACGTCCATACAAATGAGTATATTGTTGAGGATGCGTTCTTCGCGAGGAATTCGCTGTACTTGCGGTCGAGCGATGATAATCAGAACAACGGTCAAGATGAGCATCGGAATCAATTCCAAGAACCGCAATAATCCATAAAGGATCCGTCGAGGTTTGTGATCGCTATGGTCGTACGGCATCGCAACCCCCCAAGTCCTACGTTGAAGCATCCAAACACAGAGGACGACAGGGAAAATAATCAGCAGCAACACCCAATGATGCGCAAATGTCATCGAGCAACTCCTTGTCGTGTTAGCTGCACCTCGGTACCTGCCAGATAGGTACCGTCTGCCGCATCATTCGGAGCGTGCTCAGTCTGATAAGGCTTGAGTATCGCCAAGATAGCTTCCGGCGATCGATCGATCGAAGTGTCGTCCGGATTGCTATGCAACCAGGTTTCGACGACTCGAAACAACTCTCCTGCCTCCGGTAGTGTACGAAGTTTACGGATCGAGTCTGCCATATTCTCCTGCGTCAAAGCACCTCGTTCTCGCCAGAAGTGATAAAGAAGCAACTCCAATCGCCCTTTCTCTGCGACCGACAATGGCCGGTGAGCAGCGGCTTCAATCAGAGGTCGCAATTGTTCGGCAATAGTTGGTTCCTGAATTTCAGGGATCACGGGTGCAACGGGTGGTTTATTCCAGTGTCGGATTCCCCAAAGGATGCATGGAATCGCAATCCAAATTAGTCCACCGATAATCCATGCGATTCGATAACCTCCTACAATTCTAGGGCGGTAGACGGTCGAGTCGAATAGATCGCTCCTTTGATCTTTTGGAAGCATCGACACGACCTGCACTGGCATCGACGGCAAATCGTTCGGCGGAGTTCCATCGGCGTGCTCGAGATACTCTCGCAAATCGAAACGGCCTTCACGATTGCCGATAAATCGAGCTTCGTAATTCCCACCGAGTTCATTCACACGTTGAAGTCGGACACTCACGGGGGCATCAACTTCGCGTTGAGGGCGAACGTGCAATATTTTTCCCTGGTAACGAAATTCAAATGATCCTGTTATGCCTCGTTCCGCTTGGGCCACCAGCGGAGGATCATCAAAGCCATACGAAGGATTCGATGCAACCATACTTAAACAAAAAACGACGCAAGACATCAATGTCGCGCCATGGTGTTTGGATCTTTTGGATGGTTGTCCGTACATCAGCTCCTCTTCATCAGCATCGCACGCGATGCCAAAAAATGACGAAGAGGAGGTATGAACGTAAGATCGCTTCGCAAATGCAGATAACTGACACCCGCTCCGATGAGCTCTTGAACGATGGGCAATTCACAACGCCATCGTTGCAATCCACCTCCTAAGAACATCTTACCGGTTTCGGCTTCGATACCTCGAAAGAACCCGGCACGCGTTCGTGATCGCTCGGCAGGATCCTCAAGATGCAGGACCACCACATCGTGTTTTTGGGCCGCGTGCCTGAGGCTCGTTCCGATCTCGGGATCATGGAGATCGGTAATGGCGAAGAGGATGCTCGACCGCTGGAGCCTTGGTTCCAACGATTGAAGTCGCGAACCCATTTGAGTTGTTTCGCCATGCGCCTGCGATCGCAATGGTTCAAGTGATTGCCAGAAGTCTCCCTGCGCAAGACTCGGTTCCAGTCGAGTTTCACGTTCTCCTCCCCCTACGACAGCCACGGGGCTCAACCGACGTTGGGCCGCCAAACCGAGGGCAGATGCGATCCAAATCGCCATGTCGTGTTTTGAAAAGGGGATCGATGAAACACTCATCGAGGAAGATGTATCCACGATCAAGTAGATCGAAATGCGCCGAAGTGTTTCGTATTGCTTCACAAACGGCTTTCCAGTTTTCGCAGTCAGTCGCCAATCGAGTTGCCTGACTGAGTCTCCGGGTTCGTATGGACGAGATTGGGCATATTCTAGTCCGCTACCGACAAACATCGACGTGTCGGAACCGAAAGCCAGTTCGTCCGCCAATCGTCGAGCTACCAACTCGAAATCGGCCTGCGGAAGCTTTTTGGGTGAACGTAGCTTTGCCTTTTGTTCAATCGCTATCATGCGCTCGTCCCTACACTCTCGATCCTCTAGGTCATCGACTCGAGGAGTTCCTGAAGCACTGCAGCAGGGCGATGACCGTCAGCGAGCGCTTCGTAGGTGAGACGGATGCGGTGCAAAATGACGTCTTCTGCCAGAACGAATAAGTCCTCGGGAACAACGAAGCCTCTTCCGTATAGAAACGCGCGAGCCCTGGATGCTTGAACGAGCGAGAGTGCCGCTCGAGGAGAGCAACCCAATTCAATCTTTGGATGGTTGCGAGTGCGACGGATCAGTTCCACACAATCGCGAATGAAGACTTCGCTCACGTGCACTTCTTGCACTTTACTCATCGCTTCGGTCAAGTCGCTAATATGGAGCAGACCGGACTCCTTGATCGCATCAAAGGCCGACATTGGAACAGCTCCAGCTCCCTGTCTTATCAATTGCAACTTCAGACTTCGTCGGACTACTTCCGTCTCGTCTTCTTGATCAAGATAGCTCAAGCGATGGCAGAGCATAAAACGGTCTAACTGAGCTTCGGGTAATTCAAATGTACCCGCTTGCTCGACCGGGTTTTGGGTAGCGATCACAAGAAAAGGAGCAGGAAGCACGTGCGTTTGATCACCGATCGATACCTTCCGCTCTTGCATCGCTTCCAAGAGTGCTGACTGGACTTTCGGGCTAGCGCGGTTGATTTCGTCGGCAAGTAGCAGATTTGTAAAGACCGGTCCTTTGTGAATCCGAAACTCGCTCGACTTTTGGTCCAAGATCTCAGAGCCCACAATGTCTGAAGGGAGCAAATCGATCGTGAACTGAACTCGTTTAAACTGCAGGTCGATTGCGCGGCTAACCGTTTGTACCAACAGCGTTTTTGCGATGCCCGGAACCCCTTCGAGGAGGAGATGGCCGCCCGTAAGCAATGCGATCATCACCCGTTCGACGACTGCTTGCTGACCGACAACTGTTTTCGCAACATGCTCTCGAACGATACGGGCAAATTCCGACTGCTTAACTTCTTCTGCTTGAAGCATGGATGTTATACTTGTTTGCGAAGATGGTGAGTTGGGATTAAGGTTTCTTTGATTCCGACGAAGGTACTGGTGAATCCTCGCTCGATGGATTTGAAGGAGCTGGTGTCGGAGCCGCCTTGTTGTCGATCTTCCCCTGAGGAGAATCCACTTTACGTTCTTCTACTTTGTCCGCTTCATCGACCACGGTATCAAGGATCGGGGTCGACTCCGCCAGCAATTGGTTCAGCACTTTGTCCAGAAAGTCGGGTTTGACCCCAGACGCTCGCAGGACTCCTGCCCGATCCACTACTAGTGTAGTCGGCGCGAATTTGATTCCCAAAGAATCACCCATACTTCCAATGCTATTCGTCCCTTTTTCGGAAGGTCGATCCATGGCGATCGGAATTTCAATCCTCTTTTCGTCGACGACGGATTCCATTCGTGACTTGTCAGACCGAGCATCGCAAACGGCAACAAATACGACCCCTTGTTTTGCAAATCGTTCCGATACCGATTGCAGTTTTGCCAATTGGTCAATCGATGGAGAGAGTTCGGGTCTAACGAACTGAACGACACGAACGCGTTGCTCCCAATCGTCTCGTTCCACCGCCGTACCAATCCAATCGTTGATCTCGAATTTGGGTATCTTCTTGCCGACAATGCTTTGGGATTCTTTGGATCGTTTGTCCCCGCCAAGAAACCACCGATCAGGAAAGCTTGCAATTTCGGAAACGGGAGGACTCGTGGTGGAAGAACCGCCCAATATCATTTCGACGGCTTCTTCGATTTTGTTCGGTTTGATCCCAGCACAGCGGACGATCCCATCGCGATCGATAACAAAGTACGTGGGCCAAAACTTCAACGCGTAGGCTTTTGCTGAATCACCCTCGGAAGCATCCAAGCCGACTGGGTACTCGATCCCCTTTTCGCTGATCACTTTATCCACGGAGTCCCAACCAGACTTCGCGTCATGGATTCCGATGAAAGCAACACCTTTCTCTTTGTACTTGCGGAAGAATTCGACGTTCTTTGGGATAGCAACCATGCAGGGCCCGCACCAAGTGGCCCAAAAGTCGAGTACAACGACTTTGCCTTTGAGTTGAGCCAGGGGCGAGGCTTCTCCTTTCCATTCCGCAATTGCGATCTCTTGTGCGGGTTTGCCTTCGAGGTTGCGAAGCTCCTCGAGTCCCTCACCATCGCGTACATACCATTCATTCGGAAAGGTGGTTTCAAGTGACTGCGAGTAAATGGGGATTTCTATTGCAGCACTGATGGCAAGAATGCCAGCCATGCGGAGAAGAATCGAGTGCCAACGAGATCCAACGAATGGACGTTCCATGGGCTAATTCCTAGAAGAAATTGTCGAGCGTTCTACGGATGAAGTCGCGTGAAGAGGGGCACGAGAGACCTGTGGAAATCATATGGTAACCAATATCTGCCCGGATGACGCAAGGAACTTGGCGTGTTTTCAGCAAATGTGTTTCACGGCGGCTGGAGCCCGAACTGGTCAAAATCGGCTCCTGGATAATTCCTACTGCGCGGAGGTTTCCGGTGGTCAGTTGGCTCGAAAGAATTCTGCCGAACGTGTCTCGCGACGGTCTAGCCTCTCCCCTTACTCCACAAACGAATTCCAGAGGAATACGACTATGGCAACGCTC
>JBBAXA010000105.1:0-11516 GCA_040396935.1 Pirellula sp.
CGTCGCTACAGGCTGAGGAAAAGATCAAGCACTCGGTATTCATTGCAGGTCCCACCTTTACCGGCATCCTGGATGAGTCTGGTCAAGAGGTTTGGAACGCAGGACGTGCAGCGGCTCGCGATGGATCTGTTTTAGAGAATGGAAATGTATTGATCTGCTGGACGGACGAGGTTCGTGAGCTGACGCGCGAAACGAAAGAGACCGTCTTCCATTACCGACTGTCGAGCGAGAATAAAGAACTAGGGACTGTCCAGAGGTTGGCTGATGGAAGAACGCTCATCACCGAACTAGGCGCCCACCCTGTTTTGCTCGAGGTCAACGCAGACGGAACTATCTATCATCGCGTTCCACTCCAGCCTGAAACCGACAATGCCCACATGCAAACCCGTATGGCCCGCAAGCTTGCCAATGGAAACTATCTCGTCCCTCATTTGCTCGCTTTCAAGGTGAAGGAGTACGATCCGGCGGGTAAAGTCGTGCGCGAGATCACCACCGATCGAGAGGAACTCGGTGGCCGCGCCGCAGAGAACTGGCCTTTCACCGCGATTCGGTTGGAGAATGGCAATACCCTTGTGAATCTAACTCATGGAAACAAGACAGTAGAATTCGATGCCGATGGTCGAATCGTCTGGCGAGCGAGCAATGAAGACGTACCCGGCAAACCGTTCGCAGATCCTTGCGGTGCTCAACGATTACCGAACGGTAATACCGTGATCGCCAGCTACGGAGCCAAGCGTCAAGATGGAATCGTCAAAGTGTTCGAAGTGAATCCAGACAAACAATTAGTTTGGCAGTACACAGGCCCGCACCGAGCCCATGAAATACACGTGTTAACAACCAATGGAGAGCCTGTACGAGGAGTCCCGCTGCGCTGAGCGAAGGACGTCAACTCTACCCGAGCAAGCATCCCATGCAATCGAACATCTTTGTACAAAATCCTATGTGCCAAGACACAAGATGATTTCACTAGCTCGAAATGGAAGATGGTTAGCAGCAACAAGTCCCCTCCCTTTCCAACAGCGATTCAATGCAAGAGCTTTGCGGAATGTATCCTGCTCATGACACATGGCTGTCACTTGGAGCATGATGCTGCATTTGCAGAGGAAAGGGTAACTGTCGCAACCGATGAATCGTATTTGTCAGGTCATTTTAGGGAGTGCAGGTATTCGAGGAGATCTGCGAGTTGCTGCGCAGTCATTTCACGGAACAGCCCATCGGGCATAAGCGACTGCCGTTGAGTAATGATCCGTACGATTTCGTTGTTGGGAATCTCCGTCACTCGATTTTGTGCATCTTGGAGCACGGTGAGTTTCTCGTCTTTTCGGACCAAAATTCCGGTTAGGACCTGACCCGCATCGGTTTCGATTTGTACCGTCGCGAATTTGGGGTCGATCACCTTGGATGGCTCGAGGATGTTTTCCAAGATCTGCGATCGATTGTATTTTTGTCCGATCGAGGTGAGATCTGGACCGATCGCAGTCCCTTGCCCGCGGATTTGATGGCAGTTCTTGCAACTCATCGAATCGGTCTCAAAAAACAATTTGCGACCAGCGGATGCGTCCCCAGGCAAAGCCAAAATTTGCTCGGGATTTACATAGCTTCCCAGTCGTTTGATCCGCTTTTCAGGGCTGAGAAAACGTTCGAATAATTCACGTGTGCTCAGATCGGCATGCTGCGCAGCTTGTTCGATGGCCATCCCCAGTGTCGACGTAGCAAGTTCATTCCTATCGATCGAGCGACAAAGCTTGAAGGCGCCTGCCTGGGTCGACAGGAGTTTCGCGATGAGTGCAGAGCACTCCATAGTATCGCTGGTCGATCGAAGCTGGTCTAGCCAGTCGGAGTCGGCTGCGTTTGATCTCTCGATCGATTCATCCCGGTCGGATTCAGCCCTTTTCGGCATCCCCTGAATCCATCGTTCCAGAAGATCCAGTCCTTGGAGATCGACTTCATTTGAACCAATGTGCGGCATACGTCCTCCACCGAGCTTGGCCATTCGATAGAGCAAGATGGATCGGTGAGGATCGCCAGGTTCAATAACGCGAGCCCCCACGATCCCAAAAGTGCCTTGGTTGGGAGCAGCACCAAGCATATCGGTTTTATCGATCGGCAAATCAAATTGCATCTTTGAGAGAACGGAACCACCCGCATGCATACGATGGCAGTGCGCGCAGTTGCTATGGAGATAGGATCGAGCACGGCTCTCGAGATCTTGAGAGTGATCGCTTACGTTTGCAATGAGAGTCCTCTCTTTGTCCTTCAAGGGGCGTTCGAGTACTCCCATTTCGACGAGAGCATCCAGTTGATTGTCCGGTTGTTCTTGGAAAGCGATTGTCCGGTTGAGTTGGTGGGCATTGAATGCGAGCGCCGGGCCTGATCGGAGATTGTGACAGCGTTGACACTCGCCTCGGCCTGCGAAACGCCAGGACTGGTTACGAACTCCGTCGGGTGCCTTCGCATCGCGAATCTCCAAGGTCACGTCATCGCCTAAGGCATTCACAAGTTCCGCGTCGTTCTGTTCGTCGTTCCACTGGTACGTGTACGGCATCCAGTCCTGACCATTGAAATGCAGGATTTGCGTTTCGATCCGTTTTCGACTCGAGGCATCTCCCCGCACCATTTCGATCGACAACGTTCGTGCTAGAACGGTATCGGTCGGGAATTTCCAAGCTGCGCCTTCCGGTTTGATCGCTGAATCTTTCGGGAGACCAATATGCCTCTCTGCAGTCGCGTAATCGGACCACAATTCGGAGTTGATCGTGTATGGGACGACCCCCTCGGCGGCTTGAAGGAGATCTTGGGAGAGGGACGCGAAGAGTCCGCTTTGGCTGATTCTGCGAGGGAAGAAATCGTGCTGCGACTTCTCCGGATTGGGAGAGAGTCGATGAAATGTACCGGCGATATGGTCGATGATTAGCAGTTCGCCAGCATGGTCCATTCCAAATCCGACGATGCGATGGGTTGTATCCGCCAATTCGCGATGCTGTGCGATCAATCCGTTCTCGTAGCGGAACCCCCACAGTTTTCCGGTATCGTAGTCGCCATAGATGTGCAAGCCCGCCATTTCTGGTAGGCGGTTTCCGTAGTAGGTCAATCCGTCCGTAATCGATGAGGATTCCGTATGCAGGTGCGCTATCTCAGGTGCTCGGATCGGTGTGGGGCCTCGACTCCAATCCGGATTGATGGGTTGCCTCGCCTCCATCACACTCCATCCGTAGTTGCCACCGCGTTCGACTCGAATCATCGACTCCCACAACTCCCAGCCTACATCACCGACCCATAGGTCGCCCGTCTTTTGGTCGAAGCTCATCCTCCATGGGTTTCGCAATCCATAGGCCCAAATCTCACCTCGCGCACCGGGGTGATCGACAAATGGATTGTCTTTTGGGATGAGATAATTCCTGCCTTCCTCTCGACGGTCGACATCGATGCGTAAGATCGAGGAAAGAAGGTCCCTGATATCCTGCCCAACACGATTGGGATCCGGCGGATTCGGTCCAGCTCCATCCCCTGTCGAAATGTAGAGGTAGCCGTCGGGTCCGAATTTCAAGCAGCATCCGTTGTGTCCACCGGAGAGCCATGTAATGATCGTCGTCTCTGTAGATGGATCAATTGTCGGTGGGTTGGTATCGGTAACTCGGAATCGTGCGACATGGGTCCCATCGGGCAGATTGGGATCGCGGATGTAGCAGACATAGCAAAATCGGTTGTTTGCGAAATCAGGATGGAACTCGATCGCATAAGCTTGTTTGACCCCTGGGATATCTTTCGTCAGATCGATTGCGAGCTCAGCGTTTGCGACATCGGGGCGATCTTCGAAGGAAACGATCCTTGCGTTTTGCTCGACAACGAAAATCCGATTGCTTCCCGGTAGCGGGGCGACATCCAGGCATCGATTGAATTGAAGATTCGGATAGGCTCGCGTGGTCGTATAAGGTAGTGGCGGGTCGGGAGAGCCAATCACGCGCGATGTCGTCCATGGTTTTCGTTTGGAGTATTTCGTGACGGGGTCAACGCCGAAACCAGTCGAGGACAAGGAGATCGACCAGCAAGCAAGCAATGCGACCAATACGCAACCAGGAAATCGATTCGACATGCCGAGCTCCAAACGCGAATTAGGGCAACGTAACATCCCACACCTTAGCCCGGCGATCCTTGCCCTCCGGACCTTCGACAAATAGTGTAACTACATATTCACCCGCTTTGTTATACGTGTGAATAGGGTTTTGTTCATTCGAAAATTGCCCATCCCCAAACTCCCATTTCCAACTCGTGATTTTACCGTAAGACTGATCTCGAAAGGAGACAGTTCGATTTTCAGGATGAATGACAGAAAAAGTCCAATTCGCCTCAATTGGCTTTCTCAATTGCTTTTCGATAGGCATCAATCGGAATGTGACCAGATCCGAGGCATCGCCGTACATCGTCGTCTTGTGGGATAGATTCCAAAAGGCATTGAATCGCTGAGCGGACTCATCATCGTAATCCAGGATCGACCAGGCCATACCGATCCGTTTATTTTCGATCAGTTTCGAAGGCACTGCGCGACTCGGTTCCGGTGGCGCGTAGTCGAATGGGGTGATGAAGAACTCTAACACGAATTTTCCCGACTCGCCATGTTTGAAGTCATAGCGGCTCGCTGCATTCGCATAGGGCAACTCTTTGATCCATGGCTGCGAGCCCCACACCATGGTCCAATCCTTGCCCGATGCTGGAGTGAACACATGGTAGTTTTGAGCATGGACACCGTGGAACGCAAAGTGCGTTTCGAGCTTGCCACGTAGTTTTTCGTTCGGATGAAGTGAACGAACAAATGGACCGCCCGACAGATCTCCATCGACGACGACCTCGAAAATGTCGTTGTGCAAATCCGGACGCGAGAAATCCCAAAAGTTGTCGTAGGCCTCGTACAAAAAGTAAAGATGATTGAGTCCGTTCACCCATCCCACTTTGACTTTGACATCGAGGTTGCTCGGATCGCGTTTGTCGTCATTCCCACCCACCGTATCTTTCAACTGATCCATGCCGATCGAATAACTATCCGGTACCATGGACCAGTCCTCGAACGTACCATCGATTCGAGGAATCTGATTCGCTGGGAACTGGAAAATGGGAAATTCGATCTCGGGACGTTGGATTCCAACGCTCTGTGCTAAACAAACGACTGAGCTTGAGAAGATACAGGTCAGCTGACACAGAAACCGTAGAAAATAAATTCGATCGATCATCGTTTTTCCTTCCGCCAAAGTGTTCGAAAAGTACGGTCCCTGGGGATCCATCTACTGGTTGGAATGGGATGGTAGGAATAGACACCGAGCAAGAGGCCAAAGAAAGTACAAAAGCGATCTGAAATCATACCATCGAGCAACACTGCGAAGTACGATCTGAGAAAAGTCATCGATGAGTGTATCTCTACTCTCACAAGAACAAAACACGGGGCGACCGAAGGCAATCGAGACGTCTTTGGTCACCTTAGGTGATCGACGTTCCGCTTGGAACCGCAACAGACTTTTTGAACTCCGTTCTAGGACAAGCTATTCCCTACATTTCGAGCTAGAAGGAAAGCTAGGTCTCGGTTTAGAGGCCATCTCGCGGTTTCGAATGGTCGGCGATAGGTAGGAGCAGTAGGCCGCTATGTGATGGATGCATCTCGTTCGGCACATGCACCCAAACCGTCCATCGGTCACACAAGTAGTTGCGGATGTTGGCAAACCCCTGGTAACTCATTCGTATTTGGAACCGAGAGGATGGACAACCACCTAGGTACTGCTGTTGTCCATCACGGCAAATCCGTGAATCGCAAGACGTAGACGGTGTGGTTGCCATTGTGGGTCACGAGGTGGCGACCGTCGGCAGCCCATTCAAGCCAGCAGATTTGACCTGGAGATTGCCAGTCCCAAACGATACTTTGGGTGGTGACATCGATGATACAAACACCTGGGTAACTACCAATCGCTAGCCTCTTGCCATCCGGATGGAAGGCTAAGCGGGAATAATCTCCTGTGACTTTGTCGCTCGTGAACTTGCTGATTTCGCGAGGTTCCGAACTAGTCAAATCAACGATTGCGACTTCAGTGGGGTTCCGTGGAGTATGCGCTAGGAAGCGACCATCTGGAGAAAATGCGGCGTTATAAAGAGGGTAAATCCACTCGATCGGAATTTGCGCATGGACCTCTGGTACGGGTCCCCCGTTTCGCCACAGGGTGAGTTTCCATGGACCACCGGGCGGATCTTGTTGTCCTTGAGTTGCGATCCAACGATTGTCCGCAGATAACCAAATCCGCGGGCTACCGTAGCCTGAGATTGGGTTGGTGTTAATAAAATCCTTCGCATCAACCGACCACATCTTTTGAGGTTTATCGCCTGCGATGTCCCAACCCTCGAATGTCTTTTGCCCCTCCGCCAACGGAAAGTAATGGACCGCCGTACGGCCATCCGGAGAGATCATGCCGAACGAGTTTCCAACGCTGTACTGATTGGTTTTGCTCGAGAAACGTCCCTCCCTCAATGGATGCACACGTGGCGGTTCGTTGGAATACGTGTGCATAGTGATGACTCGATCTTTTCCAGCGGTGAAAAACAGTGCCGACGCAGGAGGCGTCAAATAAGCTAGAGGTTTGGGGACGGTTCCAGTGAGATCCCAAAGTTGCCCCCGCGCAACTGGGCCATGTCCGAAATTGCTGGGGCTCAGAACCAATTGTCCATCAGAAGATGCTAGCGCAGTGAATCCCACCGCACTCTCGCGCGTTGGCGGAATGAAAGCTGTGGTTGGGTCGAAGGGGACGATTTCTTTGGGCGACGAAGCGGAGAGATCCCAGACGCGAACGAAGCCGTTCCCACCGGCTAGGATCGCTCGGTTCCCATCCTTGGAAAACACCATACTCCCCTGATGGTAAGTCTGCTCATCGATCTTTTTGACGAGAGTGAGTCCTTCAGGAGTCGCTTGGTAAAGATTCAGTCCGTAATCCCCGCCGATCGCTACCCAGCGTCCACAGGGAGACAAACTAGCTTCATAATAGCCCCCTTCCCGTTCACGCCATCGAACCTTGGGAGGGTTGTCGGTCAAGTCCCAACAAACGGTTCCCTGGTCGTCCCTGATCGCCAGTAGTTTTCCATCGGGACTCAATCCTCGGATCGA
Organism: Pirellula sp.; assembly: GCA_040396935.1. GTDB lineage: Bacteria > Planctomycetota > Planctomycetia > Pirellulales > Pirellulaceae > JBKCUI01. The sequence goes on from JBBAXA010000105.1 coordinate 7,136, forward strand.
GGGATCGCCGGGAAGTAGAGGGATGGGTAATTCCTCATCGTTCGTCAACTGAGCCTCTTTGACGGTAGCTCGATGAAGTTTCATGCCGGGAGCGACATAGAAAACCTGATTCACATCCGTTGCAGCCATCACATTCGATCGCACTTGGTACGGCTCGAGCTTGACCCGAGCCCTTTCCTCAAAGCCGCCATCGGACAGTTGGATCAGCGCAAATTCACGATTTTCGAACAGATCGAGCATGAGTGTCTTACCACGCTCGAGCCATGCACTTGCCGACATGGCGTACAAAGAAGAGGTGCTGCTGGAATGGATCATCTCCGGCTCGTCGGAGATATCCCAAACGGAATAAAAGATATTGGAGCGACTGAGCAGTTCTAGTTGATTGTCATTTTCGGCGAACCTCATCCGGTAAGGGTTGCGATAGGCCCCTCGGTCAGGACGGAATCGTTTCAGCGGTTTGAGCGTCCCTAAGTCCCAAACGATCACCTCGCCATTCGTGGAACTGGTCGCTGCTCGGGTTTCTGCAGCGTTGAGCGCCACTGCGACACAAGGTCCCCAGTGCCGCTGCGTGTGGCTTCCGATCACGGCCACAATCTCATCGGGTTGAAAATCGAAACGTTCCTCCACGGGGATCGCACTTGGGTCTAACTTGTCTAGAGGGCTGCTCCCCAAAGCCATGGGATTCCAAACGTAAGGACTCTTCGCAGGTTCGAGTGTATCCCTCTTCGCAATTGTTTCGATCGAGGGGTCTACCTTCTTGTCGTTGCTTAAGGCCCGAGTGCTATTGGTGTTCGCAATCGACTCGCCATTGTTCAAAGCCGGACGATTCGTCGCGTTCTGGCTTTGGTTGGGGCCGATTGTCACCGTTGTATTGTTTTGGGTGACTTCGACTGCGGCTCCCTCTGGGACTTTGATCTCCGTTTCTGATCCGTCTTTGTTTTTGATCTTAATAATGACTTGTGCGAATACCAAACCGAATGCCCCAAACATTGCAAGACCGATTGCGGGTAACCAGAAGTTCCTCGGTTTTTTGGGAGGCAAAACCGCTTGGGGCTTGGGCGAGATCGATGTGTTGCCGATGATGCTACTGTTCGGCGGAGCGGTCACTTCCATGGGATAGAGTGCCGCGGAATCGACGGGAGGCTCTTGATTCGGTTCCGAGTCGATCTTTTCTATCGTGGTTTTTCCTAAAGCGAGGATACGTTCTAATTCCTGTGCAACTTCATCCGCATCGCTCGGTCGATTTTCCGGCTTCTTGGCGAGCATACGTCGAATTAGGTCTCCCAATTCTGTTCGCACTTCAGGGTTGAGTTGCTCTGCGGGAGTGGGGTCTTCGGTGGCGATCGCTGCGAGCGTTCCCATCAGAGTTGGTTTGTCAAATGGGAGCTTTCCGGTTGCCAATCGATAGAGAACACATCCCAAACTGAAGAGGTCGGTGCGGGCATCGACCTTGTTTCCCATCCCCTGCTCCGGAGCCATATAAGCTGGCGTACCCATGATCATGCCAGTACGTGTGAGCTCGTTCGCATCATTGCTCTCCAGGGCTTTTGCCAAACCAAAATCCAGAATCTTGACCCGACCGTTGGGTGCTTCCAACCAGATATTCGCCGGCTTGATATCTCGATGAATGAATCCGAGTTTGTGAGCTGCAGCGAGTCCGAGAGCGGTCTCTCGCATAATTCGAAGGCTAGAGGAAAGCCGTGGATTTCCTTTTTTCGTGAGATACTCATCGAGTGGATAGCCTTGCAAGAACTGGAGCGCGATGTAAGGCAAGCCGTCGATCTCGTCCGCTTCATAAATTCCCACGACATAGTCACTACTGATCTGAGCTGCGGCGCGCGCCTCGCGTAGAAACCGATCTTTAGCCGTTGCATTGGAAGCTGCGCTGGGCAGCATGATTTTCAGCGCAATCTTGCGTTGCAACCGGGAGTCGAACGCGAGATAGACCTCCCCCATCCCGCCGCGTCCTAGCTTCTTGAGGATGCGATACTTTCCTAGCTGACCTAAATCCCCCTCGACTGTCGGCGGTCCGAAACTGGGGCTGTCCGATGACACCTCGACGGGTCCCGAGGAATGAGCCTGAGTCCTTTCCGTCTGGTGAGACATCGAGGCTTCGGTTTCTGCTGAAGATAATTTGTTCGCCGATGGAACGTTCATGACTCATCTTCTCCACATGAACTCTGCATCAAAACAACGGATGATCAGGAGTTGAGCTTTCGTTTACTTCTAATACTCGAAGCTGCGCGTTTATCTATGCTTGATATTCTGACACGCCAGTCGTAAGACTAAAGCCAGGCATACGATTCTCATCGAAAATTTGCTGGCGAACCGAGAACAAGCCAAAAAGGAACAAGGTCCTTTTACGCCAATCGAAATCCAGGAATCCAAAACTCTAACTCTATTCTCATCATGCTGTATCGTCTTAACAACACAAAGAAGCGATGAGTCTGCAGAATAATACTCACTTTTCTACGATAGATTAAGAAAGTCAAACACGCCGCGGGCTTCTCGTTTCACTCAGATTTGTAAACAACTGTCTTTTTCCATGCATTCCATACTTACCTCTTACTCTTCACGCTCGCCTCGTATCTTTCGTAGCTTTCTGAATGAATGATCCTGGGAATCCGTTGCACCGAAACCTGCGGACGAGTGTTTCGAAATCCATCATGATGCATTCCCACCCTTTGGGAGGGTGAGGAAGCAGCCACGAGCGGAGTATTCCTGCCCAGAATGGAACCAGAACTTAGGGTTGAGAGGGGGGGCTCACCGCATCGATTCACGCCAGTAACTCAGCGACCACTCGGGCGCCGGTAACGTCGGGATCGGTCAGTCGTTCGGGTCGACCGCTATGGATAAAGGAAAGACTTCGGTGGTCGATCCCTAATTGGTGCAGGATTGTTGCGTGGAGATCCGGTACGCTCACTCGGTTCTCGACCGACTTATATCCGAACTCATCGGTAGCCCCATAGATGTATCCACCCTTGAAACCGCCACCCGCCATGAGCGTACTGAAAGCGTGTCGATTATGGTCGCGTCCGTTAGCCCCTTCCGTGATTGGCAAACGACCGAACTCACCTGTCCACATCACAATCACGTCCTCGAGTAGTCCCCGTTGTCTGAGATCGGTGATCAAAGCAGCGCTCGGTTGATCGACATGACCGCAGATTTTTCGCAGATCGTTCTTGAGATTCGAATGGTTATCCCATGGCTGGAACGAGGGATCGAGTGGCGGGAAAATCTGTACGAATCGGACTCCTGACTCGATCAATCGTCTGGCCATCAAGCATCGAGTTCCATAACCTGCGGTCGATGGATGATCGATTCCATACAGTTTGCGAGTCGCTTCGGTTTCCTGGGACAGATCGAGAACCTCGGTCGCGGTCAATTGCATACGGGCCGCCAGCTCAAAGTTTTCGATGCGCGCTTCGAGTTCCGATTCACCCGGATGCTGCTCCAGATGCTGAGCATTGAGTTCTCGCAAGAAACTTCTCGCGCGGCGTTGCATCTCCCAGGCAGACGAACGAGCGGGATTCAAGTGGAGGACGGGTGAACCGGACGAGCTGAACTCCGTCCCCTGATAAACCGCAGGCAACCAGCCGCTGGACCAAACCATTTTTCCAGATGTGTTGTAACCTGCTGGATCGCGAAGCACGATGTAGCAAGGCAGATCCTGGTTTTCGGTTCCTAGGGCATAACCGATCCACGAGCCCATGGCAGGTCGGCCATTGAATGTCTTTCCGGTCTGCAGCATGTTCAGCGCGAAGGGATGATTGTTGTTCTCGGTGTACATGGATCGCACCAGACAAAGATCGTCTGCGACCGAACCCAAATGTGGCACCAGTTCCGAGAACTCCATTCCGCATTGACCGTGCCTGGAGAATTGAAATGGGGTTCCCATCAAGACATTTCTGTTGCCGAGTTGAAACACTTCGACCTCTTCCGGATGGGACTGACCGTCGCGTTTGGACAACTCGGGCTTGTGGTCGAACAAGTCCATTTGCGAGGGGCCGCCGTTCTGGCAGAGTTGGATCACCGCCTTTGCCTTGGCTGGAAAATGCGATTGTTTCGGTGCGAGTGTAAACGGATCCCTTTTCGAACTCTCGTCCGCGAGCAACATACTCGAGAGGGCGAGTGAGCCGAAACCGCCACCTAGTGAGTGCAATAAGGTTCTTCGCGAGATCGCTTGATCATGCATGAATGGAATCCAAAAGCTAATCGCAGCCGCTGACAGACATAGCTCGTATTTGTTGAATGCATCCCGCATCCAGTTTAGCTGAATTCGCGTTAGGAATTCAGCTGGCAACAGAAGTTTCGGTACCTACTTTCGAGCGGGACCGTTCAAGCGTTCACGGATCCGGCCTTTGAAATCCACCCCACGTTT
>JBBAXA010000106.1:0-11455 GCA_040396935.1 Pirellula sp.
CGCGCCGCTCACACGAATACCAGCCGATAAACATACCGGGCGGCTAGCGCCGCGCCGCTCACAATTAAAAGCGGAATTGTGCAAGCAATCCGGTGTAATAACAGAAGCAGTAGTGCGCTAGCAGTCCTGTGTTGGAGTTGATTCTAAGTTGATGGCACGGTATCTGGGCGAAGAAAGCTATGCAGGTTTCGGTAATCCCTTCGCTGGGTGGGCTATTCTTTGGAATTCCGTTCCTTTTGGAGTGCGGCGGCGAATAGACGCCGCTTTGGAATGGAAGTTATTTCAGCCCTTGCTACAGATGCACGTCGAGTCCGATTGGCCGTGTCCCTCGAGGCACCGCGATTGGCTGTGTCCCCGAGGCAGTTCGTCCCCGAGGCAGTTCGCTCGCGGCTGTTCTATAGGAAACTCTTCAATTTTTGGAACTAACGTCGCCTACGGGGGGGCTGCGGCGGAGGGGGTGGCGGTGGATTTGGATCGGTGACGGGAGGCTGCGGTGGAGGAGGTGGTGGCGGTGGATTTGGATCGGTAACGGGAGGTTGCGGTGGATCCGGGTCCACAGGAGGTGGAGGGGGTGGCGGTGGAGGTGGCAGAACAGCGTCTACCTTCTGAAGCAGGTTTCGCTCGGTAAACAATTTGGTCTCCGAGACCATGTTGAGCCCACTTGAGAACCTGCCAAGGCCCAGCATGTTGAGGTTGCATGGCAAGGTCACCTTGACCGTCACCGATTTTGTATCTTCCGTAATTAGATTCGGGGTGATCTGAACCTGGGCGCCGACTGCCTTGATGGTCTGGAGTATCGCATTTGCTTTCGCAATCGCCTCGTCCGCCGTAGCTCCTGGGACAATCACATGCCGAGCCGCTTCGTAGGAAGCGTTATCTACGATGTGGCGGACCAAATACATCCGCGCGAATTCGATACCCCCTAAAAACAAGAGGAACACGATCGGCAGTACAAATGCGAATTCGACGGTGTATGCACCGGATCGCGAGGAGTCAATTGTCGATGAATTCCTCATTGTTTGGTCATCTCGATAGGAGGATTGGCAGCTGACGAGCAATATCGCGAAACACTCCCGTGAGACTGGATCCGCTCGACGCATGATAATGCTTACCAAGACCTTTTTCGGCGACGAGTTTCATCATCGATTGATCCGCTTCGTCGGAAAAAGTAATCGCAAAAACCATCACCTTCTGTTTAGCTGCCTCTTCGGCAGCGAACACTGGATTGCTCCCTACGGTGTCGATTCCATCGGTGAGCACGATAATGACACGCGAAGCATGAGGGCGGCTGAGCGACGATGAGAAAGTTTGCAGTCCCGCAAAGATTCCACCTCCAATATTCGTATCACCTTCTACGAAGTAGTTGCTGTAGTTTTCCATACCCGTTCGGATCGAAGCGTAGTTGGATGTCAATGCGCGATCAATGATCACCCCCTCGTTGTATGTCGAAAGAGACACCAGCTCGTTGACAGGCGAAGCGGTTAAATCGTTAAGGAATTCCCCGACCGCTTCGACAGCATCACGCCATCTGCTAGGGCTCGGAGCGGGACCGTTGAAGTTCCAGCCTGGCGGAGCTGCCTCAGGAAGGAATCCAGCGGCAGACTCGTTGGACGCAAAAGCCATCGACCCGGATCTATCCAAGACAATGGCGATGTCCACCTCCGTTTGGTTGGCCCTCGCCGTCTGAGTTGAGTTAATGCCCGTCGTCGCGAACGGATTGGGGATAAGCGCTTTGATGGGACCATTGGCCGAACTTTGTGTGCGACGTGCAGTGACCTCCACCGCATTGGGATTCGCTCCGCTCGGACTGAATGTATATCGCGTTGTCAGAGAATCCCGCTGCGCTTGTCCGAATACAAAGTCTCCATCGGCGAGTATCAAAGCTTTTCCACCGATCGGATTCAGTTCCGCAGCGAGTCGACCTCTCCGTTTAGCAGCGTCATAGCTATTCGAAATCATAAACTCGCGAGCGGCAGCTCTCGATGCCGAGTCGGATGCAATATGCATTTCAGTGCGATTGAGTTCGAGATAAGCGATGTTGATCGCAAAGGCAGCTAAGATCACGATCGCAAGCATGCCTAGGGCGAGGAGGGGGAGAATCGCTCCCGAACGCGTCATGAACCGTTGATGACGATGTTGTCGTGCGAAGGTGATTTTCGACATCAAAATTCCTTCATGAAGGCCGCGGAACCTGTCATTTCTTGATTACCGAAAAACCGCAAATTGAACACTGCATTTCTGCTACACATCGCCGCTACATCGACCTTGATAAACGTTCCATACGCTACTTCTTGGAAATTGGGCTGATTCACATTCACCCACTTTCCCTCCTGATCCGAGTACTGAAGTAGAGTTATGGTCACCCTGCCGCCGTTGACTCGACGCCCGGTGAGGATCTCATTGACGGTTGCTTCTACATCGCTTAGTTGTACCTTCGGCAAAATCGCGACTCGAGCCCCTTCATAAGCAGCAATCTCGAGAGACTGCTGAAGGAAGATCATCGTGCAAGCTTCAATGGTCCCAAAAAGCAAAAGGGCTAAGACAGGCAACGATACGGCCAGTTCGACCGCAGCGGCACCTTTTTGTTTACGCTGACAAGCAATGTAATTCGGAGGCATGTTACAACCAGCATGATTAGCACCATCGTGTTTCCAGAAGATTAGGTTGCCGCATCGATGCAAAGAGATGACAACGACAGTGAGTCGGATTTTTTTTCGATCAAGCGTTGGATTAGAGGATTGTTTAGGAAAGTGAGGATTGTTTGGGTTACGCCAGATTCCAGGGAGCCGGGGGATACCGCAGATCTCCATGGGGAAAACCCCTCGTGCTGGGAATGTCCTACGATTGAAAGCGGGTTCCATCACTCGGACGAGCCCAACTCAAGACTTACATGGGTTCTAGCAAGTCGAAGAGCCAGAGCAAAACGATACAGACGATCGCCTCGATCGGCTGTTTTTGACTTGCGGTGAGTCAACTCCTCGGCCTCGCTGATTGCCAGCGTTACACATCGATTTGCCCAAACAAGATCTGCAGAGGGGATCGATTTGCTAGGAACCTCTGTCCCTTCGAGCACCTGCGTTAGGCTCTCGTTTTAGAACGCATCCCAGGGGTAGATCTTTTTGGAGTCCGATTTACTTTGTAGTTCCGTTCCCTTTGTAGTTCGATTCGTTTTGGAATTCCGTTCCTCTTGGAGTACATTTCCTTTTGGAGTGCGGCGGCGAATAGACGCCGCTTTGGAATGGACATTAGTTCAAGCCTTCCTGCAGATCCACTTCGAAACCGATTGGTTATGTCCTTCGGAGGTAGGTGGTTGTCAAGTCGGTGATGTGGAGTCCTGGTCGATTTGTTCCACGCCCTTCGCTGTGCTCAGGGACGTGCCACCCAGATCGATTACACATCATGAATCTGTATTGATTAAAAGTTATGGTGTGGCACGCTCAGAGCTTTGCGATGGGCGTGTTGTTGCATTAGATAGGTCCAAACAGCCACCGGCGGCTAGCGCCGCGCCGCTCACACGAATACCAGCCGATAAACATACTGGGCGGCTAGCGCCGCTTACAATTCACGCGCGGAATTGCGTGAACAATCCGGTTTCATAATAGAAGCGGTAGAGCGCGAGCAGTCCGGTGTTGGAGTTGATTCTGAGTTGATGGCACGGTATCTGGGCGAAGAAAGCTATGCGGGTTTCGGTAATCCCTTCGCTGGGTGGGCTATTCTTTGGAATTCCGTTCCTTTTGGAGTGCGGCGGCGAATAGACGCCGCTTTGGAATGGAAGTTATTTAAGGCATCGCTACAAATCAAAATTGATTCCGATTGGATGTGTCCCTATGTGAGTTTCTCTTTTGGAGTGCGGCGGGGAAAAGACGCCGCTTTGCAATGCGCTCCAGATCCGGCTTCAGGTGCAATCCAGATCAGGATCCGAGTTCGCGGTCGCTGTGTTTTCAAACGACAGAAAGGATGAGCGAGGATAATTCGAGACGAGATTGTTGCATTAGTTTGCCATCGCGAATTGGATCGTGTCTTCGCTGATTACCTGGTCCTCATTCATGGTTCCTGTAGCTCGAAAACGGAGGAGTGTTTCGCGATATTCATGGGCAGGATTTTTCATCACCCGTACCATCAGAGTACCTTCCGACTCGCCAGCTGGAATGGTAACGGTTTCCGCAGAAAAAATTGCTTTGTCCGAAGGGCTCGAAGGGATCCATTCCAGTCGCATCGGACCTAGAAAATTGCTTGTGCGCTGCAATAGAAATCGACATGCGATCGTATCCCCCTCGTGCAGCTTACCCATATGCAACTTTTGGTCGAGGGCCTTCAGCTTCACCACTTGTGGCAACGTTCTGAGCATGTTGCGCTTTTCCGACAACACCAGGACCGACTGCGGTCTCTGATAGGCATCCACAAAAGTAGCGTATGCCTGGGCGTAGAGCTGAGATTGCCCCTGCACGTTGATGTGCATCGTTTCCGGCAAGTAGATAGGGAGAGTGAAATTGGTTTGCCCGGGCGGTACGACGACGTCGAGCATTTCGATTCCGTCCATGTCGCGATTTTGACGGTCGCCTCGTTGCACCTGGATTTGACCGTCGAATCCGTCGAGCCGCAGAACTTCCATCTGATAGGGATAGACCGAACCGCGATGAGCGTACATGTACGCTTCACTGCATTGCAACCGAAAAACAGGTTTGTGCTGAACTGTCAGATGCAATCGGTCGATTGTCGAGGACTGGATGGCAATTCCTTCGTTGTCGCATCCGAGGTGACGAGCCTGAACTTGATGCTCGACCGTAGCTTGATCGATATTCGCGCTACCGACGATGGTGAGCGAGTAGCTGTCGGAGGGTGCGTCGTCGAGGGCTGAGAACTGGCAGACGAGCTTATTGGCTTTTTCGGGAATCTTGGAGGGTTCCACTTTGATTCCAGGGGGCATCCCGACAAAGCTCAAATCGATTGGTCCCTCGAAGCCACCGAATCTCCGCACCGATATTTCGCAGGGCGCTTTATTACCTTGCTGTACGTTAAGAACATCGGATGCAATCTGCAATTCAAAATCGGGACGAGCAGGTTCGATACCAAGCCGATAGATGAATTCCGCTCCACCCTGTGCGCCAAATTGCTGGTCGCGTACGCGAATACGATATTCGGTGTCGGATTTCATCTGCCACTCGATGTGGCACATGCGATCAGCAGCATCGACGCTGCGACTGTTGGTCAATTGCTTTCCTGTAGCATCCGTCAGTGTCAGGACTGGCCAAGCCGGCGCGCCGGGTAAGGCGGCAGCGCATGTGATCGCCACACGTTGGTCGTGATCCAACCGGATCGAGTACCAATCTTCGTCTTTAGGATCCGCGCAGCGGCCGTCTACGGTTGTCGGCAAGGTGATCGCCATGGGGGACTCGATGCTATTCGGCTCGTGCTCAACAACGCTGGTGGATCCTCCTACCGAGAGAACGGTATCGCCTAAAGCACGCTCTGGATCGCGATAGATGAAGTTCCCTGGTTCGCCGGGAAACAGAATCGATCGCTGGGTCGAAAGCAATTCGCCTCTGCCGGAGAGCGTGAGGAATTCCAATTCGCGTTGCTTACCTGCCTGACCTCCGGATGGAAATGCACAGCGTACATAGGGCATCGAGGTGAGTTGGATGCGGTAAACATGGGCCGGGCTGCCGGAAGCGCTAATGTTGGCCACACGGAGCAGGTAATTGCCTGACTGCTCGGGTTCGAAGACGAGCACCGGGTCGCTACCGTTGTACGATTGTGCCGTATCCAACCGCTGGCCGGATAGATCGTGAATCTCCACGTGTGGATCCAACCGCGACCCGATGCGACCTGCGATCGTTTCACACACCACAGACTGACCCGCTTCGGCGTGGAATCGGTAGTAGTCGACGTCCCGCTCACCGCAAATCTGTCCGTTCACGGTGATCGGCAACTGGATCGCTTCGGCGCGCGAGGGTATCGAGTTCGATTCACGTTCGATGCATTCAGGCAGGTCACCGATTAAGAAGGGACGAGAACCCGTTCCACCTTGGGCGCAACTGATTCGCCAGTACGCGACACCGAGAGGAGCATCGGCATCCAAGGATATCTTCGAATGCCATTGCCGCGGATAGGTGATTGGAATCTCGGTAGGAGGTCGCCGCGCCGATGGCTCGCCATCCTCGGAGGCTTCCTTCTCGAGTCGATCGACATGCAGATGGGCTCCCGAACCCTCGAGGAACAGACTCGCGCCTGGTGGAGAGCATTCGGTGCCAACGCGGACCTCGACTGTCGTTCCTCGCTGCGCTCCCGCTGGGAAAATATGTGTGCTCGACGGAGCTAGCGATGGTCGAGGCTGACCAAATGCACTCGAAACGAGAACTACCGAATAAATCATCCCGATCCCTACGAACCGAATCATCGATCGAAAACAGCTCACGATTCATTCCTGGATAGATGCATGTGATACGTGAAAACCCAACCTAGTTTGACCGCATCTCGGATATGTCCGACTGGGATATGTCCAGCTGGGAAGTGTCGTGCGCTGGTGGGTTGTACTCGTTTTGTTTCGAAGGCACTTCATGGCAGCATGTCATTTTATGAGTCTCTACTGAGCGCTCGTGTCAGAAGACGAATGGACGTTCTTCGACGAGGGCTAGATCAGTTCTGAGATGGGTTGGCCCCCATCGACGAGCGGTACCGGTCGACCCAACGGCGTATGAAGGACGGTTTTGTAATCGATACCGAGGACATGCAGGATGGTCGCGGCCATATCCTGCGGAGTCATCGGTCGGTCGATGACTTCGGCAGCATGTTTATCGGTAGCGCCGATGACCTGCCCTACTTTGATTCCACCGCCCGCCATCAGGATCGAGAATGCATTGGGCCAATGGTCGCGGCCAGCCAGTTCGTTGATACGCGGTGTTCGTCCGAACTCGGTGGCAACGACAACCAAAGTCGAATCGAGCAGGCCGCGGTCCGCTAAATCGTTGATCAGCGCTGGGATAGCCTGGTCGAACGCTGGGCAGAGTAGTTCGCGGAGACTATAGGTATTTTTGCGATGCGTATCCCAGTGGCCATTCTCAATACTCACAAAGCGGCAACCGGCTTCGACCATGCGTCGCGCGAGCAGGCTGCATTGGCCAATACTCGTCATGCCGTAGGCTTCTCGCACCGATTCCGGTTCGCGACCGATTTCGAAAGCCTCCTTGGCCTTTTGCGACGTCATCAGTTTGTAAGCCTTCTGGTAGAATTCATCGAGCGATTTGACTTGAGGAGCGAGTTTTTCGACACGTTCCTCGAGCGCGTTGATTTCGCGGAGCGCCTGCTGGCGGCGGTAGCTTCGGTCCAAGGTCACGTTCGCCGGGAGAACGACGTCTCGGACAGCGAATTCCGGGGCAGCCGGGTCTGCGTCGATGACAAACGGACCATAGCTTGGGCCGAGGAAAGAAGGGCCGCCGCTGTTCAGAAAATTGGGGAGCGAGATGTAGGATGGCAGAGCTCCGGGCTTACCCATTCGAGCGACCATTGAGCCGAACGAAGGGTGTTGATTGTTGTTGGCTTGCCCGTTGAAATCGCCGGTGCCTGCCTTCTTGCCCGTCATCATGATGTGGTAACCGCGACCGTGATCCGAATCGCCGTGCGTCATTCCTCGAAGGATGGCTAGTTTGTCCGTGACCCGGGCGATTTTGGGCAAAACGTCGCCGATCTGGATACCCGAAACCGCCGTCGAGATGGGGCTGAAATCACCGCGAATCTCTGCGGGCGCATTGGGTTTCAAATCCCACATATCCTGGTGAGGCATGCCGCCGATGATGAAGATGAAGATGCAGTTTACATCGCGTGGCCCTGCCTCGGCGCGGCAGACCGACTGCAAACGCAATACTTCAGACAAGCTCAAACCAGCCAGCGAACCGACGCGTAAAAACTCGCGTCGCTGCAGGCCGTCGCAGTAGGTTCCTCTGGCGATGTTTCTCATCTTTCTTCCTTTCAATGAACAAACAGGAATTCGTAGGAGTTCAGCAGCGACCACAAGAAATCTTCAGTCGCTTCGCGCGACGGTTGGAGCTCGAATAGCTTGCTGGCTATTCGCCGCTCATGCTCCCTCGAGGATCGACCCAATGCCATCAAGCACAATTCATCGACGAGTTGCTCGCGCGTGAGGTCCCCCCTGTCCAGAGCCGAACTCAATTCGGCAGCTCGGCTCGATGCCCCGCGAATCTTCTCCTCGAGTTCGGGAGCGTTCATCAAATGGAGCGCCTGTGCCATAGTGGGTTCCCCCGAACTGCCGCAGGCGCAGGGCGAATCGCGTTGTGACCGTCCAAAGGTGTCGAGAAAGTAGGAGGGTAACCGGTTATCCCAAAGCTGAATGGAACGTGTACCGGAGGGTTTTCCAGCATAGTGTTCAGGAGAGCCGCTGACCTGCGAGACTGCATCCAACAACACCTCTGCCCGCAACCGACGAACGAAGTGGTGCGAAAAATTTTGTGTGTCCTCCCGATTCGTCTCATTCGTTGCGCTAGAGAGCTGGTAGACACGCGAATTCAAAATCAGACGCATGAGGTTTCGCAAATCGAAATCATGCTCAACGACTTGTTCGGTCAAAAACTCTAAGAGCGGTTCATTCGTCGCTGGATTGGTGCTCCTCAAATCATCTTCGGGTTCTACCAAGCCGCGACCGAGGAAGTGCTTCCACAGGCGATTAGCGACCAATTTCGCAAACCACGGGTTATCCCGTGCGGTCATCCAATCAGCTAGCGTCTGTCGCGGATCGACGTCGGGTTCGATCACGGCGCTTTCACCCGCTAGCGTTCGCGTGGGAATGACTTTACCGGTCAGGGGCATGGTCGCAGGTTTCATCCGGCTGTGAACGATCAACTCGCGATCCGCGGCGAGTCGCTTCCGTTCCAGTCCATTAAAAAAACCTGCCATCCCGTAAAAATCGTCTTGTCCCCAACGATCGAAGGGATGATGGTGGCACTGGGCGCAGTCCATTCGCAATCCGAGAAACGCTTGGCTGACACTGCGAACCAAATCCTCTGGAGTCCGGAGAGCGCGATAGAAATTGGCTGGTCCCACTCGTGCTGAATTGCCTGAGGCGGTGATGATCTCACGCACCCACACATCGTAGGGGCGATTGGATGCGATTTGTGTGCGCAGCCAACGATGGAATTCATAGGCTCCACGTTCACCGAGTTTTTCGCGGTTGACCAAGAGGATGTCGGACCAGATCAACGCCCAGTAGTCTGCGAACTCGCCTCGATCAAGTACCTGTTCGATGGCTCGTGCGCGTTTCGATTGCCCGGGGTCGGCTAGGAACTGGCGAACCTCATCGGTGGTGGGAAGCGTTCCGATCGCATCGACATACAATCTGCGAAGGAAGGTCGCGTCGTCGCAAAGGGGGGCCGCCTCGATACCCAGTTGAGAGAGCTTGTTCCAGACAAAGGTGTCCAAGGAGTTGTTGGACGGTGGTGTCGGGTAAGGGGTGAGTGTTGCGCGTGGCAAAAGAATTCGAACCGTACCGACTTGGCCCATGTAGTTTACGGTGATCGCAGCTTCGCCAGGGACATCTCCTGAATCGATTCGGCCCGACTCTTCCACTTTGACAATTTCCTCAGCGTTGCTCGAATAGGTTGCAGCGGAGGTGACATCGCGCTGGCTGCCATCGGAGTAAAGAGCCGTGGCGACAATTTGTTGTGAACCGCGAGCAGACATCACACGCTGGGAGGGTTCCAGTTGTAATCCGACGAGAACTGGGGCACCGCCGCTTTCGCGAGGCGCTCCCTGCCGAATCCATTCCAACAACAAATGATGGTCGTCCGAGCCCGGTTCCGTGCGCTGACCGCCACCATGCGCGATCGCCCCGATGGTTTTTTTGACCAACAGACTTTCTTCGGGTGCCGCCAGGAAGACGCGTCTCCCTCGACCTTCCTTTACCAAGGCGTTGTAATCAGCGGATGGATCAAAGCCGAAGACTGACAAGCGGAATCCGTTTTGTCCCGAAGCCTTCCCGTGGCAACCGCCGCGATTGCAACCGAGCTTCGAAAGAAGTGGCACGACATCCCCTGCAAAATCGATCGGTGGAAACACGTCGTGACCACGAACCGTGATGGGAACGGTGACTTGAACGCCGTCGACGTCAATCACAGCCTCCGTTTGTCCATCGGATTGGCTGACGACGCGCGAATGATCGAACTCGACGATTCCAGGTTGCTGAACGGAAAACCGAGCCGAGTGGGTAACGTCCCGCAGGCGGCCTGAGTCCGATTCGGCTGTGACCAACAACTGTTGGCCACGATGGATACCACCCAGCAGCACCGACGAAGGATGCACTCGAAGCCGAGCGATCTTTTCGGGCGTGGTCACTGTCTGAGCAGAAACCGCGCTCGCGACTAGACACGCAGCAATGAGGGTTGTTGCGACAATACGATTCATTTCCCCAAATCCGTTGAACTGTCAATCATTAGCCTGACCATCGACCCTATCACAGTCGGGCCAACAAAGATTGCGAGGCAGTTAGAAGATCGTAGCTAAAAAAATGCTCTACTTACAACAGAACCTAGTTTATCGTTCCAGCGAGTGAAGTGATCGCGTCCACCTCTCTTGCTGCTGCATCGTGCCAGGCGTTTAAAAATGGGTTCCGTCATTCGCTTGAAGAATAATCACTTACAATAGCAACAAATTGTAGTCTGTGCGGAACGGGCCTGTCCACCAAGCCAAGACAAATCACGTCGCTTATCAGGCGTCGAAGCCCCAGGAGGGGTGGATGTCGATTTAGCCATCATGCCGAGTTTGCCCATCCAAATTATCCTGAGGCTACCGATCTCTTAAACGACCGTTCGAGAGGTGAATTCTCGCGAATCGCTCCTAGGTTTCGGCCTTAGTCGTAGCTCTCACGGCGGGCAAAGCTGGGAATCGGTGCGGGTGATCATGGATAGGGTAAAGTGCGGCGGTTTGCCACCGAAGCATGACGAGCTGTATGTCATACGAATTGGCGAACAGTTCTTGTTGATCAACTCGTGAAATGATTACCGAAACAGAACTCACGGATTACGAAACGATCGTGCTCGCAACTCTGCGATCGCCTTTCCGTCGGAAAACGATCGAGCGAGTCCATCCTCGCATGGATCGTACGAATCGTTCGAGAGACACATCGCTGTATCCCCCGTGTGGCATTTCCTTTTGGAGTTCGATTCCTTTTGGAGTGCGGCGGCGAATAGACGCCGCTTTGGAATGGAGGTTATTTCAGCCCTTGCTACAGATGCACGTCGAAACCGATTGGGTATGTCCTTCGGTTGTAGGTCGGTGTTCGGTCAGTAGTTTGGAGACCTGGTCGATTCGTACCACGCCCTTCGCGTTGCTCAGGGTCGTGCCACCCAGCGCTTTTAAGCGTATGAGGGATTTGCAGTCGAACGCTGTTAAACTTCATGCATTTGTATTTTTATGAAAGGTAAAGTGTGGCACGCTCAGAGCTTTGCGA
>JBBAXA010000107.1:0-10704 GCA_040396935.1 Pirellula sp.
CGCGTCTATTCAGTACCGTTTCCAAAGCGGTGTCTGAGCGCCACCGCACTCCAAAAGGCTTCGCCAAAATCCAGAAACATCTCTATTACGGTTTCCAAAGCGGTGTCTAACCGCCACCGCACTCCAAAAGGCTTCGCCGAGATCCCAAATACATTTTCAGTACGGATTCCAAAGCGGTGTCTGAGCGCCACCGCACTCCAAAAGGCTTCGCCAAAATCCCAAATACATTTTCAGTACGGATTCCAAAGCGGTGTCTATTCGCCACCGCACTCCAAAGTTTAAACGCCACCGCAGTCCAAAGTCTGGCCGCGGCGTTCCAACGAGAATTCCAGAACCTATTCCAAAGCGGTGTCTAGTCGCCACCGCACTCCAAAGCTCGGCCACCGCACTCCAAAAGGTTTTTACCCTACCGCATACGAATCGAGCCTAAGTCACCCTAAACCAACGCCCCAATGCAAACGTTGGGATGGCTAAAGAACATACAATCAATCCAGCCACGTTCCCTGCGAACTGAAGCGCAACAGCCGCGTCAAAGAAAAGTATTGTCAAGATTGCTTGTTTGATTGCAGGCACGAGACTGCTGACGGTCCCGTCCCGAATCGATCGAATCGCTCGGATCAACCACGGTGATGCCATGAGGGCGATCAGCAGGGGAAAGCCCGTCTGCGGATCCAGGCGGAGCTTGAGATCCTGGGATGCAAATAGAGTCGAAATGGATAGGCCGACGACCGCGATGAGACTGACTGACCAACTGCTGGCAAGCCACAGAGAGGATTGTTTCCATGAGGATTCCTTACGCGCCGCCAGGGTGATGCCTACAACGAATAATCCGTGCGCGATCGGGAGTAACACTAGCGTATTTTTGAGATCGCCTATCCTCGCTGCGATATCTGGAATTGCAGCCAGTCCGATGGTGAACCCCAAGAGAAGGTTGAGCGATCGACAAGCTCCCATACACCAAGGGCCGAGTATGGACTTTTTGATCGGGCTGTCGTAGAGCACGATCGTTGCGGCTAGTAGGATCGCCGTCAAGCATGGCCATACCAATCGTGTTTGACGGTTTGCATCGACGAGCATCCCTGCTGCAATAACCGACAATACGACACCAGCGATCAGTAACCCCCAGCCAGCCAACCAGGCTGATTGCAAAGCGATACGCCCTTCGACAATGGGGCCTTTTCGACGGTTCTGTTTGTCTTCCTCAATATCATTGACATCGTTCAGAGCCATTCCAGCCCAATACATGCAGATCGATGCACAACTGGCGATGATCAATGGAATCGCATGCGAAGCATTCCAAGCCCCAGCGGCTATTGAGAAACCAGCGAGTGTGTCCGCGCACGCAGTCAGCGTATTCGGAACGCGAACTAGCTGCGCCCAATCTTTCCAACGCATCATCGATTATTTTCTGCGTTGGAATTCAGGAATGAGTTCAGGAACGGGAATGCCTGTCGCGCCTCGCCCCTCCTGCAATCGGAACCCAACATCTTGTTTGGTACTCGGATCGTCGATTTCCCAAAACTTTTGAATATCTTCCTTCGAAAGCGGAGTATTCGAACGGACCAATCGCATGCCTACCATGCGAGCGGGATCACTCGTATACCACCAAGGGCTCAAAGGGATATTGGGATCCTCGGACTTCCAATCCTCGTCCACCGAGCCCATTCTAGCGGCGGATCGCAACCGTTCTGGTGGGTCCTGCCATCCTCCCCCTTTGACGCAGCGAGAATCCGCCTGTGTCGGCCAAGCTGTCGCTTCCCGCCAAGCTAATTTTTTACCCGCTCTCGAACCAAACCCTTTGGCGTCGAATTGATCGATCGTCCATTCCCAAACGTTTCCATGCATATCATAAAGACCGAAGGCGTTGGGTAGTTTGCTACCGACCTTGGCAGATCCCTCCGGTGCGTTCTCGGCAAACGATGCGTACTTGTCTAATTCAGCCGGATCATCTCCGAAACTATACCTCGATTTCGAGCCTGCTCGAGCGGCATACTCCCACTCGGCCTCGGTGGGGAGCCGGTACTGTACGCGTGTGATACCGCTTAACCATTTTGTGTATTGCTTGGCAGCGTACTGCGTCATGGTGACGGCCGGTTGTTTAGGGTCTTCGCCAAATTCATAAGTATGGCTTGGTTCATAGAGGGGGGTTGGTACGGTCACTGCATCGGCTTGATTGGATTCAGTGACCACGCGCACTCCATCGCTTCCTAGTCGCTTGAAAACGTCGTACGCCCGCATGAATGTTTTGTATTCTCCCCAGGTGAGTTCCGTCTTGGCGATCCAGAAAGGTTCGATCGTAACCGCGAACTGCGGTCCCTCCTCTTCGCCGCGCCCGTCCTCGGATTCCGGCGATCCGATAGTTACTTCCCCGCCAGGAACGGGAATCATCTCAAACGAAATATTCGTCCTCTCAATCTGATGGAGATAAGGGACCATATAGCCAGCTGGTATCGCAACCGAGGGACCTGAGGCCGGCTTCTCTTTGCTGATTCCCAGCATCGCTGAAGATGCGTTCTCCTGGGCCGTTACCAAACCGTAAGTCGAGGTGAATGAGAACGCGGCAACCAAACAGTAAGCAAGCTTTTTCATTAGATCTTCATCGAAAGTGGTCAGGGTCAATAGCCTAAGGTTAACCACAAACGCCAGGATATTCAACGATAACCTGCAACCATCCTCACACGCTCCCCGAGGTGTTTGACGAGAACTCCCTACGTCCTCAATAATCGATCTTTGGTAATGAAAGAAAGCGGCGCACAAATGAAGTGTACTAGCCGATTGTGAGCGGTTAGCAGCGATTCGTAGCTGTCTTACGGAGTTGGGCTGTCGTGAGGGATTTATGAAATTACCAGAATCCTGTATCTCACAAAACGCTTCGGAGTGCTTCCCCAGTATAACTTCTCAGGCGTGGCCCTGCGTCAGGAGCAAGCGATTCGGGTATTGCCTTGCTGCCGCGACGGTACCTGGAGTTTTTCTCCGCAACGACTGGATGAACCACCGGACGGTTCCAATTCGCGACATAGTCGACTAACTGCTCGGGAGTGCCTGCGAACACGACACGTCCACCTTGGTTACCTGCTTCGGGGCCCATGTCGATGATCCAGTCAGCGCATTTTATGATGTCGAGATTATGTTCGATAACAACAACACTATTTCCTGCGCTGACCAACGCTTGCAGGACATCCAATAGTTTCATGATGTCGTCAAAGTGCAAGCCGGTCGTGGGTTCATCTAATAAATAGAGCGTGTTACCTGTGGCCGTTCGACACAATTCGGCAGCGAGTTTTACCCGCTGGGCTTCTCCGCCGCTCAATGTCGGTGCGCTTTGGCCGAGTGCCAAGTAATCCAAACCGACATCACACAACGTGGAGAGTATTTTGTGGATCCGTGGAATCTCGCTCATCAACTCTCGGACTTTTCCAATCGATAACTCGAGTACATCGCTGATGGAGTGGTCACGATATTTGACGGCTAATATCTCCTCGGAATAACGTTTGCCATTGCAGGAGTCGCATTCGATCCAGACGTCCGGAAGGAAATGCATTTGGATGCAAATCTGACCTAGGCCCTGGCACCTCTCGCATCGACCACCCGGAACATTGAAACTGAAGTCCCCGGCGACAAATCCTCGCTTCTTGGCTTCGGGCAAGGTGTGGAAAAGTTGCCGGATATAATCAAAAACTCCGGTATAGGTTGCAGGGTTGCTGGAGGGGGACATTCCTAACGGGGATTGATCGACTCGGAGAACTTTGTTGATGTTCTTGCCACCCTCGATCCGATCGTGCGCCCCCGGCATTTTTTCGCTTCGAAAGAATTGTCGCGCCAGGGCAGGATAGAGGATACCATTGATGAGGCTGCTCTTGCCGCTCCCACTGGGGCCTGTCACCGCAGTGAGGCAACCGAGTGGGATCGATACGTCGATGTTTTGTAGGGAGTTTTCACGAGCACCCTTCACCCTGATCCAACCTTTCAGCGGTTGTGCCCAATCCGTGTAATCGCACGCGAACTTGGGTGCCGTGGGCTGTAGCTCCATGCGTCTATTTTCAGGCGTTTGGATCCCTCGCTTGCCACTCAGAAACGGTCCAGTAACCGAGCTTCGCGATCGCATGATCTGCTTGGGAGTTCCTTGAGCGACGACTTGTCCCCCCAGAGGCCCCGAGCCTGGCCCAAAGTCACACAACTGGTCACTACTCGCAATGACCTCGCGATCATGTTCGACAATGAGCAGTGTGTTTCCTAGATCGCGCAGTCCTTTCATGGCCTGGATCAAACGAGCGTTGTCACGAGGGTGCAATCCGATCGTGGGTTCGTCCAAGACATAGAGGACACCGCTCAATCCGCTCCCCAGTTGGCTCGCTAGGCGAATGCGTTGAGACTCTCCGCCGCTCAGGGAATTGGCGGTACGGTCCAGTGTCAGATATTCAAGTCCGACATCGCATAGAAATTTCAAACGTTGGAGTAGTTCCCGATGGAGTTCGCCTGCAATTTTTTGTTCACGTTTGAGAAGTTTCCATTGAGAGGCGAACGGATGCAGATCCCCGAGCGGCATCTGGACCAGGTCTGCGATTGTCTTCTCGCGGAATCGAACATGCGCAGCCTCGGGCCTGATTCGTGAACCACCACAAACGGTGCAGGTTCCCTCAGCCAAGTACTTGGCCAGTCGCATTCGCATCCCAATATTGCTATTGGCGGCTTGTTCCAATGCCGGATAGACACCCCGGTACTGATACGACATATGGACTGTGTTTTCCTGATCGCGCGACAGTGCCGGTGTTTCGTGAAGTTCGTGTTTGAATACGACGAATTCACGATCGGGTAAGCCATGCAATAGGAGCGATCGTTGCCCTAATGATAATCGTTTGATCGGCAGATCGATGGGGATACCCGTTTCTCGACATAGGGCCCTCAGCATCCCACGAGCCATTGGGATCTCGAGAGATGGCCAGAGCAGCAGTCCTCCCTCGGCTAGCGACCTATTCTCATCGAGTATCGCGGTGGGGTCCGTACCGGTTTGAGTGCCAATTCCGCTGCAGCTTTCGCACCAACCCACGGCGGTGTTGAATGAAAAACTATGAGGTGTCAGGGGTTGAAAGGAAATACCACATCGATTGCACGCTAACTGGAGCGAAAACGTTTTGACGTCCCAATGCAATTCGGATCGGGAATCGTCTACCATCGCGATTTGGAGAACACCATTCCCCATGGTTAGGGCAGTGTGAACACTATCGCTTAGCCGCTTGCGATCCAGTTTGTCCCATTGCAATCGATCCACCACGAGTTGCAGTTCATTGCGACTCTTATTCTGCCAAGTCGGAACCGAATCGATCTCATGCGTCCGTCCATTCAAACGGACTCGGACGAACCCCTGCTGTTTGAGACTGGCCAAAAATTGCTCTTGAGATTGGTTCATCGAGGGTGCGATGGGCGAGAGCAGTAGTGCACGTCCTCCGGAATGGGAGGCGGCCGTCGCCAGTAGTCGATCGACAATTTGGTCGCTCGTTTGGGAGCTGACGGGTTCATCGCACTGAGTGCAGTGCATTTGCCCCAATCGCGCAAACAGAACCCGTAAATAATCATAGACCTCCGTTACAGTACCCACGGTACTGCGAGGCGTGTGCGATAGATTCCGCTGTTCGATAGCCACAGACGGACTCAATCCATCGACTCGATCGACGCTGGCCTTGGGCATTTGCCCTACAAATTGGCGGACATAAGGACTGAGACTTTCTACGAAGCGACGTTGTCCCTCCGCATAGATCGTATCCATAGCCATCGAGGTCTTTCCACTGCCACTATGTCCGCAGAACACTGTCATCTGATTCCGTGGGATCGTCAAATGAATATTCTTCAAGTTGTGCTGGTGGGCACCGTGGATCTGAATCGTTTCCGCTGAGGGTATGGGGATTTTTGAGTCGTACGATGGCTTCGATGGGCGTGACGATTTTGTTGATTTACGGGTAGGCTTGTGGGCTACAAAGTATTTCTCAAGGGATCGTCCGGTATGGGACTGCTCATGGGCAGCGATTTGTTCAGGTGTTCCCGTACACAATACCTGACCGCCACCCGCTCCACCCTCAGGTCCGAGGTCGATAACCCAATCGGCCGCTTGAACGAGATCGAGATTGTGTTCGACCACAACGACCGTGTTACCGCGGTCGACAAGATTCTGCAGCACACTCAACAAAAGATCGATGTCATGGAAATGAAGTCCTGTCGTCGGCTCGTCGAGTACGTAGATCGTTTTTCCTGTGGAGCGACGACTGAGTTCCTTTGAGAGTTTGATTCGTTGGGCTTCACCTCCGGACAGGGTCGGTGAGGGTTGTCCCAGTTTGAGGTAATCGAGCCCGACCTGGCTGAGGGTTTGGAGCTTCTCAACGATGCGCGGGAATTCAGAGAAATGAACGAGAGCTTGCTGCACATCGAGTTCGAGGCAATCGGCGATGGACTTACCCTTGAATTCCACTTGGAGGGTCGGTCGCGCGTAACGGCGACCCTCGCAGACCGCGCAGGGAACCCATAGATCCGCTAGGAATTCCATGTCGAGTCGATTGGCACCATGTCCATCGCAAGCGGTGCATCGTCCCTGCTCCGTATTGAAGCTGAAGGTGCTCGCCGTAAAACCTCTCCGTTTGGATTCGGGAAGCGCCGCGAATAAATCGCGAATCTCATCGAACAGTTTCACATAGGTGGCTGGATTGCTGCGCGGTGTGCGACCGATCGGACTCTGGTCGATATCGATGACTTTATCCAAATGTTCCAGACCGACAATCTTGGCATGCTTACCCGGTTTGGCCTCGGCTCGGTTGAGAGCGTTTGCAAGTGCAGGCGAGAGTACGTCGGTGATGAGGGAACTCTTTCCACTACCACTGACGCCGGTGACTGCAATCAAACATCCCAAGGGGAAGTTCACATCGATTTTTTTCAGATTGTTGTGCTCGGCTCCCAGGACTTTTAACAAGTTTCCATTTCCCGTTCGTCTCGATTCAGGGCGTCGGACGGTCCGTTTACGATTCAGAAAACTGCCAGTCACGCTCTCGGGAATAGAGGAAAGTTCCTCGATCGTGCCGGACGCGATCATCTTGCCACCGCGCACCCCAGGCCCGGGTCCGAAGTCGACGAGCGTATCCGCGGCGCGCATCGTGTCCTCGTCATGTTCGACAACGATCAGCGTGTTGCCTAGGTCTCTCAATCGTTTAAGAGACTGAAGAAGTCGATCGTTGTCTCGCGGATGCAAGCCGATGCTAGGTTCGTCCAAAACGTAGAGAACACCTACCAATCCGGCGCCGATTTGGCTTGCGAGACGGATGCGTTGGGATTCACCCCCTGACAGGGTGGGAGCGGTACGATTCAGGGCGAGATATCCTAGTCCGACGTCCAGCAAGAACTGCAGTCGATTGCGAATCTCTTTGACCGCTTCTGTGGCGATCCGCCATTGCCGATCCGTTAATTCCAACCTCGAAAAAAAACAACTGCACTCATCGATCGACAAACGAGAGATATCGTCAATCGACATCCATGGAGATTCTTGAAAGTGAGGGTGTTTCGATAGGAGACGCAGCGATCTCGCTTGGGCATTGAGTCGGGCTCCCTTGCATTCGGTACAAGGAGCAATCGACATGTACTTCTCATATCGCTTTCGGAAGATCGGGTTCTTGCTAGCTCGATAGCTACTCAAGAGCTCTTTGATGATGCCAGCGAAATCCTCGCCGTGCATCGCTCGTCCCTTGGCTCGCACCGAGACATTGGAGTATCCATATAGTAGCCAGTGACGCTGTCGATCCGTTAGTTTGATCCACGGTGTGGATAGCAGCGATCCCAATCGCAGACCATTGGCTGTTTCCACCACACCTGCAAATAATGAGATCGACCGCCGATACCAACGGGTCATTTCCGTAAAGCCACCAATCAGATCGATGGCCCCGTTCTTAATGGACTTTTCAGGATGGGTGATGAGCAGGTCTGGGGAAAAGGTAAAGGACTCCCCGAGTCCCTCGCATTCGGAGCAAGCCCCTTGAGGGGAGTTGAAACTGAGTAGTTGCGGCGTGGGAGGTGGGTACGAACGACCGCATTTGGCACAGGCATAGGAGGAGGAAAAGATAACGTCGTTGGCCGGGTCGCTCACCATCTCAGCGTTGGTGGCGTCGGCGCGTTCTTCGGTCTGGAATGGATCGATCGATGGCGCTTTCTTACTCGCTTTGGTACCCTTCGGTTTTTTCGATACCGTGGTGCTGCGTTTCGTATCGATCAACGGAGCGAGTAGCATTGTTCCTTCGCCGAATCGTACGGCGAGATCGACAGCTTCCGCAATGCGTTGACGACTCGTGGACGCTGGCGCAAATCGATCGACAACGAGTTCGATGTTATGTTTGATCAAGCGCTCCAAACTGGGAGCTTCGCTCAGCAAGTAAACCTTGCCATCGATACGAGCTCGATTAAAGCCTTGTCGTCTTAGATCCTCGAAAAGATCTTTATGTTCTCCCTTTTGATTGCGAACGATCGGTGCCAGGATCAGATAGTGCTGCTCCTGAGGCAGCGCGTGGATTTTCTCCACCATTTGGTCACGCGTCTGGGACGATATCTCACTGGCGCATTCGGGACAGAATCCCGTTCCAACCCGTGCGAACAAAACACGTAAGAAATCATGAATCTCGGTAATGGTGCCGACGGTCGATCTCGGATTGTTCCCTGTCGACTTTTGGCTGATCGAGATCGATGGACTCAGTCCGGAAAGGTAATCGACATCGGGCTTTGGAAGCTGGCCGACGAACTGCCTCGCGTAGGTTGAAAGACTTTCGAGATATCGACGTTGGCCTTCTGCATAAAGCGTATCGAACGCGAGGGAGCTTTTACCACTTCCGGACACTCCGGTGAAGCAGATCAGCTGGTTCCGAGGTAGGGTGACATCGACATTTTGCAGGTTGTGTTCGCGCGCGCCTCGCACAACAATCGGCAGATCTAGCAGCGTATCTTTTTTTGCCGCTTTGCGTTTCGGGCGAGGGGATTCGGTGAGCGACAAAATCGTTTCCTGGCGTCTTGGCAACAGATCGGACTAGTGAATGCCTGCTGCGCCCAGGTACCGTTCGGCATCCAGTGCAGCCATACAGCCGGTCCCTGCCGAGGTGATCGCTTGCCTGTAGTAATCGTCAGCGACATCTCCCGCAGCGAAAACGCCAGGTACGCTGGTGATAGTCCGATAGGGTTGGGTCCAGCGAATGTATCCGTTCGAGTGCGTTTCGACTTGTCCACCGAGGAACTTGGTATTCGGTGTGTGGCCGATCGCCAAGAACAGACCGGAAGCGTCGAGATCTGTCTTCGCCCCCGACTCTACGTTTTGAATCCGAACGCCTGTCACACCGATTCGATCATTCGATTCATCGCCGAGAACTTCATCCACGACTGAAAACTTGACCAACTCAATTTTGGAATTGCTGAGCGCTCGGTCTTGCATGATTTTGGAAGCTCGCATTTCCCCTCGACGAAGAATCATGTAGACCTTCGATGCGTACTTGGTGAGATAGCTGGCTTCCTCGACCGCGGAGTCACCACCGCCGACCACTACGAGAGGTTTGTTTCGGAAGCGAGGCAATGCACCGTCACAAACCGCACAAGCGCTGACGCCACGGTTTTTGAATTTATCTTCGCTGGGCAATCCCAGGTAATTCGCGCTGGCACCCGTTGCGATAATCACGGTATGCGTTTCGAAAGTACCGTTTTCTGAGGTGATCAGCTTGAGCGGCTTGCCCCGAAAGTCGACGCTCGTAACATCGTCTGTGATAACGCGAGTCCCGAAGTTGGTAGCCTGAGTCCGCATCAATTCCATCAACTCTGGGCCAGTGACCGCGTGCGGATGTTCCTCGACGGGAGGAATCATGTACTGACGGTCGGCAGGGATGGCAGATTCGAGAAATTCCTTCAATTTGCCGGATGGGAAACCAGCGTAATTCTCCACCTCGGTCGTTTGTGCCAACTGTCCCATCGGATACCTACCCATGACGCGATTCTCCTCGGTCATCGCTCCCTCGAAGAGTAGGGGGCGTAGATTGGCCCGCGCTGCATAGATCGCGGCGGACCAACCGGCAGGACCACTTCCGATAATGACACAATTCTCGATGCCGCTCATTCGATACCTATATGCTTTCCAAGGTTATACGGGGAAGCCATCGCCTGGGCGATCGACGAACAGATTGATTGCGACCACCGAGCTACAAACCGCTGCAATTTTGTATCCGAATTCCGAATAATAGAACAGGGTCCGAATGCGAGAACCGCCGTGCTTACTCGTTTCCTCGGGGGCGAGATTTTCGGTTCGCTTGGTGAAGAGTTATAGGAATTTTTGATGATCTATTTGGCGGGATTGCCCTATAGATGGCGTTTCTTGAATTTCCTGTGCGCTGTGGCGTGCTATCGCTCTCCGTTTGGAGTACTGTGCCTACTTTTTGGAGTGCTGTGCTGTAGCACAGCTTTGGAATGGGAGTTCAATCTGTGATTCCTGGGCCGTTAGCAGAGACACAGTCGGTGATTATTCCCGGGTTTTGCTTTCCCTGGTAGCGACGTTTATTTAGCGACGTCTGTTTATCAGTGCGGATTCCAAAGCGGTGTCTGTTCGCCACCGCACTCCAAAAAAGATCATCAGCAGTCGATTCCAAAGCGGTGTCTGTTCGCCACCGCACTCCAAAGTCTGTTCGCCACCGCACTCCAAAGTCTGTT
>JBBAXA010000108.1:0-5778 GCA_040396935.1 Pirellula sp.
CCGAGGGGTAAAATCCAGAACCATCCCTTACGAAAAACCCCTAGCAGGAATTGCAAATCGATGTTGGGGAGCGACGACTGGGATTGTCGTGCTACCGACTTGATTTTTGGGTTCTTGATCGATGCTGAATTACCGTTGGACACAATCATCTCTCGATTCTTCGAAAGTTCATTCATAAAAAATGGAACGGCCCCTTACGACCGACGAAGTGCTGCCGACTCCATCGATTCCATATCGGGGAGCAGCCATCGCATGTAGAGTAGCGTTAAGCCGAAAAGAATTGCTGCGAATCCAATCATGGCATATCCTGCCCAGTCATGGATTAGGCGACGGACATCAACTGATGAGGACAATTGGTACAGTAGCCCCGTTACGATGATTCGAGTGGCATTTGCTGCGAGGGCGATGGGCACGGCGGCCAAGACTAATACAAGACGCTCCCACCAAACACGTCTCACCAGGAATGCGTATACGTAGGCGAGTGCAAAGACTCCCATAAAGATTCGGAGACCGGAACAGGCTCGCTCTACCTCCAGTTTTTCATCCCCCAACAGGATCGTCGTTCCTTCCGGAATCGCAGGTTGTCCCAACAACTGTAAAACAAAACAGCTCGACTTCGTTGCAAACCACTGCAGAGGCCGACTTAGCTCATTCTCTATGCGGAATGGAAGGGGGACCATAAAAAAGAGGAATGCCAGAGCCGGCATCGCCCACCAAGCCCAACGAGGACCGGCAAAGGCCCAAACTATCCCGATGATGGAAAGGGGAATCATCCAACCATCCATAAAATCAAAATAGGCCCATCGTGCAAACAGACGCAGCCCGATGGTCGATGCCAAGAGAATCAATCCCCCCAGATGAATCTTGGAGGTCGTTGCAGGCATCGAGTCGCGAAAATTCCAAAGCAAGTAGATGCCGATCGGAATGACAAACCATCCATGTGAATAATCCGGTTCACGCTCCCAAGTTGCAATGAGCGAAACCCATGCTGGCCAAAAGGACCATACCAAAGCGACCATTGCTGCTACGAGAGCCGACCAAAAAAATACGGATGGTACTTCGGGCCCCACTGATACCGCTGGTGCGCTCGGATTTACCGATCCGTCGCCGGACTGTACCTGAAGCAGTCGGTTACTCGAACGAGATTTTGTGGTTCGGGGTGCGGAGTCGGAATCAGGCGTTCTGGCAATCGGCACCCTTCGACGATTTTTCTTCATTTCAAAGGATTTCCTCGTTTAAGAGACCAACTTCAGAATAGACAATCAATGAATCGGGTCAACGTATTTGCGGATGCATTTCCCGCATGTGTTTGCCACTAGGCGGGTTGTAACGATTGCATGTGCGCCCCAAAAACGAATTCGGGGTAATCAACTGACTACCCCGAAAGACAACATAGCACTCAGAATCAGGCATCAAAACGATTTTCGAAAACTTATTAAAAGCCTTATTCGCGTCCTTCAGGCCGTTTTAGAGGGGTGTTAATGCGCTTTGTGGGTTAGGGGATGCCCCGAACGACGGATGGACCGATCCATCGGGTGAACCAAACTGGCAGTTTCTTCCAAACCTCGATTAGTTTTTTCTTTTTGGGCGAGTCCGGACGCATTTCGTCAGGTGTCCCTTTTCGGACATAGTACTGCCAGCAAGCACTGAACGGCTTCGCTCCCCACTGCTCTTTAAATTTGTACGTTCCACTTCCGACGCTGCTCCGTCCGAAATCAAAAGTCCTCGCTCCTCGGTCGATGGAGCGCTGGAGCAATTGCCAATACATCCACATGTTCGCCCCCATCGGATTGCTCGATCGCAAACTACTGGCGCTCGGCACCTCGGTGCTATTTTCGTAATGGACTAGCAGAGCTGCCGCAACTGGTCTACTCGATAGACGGATGACGCAGATTTCGGATTGGTCTGTGAAGTGCCTTAGGATCGAATGAAACAAACGAATGGAATAGACCGGTGTTCCCAAATCACGCATGTTGATAGAAAAGACGTGATAGAACTCGGGTACCAATTCGGCTCCACCCCAATGGGCTGAGAATGATTTCTCGGCAGCCTTCTTAATTTGACTCCTTAACTTGCTCTTAAAGCTAGACATCAACGCATCCGAGGTTTCAGGGAGCGATAGACGCATGTGAACCTTATCCGTCCGTACATGATTGATTTTGGGATGGGAGACGGGTGCCTCGTGTCGCAATTCCAGATAATTGACCTCTAGTGAATCTGCCAGGGACACCGCCTCATCGACCAATTCCTGCGCGACGCTCTCATGATCAGTCCAGACGCCGCCGGAATTCAGATAAGGCTGCGAGACCAGGAATCGACCGAAGAGCCGACTCTGTACGAAGGACAACGGAAGATAACCGCAATGCTCTGCTGAGCCGCCAGAACGGACGAGACCGTAGGGCTTATGGCCGAAACTCTCAGATAGCACGCTGCTCCATCGTGGATCATGGGCATAGAGTTTGGGCCACTTCGCATCTTTGGGTGGAGTTATTGACTCAGTGTTCAAAGGATTTCAAGTATTTCCATGGGTTACATGACGAACATAGCCGGACGGTCTCGTCTCGATGACAGGTCCTCGATTGCAGTACCCAGTGTTCTGCAAGATTTATCATCCGTGCACATGCGAGCATCGACGTATTCCATTGCGTTGGCTAGAACCAGATGACGTTGTCGCATATCAATCGAGACATGGATCCGACGTTTTTACACTAGGGAATCATTCCGAGGTGTTGGAGGGTGCGTACCTGCAGCCCCAATTCGCCTGCTGAGTATTCGTGAAATTCAGCCAGTTGAGAAGGCTTAAATCCCAGGATAAAGTCATTTCCAGGCTGTAGGTGACATCTTTTACAATCCTGTCGATCGTAAACCTTTGTTTTGAGATCCTGTTCCATCCGGAATGCGTCTGACTGCGAGTCGTTCCACTGATACGAGTACGTAAACCATTCCCGACGTTGGCGAATCAAAATCCTCGTAACGAGTCGCCTGGCTGGTTGCGCTTTGGAATAGAGGGTCTGCAGGAAGATCGTCCCGCTCGGATAGATGCCACTTTCCTTACCCCAATAATCGATTCTCCCGTCGGGAATTCCTATCCAGAATCTGCTTGGTCCGGCATCTTTCGTCCCGTGATCGACGGGTTGGGATTCGCGAAGCGAGTACGGGACAAACGCAGCCTTTAGCTGGTCCTCCTGGATGTTTTGATAAATTCCTAATCCGCTCAGCCGCTCAGGTAGATCGATAACCGCTTGCTCTCTCGGTTTCGCGAGTCGATAGTAGAGCCCCCGGTCGTCTCGAATCCATGGTTCGTTATCGACACCTTGCACGAAACGATTGAGGGATAAAGTTGTATCGCAAACGGCCTCGAGAGTCCCGCTTGAATCGGAAACGATCAACCGATAGAGCATTCCCTTTTTTCGATCCATCAAAAGGACCGTAGCTTCTCTGGCCGACAGAATGCCGCTTTCTAACGCTATGTCGCGAATGGATAACGCAGTACCTACTTCCAGCGAGATGTTTTCCTTCGGGTCGGAATCTCCGTCCACTCGAGAGAAAACGATCTTCGTATCCTCCGTATCGACGGTCCATAATGCATCGGATGCCGATTCGTAAAGAAATGGGATTTCTATATCGCGTTGGCGATCGGAGTTCCTTTTGAGGGAGATAGATCGGTCGCGAGCATTCACATGGCTCAGCATTGCAGATCGTTCGGTCGTCGCGTTCCAAACATAGTCGTTCTCAGAAGATTGTGGGATGATTTCATCGGAATCGACGACAACGGTGTGGGAGAACAAACTTTTCAAACGAAGTCGTCCTCGATGCATCATCCGTCCAATTGTCCGCTGGTTACTAATCGGAGAGTGAGTATCCCCCAGGAGTTGCAGCTCACGGATTTCTACATCTTGAGTTTCGTTTTCAGCATTCTTGGTGCCAAAGGCGATGTAGACGGTTTTCGTATGGGCAAAGTCCGCATCGGCGACAGCGGCCAACGCATTAGCAGCTCTTCCTATTTCCCGCGCGGCGGCAAAGCCGTCGCGAACACGGAGGAGTACCAATCGACACAACGGGGACGCATCGTCTAGCACCAGCGCGAGCAACTCCTCTTCTCCGACCTCTCCCAGCAGTTCGATCGATCCACGGTCACTCCACAATATCATCGGGTGCAGGGCAAACGGTGTTGGTGCTCTCAATTCAGGAATCGGCAACGGGGTCCATGGCGGTCGTGACTCGAGCCCCAAAGCTTTCTTTCGTGGAATCCGCGGTGCAGACGGGACCACTTCGTTTTCTCGTGCTCTCGGCATGCTATCCGCATCCTGCAGCAGTTGGAGCAGTCTCTGTTCCGAGATGCGTATGTCATTGAGCGTTCGTTCGTAGAGTGGATGATTCTCACCCATCTTGTTGAAGTTCCGACGCATCAACGTGAGACGCCTGGTTAGATCCTTGACGTCGGCACGCTCCATGAGAGCCTGCGGGACATTGTCCTCGATGGGACCGGGGCGAGTGTTCTGTTGCGACCAGGCGAGTGAATACATGCCGCCGAGCACACAGAGGTAGAAAAGTAGCCTAGGGATAGAAAACTGTACGGATCGTACATCATGGGATGGTGCGTTTTGATTCACTCTCGAGGGTTCTCTCGATTGGATTAGGGCGTTTCGGAGATAATCGGATCCCTTCGGAATACATGAGTATTTCATGCGAGCCGCAGTGCCAAATATCTCCTTTATGTTTATTTCCATCGACGGGCCATCCTCCGGATGTCCCATCCGCAAAGTGGCTCTTCACCAGTTGAAAGGTCAATTGTATCGGCAGCCTCAGGTCATCCCGACCATGGTCCGCATAATAACGTAACATGGAGCGTAAAAACTCCGCCTGCTGCCATGCTCCCTTTTTCTGGGGAGCATCATATTCCCCAAGCCCTCCTGAGTCTCGATCGTACCCGGACTGCAGGACGAAGTCGATAAGTTTGTTTCCGAATCCGAGATACCGACGCGATAGTCCGCATCGAACTCCTTCACTCAATAAGAACGCCCATTCGGCTTGTTTTCCATTCTCAATCAAAAGCCAGCTACTATTGCTCTCGGGAGTTGACCACATTTCATCGAATACCTCGGGAATGAATCCCGGTTCTCTCCACAATTGAGATGTGACGAAATTCGCAATCGAATCCAGGTCATCCAGAACTTGTTGTGATCCAGTCGTATCGTAGAGTACAACTCCAGCCTGAAAGGCATGCATGACGGACTTCTGGTATTGACCGCGACGATTTGAAAAGGACTCATCGCTTTTTTCATAGAGCCCACCAAAACAGTCTGACATTTTAGTTAGCAGTTCTTGCCAAGAGTTGAGCGCTGCCTGCCCGTATTTTTGGGAACCAGTTACTGCATAGGCGTGGGCCAAGGCGAAAACTGCGAACGCGTGTCCGTAGGATGTCTTCGTTCGATCTAGGGCTACTCCTGCACCGTTTGCGGACCACCAGTAACCACCGTTTCGGGGGTCGTGGAAATGGGCGAGCAAAAAATCCGCTCCTCGAACGGTTGCTTCCAGAAAACGTGGATCTTTCGTGAGTCGATACCCCTCGGCCATCACATAGGTCAAGCAGGATTGAGAAACGACCGTACCCTCCGCGGGAGCGATAGGCTGCCACGTGCCGTCTAAATGCACGTGAAAGAATCCGTTGGGAGTCGGGGATGCATCGAGCCAATGTTTTAGATTGTCGTCGATTGCACTGCTACGCAACCAATCCCAATCGATTCCCAACTCTGCCGTTCGGCTACGAGGTTCCCA
>JBBAXA010000108.1:5878-10683 GCA_040396935.1 Pirellula sp.
TGCAGCCAACGGTAGGTAAATAATTCCCAATCACTCGATGTTTTAAGTAAGACACGAGTTTCACGATGAGTCGCAGTATCTGTATTTCTATGTTTTTCGATTGAAATCGTCTGTAGCAGTAACGTACCCGGTGGGTAAACCAAAACTCCATTGCAACCAATTTCAATTGCTTGATGGTTTGGAATTCGAATCCAAGATCGACTTGTAGCACCGTCTTCTCCACTATTCGTGTTGTTGCCGATCGAAATGAATCCAGGCTTAAATTTTTGTTCTGCAATCGAGGAAAACCATCCTGTCATACTCAATTTGGTTGGCAACCCACCATCTTTATCGAGTGCAGTCAAACGTGTCAGTGCGAAGAGTGAGTGTCTGGAAAAGAACAGCGGTTCTCTGTCCGGTCCAGTTGCTATACCCACTATTTGCTTATCGGTTAGAGCGAGATCCGATACTATTTCACTAGCAACCGCTACGATTTTGCCATTCGGGAGAACCATTAACCTCGCATTCTGGGCTTCGGCAATCGCAGTGCCATCGTAAGTAATGCCTCTAGCAGATTCATTTAGCAATTCTTTTTTTAGAATTTCGTCATTTCGTTGATCGGGCAGACTTTGTTCCGAGGTGAATTTCTCTGAATCTGGACGGCTCTCATCGTTATTCCCGAAAGAAATATGATAAGTTTGCTCACCTCTACGCTCGGACCTTACGTTCGAATCAAATGCTTCCGGCGGACTTTGCAAGCCTTGAATTTCTATCTTATTTGAATTTGCAATTGACCGGAACGAAACACTCTTCTTTATGCAATTTGCACGAAGAATAACGTCGGGGCGTCGATTTGTGACCTGAAACGGCGGTAGCTTTTCCAAGTGGTACCGAATAAATAGAAATTCCCCAATCTGTTCAGACTCATCTTCATTTATGACCAAACCAATAAATGCATGACCACTGCTGGCAAAAGATTTATCGAATGCAAGCCCGCACACGCTGCCTTTCAATTCCATAAACAGTGATTTTTTATGAACTTGGCGATCACCATGCCATTGCCATATCTGGGAAT
The DNA here is from genome assembly GCA_040396935.1 of Pirellula sp. Classification (GTDB taxonomy): domain Bacteria; phylum Planctomycetota; class Planctomycetia; order Pirellulales; family Pirellulaceae; genus JBKCUI01. The sequence goes on from JBBAXA010000108.1 coordinate 6,933, forward strand.
GAGTGGAGCCCCGAATGTTTTCGATCCCCCACATTAATCCCATAGCAGGGAAAAATCCTACGTGAGATAGCCCATCGAACCTGAGTTTCTCGAATGCTCCCGTTAATTGATAAGGTAATCGGTTGTGGATTTGGGGAGGTGAAAAACCTGAATCCCACTTCGCTTTATCCAAATCAGCCTCGATTTGATTAAACGCCGTCAGATCGGGCAGAGCCTTAATGGAAGTTTCTGGAATGTCCTCATTTGATTTCTGTATGCTTGTGTCTGCCGATCTATTATTGTCTGCCTCTGGAATCGTGTTGTTTGGCGGGACTCGCGTTCCTTCCGGCTTGTCCTCGGATGGAACCTTCTTTTCATCGATATATTCATTCGACAAGGATGATGTTGTTCCACTTTCATTTGAACTCAAATAGTCCGATAATTGCTTTTCAAGGGTTTTGATTTGCTCTCTGGTAGCGGTCATCCGTGGATGCTTGTCCCCGAGCTGGGATTCGTTCTTTCTCAAGATCCTTAGTTTCTGAATGATGGGCCAGACATTCTTGCGGGCGGCTATCTCCTCAGGAATGCGATCTTCTATCTTTGGTTCCTGCGTTTGGCTATAAGCTGATATCAGCCATAGAAAAGATAAGAAGTAGCAGCTCAAAACCACTAAGTGTAGAGAATGCGACCCTTTGCAGTCTATAACAATCGATTTTCGATACATCGTTATTTCCACTCCATGCGAATGGCGATGGGGCCATACCCACCCTCCACCTTCCTCCATCCTACAACGTACCCATTTGCATTTCGATCGAGGGTTTCACATCCGCAAAGAAGAAGCCCCGGAGTCTCGAGTATTTTCTGATCTTGTTCAGAAAGTCGCAGACTTGTTGAAGCGCGTTGTTCGATATCGTAGATCACCCACTCGTAACTCCCCTTCGTTTGGACGAAACCTCCTACGAATCGTTCAGCGAGGGGAGAAAAGAGTGAGGCGACATAGGCAGGTCCCGAATGATGCATCCATCCTAACCGCTGCAGTCGTTGATCCCCTACCTCATCGGACTTGAGTAACCAAATAGCACCACTATGGGTGGTGAACACAATATCACCACCAGATAATCGACAATAACCTGTGATTCCGGCGGCAAAATCCGCGTCCATAGTGGGGGCGTAATCCCGTAAAGGCCACTCATTGACAATTTCTAAATCAGGATTGAGCTCGACTAAGGTAGATTTGACTAGCGTTGTACCGACGAGGGTCGTACCGGGATCGTTGATGCTGCTACCCGGGGTCAGTCTGGCAGCAAATAGGTGCTCATCAGCATCTACAAAGATATTTCGCGACACATGCCCACCCATCGTACCTAGCTTGATGGATCTGTTTTCCTTCGTTTTTGTGTCATAGCGATAGATAACATTTCCAAAGTAGCCCATTGCGTAGACATACCGTCGTTCACATGCTGTCGCGATCAATCCCTCGGGGGCTGTCAGGATACATGTCCACTGATCACTCAGAGGATCCAGGGCGAAGAGTCTGCCACCAAACCTAGCATTCTGGCTGCCATCTGCTTTCTCATCGTGCTCGTCCTGAGAACTGAAGTAGACATTTCCATCCGAGGCTTGAAAGATCTTGCTGTGGATTTTCATCTGAGTCTCGTCGTAGTCGATAGTTCTCCGAATTCCTAGTCGAGTGAGGACTTCATTGATTCCGCCCAGGTCGACAGACTTTCCCGTCGATGGATCATAACGTAGCAAATGAGCCGATGCGTCTTCCACGCCATAAGCGGCAGCTCCAAAGTAAACCCTTCCCAGATGATCAACTCCAGTCGATCCCCAAATTGCATGAGCAGCTTCAAAGCGTGGCAATTCCAACTCGTAAAGCTGTGGAGCCCTTAAAAATCGGAGTCGATCTGCATCACCCTTGAGTCGCTCTGCTCGAACGTCGACGGACTCAGGTTCCCTGTACCGTGAGGAGTTCACCGAGGCTCCATCCCTTGTCGTATTTTCAACTTTGCCCGTCGGCTCTGGTATCGGAACAGAGGGTTTCGAAGAGCATCCGAGGGTTATGCACATACCTAGCCAAGCCATGTTCCAAACGAATCGATTCCGATTTAGTCGTGGTTGCGTTTGAAAACTTAGTCGTGGCATAGTGACTTCTCGGGCGAATAGGATCCACAGCCTAAACATGATGCTTTTCCAAGAGCTGTCTGTAGATAGTCGCAATTCTCTCCATCCGCCGTTCAAAAGAGTAACTCTGCTCGATATGGCGACGGGCATTGGTAGCCAGCAGCTCCCGTTTTTCGGAGGAATGGATCAGATCCTCGATTGCCGATCGTAATTCGTCCTTGTTATCCGGCTGTATTAGTAAACCATCGACGCCATGCGAAATCAATTTAGGAATGCCCGCAATCGCAGTCGCGATGACCGGTGTTTCCATCGCCATCGACTCCAAAAGAACGTTGGGCAATCCCTCTCGTATGCTATTAAGTACAAACATATCCATAGCCTGATAGAATTCTCGGAGGTCATCCCGCTGACCAAGTAGCCTTACCGAACCGGTCAAGTCGTGCCGCTCGATGGCTGATTCTAACTCCGTTCGCTGAGGGCCATCTCCCGCGATCCAAAGATCGATCGGCATCCGTAGTATCTGTCTAATATTAGCAACAGCCTCGATTAGCTCGAGGAATCCCTTCTCGGGGGACAATCGACCCACACTTCCGATCAGCAGACCATCCTGGCGCGCACCGACTCTCCGTTTGGCCTCGGACCTGGTCAACGTTCGCTGGAATTGATTCGTATCGATTCCATTGTGAATGAGATGGACCCTCTCCGCTGGAATTCCTAGTCGATGGCATTCGTCCACGAGGTCACTGGAAACGCAGATCAGCGTCTCGTATTTGGGCAAACACCATTGATCGATTCGTTTGTAGAGAGGCATTCGCCCCGACATGTCCGTCCAGCCATGGAGCATGGTGGCCAATGCACATCGGTGGAATCGGCGAACGATCAATCCGATGGCATTCGATTTGTAATCATGGGTTTGTAAGAGCGATATTTTATGCTCCCGACAAATTCTTAGGACCTGCCGAATCACTTTCCAATCCAATGGTCCACGATCCGGTATCAAGTGTAGAACACATTTTGATGCTTGCGCTTTGGATACTAGTTTCTCCCCGACGGAGTCATCGGGAGGACACAGGTAAGCGACCTGCGCATCAAATCCATGGTTCCGAATAAACCTGGGAGAATTCAGGATCGTTTTCTCCGGTCCACCACCCGTTCCTGCCACAACGCGCAGATGCAACATACGGATCATTCGATTCCCCTGTTTGAGGCTTCGACCGACAGGAATGCGAGAATGTAGGCAAGGCTCGCTAGTCTCGGTGCCTGCAGTGGCGTATCAAAGATAAAACTCAACACGGTGAGGCAGTGGATCGTAGCATAGAAAGGAGAAATTCGCACTCCATAGATCGAATTCCTCAGTTCTCTCAGCGTGACCCAAAAGAAAAATCCAATCACTGTAATCACACGTAATAAGCCTCCATCGAGCCATGAGGCGACGAATTCATTTTCGATTCGCCAACCTAAATGCTGATCGTCAGAAAGATACCAATGATCGAGTCCTTGCTGAAAAAAGGGATTGGTTACCAATTGGGTTCCCTGATCATCGATCAGTCGAACGGAGGCAATTTCAATTGTCTCACCTGGTTGCGAACACCAAAACGCCAAGTCAACGGGTACCCATCCAACCTTACCAGCGAGCGATTGGCTG
>JBBAXA010000109.1:0-10520 GCA_040396935.1 Pirellula sp.
TGGCGTCATTCCAACGAACGGCATCGCGATCGAGTCGTTTTGGATGCTACCATGTTTTTGCTATAATCATGGAGATAGTAGTCGGAATCCCTCCCATGTTTGTCAACGCTTTTAACTGTGAAAACAGTAGTTTTGTCATTTGGCGGAATAGCGAATCAGCAAGACACAAAAGAGGGTTTCATCGAAGTCAGGTTCAGTATGGTCAATGTTAAATCCCTCGGAATTGGATGGTTCGTACTCGTATGCTGCGCTACGTGTATCTTTGCCTGTCAGGTTCCTGTTTTTCGCTATGCCCTCGAACGATGGGACGCAGACCCTTACCACATTCACCTACTATATCGGGAAACGTTGGATTCCAAGCTGCTTGGCGAGATCGAGTTATTGAGCAAGTCTGCAGGTGGAAAGATTCGTATCGCAGTCCAAAGTCTCAGTGATGTGAAGGATCCCAAGCTGCGATCACTTTGGGAAGCCAAGCACTCGGGAGAAGATGCCGCGATCTTTGTCGCTTACCCCAATCGTTCCGAATCGCTTCGTGGCGAAATGGCGCACACCGCTCGATTCACGCTTGAAAATTTGAAGCAAGTCCTGGATTCTCCCGTCAGGAAGTCCATCGAAGAGCGTCTGTTGTCCGGAGAGTCTGCAACATGGATTTTGCTCGAGTCAGGAAACCGCGAAAAGGACAACGCAGCCCTGGAGCTGTTGCAAGAAAACCTAACCAGACTCGAAAAGGAAATTCAATTACCAACCGTCGAGGAATTGGACATATCGCCTGAGCTGCTCGCCAGGGTAAAAATCAAACTGGAAATCAAATTCAGTTTGATTCAGCTCAAACGCGATGACCCGCGGGAACGGTTCCTAGTAGACGCCCTCATCCACAGCGAGGCTGATTTGGCGGAGTATAGCGAGGAGCCGATCGTTTTCCCCGTTTTCGGGAGAGGCATCGTCTTGTACGCTCTGGTAGGACCAGGCATCGATGAGGAGAACATTCGCGAGGCGGCTAAGTTCCTGGCCGGACCATGTTCTTGTCAGGTCAAGGAACAAAACCCTGGATTTGATCTGTTGTTCAACACAGATTGGTCCGGTCGCATCGGTAGTGTCATGATCAGCCAGCCCCTACCTGGTAGCGATACTGCACCAAAACTATTAGCAATTCCTCCGGGTCGAAAGTCGAAATAGGACGTGCTTCGTCGCCGAACCGAGAGAGTGTATGGCGATTTCGCGTACTAACCGGCCTCTCGAAAAGTTCGCTAAACCAGTAAGCCAGCCCCCACTCCCCCAACAGCCCCTGCTCCCTAATATGCAAAGTCGACAACCTTTAAAAGGTGTGAGTTATTCGGTTCTTTTGATTTGGATGCTACTGCTGTTTGCCTTGGGTATCGGTTCGGATGCACTCGCCGCGGAAAACTGGCCGATGTGGCGTTTCGATTCGATGCGAAGCGCTTCGTCGCCCAATTCGCTGCCCGACCAATTTCAGCTCCTATGGCAGCGAACGTTTACACCGAGGGTGCAAGCCTGGGATGATCCACTCAACCAGGACTTGATGACGTACGACAAGTGGTTCGAGCCTATCGTTCTCGAGGGGAAAGTCTTTTTGCCTTTCAGCGATCAGGACAAGTTGATGGTTCTCGATGCGCGAAGCGGTGAGACTCTTTGGCAATTTTTTGCGGACGGTCCAATCCGGATGGCACCCGTCGGATGGAGGGATCGAGTGTTGGTTACAAGCGACGATGGCAATCTGTATTGCCTCGACGCCGAAACGGGAACGCTGCGATGGAAGTTTCGAGGAGGGCCGAACTCTCAGCAGGTACTAGGGAACACCCGGCTCATATCGGCATGGCCCGCACGGGGCGGAGCTGTCGTTCGGGACGACACCGTTTATTTCGCAGCGAGCATTTGGCCGTTCATGGGTACGTTCATCTACGCATTGGACATCGAATCAGGCGCGGTTCGATGGGTAAACGATAATACAGGGTCGCAGTACATCAAACAGCCTCATAGCGCTCCTGCATTCGCTGGGGTCGCTCCTCAGGGAATGCTGGTAGCTACGGAAAGTCGATTGCTCGTTCCAGGTGGTCGGAGCGTCCCCGCGGTATTCGATCGACGAACCGGGGCGCTGGATTATTTTGAAATCAATGCGGGAGGAAAAGGAACCGGTGGGGCGTTCGTGGCTGCAGATCGCATTCATTTCTACGTTCATACTAGAGAAAAAGGGACTCGCGCCTTCCATATCGAGACGGGACTCAAAACCGCATTTGTACCGAATGAGCCCGTGATCACCGAGAAATATATTGTTTCTTCTGAACGGATCGACGGTGTTCCCCGCGTACTTGCTTACCCAGCTAATCGAAATGATGACAAAGCGAGAGAGCCCCTCTGGTCCATCGATGTCGACGGTACAAAGGATTTGATCGGAATCAAAGATGGCTTCGTCGCTGTCGGCAGAGAGCATATCTCGGTCATCAAGCTCACTGAGGCAAACCAGGATTCGACGCCGACAGTGACGGTCACGACTCAGATTCCTGTCCCAGAGCCCATCGGAAGAGTCGTTGCCGCGAATCAATCGCTTTATGCCGTAACCGATAGCGGTGCGTTATACGCTTATGGACAAGCTCCTAAGTCAATCGCGTCGGAGCCGATTCGTGCAAGGGGTATTGACGGAATCGTGGAGCAAAGCGAAGTGCCACAGCGCGCGAGCAAGGAATGGATTGCTCAACTGCTGGCAACCGGGGATGCTCAAGGCTACGGCTTTTGGTTTGGAGACTGTGGAGATGAGCTCGTAGATACGTGGACGAATTGCAATCCATTTTCACAGCTTGCCATAGTCGTTCCTGACGCTGGACGCGTCGATGCAATACGTAACCGGCTGGATAGCCATGGAGTCTATGGCAAGATCACGGCGCATGGGTCGGCCATCGGTGAGTTTCGGCCACCACAGTATGTAGCGAACATGGTCTTCGTTTCGTCCGAAACGGCTGCCAATCTATCGCGTGATCAGGTCCAAGCGATGTACTCGGCTGTTCGTCCCTACGGCGGAACGATGATCCTGATAAAAGAGACGAACCAGGGGAGCTTGTTATCGGAACTAAAGGCCTACGAGCTTGAGGGTGCCCAGATGGAGATTGCTCCCTTCGGTGTTGTCGTTCGACGAGAGGGGCCTCTCAAAGGGACAGCCGATTGGACCCATCAGTATGGTGATGTCGCGAACACGATCAAATCGAACGATCGTCTCGTTAAGCTACCTCTCGGAGTTCTGTGGTTTGGAGCGAGCAGCAACATGGATGTGTTGCCACGACATGGGCATGGACCTCCCGAACAAGTGGTCGGTGGGCGTCTTTTCATCGAAGGGATGAGCAGTCTCAGCGCTCGGGATGTTTATACGGGACGAGTCTTGTGGAAACGCGAATTCGGCGATCTCGGAACTTTTGATGTTTATTACGATACCACGTACGAAAACACACCCCTCGATCCAAAGTACAACCAGGTTCATATACCTGGAGCGAACGGTCGAGGAACGAATTACATCGTCACCGAGGATCGAATCTATCTTCTCCGCAGGAACACTTGCCTTATCCTGGATCCGGCAACAGGCCAGGACTTGGGTGAGATTCGGTTGCCGAAAGATTCGAATGGGAATGATCCGGAGTGGGGATATATCGGTGTCTATAAGGATGTTTTGTTGGGTGGGCTCGGATTCGCCTCCTACCGCGAGCGACACAAGATCGAGATCGAATCGGACAAGGAACTCAAGCTATCGAAGGCAGGATTTGGAACCAAGAGTCTAGATCGAGCAGCGAGTCGAGCGCTGGTTGCGTTTGATCGATATTCAGGAAGGCAACTTTGGAAGGTTGACGCAACGAATAGTTTTTGGCACAACGGAATTGTCGCTGGTGGAGGACGAGTCTACTGCTTGGACCGGAATCCCACGGTCATCGAAGAGACGATGAAACGCCGCGGAAAGAAATCGACATCGGGCTATAAAATTACGGCCTTGGACTACAAGTCGGGCGACAAGCTTTGGGAGGTTACAGACCGCATTTTTGGAACGTGGCTCGGTTATTCAGAAACGTATAACTCTTTACTACAAGCCGGATCGCAGGCAAGCGATCGACTAACCGACGAGATCGGGACGGGGATGCGCGTTTACGATGCTTCCGATGGGACGCTGCGATGGGAGCGGGATTCTCTCAAGTACGCTGGGCCATGCGTCTTGCACAAAGAATGGATTATCACCAACACGAATGCCTATTCGGAGTCTGCGGGCGCGTTCCATATCCAGACAGGTGAGCAACGCATGGAAAAAAATCCCATCACGGGCGAGATGCAGCCATGGAAAATCACCCGTTCGTATGGCTGCAATAGTATTATCGCGAGTGAAAACCTGCTCACATTTCGTTCCGGGGCCGCCGGCTATTATGATCTCGTCACAGACTCGGGGACAGGAAACTTAGGTGGTTTTCGTTCCGGTTGTACCTCGAATTTAGTCGTAGCAAACGGAGTGCTAAACGCCCCAGACTACACGCGAACTTGTAGCTGTTCCTATCAGAATCAAACGTCTCTGGCACTCATTCACATGCCGGATATCGATGTTTGGACGGTTCATCCTACCGCTAAATCCACAAAACCTTTCTCGGCAATCGAGTCGCTCGCAGTGAACTTTGGAGCACCGGGGGATCGGAGAGATCGCGATGGAACGCTCTGGATCGAATATCCCTCATTGGCAGCAGATGCACATCCGATTGAAATAACACTAAACGCGGATGCCAAGCCGTTTCAGTACCATTCCTCGAGATTAAATGGTATCGATCGATCATGGCTTTATTCCTCAGGGGTGGAGAACGTGCAAAAGCTTCGTATCAAGCTTACGACGATAGAGCCCCCCAAAACATCCGACGAGTCTGTGAAGAAAGATGACGATGACGATGGGGCAAAAAAGGATAAGTCCAAGTCGACAGTGGCAACAAAGGTTTCCGAGAAGAGCGAGGATGCCAATGCACTTAAACAAAAGTCGTCCACTACCAACTCTGAAGAATCCACGCCCTCGCGCTACGATGTTGAACTCTTTTTCATGCTTCCTGCTCATGCGAAAGGTGTGGACTCCGTCGAATTCGAATTTGTCTGCCTCGGTAAGCGTGAGATGGTCTCGCTGAATGATGCAGAGCGAATCGTTCGACGTAGATTCACCACGGAACCCATCTCGAGTCACCTGGAAATTCTGTTTGAGAGCAAAAAGGGAATACCGGTTTTGAACGGGATCCGCATGGAACGACTCGACTAGTTTCTCGTAACGATGACGCTTTCGCATCGACTTGTTTGCTAAAATGAGGGATAGGAAATCTGCGGGGATACCAGCTTACTCGCGTACTGCTGTTGCTATTTTGCAAGGTGTCTTGCAAGTTTGCCGGCACATTTTTATCAGCCGCTCGCGGAATGGAATGCTGCGCTGCTTTGGTCGATACTTAAAGAATCTCGAAAAGAGCTCGTTGCCTCGAGATCCAAGATACGCGTCGAGTCTTGACGATGGCTGGTAGGATCCGGTCTCGAGATCGAATCGGTCTGGATTCCTGGCAGCCGATTCTGGTACCCTCCACTGGTGAATTTTTGGAAGGGAAATCCGAATGAGTCGAATGGGAAGTTTTGTTTTGGGCTTGGGCGTTGGTGTTGTGGGGCTTTATTTAGCGATGCATTTCACCCTGATCCAAGCAGACGATGGTTTCCACGTTATCCCGAAGATCGCAGCGAAGCTCGAGAAGCCATTTGAAGACGTTCGGGGATACAAGCTCAACCATTGGCAGCGAAAACAAGCGTTGGCAGTTGCGATCGTCAAAGCTGACAAAGCTTATCTCTTGAAAGATCCATCGCTCCTGGTTTTTAGAGAACAAACGCAAATGCTAGTGGATCGGTATCGATCCAAGCCTATCCAATCCGGTCTGAATCAAGGAAGTTGATTCTTCGAACAGGATGAAATCGTGGCTCATGTCGCCGATGTCTCATGGTTGCCTGGCTCTAGGTGAATTCCACTATCAGCTGGTCGGAGATCGGATCGAGGGCCTTGATAGATAGGACGTCGCAACCCGGCCTGCGGTAAATGCGTTTGGCATGGTTTGCTACCGAGGCGTTCTGGGGTGGCCCCATCCCTCACCAAGCAGTGCGAGGCCGGAATCGCGATCGGATGCTTTTTTTTGCGACAGGGGTTGGCTGGCCTTTTGCCGGTTCGTTTAGGCGAGGCATACAACTTGACCAAAAGTGGAATCATCCGAGAGGCTTGGATTCGCGGCCGAGTACTCCTCTGAAAATCCCATGGTACGGCCGTAGAAACGGTTCAGACTGGATGCGATTTCTTTTCAAATCGAACCGGCATACGTTCACGAAAACGGGTGGCAGTTGAACACGGGGCGGCCATCGGATTTGGTCTGTGGAACGTGGCTTTTATGCCAATTGCACGGATAAATGGCTTTTTCGGCACCCTTCGAGCCCGCCATTTATGCGTTAGAATAAGAGATCGTGGCTCGAAGCTATTTGCGTAACTCCGCATTCCTTTTCGAATTCCGAGTTCTCAAATGGTTTTGCTCAATTCAGGGATGCACAACGCATGTCACTTGGAGCCGTCGCCGACCCGAAGGAGAGGCCTTCGTTTGGGCCACAACTACGAATGAATGTCTCGCGGGAATAGGTAGCGGTCGTCTCCAAGGGTATAATTCCGTCGTACTTATTTTCCTCCAAACCGCAGAATTAGAAATGCAACCACTAACTACCCATCGTCGTAATTTCCTATCCGGCTCTGTTTCAACGGCTGTTGCTGCAGGCTTGGTAAAGGGAGGGTTCTTTAGTTCTGTAAACGCCAGCGACACGAAGAAGCTTGGTGTCGCTTTAGTTGGATTAGGTAGCTTGAGTACTGAGCAAATTGCCCCTGCACTGCGAAACTCAAAAAATTGCCAACTGGCTGCGATAGTGACCGGTAACCGGACCAAGGGGCAAATGTGGGCTAATCAATATGGGATCGCACGACGAAGCATCTATGACTATGAAAGCTTCGACAAAATAGTAAATGATGATTCGGTGGACATCGTGTATATCGCGCTCCCCAATAGCATGCATCGTGAATACACGATCCGCGCGGCGCAAGCAGGAAAGCATGTGCTTTGCGAGACACCGATGGCAACGACCTCAAGAGATTGTCGTGACATGATTGCCGAGTGTAAGAAAGCCGATCGCTTTTTGGCAATCGGTAATCGAGAGCAGTTCAGTTCAAATCATTTGAAGATGATGGAACTGGCCAGTACAGAGCAATTCGGATCGATTGAGAGGATCGAAGCGGAGTTCGGCTACAAAATCGATAACTCAACACAGTGGCGTCTTCGAAAGTCGGTCTCAGGAGGCGGGGCGCTTATGGAGTTGGGTGTTCGTGCTCTGCAGGCTTGCCGCCGTCTGGCTGGCGAGGAGCCGGTCCATTTCGTGGCCCAGGAAACGAAAACGGATGCCAACAAATTTTCCGAAGTAGATGAATCGATTACATGGTGTATGCAGTTCGCATCTGGCACGCTCGCTTACTGCAGTACGAGTTTCAATTTTGATGGGCTCAATCGACTGGCCGCATACGGAAAAGACGGATTCATGCGGTTGGATCCTGCCTTCGGTTGTTCCGGAACCCGAATCGAAACCTCTCGAGGAGCGTTAGATTTACCGCAGTTAGATCCATTTGCTGCTCAGTTAGATAGCTTCGCAGAATGTATTCGTGAGTGGAAACCACCCAAAGTCTCTGGTGAACAAGGCTTGCGCGATGCGTTGGCCATCGAGGCGATTTATCGATCGATTGAAACCGGAGCCTCTGTGGCTTTGGAGAGTGCCTAGAGATGGACGGATGGTGAATATCCTATGACCGGAATGCCCCTGCGGAGCTTGGATCCAGCTCCACTATCCTGCAACCTGCTCCGAATTTCACCTGAGATTCCGAATCGATTGGAATACGATCCGAGAGTGGTTCTCTATCCGACGTTTGGCTTCCCAATCTCGGGTGATGTTTGGCGAGTCTTGGTGCATGGGCGCATTTGTCAGGATGTTCCAACGACATTCAGTAAACGATTGATGCTAAGGGGACTCATCCGAGCTTTGGATTTACCCAAAGAGGTAGCCGAGGGGACTTTGTTTGCTGAGCGAGTGGATGGCTTCATGGCGGGACCGATATCCGGCCAGCGAGTGCAAGTGGAACTCGCTGGGCAGCATTACGTATTGCGTCGTAAATCGAAGCGCAGCGGTTTGTTTTCATGCAAATTGGATTTACCCTCCAAGCAGCTAAAGCCGTTCAAGACCTATGGTCAGCTCGAACCATTTGTTTCGGCCGGGGTTGCGTCCGCCGCTTGGGGAGAAACGCCCGATGTCGGTTGTCCTGTGTTGCTCGCTGAGGACCAGGGAATAAGCGTAATTTCTGATATCGACGATACCATTAAGCTTACGGAGGTAAACAGTCGGCGGAGGATGTTGCAAAGAACGTTCGCCGAGCCGTTCGAATCGATCGATGGTATGGCAGCGGTCTATCAACGATGGTCCAGTCAGGGAGCCATGTTCCATTACGTCAGCAGCAGTCCGTGGCAAATCTACTTACCGATTGAGCAATTCCTACGTCGGTCGGGATTCCCCGTTGGTAGCATGCATCTCAAGTGGTTTCGGCTACGCGATGAAATTTTCAAGCGGTGGCAAATCATTCGGCGAAAGAGCAAGGGAGGGGTGATCCGAGGGTTGTTGAAGCGATTGCCGGGGCGGACGTTTATCCTGGTCGGCGACAGCGGTGAACGAGATCCTGAAATTTATGCAAAACTCGCATCGAAGTATCCTCGCCAGATAGCAAGGATCTGTATTCGCCAGATTGACGCCAATCCACTAGATAACTCGAGACTGCAGGGAATTTACCGTAGGTACGGGATGACGGTGCCTATTCAGGTTTTTGCGAATGCGATGCAATTGGGCGATCTCATGCATCTATGACGTGACCAGTCCATCCAGGACGACTTCTCCTTGTGAAATGTAATTGATGATCGCAATGCATTCGCTATCGTCGAGAAATTTCGAGGTACAGCGATAAACAACGACTGGTAGTTGACGCTGAATCACGGAGAAAGTTGAAGCGCGGAGAAACCGGTTACGAACTCTCGAGAAAGCTTGAATAGTTGGATTGGATGGCTTTCAATCCCTGTTGAAACGCGCCGAGATCGTTTCCAAACGCAAATAGCTTGCATCCCAACGATCTGCAGAACTCTGCATGCTTCGCGCTCCGTACGAGAATCCCCCACGTCTTGTTCGCATCGTTACATGCTTGGCTGACTTTTTTCAATGCGGAACGACATACGTCATGCAGGTAGTCCCCTGGCACGCCTAATGCGACGCTAAGGTCGGCTGGTCCGACAAACAGATGATCAACACCTGGGATCCGAGCGATTTCATCGACGACGTCCAAAGCTTCGATTGTTTCGATTTGAACGCTTAACCATCGATTCCGATTACCTCGCAGGATAATGTCCTGCAGGCTTCGCGTGGTATAATCTCCTTCATAATTGGATGGATTGATCCCGCGAACCCCGAGCGGCGGGAACTTGGCCCACGAAACAATCTGCTGCACCTCCGCGATGCTTCTGACCTGAGCCGCCATGATACCGCCGACGCCCGCTTCCATGGGCCGCATGATCGATGCGTAATTGGTCGGTGCGAGTCGTACGTAGCTGTCGAGTCCAACACTTCGACACGCCAAGGCTAGGAGTTCAATGTCTTTTTGGACCAGTGCGGCATGTTCCTCGTCAATCCAAATCCCGTGATAGGCGCCACTCATTGCGACCATTTCAATGATCTTCGGAGAAGGGATCGCTCCCACCGAAAAAATATTGACTTCCTTTCCTTCCTCTAAACGGGACTTGATCAAGTTCATGATTTGCATTCAAAAAAACGAGGTGTTTTACCCATTCTTGGGGTAACGAATTCATCAAGTTGTGGCGATGCCGACCGGCAGGAGGATGAAACAATTTCCGAGGGTAACGGAGGGTAGTACGACTCCAGACGTCATGAGCTTAAGGCTAAATACTGCGGAAGCAAGCAGGGTTCTGGTCGAATGGAGACCCTGGAATACGATTCAAGCTATTCTCAAAGGGAACCTGACTTTGCAGACCAAGTCTCTGAAACACTCGGAATCTGTAGGAAGGCAAACCGTTTTTTGGTGTAGGGATTGGAGTGGGACGCAAGAACGGCAAAAGACTGGCTGGTTCTCCGTTCAGGAAAAAGGTAATGGTGAACACTTCAAACCATTTCGACTGGTTTCGATGGAGCGGGATCTTTAAGCCTGGCGGCCGAATGGCTATCTACCACTTGCAAATCTCGGGAAATTGCCAATCATGAAAGGACTTGAGTTGTTGTTGCGGGGTGTGGCTCAGCCTGGTAGAGCGCTGCGTTCGGGACGCAGAGGTCGCTGGTTCGAATCCAGTCACCCCGATTTTTTGGCCTCCGGCCAAAAAATAGAGAGTAGATGGGAGAAAGTAGAG
>JBBAXA010000110.1:0-9350 GCA_040396935.1 Pirellula sp.
TCATACCTATCATGACATAAGGAGACTCACTGTCTACCAAACTTGGGGAAGTCTAGCTCTGTACTCTCGTATCATACGGACCACTTTTTCGGGAGCACTCCATGAGGTCTTGAACCAGAAGAAAAGCAAATAAATATCTTCACCACTTTTTTGATCAGCAAACTGTATTCTCTATCTTCATGTGGCGAATCTCTGGTCTCCAGTAGTTGCGCGAGGTCGCGATGAAGATTGATACTTAGTTGAGATTCTTAAAACACTATTTTCGTGGCTCAAGTGTTTGGATTTTAGACGACCATTGGCAAATAGGATCTATTTGTTTTTATAAAGCGAAACACTACAGGACGAATTTAGTAACCGGCCAGTTGGTGCAAGTACTGTACCGATTTCAATTTGAAAAGAGACCGGATTTCAAGTGAACTCAGATTTTCTAGCGGAGCTTTCGGCGAGCTTTGCATTCCAAGTTTGAGCCGTTAATGTTAGTTTTCCTTGACCTGTTGGAGGAACTCGACTTGCAGAGATGAGGATCAATTCGACCTTAAAGCCTCGTAGATCGATTGGCTCGCAGCATCTCCGAGAATTCTGTATGCGGGGGCCGTCCAATGGAACTGATCGGGCTTCGCCAATTCCAGTCGTTCAACTAGAAGTCCATAGAAATCGTTGACTGGTACGCTCAGTTCCTTCATGACATTGCTCGACATCCGATTCTGTTCCAGGATATTCGCGTTGATGACGGGATCCAGTTTCCCTGGCTCCCCTTTCATCCGGACTGGTGTACTATTCGCCCATAGGATCTTCGCCTTGGGGAGTTTTTGGCGGATGACTTCGATGTAAGCTTTTGTCAGCGGTTCAAAAGTTCCTTCCTGAATGCGGCCTACCGGCCAACCATGTAGCCCCATATTGGCATGCACTACATCGTATGGTCCTTGATCGAGAACCTCTGCCAACAGTTTGTTGGTCTTTTCCGATTGCCAATGCGGGTTCTGCCAAACATCGACATAAGCTTTATCATTCAATGCAGCGATGACATCCTTATGATATCCTCCGACGATCGAATCACCGATCAGCAAGACTCGCGGACGGGAAGGATCAACAATTTTGGCCTTGCTAAGCCCCCAGCCCTTGCCCTCTGCCCACAGACGAGAGTCGGTCTCCTTGGCTGAAAATTTCGGTGGATCATCCGCTTGCAGCCAGTTGCAGTTAATAAGGATCCCGACGATCGAGAGAGTATGCACGACAGTCATCATGTAATTCCTGTATGCGTTGGGCTGCGCAATCAAGAAATGGAGAGGTGTTATCATTTCACCCATTCTTTCAGTTTGAGGATTTCCCAAACGACTGCCGAATCCGGTGTCACACCCTTCTTGCAGTAGTCATTCCAAGTGTGCTCGACAATAAGTTCGAACAATTCCGGTCGGTATTCAGCATACCAAATCAATCCAGTGATCCCATGAAGGGCGGGACGGAAATCCTCCTGGATCGTTCCATCGAAACGGAGCCTAAATTTTCCATTCCCTAAGCAGAGAACATCCGCTAAAGCGTTGGCATAGGTTTGGAACTGCTCGGGCTGAAATGGATATCGACCTGAACGGTAAAAGGCTTGCAGGCATTCGGAATCAAACGACGCATGGCCAAAGTCCGTGGATTGATAACCGACGTCCAGCCTGGCAGGATAATCGTAAACTTTCTTACCATGGACCATACGCGTTCGTCCATATTTCCAGAACTCCTCAATCATCGAAGCATTGGCCCGATCCATCCGGTCCCTCTTCTCCGGATGGATCCCATCCTTTTCCAGGGCAGCGATCAGCGGAAGCGTGCTGACCATCATCTTGAATGCACGGTTCCAACCGGGAATAAAATCGGGCCTCTCGAGGGGCTGGACTTTCCGGGATGGCATGTAGAGCATCTGATCCTCATTGAGAAATTTGTCCAAGCAATAGTCGAGGGTTACTAACGAGTCGGCTATGAATTCGTCGGCAATCACTCGATACGTTTTACCCCGGTACTGATCGTTCCAAAGTGTTGGGTCGGAGACGATTATTTTCGCTGGAACGCTCGCCCAACTTGTGTAGCCGAAATCCGATATCCCTACAGGTTGTTCGAAATAGTAATCGCTCGTGACTCGTGCCCATCGAAAGTGAGGCCATGCAGGACTAGTGTCACCGAATTGCGTAATGAATTTGCCAAAGCGATCGTTGCGATGGGCTAAGACACTTCTCCCCATTTCAATCATCTTGTTGAGGACCGCTCGCTTGTCCTCGGCGCCTACACGTTCGTAAATCCATTCACCCATGAACGGTACATACCAGCGGCGAAAATGATAATTGACGTAGTTCGTCGTCGGCGTCGAATATTCAAGATAGTGTCTCTTCAGTCCATCCAATTCTTTCTTCGTAATATCACCTCGGAGTGATTCCAGGATCAGGTGCTTGTCAGCAGGCATCGCCCCTTCTTTCAACGCAGCCGGACCGGGGTCGTTGATGAAGTCGAAGAGCGAGCATTCCTTAGTCATATCGATAGTCCCCTGAGGCTTGAGTATGCTCAAAGCTTCTTTAGCAATGTCAGCTCGTTCTGGGGATTCGCTACGCGTAGCTAAAGCTAACGCCACAACGGTATTTTTGGAGTCACCTACATTTCTGCGAGTGCTCGGTGTCGTTTCGGGCACCGCGATGACGTGGACGTTCCATGTTCGAGCTAAACGAAATCCAGTCGTAGGGTTTTTCGTCTTAGGGTCATTGCAGGGTGCAAAGCCGAGCCGACATCCCTTGTCGCTTTGGTACCAACTACCGCCTCGATAACCTCTGTAACCAGTGGCAGTGGCGGTCGCCAGAAACTCATAGCGAGGATTGACCCATTCCCGTACGTTACCACTCATGTCATAAAGGCCGAGTTCGTTAGGTGCGAGTCGACCCACGGGATGAGCCTTGCCCTCGGAGTTGTCAAGAAACCAGCCAACTTCCTTCAGTACGTCGCTCCCGGAGAATAAGCAACCTCGACCTCGCTCGCCACCACGCGCGGCATAATCCCATTCATAGCCGGTTAGTAGACGGTACCCTGCCAATCGTTCGGGCAGATCTCTCAAGCTATAACCACCTGGCGTATCTTCATTTTCGTCATAAGCTGGTTCGAGCCCCTGCTGTTGACTAAGCCAATTGGCGTATTCGACTGAATCGCTCCAAGTAACCGACGTGACTGGTATCTTCCCTCGTCCCCAGTTCTGTTTATCATCCGGTGTCCGCCGCCGAGTGGCTTCACAAAAGGTATCGTACTCTTCAAATGTGACCTCATACTTTCCGACCAACACGTCATAAGGGAGTGCAACACCCCCATTTTCTGCAGTCGTCGTTCCTGCTTTTACATGAACGAAACCTTCGGGATTGCCCGTTTCAGCATGGACATAGGGGCTGGAACCAAACGCGACGAGCACCAGAACAGCCATGACGATCCTAGAAACGAGGAACGTGCCATCAGCCGAGTATCGCGTCGACTGCGGTTCCATGGTTTGTCTGATACAAGGGAGGCTTCTCTGAAAATTGCTCGATATAGTCATCACCATGGATCCGTTCGAAAGGGTGTAGCAGGAAGTCCTTCTTTGTTCATCAAGTTGGGCCGTGCGTCCTCACTCCATCCGAATCGTACGGCAACGGGCTTGGTAATCGACGAACATTGTACGAGTACAGAGTCTCCCTGAATGAATGCCTGGGATGGGAGGAACCGACGATCCTCACCGGAGATTTCGAACAGATCAGGAGGATCGCCGTCGCGTGTTGCCAAGCCCGAACCAATGCCTTTGAATGTCAGTCGAACTCGCGGGCCTTCAATCTTCATCTCATGATAGTAGGGGCCTTCGCAGATAATATTCTTCAGTCTATAGGTCTTCGCTAACGCGAGCAGCGCGAGACGCTCGCCGGGGATACGTTTGTCTGGAGGATGGATGTTGTCTAGGTCTGTAATTGAGTCATGAATCACTGCCATACCACTGTTGGGAATCCTTTGGAGCGAGGATGTCTGCGATTCCCAGAATCGCGGAAGCTCGGTCGGACTGACAGGATGGTCCTTGGCGGGTCCAATCCTCTTGGGCGAGTACCGAAAGGGAGCGATCTGGACATAGAAGAAAGGGAATTCCCCTTGGCTCCACAACGAACGCCAGGCCGCAACATGCTGTGAGAAAAGATCCCCGTAAATGTCTGCCTGGGACCGTTGGACATTACTCTCACCCTGATACCAAATGACTCCGCGTATCGCGTAGGGTGCCAAGGGGTCGATCATGTTTTGGTAACCCCTACCCCCTGGCATCCAAGTTTGAATCGGCGTTGCACCGATCGAGGCATGCAACACTCCCACGGGCCGGTTCAATTGGCGTCGTAACTCCCGGGCAAAAAAATAAGCAACCGCCGAATCTCCATCGGTGCGGCTCGATGTCAGGTTGATGCGATTGGCGGAGCGCCACACGCCAGCCATTTCCCGCGGTGACTGCAGCTTGTCATTCCGCAGCACGGTGAATTGTCGTAACCAAGGATCGTCGGATTCCGATAGTACTTTTTCCTGGTCGGGAATCTTTTGAAGAAAGTTGTAATGCATATTCGACTGACCCGATGCGAGCCACACTTCACCCGCGAGCACATCCTGGATCACGATCTGGTTCTTGCCTTGGAATATCAATGTACCCACCTCCCCCATCTTCAGCGGATCTAGTTGTACGCGCCAATTCCCTTGATCATCGGCCTTTACGATGCGAGACTGACCAGCTACGACAATACGGACGGCCTCGCCGGGCTCTGCCCAACCCCACAAGGGGATGGACATATCAGCCTGAAGTACCATGCGATCTGAGAACATCGATGGGAGTGTGATATCCGCTGCCACGGGTTGGGTACCGAGCAGCCAGAACGCAAGAAAAAAGCTTACATTCCTTTGTTCGGGAAATGCAGGTTGCATGGTCGATCGGTTGTGTTGGGGACTCAAGGTAGCAAAGGCCGACGTACTAGAGAGAGACGTACTTCATCGAGATATTGATCTGCAAACTCGGCTGGTAGGCGCGTCATCGGCATCTGCTTCAAGCCGATCTCGATGAGTAAAAAGTCCGTATGGGCTGGCACTCGCTGCTCGCAATCGATACGCTGCCAGGTCGATGGAATTCGATCCAACTCGACCCCAGCGCTGCGCGTCAATGCGATCGCTGACGAGTTCAATTCGGTCCAGTGCTGCTCATTCACAGTTGCTGCGGTTGCCGCATCCAACGCATGAATCTGGACGAACCCAAAATAGCTTCGATCTATTGGAAGTACACTTGAGTTCAGCATTGCCGACAACTCTGCTACCACACTGCCGTCTTGAAACTCGTGTCGATAGGGACGCAAATCCACTAGCCGCAAAAGACTGCTCGTACGACTCGGCTGGAGATTTCCCTTGCCTTCGAAATCCGCCCGCAAAAAGCGTAGCATCCTCGATCCATTCTTCGGTTTTACTCCCTGCTGTTCGCCGACGACTTCCGAATGGTCTCCGCTCCAATAACCCGCCTCACCTGGTGTACCCGTAACCAGCGGCGCTGTTCCAAACTCAAAGTTCTCCTCCAAGAGAGTCAGGGCTTTTCGGACTCCAGGTGAGAAGTAAGCATACACTAAGGAGGTACTAAAAAGCCCGATGACCAATCCTACCGCCGTGGCTGCGAACGGAGCCCACAGCGGCCAGGTACGAGCGCGAGACGAATCGACCATGAGCGTATCCCGTTGATTGCGGAGTCCCAGCTCCATGTCCTGGTGTATGAACCACATTCGCCGCGCTATGGGATGGTCGCGAAGCCATTGCATTAGTTCCTCGTGTTCTTGTGCGGTAATACTATTGTCGGAACAGGCTGCAAACAGATTGAAAAGATGCTGTTGTTGTTCGCGATTCATACAAGATCCTCTCCGAGGCGACGAAGAACACAGTCTGCTAGCATGCGGCGTAAATGGTTGAGTTTGTTGTAAAGCGTGCGTGGAGCGCGATTCATCTGCTGAGCGAGTGCGACAATGCTTCCGTGCTCGACATAGGCCGCTCTCAGCATTTTCTGCTCGGGCTCCGCAAGTTGCCGCAAGCACTGCTCCAGGGCCTCCATGCGGTGATCCTGCCACTGCAAATCCTCTAAACGCTCCACCGCTAACATGCTCAGCAAATCTTCATCAAACACAAAGGCTGATCGCGCGGCAAGCCGTTGGAAGCTCTTCGCCTCGTAGAAACAAATTGTGCTGGCCCACGCCAAAAAATCGCTTCCCGATTCGAAATCCCCAAATTTCCTCCACATCATCAAGCTCGCCCGCTGCAAGACATCCTGCGCATCGTGCCAACTTCCTACGAGAGACATGAGATAACCGAGAAGCTTTTGATGGGAAGCCGTCAGCAACATCACGAATTCCTCATGTCTCGGCTGACTACAATTCCCTGATTTCAGATCGTCCATATACCTATGTATGTCCATTTTCGACGAAATTGACCGAATTTTTTTTAGATGGTTCTGTAACTCCCATGGTACGGGAAAAAGATCTTATTAATCGAGCGGGATTCAACATGGTTGGCAGCAATCGACAGCTCACAGCTATCCCGAAACCTTCCGCTCGGACCCGGGCGCGTTGGAATCATTTTGGGACGCACACGAAAAGGTAGGCGTTCCGTCGTTGCTGCAGCCTAAAACCGGATCGTCTAACAACAGAGTTAGGTTCTGTACCTGCCTCCGCGTCATCGATAGCGTCAGGATACTGACACTTCAGGTCAGCTGTACATGGAATATGCTTACGACTGGAATTTGCCAACGGGGTCCGCATCTTCGCTTGGTGCTATGTATCTGGCTGATGCATTAAAATTGCTGCTGGCGAGCCCCTGAGCTACGACGAATTCCGGAGGCGATGGTACTTTAAAACTGCGAGACCGCAGTCATGTCGATTGTTGAGAAAGAGTAGAAAACCAAGTGGGATAAAGCAACCTAGGCATCTATTCCACCGGACGGTCATCCACTTCAAGATCGCGGCTATCCGATTTGCGTGATTGGTTCTAGTCCTACAATGTGCTGCTTTATATCTTTGTGCAAAGCAAGAACATTCCAAGAGGCGATATTTTCGAAGATATTTACCTTCGAACCACGATAATTCGCAGGATTGAATAACCACGGTCGATGCCAGTACATCTGGTACCCGAGTTCGGCTACCAAACGAAAAAGGGAAGCCCTTCGATCATCTCGATCGGCTTCTAGGTAAAGCGCAGGACGAAAGCGACGAATCGTTTCTACAGCACCTCGCAGCACGCTTTCTTCCATGCCTTCGACATCCGCTTTGATCAGTCTGCATGAGGGAAGCTGAAGACTATCCACGGTTAACATGGGCACCCGATCTCCCATAGTTGCTGACTCGATACTCAATCCGCCAAAGTTATTGATCATATTCGGATCCAGAAAGGGGATAAGCGCTTCTCGGACTTGCCCGCCAGCACAGGCCCACAAGCACACCGTATTGGCAATCCCATTGAGTGCCATAGTGCCACACAAAGCTTGGAAAGCCAGTCGCTGTGGCTCAATCGCATAAACCTGTCCCGATGGTCCCGTTTGTTGGGCAAGGAACAAGGTATGCGCACCTATATTAGCCCCTGCCTCGACGACAATAGATCCGGAAGTAACGATTTGCTGGAACAACTCGATCTCTCCGTACGAAAACTCTCCGTATTCGATGAGGGATCGGCCAATATACCTATCGTTCTTATTGACGATCATCGTACCGAATCGAGTTTCCACGGTGATGTTGAAATGAGACATACTAGCTCACAAACTATCCTTAGCCGCTCGTGTTGCGTATCACCTGTTGAGCGACACTGGTGTAGACGCGGCTCCTCACTGCTTGTCGCTCTCTCTGCGAGCTGTTTTCCTACCCCGCAGCCATGAAATCTTGGGCAAAGGTTTTTAGCTCAGCAACGATGCGCGTTCCATCGAGCATTTGTGCTACCAGTCGATAGATCGCATCGTGGATATTCTCTCCCAGAGACGTCGTCGCTTCGAGGGGCTGGGTTTCAGCAATTAAGAAAAGCATGAATCAAATCTGGATTGCAACGGAACTGCTTGATCTCGCGCAGGCTCTGCCGCGCGAGTGAAAGGCCTGTCGACAGCTTCATTTCTTATCTTGAATCAGAGCATAGGATTTCGTCCAGCGTTACGGTCGCTGCGAAATTCCCTGGAATGAACGAGTCTATGATCCGTGTTGTTCTAAGCAAAAGCTGTCCATGGCGTGACAGTGGGTCGCCGCTATTTCGCTCTTTCCAGTACAAACGGACCTCCGGAAAACGATTCGAAGAAGCGATCGCCTAAGTTCGCGTAAAGATCGTTTCAGCGATCGTTCCCGTGCTGTCCGAAAAAGACTCGGCATCGATACCCATGGAGCGCAGGATACTGAGGTAAACATTGGACAATCGAGTTTCATCGCTACGCCAATACTGGCCATGTTGGAGTCCCATCGCGGATCCTCCAATGACCATCGTCGGTAGATTCCGCGAATTATGAGTCGTACTAGCTCCGCTTCCAAACAAAACGACCGTGTTGTCGAGGACTGACGCTTGACGATCCTGATATCCGTCGAGCTTGGTCAAGAAGCGACTGATCTGTTGGCTGAGGAACAAATCGTACTTGGCAAAATCAAGTTGCCCCTCCTTGTCGGTCGCATGCGATAAATTATGGTGCGGCTTGGATAAACCGAGCTTTAAGGGAAACGTGTTACTGATCCCCATCCCATCCTCGCGATTAAGCATGAAGGTGACGGAGCGAGTGATATCAGCATCGAATGCCAGGGCGATCAAATCAAACATAGTGCGATAGTACTCGGCTGGATCATCCTCGTTTGTGACTTCGAGATTTAGCCCCGCGTAGTCTTGTTCTTTAAGAGGAATATCGATCCAGCGTTCGGACATTTCGAGCCGAGCTTCGACTTCGTTTAGAGAGGTCAAATACTCGTCCATTCGATCGCGATCGGATTGGCCAAGCCGCTGCTGAAGCGATCGAGCGCTTTCCAAAACGGCGTCGACCAATCGTATACGCCGCCGCAATTCCGCACGCTCCGATTGGAGCGAAACGCGATCGACTCGGAATAGGCGATCGAAGACTCGTCGGGGACTATTCTCGGCCGGGATTGGCCGCCCTTCGAGATCGTACGAAATGGTTCCGGTTCGCGACAAGAAACCAGTACCTGCATCAATGGAGAGGACCAGCGAAGGCTGCCGACAATGCTGTTTGGTATGCAAAGCGATAACCTGATCGAGGCCAACGGTATTGAAGGTTCCTGGTTTCGGGTTGTGGAGCGGTGCTCCCGTCAGCCACATGTCGGAACAAACATGAGGAT
>JBBAXA010000111.1:0-9138 GCA_040396935.1 Pirellula sp.
GAAGGGACTCGAACCCCCGACCAGCTGATTACAAATCAGCTGCTCTACCAACTGAGCTACGCCGGCATTTTCGTCCTGGGAACGCTCCCTAAACAGCCATCCGGCCCGTTCAGAGTCGCACTAGTGTACAGATGAGTATTTCTGCTGCAAGATGAATTTGCAGGCGAAACGGGGACTTAGCCATGCTTCTGATTCATGATCATGCCGAGGATTTCGGCTCGGGAGGAAAGGTTTTCTCGAAACACTCCCCGCATCGCACTGGTCATGCACATCCCCCCCGCCTTCTTAATCCCTCGCATCGTCATGCAGGAATGACTCGCCTCGATCATGACAACCACTCCCTTAGCTCCTAATTGCTCCTCCATCATGTCGGCAATCGACTCCGTCATGCGCTCTTGCACCTGGGGACGCCTCGCGACTTCATCTACTACCCGCGCCATTTTGCTCAATCCGACCACTTTACCGTTGGGTAAGTAACCGACGTGGGCTCTTCCGTGAAACGGAAGGAGATGGTGCTCACACATGCTATGGAAATCAATGTCCTTGAGCAAAACGATCTCGTCATAGCTCTCTGTGAACACCCGGCGGAGGTGGACCCGAGGATCCTTGTGGAGTCCTGCAAACACCTCGGCATACATGCGAGCCACTCGGGCAGGAGTTTCCAAGAGCCCTTCTCGATCAGGGTCCTCACCTACAGCGATTAGGATTTCACGAACGGCTCGTTCGATACGCTTATGGTCCACAGGTGACATCGTTTCCAGGTTGGTGCAACTCGGGCGAGATGGAATCACAATCTCGAGATCGTCCGGTTCCATGACTGAATGGGTTGACTTGGTTATCATAGTTGAAATCGTTCGCCTTATCACTTTCTATTTTTGGTGGGCACTCGTCCAAATCGGTCGCTTCGCCAGCCCCATACTTTACGCAGCAAGGCAAGCGTCTAACCAACAGGGATCCCGGATTATGGAACGCCAAAGCGACATCTCGGTGCGCGATTTTCAGAAATTGATTCGCACCATGTACTATGAAAAAGATGTAGAAAGGGGGGTCTCCGGTACATTCATGTGGCTCATGGAGGAAGTTGGGGAACTCGCGTCGGCACTGCGGGCCAACAACGATCGAGACAATTTGGAGGAGGAATTTGCAGACGTTCTCGCATGGCTCGCAACGATCGCCAACGTAGCGAATGTGGATCTTTGCGGGGCGCTCCAAAAAAAATACGGGAGCGGATGCCCTGGCTGCGGGAGGCTTTCTTGCAACTGCCCCTCCGCCGAAAAACCTTAGCCTGGAGCCTCCGGGCATGATTTTGGCTCCGAGCGATTCCCAAGGCTACAACCAGCCACCCACCGCACATCTGACGGAGTGCACCTCAACGCTCTGCTTGCAGTATTTTTTCGATTCGAACGGCATGCTGCTGAATCCCGATTTCCGTCAGCAGTTCCCCGGGTACTCGATGACGTCCCCGTCGCTGCCTGATGGCATGCAGCAGCTTTTCCTCGAGATCCGGGGCGGAATCATGAACAAAAAGATCTCCCACCTCGGTTTGGGGTGACGCGGATTTCAAACGCGCATGCAATTCCGGAAAAGCACCATGATCCGGCTGCAGATAGGGAACTCCTGCTGCAACGGCCTCTAGCAAGAACAACGCTTTAGGTTCTGCATACGTCGTCGGAACGCAGAACAGATGCAGACTGGCCAGGAAAGCTCCTTTCTCCTTTCGATCGATCGACCCAACATAATCCCATCTCGCATTCAATCCAGCGTCGGAAAGCTTCCGTTTCTGCTCGCTCCAGTATTCCTCATGCTGCGGCCCCATCCAGCCTGCGAGCCTCAAACGCGATCGCTCCGCCCCTGGCTGGTTTGCCACTCCGATAAATGCATCCACGATCCGATGCAAACCTTTCTCTGGCGCCATCCGTGCAAAGTATCCAATTGTAAAATCACCCAACCAAGTGCTCGGCGACGGCTCACCGATGGTATCCACACGGAGATCCTCGAGTGGAATACCCAGGGGTACGACATGGATCTTACTCTCAGGAATCGCGAGGAGTTGCCCCATGCGTTTCCCGTACTCATTCGTGTGAACGATAAATCCATCGACTTTGGAAACGAGCCCTCGCATCAATTCAATCGTGGTCGCTCGATACGTCGCGGGTAGCGAATCGATAAAGATATCGTCCCCTTGGAGGGTTACAAAAACTTTGACGTTGAGGCGTTTTTTAATGTCTGGAATGCAACCTCCAATCAGGAGGTTGGTGAGCACAACCGCGTCGGGCTTGACATCGCTCTCCAACCAATCCAGCAGCCGGAGGAATTCCTTACGCTGCCTGCCCGCAGTCCCTCGAAGCATCGATACCGTCAGCGCCCCTAATAGGCTGGGGGATGTCTTGCCGGCATTCTTTGTCAGCGGCTTGATCAGCCACGGTTGATTGAGAAAGGAATCCACCCACCGAGGTAGATAAGCCAACCAAGGCATCTTCTGTTGAAGGTACACATTGATGCCACCCATGAAGACCTTGTCGATGCTGACATCTTCCTCGTCGGTTCGAATCGGAGTGTAAACTGGGATAAGCAAGCATTCATGACCGCGTTCGAGAAATTGTTTGGCTAACGAATTATCGTGCAGGCAGGAGCCGCAATACATGCCTGCGGCTCCGGCGGTGAGGTATGCGAGCTTCATAGGGGATGGATCATGGTTTGGAAAGACAGTCAAACTATCCGGGTTGCTTAAATCGTGACGCCATGGATTGGTAAGATGCGCAAGGTTTGCGCCCTTCCAGTCGACGTCATACGAGAACTCAACGCAAGCGTCAAATTTTACGTAAGTTGTTTGGTACAGTCATTTTTCGAAAAATGAATCAGCCCTCTCAAGGGGCTTTTGCCAACTGGCCGATACGAACGAACATCTTCGCATCTTAACTTGTCAGAACGTTCTGACGAGGTCGAAAGATGCGATCGGAAATTGCTGGTGACCCAATACTGACGAGTCCCAAAGGCTCGACCGGCAGCTATCACTAGTTCCTATCAGCAGAGGGGCTGAAACGAACACAGCATCGTGGGGGTGGACGACATACCGACAGGAGGAATGTCGTTCAAGATACGAGGCTAACGAAGTCACTGCAGTCGTAAGGCTGCAAAGAAGCCACGCCAGTTGAGGGCGATTTCGGCGGCGACTTCGTGCGCCGAAATCGGTCTCCACTCAACCGCACAATGCTGGCCTGTGGGTGATGGTCAGTGACCATAAACGTAGGGAGATTTGGCTCATATGAAATGGAATATTGTTGTTGGCTCAATGGTACTTGGAGCTTCCCTGAGTGGGCAAAGCTTCGGCGGTGACCTATTGAGCCGTTTGCTCGGCGGAAAAGGCTGCGGTGCTTCCAGCTCTTGCTGTGACACCTCGGTAACCGATCCTTCTTGTGGAGCTGAAATGGCTCCATGCGGAAATGGCCCTAGCTGCGGCGCTGAAATCGCTGCTCCATGTGGAAACGGTGGCATCGCAGGTCCTTCCTGCGGCGCTGAAATCGCTGCTCCATGCGGACCAAGCTGCGGAGTTGAAGCTTGCGCTCCAGCTTCGAACGCTTGCTGCAACGTTCGCACTCCAATCCTGGATGCCCTCAAGGGCATGAAGGGCAAGCTGAAGTGCAAACTCTCGAGCCTGCATGCGAATCTGCATGCTAAGAAGTGCGCTCCATCTTGCGGCGCTGAAGTCGCTTCCTGCGGCGCAGCTCCAAGCTGCGGCGCTGAAATCGCTGCCGCTCCTTGCGGACCAAGCTGCGGAGCAGAAATCGCTGCTTGCGATCCATGCGCTGCTGCTCCTAGCTGCGATAGCGGTTGCGGAGCGAAGAAGCATTGTGGAGGCGGCTTGCTCTCCAAGATTTTCAAGCACAAGAAGGGCGGATGCGATGCTGGCTGTGCAGATCCTTGCGGTGCAACCGCTTGCGACGCTGCTCCAGCAGGCTGCAGCTCTTGTGGATCGACCCCTGTTTCGGCGCCAGCCGCTGCTCCTGCAGCTGCTCCTGCTCCAGTGGTTGACCCACACGCTTACCTGAACACCAAGCGTCATGTCATTCAAGCAAGCAGCACTCGAGTTCGTTAATCGAATGCGAACTGCTTGTCGTAAGACATGATCTATAAAAATCAGCTCGTCGTGTTCCCTCGACGAGCTGATTTTATTTCGTTAGTAGATGGAAGATAGTCGCTGCATGTCACCGGACAACGTTTCTGTCATTTGCTGTCCTGACCAGTATCCAACACGGCCATGAATGCCTTTTGAGGAATATCGACCGAGCCGATCGACTTCATACGCTTCTTTCCCTCTCGCTGCTTGGCCCAAAGTTTTCTCTTACGAGTGATATCACCGCCGTAGCATTTGGCGGTGACATTTTTCCTCAGGGCTGGAACGGTCTCTCGAGCAATCACTCGCGAACCAATAGCTGCTTGGACCGCGACTTCGAACATGTGGCGATCGATTTCCTCCTTCAGTTTCTTGACAACGGCTCTCCCTCTTCGATCGGCGTCCCGTCGATCGCAGATAATGCTCAAAGCATCCACTCGCTTACCGTTGACGAGAATATCCATGCGAACCAAATCAGCCTGCTCGTAACCAATGATCTCGTAGTCCATGGTCCCGTAACCGCGCGTCGCGCTCTTCAACTTGTCATGAAGATCGTAGATGACTTCGGCTAAAGGCAAATCGTAAGTTACCAAGGATCGAGTCGCGGACAGATACTCGTTTCCGCGTAACACTCCACGCCTGTCCTGGCATAACTTCATCGTGATACCGATGTACTCCTGAGGCAACACAAAATTCACCCGGACAATCGGTTGCCGAAATTCCTCGATATCGCCCGAGTCCGGCACCTCCTGCGGTCGATGGATTTCAACCTTTGTCCCATCGCGTCGGATGATTTCATACGTGACGTTGGGAGCGGTCTGAACCAAGTCCAGATTGCATTCATTCTCGAGTCTCTGTTGAATGATTTCCATGTGGAGCAGTCCGAGGAATCCACAACGAAAACCAAACCCGAGAGCATCGCTCGTCTCTGGCGCGAATTCAAAAGAAGGATCATTGATAGCCAACTTTTCCAACGCATCTCTCAGCTCGGTAAACTCCTGCCCATCGCTCGGATACAAACCACAGTACACCATTCGCTTGGGAGGTTGGTATCCCTCGAGAGGCGTTGCCTGGGTGTCGCTCAACAGCGCAACGGTATCTCCGATCCGCACATCCTTCAGCGATTTGATATTGCAGATGAGATAGCCGACTTCTCCCGCTCGCAACTTGTCACAAGCCTTCCGTTCCGGCACGAACTGCCCTATTTCCAAAACCTCGTAATTGGCTCCGACGCCGAGAAACCGAACTTTATCGCCTCGTTTTATTTCTCCCTCCATGAGCCGCACGTAGGTGATGGCTCCCCGATAGTCATCGTAGTGCGAGTCGAAAACCATCGCCTTGAACGGGGCTTCGGAGTTTCCCTTAGGGGCAGGAATTCGCTCGATGATTGCCGAGAGCAATTCATCGATCCCGATCCCAGCTTTCCCTGAGCATTTCACAATTTCTGTCGGGTCGATCCCCAGCACCTGTTCCATCTCGGCGGCGACCTCATCCACACGAGCATGCACTAAATCCACTTTGTTGATCACAGGGATGATCTTCAGGTCGTGATCCATCGCTGCATACGCGTTGGCGACCGTTTGAGCCTCGACCCCCTGGAAGGAATCGACCAAAAGCAGCGCTCCCTCGCAGCAAGTCAACGAGCGAGACACTTCATACTGAAAGTCGACATGCCCCGGAGTATCAATCAAATTCAGTTCGTAAAGCTCTCCTCGGTAGCGATAATTCAGGGAAACTGCTTTCGCTTTGATCGTGATCCCGCGCTCTCGTTCGAGATCCATCGCATCGAGCAATTGCTCCTTCATCTTCCTCACCTCAACGGTGCCTGTTCGCTCGAGAAGACGATCTGCGAGCGTACTCTTACCGTGATCGATGTGCGCGATGATACAAAAATTGCGAATGCGAGATTGCGGAATCTCACTCGCCCTGTTGGAACTCATGTAATCAATATCCTTTTCGTTGAAACTCGATGAGTTTCTTGGCTGTGTTATCGCTGATTCGGCGCTATCGCTGATTCGGCGATTCAGTTCGAGCGATCCCCGCCGCTCCTAAATAACCTGCATCCCCCCCCAGGCTTGCGAAATCGATCGTCGTTCCATTTCCGACGTGTTCGAAGCTTCGCTCCAGAAAGGATTGCTTGACTCGGTCCAGAAATCTCTGGCCGACTGGCGATCCCTTCCCCCCAAAGTTCATAGCTCCTCCCAAAACGACGAGTCCCGGGTCGAGCATGTGCACGATGGTTGTCACACCAATCGCCAAGTAGTCCGCCGTATCATCAATGATGCGTAAACTGAATGCATCTCCTTGACTTGCGGCCTCGTAAATCATCCGACTGGTAATGTTCCCTGCATTTCGACTCAACACACTCTCGGCCCCGGACTGCAGTAACTCGTTAGCCCGCGCGGCGACGGCGCTCGCGCTGGCATACGCTTCCAAATGACCTCGACCTCCCCCCCAAACACAAAGTCGTGCGTCCGGTCGTGAGTCGACGATCAAATGGCCACACTCTCCCCCAAAACTGTTCTGACCGACTACCAATTGATCGTCGATGATGATTCCACCTCCGACGCCTGTACCCAACGTAAGGAGGACCATACTGCTGTAGACTCTCCCGGTCCCCACCCAAAACTCTCCAAACGCAGCCGCGTTTGCATCGTTCGCAAACGAAACAGGTCTCCCCATCTGCTCTTCCAAACACGCGACAATCGGAAAATGGTGCCAGTGAGGATGATTCGGTGGTTCGATCAGCAACCCTTTCCGGATGTCTTGACTCCCCGGCGTCCCCAATCCGACCCTCGCAATATCCTCCAACGACAACCCGA
This sequence comes from Pirellula sp., assembly GCA_040396935.1. GTDB lineage: Bacteria > Planctomycetota > Planctomycetia > Pirellulales > Pirellulaceae > JBKCUI01. Next base: position 6,937 of record JBBAXA010000111.1, read on the forward strand.
GCTTTGAAAGCATCGCTCGGCAAGCGGAAGCGACGCGCTTCATCGCATCGGACGGACCTTTCGGCTCCTCCGTCGGGATCGAAGAAAAACCCAAGGTTCTCCCGCGATCGTCGACAACCCCCATCTTGATACCCGTCCCACCGACATCGATGCCAAGATAGAACGGCGGCGTCGCCTCCGGGATCGCAGCTATTGGCTGTGAAGTCATATCTCATTGGGAACAAAGCGTTTACGGCAGCAAAACTCTTTGCTACATCTGGCTCAAGTATATGTCACCCGAGACATTACCAACAGAGTCAATTCGTCCCAACACTTAGGCAAAGTTATGTGGGGAGAGCAGCTGCGGTCCGGCCGATCACCGCCCCCTTTCGAATCTCAACCTCCACCGTCTCTCCATCCAAAATCAATTGCAGCCGATCCGTGAGCATGCCTGCAGCGGAGGAGGAAAGGGTCGCGATTCCCAGCTTTTGAACGGCAAACCAACTTCTGGAAACTACCTCGAAACGGTCCCCATCCAAACGGTTCAACCACCATTGCGAACGAGCTGGAATCCCCCGCCACCTTTGAACGGGAAACGCCGGAAACCGAGGCTCTTTGGACTCGTCCTTACCCAAAGCTGCCCTGATCACCGGCCAAAAATACAAACTCTTGAAGTAATGCAGATACCGTGTCACCTGCAGAAAAACCATCGCGCAGCTCAGAAAGAGAATGAGGTTGACGAGTGCTGCGAGCGTCGGGCTGTAGGCATACAGTCCTGCCAGAGCCGCGCACAGAGACTTGTTCGTGATCTCAACCAACGAGTCCACGAAAGGAATTGGAATCAACCAAACAAAGAATTCCGCAGCCAGCTTTACCGTGTTGATGACAATCAGATTGATCGCTGCCGCCAAGGACAAGAGGAGATCCAAAGAAAAAGATCCAATGCCCGCCTGAACCAGGACGAATGGCATCGCCAGCGTCCCATCCACCGTCGGTGTATGCATGCCTGAAGAGAATTTCATCACCAGCAAGATAATGAGGGCGGAGTACGTTTCTAAATTCTCAGCCACCAATGCCACCGGCTTGCTCAATTTGGTCAATCGAGGCAGACTGGTCACGAGGGTCAAACCTGCCATGGTCCAAAACAACCAAGGGTTGTTCATCGGGCTCGCTACGCCGAGGACGACACTCCGCTCCCGTACCCAATCCGGACCATACGTCGCTAAACCCGACAAACAGGTCAGTCCGAAAAAGGGCGATAGAGCTACCGATGCGATCGGACCTAGCCATTCCTGAGCCGATACCCGCTGCGCCACCTGACGGGCATACTCCTTGGTAGCGTGATCCTGGGCCAGCCCCCACGAGGCTACCGACAGGCCAATGCATAAGGCGATGACATAGTTTCGGTGAAGCATCACCAAACTTCTGAAACCTAAGCAATATGCCGAAACGAGGAATCGACTCCAAAGAATCCAACTGCTTTTGCTTGAATCCATCTGCTTCGCTTTTCCATGAAGGTTTTGGACCTACTTCCAACCCACAACCCCAGCATGCTGGAGCGATCCCACACGATCGAGGGAGATTCGCAGAATCCAAGGCTATGAGCTAAACCTTCGCCCCGCGTCCTGACTCCTCCCCTCTTCTCCGAAAGGAAAGGCTCGGGAGGAGCTTCCGTGAAGAAAGACGCATCATAATGGACAAGCCAGCGGCCAGGCTATCCAGGTAACAAAATGCCCGTACTTGGCATCGAAATTGCAGATCGAAACGGCATATGGAAATTGCATGCAGGGTTCGCTGCATAACAACTTACTCATGGACTCCTCCCCATTCACCTTTTCAAGGAGACTTCTCATGTCCAATCATTCTGAGCTAAAAGCCACTCTCGAGAAGAAACTCGCTGAGCTAATCGAACGAGCGGGAGGTATCGAAACCCAGTTGAGTGAACCGGGCGAGCACGATTGGGAAGAAAATGCAATCGCGAAGGAGAACGATGAAGCTCTCGTGGCACTGGGCAATGCAACAGAAACCGAAATCGCAGAGATTCGACGAGCTTTGAATAGAATCGATCAAGGGGAATTCGGAGTCTGCATGCGGTGCCAGGCACCCATCCCTCAAGCTCGACTCCAAGCGATTCCATGGGCAACGACATGTGTCAAATGTGCCTGATTGTCACGATCGAATCGTGTCCTTGTCCCATTTCCAAGGTACTGCAACCAGGCCCGA
>JBBAXA010000112.1:0-8961 GCA_040396935.1 Pirellula sp.
TTACGTCGGTCACCGTACGCTCACGCTTATGCGGCGTTCGGCATCCCCATTGGCATACTAGTCCTGTCATGGTTTATACCTTTTATGCAGCCTCGCTGGGATTCAAGTGTTATTCCGCTGCTGTGCCTGATAGGTGGAATCATACCGGCGATGATGGCAATCGCCCTGTCGACCATGGCGTTCAGGCAGCAGCGATCTGCAGCTGCCGTCACTGGAGTGCTACTGGGACTATTGGCATTACCGTCCTGCCTTGTAATCACATGGTGGTTGGCGATGATGGGTATCGCGTCGCATCCGGTGTGATGGTGCGAACATGTTCAACAGATCACTCAGCGTCTAAACTTCTGATATGAATCCTGAGGCCTTTCAGCTTCGATCGTTTATCGTGCACTATTGCCGACCAAGCTTGAAAATACCGGATTCCCAGTATCGAGCACGGGTAGGAAGGTAGTAGGCACATTCCATGTGCCGTAGACTGATCCATCGATTGGTCCTCAAAGAGTTCTGCAGACGGCACTCGGAGAGTACCTGCTACGTCGCGAACCAACCGGCAAACGGAACTGCAACGGGAGTTCCCGCTACATTTGGTTTGCTTTTGGCTCGGTAACTCCCCGCGCATCGCCCAGCAGAGATATCTTCTGCTTGCCTAGGATGCTTTTGCGCAAGTAATTGGGGTGACCATAGTGATCGTATTGAACTTCAGAGCTTGACTTTACGCCGGGGGACCAATGTAGCTACAATCATTGCAACCGTATTAAGAAGCGCAGATGACAATCATCTTAACTCTGCGCGAAGTGAGATGCATGTTACTGCCTTTTGGACGATCCCATGGCCGCCCCTATGTCAACTTCCTCGTCCGACGTAATGCATGACAATCTCAATGACACTTGGTGGGAGGAGTTTCGTTCCTACCTGCGATTGTTGCTTGATGTGCAAGTCGATCCCACGATTCGCAGCAAGACTGACCTGTCTGGCGTCGTTCAGCAAACATTGCTGGACGCCCATCAAGCGTCCTCTTTGCGACAGTCTCCGGTGGCGGAGCGGGCTGCTTGGCTGCGGCGTGTCTTGGCTAATAACCTGAACGACGAATTAAGGAAGTATCGTAGTGACAAACGGGATGTTGGCCGTGAGTTACCCTTGAATTCTTGCCCAGACGATTCGTTTGACCACCTGGCAGAGTTAGCCGTTGAGGGTTCGTCCCCCAGCACACCTCTGCGACGTGAGGAGACAGCGCTGCGAGTAGCCGCAGCCTTGGACTGCTTGCCTGCGGCGCAGCGCGAAGCGATCGTCCTGCAGCATTGGCATGGCTGGACTTTGGCGCAGATTGCTACCCACCTCGGTCGCACACGGATGGCGGTGGCTGGATTACTTAAGCGAGGTTTGCGGCAGCTTCGCGAGGAACTTCGAGATTTGAAATAGCATCGCCCGCCGCGGGCTTCTGCCCGCGTTGTCGGGACTGAGACTCGCAATGTCATTATCCTCATCACACGAACAACGCCTGAACGCAGCCATTGCAGAGTTGCTGGAAGCCATGGAACGGGGCGAAACTCTCGATCTCGACCAGTACGTGATAACACATAGCGATCTGGAGGACGACCTACGAACATTCTTCCAGGATCGATTGCGATTTCAAATCGCAGTCGCGGCTCTACCGTCTGCCAAGTCGCTAACACCAGCTATCGGTCGCGATACTTCGCTCGGCACGATCGGCAACTATCAGTTGCTCAAACTGATTGCTAGAGGTGGAATGGGTGTAGTCTACATGGCGCGGCAGTTGCCATTGAATCGAACGGTCGCCGTCAAGATGCTACTGCGGGGAACCGACTCGATGCCGGACGAAGTGCGACGGTTTCAAACCGAGGCAGAGTCGGCTGCCCAGCTAAATCATCCAGGGATCGTACCTATTTACGAGGTTGGGCAGCACGAAGGTCTACCGTACTTTTCGATGCGCTATTTTCCCGGCGGGAGTCTCGCTGATCTGGCAGCTAGCGGACCGCTCGAAGCGCGAGAGACTGCAAGACTGGTACATGATGTCGCCATCGCACTGGAATTTGCACATCAACATCACGTCGTGCATCGCGATCTAAAACCGTCTAATGTGTTGCTCGACTGGCCCGTGGACGAGAACCCATCGACTTCAAACGAAGATTGCACGAGCCCGCTCAATGACTCGGATTCCATGATGGCAGGGCGAGCTTATCGTGGACAGCCTAAGCCATGCATTTCTGATTTTGGACTTGCGAAACGTTTGTCAGAAAATGGTGACACCCAATCCGGTCAGATTTTGGGTACTCCTAGTTACATGGCACCCGAACAGATCGTAGGAAGCTCGGCCAGCATTGGTCCAGCGACGGATATCTATGGTCTCGGAGCTATCTTGTATTACCTTTTGACCGGCCGTCCACCCTTTCAGGCAGCGGATCCCTTCGACACGCTAAGGCAGGTTTGCGAACACGATCCTGTACCACCCTCGCGACTCAACCCGTCGACGACCCGCGACTTGGAGACTATCACGCTGCGTTGTTTGGAGAAGAAATCGGAACGGCGGTTTCCTACCGCCGGCGCGTTGGCTGCAGAGCTCGAGCGGTTTCTCGATGGTCGGCCAATTCTTTCGCGACGGATCGGATACTGCGAGCGATCTTTCCGCTGGTCGAAGAGACAACCTGTCGTGGCGTCATTAATCGTAGCGGTAATCGCTACTTTTGTTGCGGGGGGACTGACGTCGGCCTATTTCGGCGTGCAGGCCAACCGACGGGCCAATGAGGAGCATGAGCGTCGTCGGGAACTCGAACGATCACTGTACCGCAGCCAAGTCATGCAGGTCGACCTGGAATGGCAATCGAATAATGTAAATCGAGCAGACCAAATATTAGATAGTTGCGAACCAACTCTACGAAACTGGGAATGGAGATTCCTGAAGCGAAGATGCCATCCCGAACAACTTATGTTCCACGGCCATGGCGATTCGGTGCGCGAAATAGCCTATAGTCCTGACGGCTGTCGTCTGGTTTCGGCCAGCATAGACAAATCAGTAAGGCTATGGGATGCGAAGAGCGGGGAACTGCTTGACGTTTGGAACTGCGACGATTCCGCGATGGGAGTAGCGTGGAGCGCGAACGGCGAGTTGGTGGCCGTCGGGTTGGAAAACGGACAGGTTGTGGTCTGGAATGCTACCAGCGGACATCGCCATCTGTGCAAATCGCTACATCACGGAGGGGTCAATGGTATTTCGTTTCATCCCGATTCCAGGAAGCTTGCTTCCTGCGGCGATGACGGATTGGTGAAACTGTGGGACGTGAGCAGCGGTGATGAGACCTTTGTTTGGGAAACCAATCTTAATCCAGCGCTGTGTGTGGCCTTTGATGCTCGAGGCGAAATGGTCGCCGCCTCCGGTGATGGTAATGAAGTCATGCTTTGGGATACGAACTCGGGCCAATTGCGGCAATCGTTCATGACCGATGCATTAACTTCTCGTATTCTCTTTATGCCGGACGGCCAGCGTTTGCTTGCTGCGGACGACACAGCGACAGTTCGAACGTTGCAGATTGCTACGGGTAAAGTGCTTTCATCCTTTGACGAACACATGGCCCCAGTACGGGCGATTTCTATTAGTCGCGACGGCACAAAAGTGGCTTCGGGCGGCAAAGATGGCACGTTGCTGATCTGGGACGCCGATTCGGGTGAACTGATCCGCGATTGGAAGGCGCACCACCTTACGGTTTTGGGCATCGCTTTTTGCCCCCACGGCAACGATGTTGTTTCTTGCGGAGTCGATCGACTGATCCGCGTATGGAATCTCGAATCACCATTGGTTTTTCCTGAGTCAGCCGGGCACACCGATCGTGTAAACGAGATTGCGTTTAGTTCCAATGGAGACTTGGTTGCATCAGCCAGCAAAGATGGAACCGTACGGTTATGGGACGCGAAGTCCGCGGCAGCCGAGGGTACGATGATTGGACATGAGGGGATGGTTCTAGCCCTGGCGTTCAACCAGCGTAGCGATTGGCTGTTGTCTGCCGGTGAGGATGGTTGCGTGCTACGCTGGGACACAAGTTCCAAGCAGCTTCTCGGACAGGTGGCAGGCGACAACAAGCCGATCTGGAGCATCGACGTCCATCCGGATGGAGAACGTTTTGTTTTTGGCACGGAGGATGGAGAATTTCAGGTTCGGAACGTGCATCATGGAGACTTGAAGTGGCGACAGTTAGCGCATGCGGGAGGCGTCAAGTGTGTGCGGTTCAGTTCTGACGGAAAACTGTTGGCCAGTAGTGGCCAGGACGCGACAGTAAGACTGTGGAACGTTGAGACTGGGGAACTGATGCGGGAACTGAAACATCAACGCGGCACGATTTGGCACGCTGCGTTTTCACGCGACGGGAACAGGCTCGCCTCTTCGTGCAGCGATGGGACCGTTGGCGTTTGGACACTGGCTTCCGGGAGTCTCGAACAGACGTTTATCGGTCATACAGGGATAGTTTACGCGGCAAGCTTCTCGCCGGACGGTTCACGACTCGCAACGGCCGGCTTCGACCAAACTGTGAAAGTATGGGAGTTAACCACAGGGCTGGATTTACTGACGATTCGGGGCCCAATCTGGAGTGTCAACAGCGTCGCATTCAGCCCTGACGGCCAGAGCATTGCGTCAGGTGGTAGCGATTCTCGCGTCCACCTTTGGCATGCTCAATGGCCCAATCGGGAGGTCGCTGGCAATCCCGCAAATTTATTTTTACGGGATTAGCGCCTCATTTGGTACTGGGTTCCGCTTAATTGAGAGAACCTATACTCTGAGAGGCTAGCAATGACAACGCTCAACGCGATGAAATCCCTCCCGCCGCAGCTTGAGATTACCCAGGCGTTTCAGGGACCAAACATTTGGTCGCGTCTTCCCGTCCTCGTAGTTCAATGGAATGTGCTTGACTTTTCGTTCTCTCGCTGGGACCGCGCTGATGAGCTTTTGACATCGCTGGAGTTGGAGCCCGTTGGAACGACCGAGCGTTGCCCGGAGGAAGCTATGGCAGATTGGCTTTCGGCAGCAGCGATTCAGTTGCAAATCGCTGCCGGAAGTCCTGTGTCATTTCGCGACTGGTACATCTCTGACGAGCTCCATCGAATTGCCATCGCTATCGAGTTTGAGGAAGAAAAACTGGCACGCGCGGTAGTCGAAACACTGCGGCGATGGATTGCTTCCTTGGTCCTTGATGAGCAGCTTGCAGTTGGTGACGACTGGACCCGACTGCGTGAATATGCATACGAAGTGCGATTGGGAAATACCACCGGCGCGATCGTCTCAGCAGCATCGGCACGTGGAATCCCGTTCCAACGCCTCGATCAGGAAAGTCTCGTTCAATTGGGCCAAGGACGATACCAACGCCGTATCCGCGGAGCTACCACGGATCGTACGAGTGCGATCGCCATAAGCGTCGCTACCGACAAACAACTTACGAAGCAACTTTTGCGGGATGCTGGAATACCTGTGCCGTACGGTCGGCTCGTTAGTGACGCAGAAGATGCCTGCCGAGCCGCGAATGAGATTGGTTGGCCTGTGGTCGTCAAACCCTGCGATGCCGATTACGGCGATGGCGTGTCAATCCGTCTGACATCCGCCGATGAGGTGCGTGAGTCATTCGCAAATGCCAAGGCATGGAGTAAACAGGTACTCGTCGAAAGCTTCGTTCCCGGAACTCTCTTTCGCCTCTTGGTCATCAACAATCGGCTGGCGGGGGCCGTACGGCGGGAATCCCCCTACGTTATTGGGGATGGCCGCCGTACGATCCGAGAACTCGTTGAAGAGGCCAATCATGACCCGTACCGGGACGAGTGCTGCCCATCCCCTTTAAACGCGCTGCTTGCTCCGACCAGTAATGCGGAGCCCTTTGCACGAGATGGAAGATCAAACGATACCGTAGTCGAGCAAGGGCGTACTATCGCCCTGCGCCGCGATATATTTCTCCGAAGTGGTGGTACGCAAGCCGATCGAACAGCCGACGTGCATCCCGAGATCGCCAGGATGGCGATCGACGCGACACGTATTATTGGTCTGGACATCGCCGGGTTAGATGTGCTGGTCAGCGATATTTCACAATCGCCTAAAGAACAGAACATCGCCGTACTCGAAGTTAATCCGGAACCGGCCATCATTCTGCACATGTCCCCTTTGTGCCAGCCTGCTCGCTCCATTGGCGCGGCAATTGTCCAGTCGCTATTTCCCGAGCCGCAGACCGGTTGTATCCCGTTGATCGCCGTGCTCGGATCGCCATCTAGTATCGAAATCTCGCATCGAATCGCAATCGATACGATGCGAAGCAATCGGTGTGTAGGGCTCGCGAGTCGCCGAGGCGCATGGCTGTTCGAACATCAAAACGGCGAAATAGTTATCCGGCAACTGGAGCAGTCCTGCGACCGCCTTGGGGAACATACTCGCCGACTGTGGCTGCATCCTCGTACCGACTGCGTGATCGTTCTAGTGACGGTCGACGACATCCTACGTGAAGGGTTGCCATTCTATTCATGCGATCGACTAATCGAGATCGAACCGCATCTCGACCATGGCGAGACAATGCAACTTGATTATTCGGATCGGCAGCGAGCGATCGATTGCCTGCGGGCCACGCTCAAACACGATCAGCGTCCATCGCACAGCAGTTTCTCCCTCGCTCGTTCCGAATCCGTATCATGAGTACATCGATGACTAGCATTCGATCAAGGGCTCTCATGGGCGTTTCTCTGCTCTTGTTGTTGCACGGCATCGTCCTCGCCCAGACGGTCAGAAAATCAATGCCCCAGGACGAGGTGATTTGGGTCACGGTTCCCGCAGGGCGTTTTCTGATGGGATCCCAAGTTCCGGCAGATCGAGTCGCGCAGGATTTTGCGGAATACGGACGAGACGCAGACTACTTTCGCGATGAATACCCTCAACATCCCGTCGAGATCACCAAACCGTTTATGATGTCGAGTACGGAAGTGACCGTAGGCCAGTTCCGCTCCTTCGTCGAACAGACCGGTTACCAGACGTTTGCTGAAGTTGACGGAACCGGGGGATGGGGATATGACCCAGTACAGAGGAAATGCCTCGGAAGGGATACGCGTTTCTCATGGCGCAACCCTGGCTACCCACAGTCCGATGCACACCCCGTAGTCAATGTTACCTGGGAGGATTGCCAAGCCTATTGCCGTTGGTTATCCGACAAGCAACGACGTGTCGTTCGCTTGCCGACCGAAGCTGAATGGGAATACGCCAATCGCGCTGGAACGAAGACCTATTATTCAGTGGGAAATAATCAAGACGATGTCTTGTCACAAGCCCGAACGCTCGAACCTCGTCCCGAAACCATACGCCTCGCCGTCCAGAATCTGGCAATTGATCCGACCGATCCACCACCTTTCCCAGTCCCCGTTGCATCCTACGCCCCCAATCCATTTGGTCTGTATGATATGCACGGCAACGTCTGGGAATGGACGGCGGATTGGCACGACGAGAAGTATTACAGTCATTCCCCGATCCAGGATCCTCAAGGACCGCGACAAGGGATAGTGAAAGTCCGTCGCGGTGGAGCGTGGAATACATTTCCACTCTGGGCTCGCTCAAGTTTTCGCAACTGGAATACCGTCGATACTCGCTGCGTCAATCTCGGATTTCGAGTCGTTGCTGAGATGACATCTTGGGAGATTCAGGAACGGGAAAAGCAACGACCGATCCGATTGTTGTTCGTGGGAGATATCATGCTCGATGGTGGGCCCGGACATGCGATCGCCTCAGGCATCGATCCCTTTACGCATTGTTCAGATATTCTTCTCGACGCCGATATCACTGTCGGCAATCTGGAATGCGTGCTCGGTCGCGGAGGAAAACAAGAGAGAAAACCTTATACCTTTCGTGCCGCGGAGGATTCGGCAACATACCTAAAACGATACTTCCATGCACTCAGCGTGGCGAACAATCACACGCTCGATTTTGGTCGCGAAGGATTCCTGGAATGTCTCGAGGTTCTCAAACAAACAGATATCGGTTACTTCGGAGGTGGCGAAGATCTGAATGCAGCACGCAGCGGATTGATGCTGGAGGTTCGAGGTAAACGAATCGTACTGCTGGGATATAACGACATCCTCAAGAAAAACTTCCAAGCTACCGAGTCGCAAGCTGGAAGCGCACCTCTCCAATCGAAGTGGGCAATCGAAGATATCCAGTACGCCAAAACGATCCTCCGCGCCGACATCGTCATTCCCTACATTCACTGGGGTAACGAGATGGTACCTATGCCCGGCGATCAAGAACGAACACAAGCAAGACAGATGATCGACGCTGGCGCGTCCGCAGTGATCGGCTCGCACCCTCACGTGGTCCAAACCATCGACAGCTATCGTGGTCGCCCGATCGTGTATAGCCTCGGAAACTTCGTCTTCGACTACTTCCCTGTCGATCCACCCATTTGGTACGGGTGGGCTATCCGACTGAGCATCCACCCTGAAGGACCGATCGAATGGGAAACCTGGACCGTCGAACTCGATCCCAGTGGATTGCCGCGCCCCGTAACCGTTGAGTAAAAGAAATAATCGCTGTGTAGAAAATCCGATCGCCAGCATCGCGTCGCGATGTTCGTTAAAAATCCGCGAGTCTTGGACCTCCTCAGGAAAAAAAGAGAAACCATTAGGTCATCGCTAGCCAGTTGCGATTTCAGTGCACTGGGTGTCCAGCTAGGTTGCAAGCGGAGGAAGAACAAACCGGCGAAACGAGCAGCTGCCCCGAATTCAGGGTCCTCTTCTCCGCTTCCTTCTCATAACTCTGCATTCTCATATACCAGCAAATTCCCCGTTATTTGACCCAATGGCAGAACTGCTCTTTATCCTTTCAAAAATAGCGTTGCCAAAGAAGAAAAATCGTGAAAATCTCGCGGGGAATGAACATCCTAGCTCTGGCGCATCATTGCCGTGATTTGGTTGGCAGCGGTGCGGTGATCAATCAAT
>JBBAXA010000113.1:0-8897 GCA_040396935.1 Pirellula sp.
GAACGCCGCACAGCCCTGATCTCCGCTGCCGTCACTGGGAAGATCGATGTGCGAGGAGAAATAAATGTGGAGGCCATATCTTGAAACCCTTTCTACCACAAAAATTGCCGCTGGATGGTCTTGATATCGGTCGGCTGATTCGGCAAGTGGGTCCGGCCAACGCAGCGATTGCTCGCTACGACGGCTTGCTTCAGGGGGTGGTTAATCCGGCGGTGATGCTATCTCCGCTTACGCAACGCGAAGCGGTTCTTTCGTCCAGGATCGAGGGAACTCAAGCGACCGTCGATGAAGTGCTCGAGTTTGAAGCGGGCATCGAGTTCGATCCCGAAAAGACGAACGATATCCAAGAAATCGTGAATTACCGAAAGGCCCTACGACTCTCGTCGGAAGCCATCGAGAAAGGGCCCATCGATCTCCGATTGATCCTTCAAATGCATAGCGTCCTGATGGACAGTGTTCGAGGTGCTCGAAAGTCACCGGGCAAGTTCCGCACAGAGCAAAATTGGATTGGGCCAGATGGGTGCACGATCGAGACGGCCAAGTTCGTCCCACCATCGCCGGAGGGCCTGCTTGAGTATTTGAAGGATTTGGAATCCTACATGGCAGGAGACGATATCGATCCATTGGTCCAGACTGCAGTGACTCACGCCCAATTCGAGATCTTGCACCCATTCGCAGACGGAAATGGGCGCATCGGCCGACTGTTGATTCCGTTGTTCTTGTTTCAAAAAAAGGTACTCGCCAGCCCAATGTTCTACCTGTCCGAGTATCTTGAATCGCATCGCGATCAGTACTACGCTCGATTGCGAGCCATTTCGGACGACGGTGATTGGACGGGTTGGATCGAGTTCTTTTTGGCCGCGATCGAGATTCAAGCGTCAAGCAACGCCAAACGGGTGACGGGGATTCTCAGTCTGTACAACGAGATGAAGGTCCGAGTCCAAGAGATTACGCATTCGCAGTACTCCCCGGCAATTCTGGACGCCATTTTCGATCGCCCCATTTTTCAGACCCATGACTTCATCGAACGATCGAGCATCCCTAAACCATCGGCTACAACGGCTATTCGAAAGCTGAAAGAAGCCGAGATTCTCGTCGAAATTCGAAGCCAAAGCGGCAGAAGGGGGGCGGTGCTGGCCTTTCGAGATCTGCTAAACCTCGCAGAAGGGAAGCCCGTTTTGTGAATCGTCTGCTCACCATAAAATCGTTTGTGACTCGATTTTGGCGAAATACGATTCACAAAACACATTGTGGATGGTTCACAGGTCACATGGAAAGGGGGCCCGAAACGTTCGTAACGCTATTTCCGACCGATAGTTACGCAGAAACATGGCGATTTTAAACCGTCCTGGACGGCAAAACTCACATTGAATCTCCTTGATGAGAGCACGATCCCACACCATGCCCATCCACACCGAAATCCACTTCGAGAACGACATCTGCGAGCACCTCGCGGCGCATGGTTGGCTCTATGACGAAAAAGATGCCGCGCAGTACGATCGCAAGCTGGCCCTGTTCCCCGCCGATGCCATCGCGTGGGTCCAGCAGACTGACCCGGCGGCTTGGCAAACACTCGTCAAGAATCACGGAACCGCAGCCGAGTCGACACTGCTGAAACGACTTCGAGATTGCATCGATCGTTCCGGGACTCTCCAGGTCCTACGCAATGGTTTCGATCTGCTGGGGCTCAAGAAAGCGATCCGCATGGCCCAGTTCAAACCCGCCCTGGCCATGAACCCCGAGATCATGGAGCGGTACACTGCCAACCGACTCCGCGTCGTTCGCCAAGTTCGCTACTCCGAACACAACGAGAACGCACTCGATCTCGTGCTATTCCTCAATGGCCTGCCGGTCGCCACGGTGGAACTAAAGACGGACCACACGCAAAGTGTTGAGGACGCGATCCAGCAGTACAAGTCGGATCGAAATCCCCAGCCGAAGGGGCAATCGCTAGAGCCCCTCCTATCGTTCCCGTCCGGCGCGCTGGTCCACTTTGCGGTCAGCAGCAGTCTCGTTCGCATGACGACACGGCTCGCAGGAGGGAGCACCCAATTCCTGCCCTTCGACCTGGGAGACCATGGTGCCGCAGGGAACCCTATCAATCCCAGCGGATACCGGACGGCTTACCTATGGGAGCAAGTCTGGGAACGCCATGGCTGGTTGGAGATCCTGGGCCGGTACATCGTTGCCGAGAAAGATGACAAGAAACAACTCAAGCGATGGATCTTTCCTCGTTACCACCAACTTGATGCGACGCGGAAACTCCAAGAAGCCATCCTCGCCGAAGGTGCCGGACAAAAATATCTCATCCAGCACTCGGCAGGCTCGGGGAAAACCAACTCGATCGCTTGGTCGGCACACTTCTTAGCGGATCTGCATGATGCCAAGGGTAAAAAGGTCTTCGATACCGTGCTGGTCGTCTCCGATCGCCGGGTGATCGATGGCCAGTTGCAGGATGCCATCTACGGTTTCGAGCGCACCACCGGCGTCGTCGCCACGATCAAGGGGGAACAGGGGAGCAAGAGTTCCGAGTTGGCCGACGCCTTGTCGGGCGACAAGAAGATCGTGGTCTGCACCATCCAGACCTTCCCGCGCGCACTCAAGGCGGTTCGGGAATTGGCGGCTGCCCAGGGCAAACGCTTTGCCGTGATCGCCGACGAAGCCCACAGTTCGCAGACGGGCGAGGCGGCATCGAAGTTGAAGGAAGTCCTCAGCGACGAAGAGAAAAAAGAACTCGAGGATGGGGGCACCGTTAGCGGCGAGGACATTTTGGCCGCTCAAATGGCTTCGAGGGCTGCCGACAAGGGGATCACATACGTGGCCTTTACAGCAACCCCGAAAGCCAAAACTCTAGAGTTGTTCGGGCGTTTGCCAGACCCGTCGCAACCGGCTTCGGAGACCAATCTGCCCGAGCCCTTCCATGTGTATTCGATGCGGCAGGCGATCGAAGAAGGGTTCATCCTCGATGTCCTGAAGAACTACACGACGTACCAATTGGCATTTCAACTCGCGAGCGGCGGAAAGGAAATCGCAGACAGCGAGGTCGAACGCAGCGCGGCGGTGAAGGGGCTGATGAACTGGGTCCGATTGCACCCCTACAACATCGCGCAGAAAGTCCAGATCGTCGTCGAACACTTCCGAGAAACAGTCGCCCCCCTCCTGAACGGACTGGCCAAAGCCATGGTCGTTGTCAGTACCCGGCGCGAAGCGGTCCGCTGGCAAATCGCGATCAACAAGTACATCACCGAAAAGGGGTACCCCATGCGAACGTTGGTGGCATTCTCCGGGGAGGTCAACGACGAGGAATCGGGTCCGGATCCGTTCTCCGAAAAGAGTGTTCAGCTCAATCCCGACCTCAAGGGGCGCGACATTCGCGATGCGTTCAAGGACCAACAGTACCAGATACTGCTCGTGGCCAACAAATTCCAAACTGGCTTCGATCAACCGCTTCTGTGCGGCATGTACATCGACAAACGGTTGGCAGGTATCCAAGCCGTCCAAACCCTGTCGCGGCTCAACCGTTGTTTTCCAGGCAAGGAAGACACGTATGTGTTGGACTTCGTCAACGAATCCGACGAGATACTGAAGGCGTTCAAGACCTACTACACGACGGCTCAATTGTCGGACGTGACCGATCAGAGCATCATCCTGAATCTGCGGACCAAACTCGATGCACTGGGATACTACGACGAGTTCGAGATCGATCGAGTCGTCAATGTAGTGCTGAACCCCCAATCCAAGCAAAAGGACCTCGAAGCCGCGATCACTCCGGTCGCAGATCGATTGCTCAAGCGATTCACAGTCGCGAGAACTGCGTTCGTGGAATCGACCCAGCAGAAGGATGACAAAGGAGCCAAAGAAGCGAAGGACACGATGGATGCGTTGGTCCTGTTCCGCACCGATATTTCGACCTATCTCAGGGCGTACACGTTTCTGTCCCAGGTGTTCAACTACGAGAATACCGACTTCGAGAAGCGAGCTATCTTCTTCAAGCATTTGGTGCGACTCTTGAAGTTCGGTCGCGAGCGCGAAGGGGTGGATTTGTCCGAAGTGGTTCTGACCCACCATAAGCTCAAGAAAACGGCGGAACGCGATCTCGGCCTTTCCGACAAGGACTCGCCCAAACTCAATCCCATGACAGAGGTTGGTAGTGGCTCTGTTCACGAAAAAGAAAAGGCGTATCTGTCGGCGATCATCGAGCACCTCAACCAATTGTACGGAACAGACACGACCGACGGAGATCAGTTATCGCACGCGACGACGCTCAACGAGAAAGTGCTCGAATCGAAGGTGTTGCAGCAGCAGGCAGCGAACAACACCAAGGAGCAGTTTTCCAACTCTCCGGACTTGTCCAGCGAGATCCTCAGCGCGATCATCGAAGCGATGGACGTGCAAGCGGAACTGAGCACTCGAGCCTTGAATTCTGACGAGATCCGGGAAGGGCTCAAGCGGATCATGCTCAACCAGCTCAACCTCTACGAGAAACTACGCGACCGGGCAAAGGTCGCATGATCTTCCCATGATCGCTTGCGACTCCATCCTGAGCCAAACACATACAAAGAATTACCTTCTCACGGGTGGATTCTTGGAGGGCTTAACTGAGTACTCGCCAGCCTTTCTTCGGGTTTTCTTGACATCAGTAGGCAACGTTGGGAAGGTCGTGTCGTCCGTGGGAATCACTTTTGTATCACCCTTCAGTCCGACAGCGTCACCACCAACCGTCGGACCGATACCAGGACCTAGAGGGCTGCTTGGAATCGCTGCTGGTGGGCTCGCTCTACTCGCTGCAGCCGGGATTCAGAAACGGGGCTGATTTGCTACATCTGCTCCAGTTTCGCTTCATGCTGGGCCACCTAACAAAAACAAATCCATTGAATCATCAGCCGCTCGCCTTGCGAATACAGATTCGTACGCAAGGTATTTCCCTATCTCAACTCGCTGCTACTGAATAACCAGCTGGATTGCCATTTTTTTGGCGAATACACTGTTCAGGATCGATCGCTCTACCTGCTACCAGAGATTCCCCGCAGCTGTCGCGGTTCAGCCCGATTTACTCCGGTCATCTCCTGGTATACATGGGATGAAGCTTGCGCGTCTAAGGGATTTGCTTTGACCACCATGTTCCAAACCACACTCATCGAATCACCCTCCATTGCCAACGCGTCCGTCCGAATCCCGAGCGCATGAACTCAGGCTCGATGACACGATCCACAATCGCAACGGGCGTAAGGACTCGTTTTGGCGTGTCAATCAATCATCACTTGCGAAGCATGAACTTTTGAGCCCGTTTGCCGATGATATCTCCGAGATACAAATTCCCGTTTCGATCGACTGCGATGGAGTGAACCCAATTGAGGTCTCCAGGATACTCCTTTCCATCCATCCCTTTCGGAAAAGATGTCAACTGCAGCAATTTGCCCTGGGTATCGAACTTCATCACGATCTGATCGTAGGGAGGGCAACCGAGTGGTGCCGTCGGGTAGTTTGGATCCACACGCCATGGCATCGGTGAGGAACCGCACACCCAAATCTCATCCTCGGGTGTAATGCAAAATCCCCAGGGGACGATCAAGTTCTGCCAACTATCGAGTCTTTTGCCGTCCTGATCATAGACCTGGATGCGTTGGTTGTTTCGGTCGGCGATGTAAAGACGACCCTGCGAGTCCATATCGATCGCATGCGGCAGGCTGAAATCATCAGCACCGATTCCCATTTTTCCCCACTCCTTCACCATGGTCCCTTTGCTGTCGAAGTGGACGATACGATTGTTGCCATAACCATCGGAAATAAAGACATCTCCGTGTTGGGTCACAGCCATATCGGTCGGCATATTCAAGTGGGTTGCATCACAACCCTTTTCTCCCGGTGTTCCGATCGTTCTGAGTAATTTTCCATCCGGAGTGAACTCTCTCACGACATGCAGGTCGATATCCGAGATCCAGACGTTGCCGGTGGGACCGATCTTCAGATGGTGCGCTGAGCCGATGACATCTGTACCCCAAGCTCGAATGAAAGAACCGTCTGTTGAATAAACTTGAACGGGTGGCGTAGGTGACTTGCTTCTGGTGAAGATCCAAACATGTTCGTTTCGGTGATCTACGGCGATACCGGGCATGGCTTCCCATTGGTAGTGTGTTGGCTTCTGTGGCCAGAAGGGATCGACTCGATAGGTGTTCGCAGTGGTCACGCGGGGAAAGTTGGGAAGCTTCGAGGGTGTTACGGGACGCGTATCGGGTCCGACATCCACTTTGGCGAGGTAGATACTCGTCTTCCCTTCATGCGATGAGTAGTAGCTGACCCACAGCAATCCCTCGTGCCAGACGAGACCGGCGTAGCTGGTATCACCGCCGGAAGGAAGCGTCAGAAACTCGGTCATCTTTCCAGCGATCGGATCGATCCAACAGAGTGCCGTCCGGGTTTTGGGTTGGTACAGTCGAACCGCGGCGATCATTCGGCCGTCCGGGATTCGGACCATGTGAGGACCGCCGATACGGCTTCCGAGATCCTTCCATTCCCAGCGGGTGTAGGGAGGCTCCGCGACGCCGAGCAACCCGTTTGCCTCTTTTGCTTCGCGTCGGAGCAGGCAATAAGCCAAGTCACCGTCCCCGAAGACTAACGACGTTTCGTTGGGCTGGCCCAGATCGTAGAGGTTGGGTAGCAAGGTTCGAAAACGGGATCCATCTTCGCTCTGGTATAGCCTGAGATTTCGTGCGGCTTGGTTGCAGCCGTAGCCAATCCCATAGGCGACGTCTTTGTGCCAGGTGGTTCTCCACAGCCAATAGTCTCGGTCACCGACATCGATTGCAGGAGACCAATCGAATCCATCCTTTGAGAACCAAACTTTCGATTGATGGGAATGGGTTGTCTTGTCGTGAAGCGCTGCGGCTCCACTGAGCATCAATCGGCCATCCTTGGCTATGGTGATTTTCGCATCCCGTAGATCGCTATCGCTCGATTGGATGAGAGCCGCGGATTCCCAAGTGTTTCCATCCTTCGAGGTGATGATGCGCAGAGCTCCATCGGGAGATACATGGTTCTGTCCTTCTCGAAACACGCAGAACCAGCGGTCTTGGAAACGAATAAGGTCCGTGAATGCATTGTGAGGTGCTCGATCCCAAATGCGACGTTGCTCGATGAGTTTCGGTTCGTTCGCGATTAAACCAGAGCTGAAAAACAATGCGGCGAACAACAACCAGTTTCGCATAATCATTTCCTGTCTAGAGAGGGAGAAGCTCCAAGTATACCGCAACGAAGTCGAGGATGTTTCCGTCCGTTGACTTCGTTTCAAAGAGTTCAAATCAAGGGATCATTGGATTTGTTCCGTGGAGGACCGCATCCAACGACCGATCTACAGAAGCGTGGAGCTCGCCGTTTTGGTACGCTGGTGATCACGATTCAAGACAACAATCAAGGACTGTCCTCGAGGTTGACGCGATCTAGCAGCTTGGCAGCAATCGACGCACGCGAGCCAAGGACTGGAGTCTCGATACCGCGTAGAGAACACGATGTCTCCGAGAAGAAATGGGGAGAGGAGTTGAGTCCATACTGAGCGATTTGGCAATCGGCAGGTGAAAGCGCACCACATAGCCTGTACCGCTTCGCTACGCGCCGTAGCCGCATTGCTCAGTAACTCCCCTGTTCAGGTGGATTCCAGCCTGTCCCTCGCCTTAGTCGATGGCACTCGTTTACTCAGGCAATTATTGATAGGCTCGGGATTGCATGTGACTTTCGAGGAGAATTACTCCTTCTCGCGGTTCGGGACAATCGCAAAGGAATTTTAGAGTCGAGACGTTCAAAGGGCCTTGATGATCGATGGATCGTTTAGGGGCGCTGTGCGGTGCGAGCCACTGGAACCATGGCTGGGACGACCAACTCGTCTGCTAAACCTGTATTGCTCCGGATTTGTTCAGCGACACTCCCGGAGAGAACGGGCCCTGCTCCCAGCATGGTCCAATGCTGGTGATCACTTCGTGCCAAGGCGAACCCTGAGTTGATCAGCGGCTGCTTTGTCTTGATATCGGTAGCGACTACCACCAGCTTGGCCGTTCCCATCGCTTTGTTTCGCTCGTAGAAATGGATCTTTGGGATACTTCCCATCAATCCCAATGGAACCTCGGGAGTTCCTACAACGAGCTCTGTACGATCTGTCCCCACTCCGCCCGAGGCGATTTCAACCTGGACATCGGCATCCTCAGGTTTGTCGACCAGAATACATTTGTTTGCTAGCAGCCGCGACTTCGTTACCAAAATGATGTAGTTCTTATCGACACAGTCGAGCAACTCTGACTTGAGATTGACCTTGGCACCGGCGATGGGGTGAAAATCGACCTTATCGAGGGATTGATCCACGGCTGTACTGATCAGCAGTTGCTCGAGTCCTGTTCGGGAAGTGTCCGATTGCTTGATGGTGGAGCAACCGATCATGAAGAAAAACCAAATCGCGCAGAGAGGAGATTTCTGTCGCATCAAAACACCTGATTTAGGTTGACGATGGTTGTCAGAAAAGACGGGTGGAGTTCGAGGGGCGGTCAGGAATGATCCAATGGCTGTCGAAGGCTTTATGGATCAAGCTTTAAAGTCTTTCCTCCATGAAGTCCTGGCGTGTCAATGCGGATCGTGGTCAAGACGATTGGTTTCTCTTATCTTGTTGGTTTGGGCAATCTGGGGAGCAGCCTGATGGGGGATCTTTCTCCGGTCTCGGGTTTCAAGTATGTTGGCGGAACCATGGTATATAAACTGACAAAAATCACTTCTCTCGACGGTATCGAGGGATTCAAGAGACACGTTTCGGGACTGGGGCTCGATTTGGGGATCGA
This sequence comes from Pirellula sp., assembly GCA_040396935.1. Lineage (GTDB taxonomy): Bacteria > Planctomycetota > Planctomycetia > Pirellulales > Pirellulaceae > JBKCUI01. The sequence continues at coordinate 8,817 of JBBAXA010000113.1, forward strand.
TGATCGGATCGCTCCTCCCTCCGAGTGCAGTCTGTACAGTCCAATTTCCTGGAACGGCCGACAGATTGGGAATCGAGTGGC
>JBBAXA010000114.1:0-8890 GCA_040396935.1 Pirellula sp.
ATCGTCACCTGTCAACATCGTCACCTGTCGACTTGCCATTGGCCGAAGGCCAGTGGAGGTATGGGGACTTGAACCCCAGACCTCTTGCATGCCATGCAAGCGCTCTCCCAACTGAGCTATACCCCCGTCGATCAATTGTCAGAAGCCTAAAGCTACAATTCGCGATTGTCAAGCCAATCTCATCACTAGGCCAAGCCCATTGCACGGCACAAATCGGTCGTTGCCAAAGGGCGAACCGATGCAAAGATCTCCCCTGCCTTGGCGCCGATCGCCGCTCCCGCCGCTACGGCTAGCCCCCGAACTCGGTCAAACACATAGTCTTTCGCAGGCGGGAACTGCGTTTTGTAGCACGCGATACTTTCGATTTTCCTTTCTAATGTTTTCGAGATATCGACCGTAATCTGGTGTTCTCCACCCACGACCGGCGCGGGTTCGAACTGCAATCTAAAATAGAGTTGTTTCTCAATACTATGAACCGGAAGACCATCAAAGGTTTCATCCCACTTGGTGAGCCGGGAATAGAAGACAGCCGCATCCGTGATTTGCATAGCCTGGTAGTGATCGGGCGAAGCGAGTGGGGTCTTGTTACCGAAACCGATCACCATTCTGGGCCGGTATCTTCGAAACTCCTTGGCTAGGAGGACGCGCTCTTCGAAGCCGTCCATCAATCTTCGGTTGGCTAGCGGTAACACTCGGCGGACCTGGACCCCCAACACGCGTGCTGCCGCGGTCGCTTCCGCTAGTCGCATATCCGGATTCGGACTATTGGGTGTCGGTTCTCCATCGGTAAGGTCGATGATCCCAACCTTGTACCCTTGATCGACCAAAGATGCGATCGTTCCGCCGCATGCGATTTCGACGTCGTCCGGATGGGCACCGACCACCATGACATCCACGCGTTCCTCGTCGCCAACCAAAGTTAAAGCCATCCTTTTCCTTTCCATTCTGCGTTGCAGATCCGGGATCCTGACGAACGCTGTGGGTTACTGAGTTTCTTTTTCAATCGCGAACCGCCAGCGATGGAGATTGCTGGCATTATCATTTGACCAATCTACTCTCGACCTGACTACCTCCGGTTTCCTACAGTCCACGGAGATTGCCGACCGGACTCATTCGTCCGACCATTCATTCCATGGTGGGAGTTTCATCGATGCGCAGGAAAACGCAAAACGGCTTTGAAAAACGACCACAACGTCGCTTCTCATTTAAAAGAATCGCCGTTAGTTCCCTGATTGTTATCCTGTTTTCTTTATTCTTTGGCCTTCCTATCGCGCTCCAGAATCGGGGCTTGATTGTAACGTTCCTCAATCGGAACGCGGGTCTCGCGCCGATACGGATCGATTTGTCGGCGATCGAAGTCGGATGGATACGACCGATCAAGCTGAGAGGAGTGCGACTGATTGATGAGCATGGCGCCGAGTTGATCAAAGTATCCGAGCTGGAGACGGAGCTGACCCTTTGGCGCCTCGTCACGGACATGCGGAATCTTCGTACGATGACCGTTCGTGGCGTGGAGGTACAGCTTGACGTTCAGCCAGGAACGACGAATATCGAACAGGCTCTCAAGCCATTTCTCGCAAACGATCCAGCCTCATCGGTCGTCTCGCATTCGACACCGGCAACGCTATCACCGTTTGCAGGTCGGATTCGCGTCGAGGATGCCGTCGTCCACGCCCGAGACAGCGTCGATTTAAGCAATTGGGATCTCGCGATTAAACAGGCAGATATTCCATTGCCAACCCGCGAGCAAGCGATTCCACCGATGACTCTCGTCGGTACGCTGCAGCAAACCCAGGCGCAGCCTGGCGAAGTGTTGATGGGAGGCCAATTCAGCATTCAGACGCAAGCGATTGGCCAAGCCATAACGGGTACAACGACATCCGACCTACTCCCAATGAAGATGACTATCTCAACGAGCGGATTACCTCTGCACTGGTTCAATCTGGTCAAGCGACGCATGCCCGATATTCCAATCGAACGACTTTTGGGGTTAGCCACGGTCCAAGCCGAAGTCGAACTACACAACGACAATCACATGCTAGCGCAGATTCAAACGGCTCAATTAGATTCCATTCAACTGCATGCCCCGCTGTGGCTCGGCCCGCGAGGAGCTGCGATTCAGCAATTGAGACTCTCGGGCAAGGTACAGCGATCCCAGGACCGAGTGCGGACGGAGGGACTCACCCTCCAATCGGATGTCGGTACGATGTCGATGGTGGTCGATATGCCGTTCCCACCCAGCATGCCGACCCTGGCGCAGCCCTGGATTCTTAATTCCGATTATGAGATCAACGGTGCTGTCGACTTGGCCCGCTTGATTCAAATTGCACCTGATCTGGTTCAGATGCAGGATCAAGTCCAGCTGACGAGCGGTCAAGCGAAACTCGTCGCCGTGCAGCGTCGAACGGATCCCGTGAATGCTCCAACCAGCAATTTCCAACTCAGCCTGGGCGGACTCCAGGCAAACATGCGAGGTACGAACATGCGCTGGGACCAAGCCTTGGAAGCAACGGTCGATCTCAAACCGGGGCCTGGCGGTCAACCCAGCTTCAAAACGAACTGCATCTCTGAGTTTTGCACTATTCGCGGCCAAGGGGATCTGGTTCAAGGACAGATGGCTGGTAGTTTTGACTTGGACAAAATGCAGCAGCGACTTTCCCAATGGTTCGCTTTGCCAGTCGAAAGTTTGACGGGTTCCGCCGAATGTCAGGTGGCATGGAAACAGGACGAAACCAATCGACTGCTAGCCAACGGTGCGCTAAAAACGACTCCGGTCAAAATCGTGAACAAGTATGGCCAACTCAACGAACCTGCCTGGGAAGGTGATTTTCGGATGATCGGTCGCATCGATAAAGGTTCGCTGATCCAGATCGACCGAGCCGAAGCCAATTTGGTTGGCAGTGCGGAGCAACTGTCGATCATCGTGCAGGAGCCAGTCTCTTTGCTCGCGGCAACCCCCGGAATGGCACAGCTCCCTCCGGCCGGCATCACCATCAAAATGACAGGTGATCTCGCTGGATGGCAACGGCGTGGTCAGCTTTTCGCGGGAGTCGATCCAGGGGTTTATCTCGGTGGCAATTGCAATCTCGAGGCAAAAGGCATGATCGATGCTTCGCACATGGAACTCACGAGTGCATCGATGAGCACCAAGGATTTTCTCGTGCAATCCGGAGCCACCAAGTTTTCTGAACCCGATCTGGTCGCTACGTTCAAAGGACGTGTGGATACGAAAGACATCGCTCGCTTGCAGGTCGACGACCTGCTCGTACGAACGTTGTCCTTTGCAATCCAGGCAAATGATGAAGCTGCTTCGGGGCCGGGGTTAGGTCGCGTTGGACGAGCAGCCTTTCGAATCAATCCACAACAACTCATCGCGTCACTCGAAGGAGTCTTGCCCCCCGATGCGAATCTCAGCGTCGAGGGAGAGGTGACAGGTCAAGCTCGTTGGCAATTGGATACCAAGCAGATCGCATGGGCCCTGGCGGCCGATGCACAGGGTGTACGCGCCTTCCAACAGACGACCGCTGAGCCCGGCACTGCGAAACTGGTGAGCACCGGGACAGTTTCCCAAGGCAAGGATTTGATCTGGGAGGAATCCCTCGCACGTCTTACGGCAGCCGGACGATATGATTTGACTAATGGGCGTCTCGAGATACCCGAATCCCAACTCTTGACCGACTGGATCGGTTATGCCGGAAACGCAGTTTTGGCGACGACGAAAGAACAAACCGCGGTCGTTGCGAAAGGAAATGTAACCTACAACGCAGCACGGGTTGCGGACAAATTGCGGCCGTGGATTGGAAGCTCGATTTCGATCCAAGGAGAACGAACCCAGCCGCTGGAAGTGACATGGACATCCAATCAAAAAAATGGGACATGGGCCGATGCGTTGCAAGCGAAATCCGTGGTCGGTTGGGATGGAGCCAACGCTGTCGGTATACCGATCGGTAAATCCGATTTTCCTATCACCATCGAGAATGGGCATTTCCTGAGCAAAGCAGAGATCCCAGTATCTCAAGGGAAATTGCGATGGAACCTCGACGGTAATCTAGCAGCGACGCCCATGACCGTCGTACAGTCTCCAGAAATGGTCCTAGAGAATGTAGCCATCACACCTCAGATGTGTCAGGGTTGGTTGAAGTATGTTGCTCCACTTCTTGCCGATGTTACGAGTGTTCAGGGAAACCTCAGTCTAAAGATCGACGAAGCGAAGATCTATCCCATGGACATGAAGCGACAAACCGTCAAAGGGGAACTGACTGTCCACGGTGCTAATGTAGGACCTGGTCCTCTCGCAGACCAGCTGCTCGGATTAGTTCAACAGGTTCGTAACTTCCGTAAAGGCCTAGGAGCTGCAGACGGGAACCCTCAATCATCCACTAGTTGGCTCCAAATGCCCGAACAAAAGGTTGGATTCGACGTGCAACAGGGACGGATCGCGCACAAGAATATGCAGATCCAAGCTGGCGATATCGTTCTCTCGACGAGCGGGACGGTTGGCGTGGACGGTAGTCTCGAGCTGATCGCTTCGGTTCCAATCCAACGAGAGTGGGTTGAGAAAACGGCATCCCTACAGTCGCTGGCTGGTCAACCGTTGCAGGTACCCATTCGAGGAACGGTACAACGCCCACAGCTCGACTACTCCGCCTTCACATCGATGGCCCAGCAGGTTGGATCGGCCGCGCTTCGCTACGAAGCCCAAAAGCAAATCGACAAAGGGATGAATAAGTTGCTCGGTCCGCTATCGAATCAACTCGGGCCTCTGCAACAGGGAGTCCAGCAGATGCAGCAAAACCTCCCTCAACTCCCACTCCCCAATTTGCAAAATTTGCAGATCCCTGGGTTCGGTAACGGCGGTCCGTTTGGTGGGGGAACTCCGCCACCGACCGTTCCTCCGCAACCGCAGCCCTAGGTCTTTCCCGTTCCGAGGTTCGACCGCGAACGACCGAATGACGCAAGTCTGAAAAATCGCAAATACTTACCAGGAATGGATTTAGAACCGAAAAAATGGGCGGGCATTTGGATGGATTCTCGGGGCCTTGGAAAAAAGCCTCTTGTCGAACCATTCAGACTTTGTCTATTGTGTAACCCGCTGCGGAGAGAGTTGTTGGCGTTGGCTAGCTAATTCGCACAGATCTTTCGACCTGCTATATGTCCGATACTGCCAGTAAGGCTCGTGAAATACGGAGTGCATTCCGTAAGGCTAGTCCAGCGATCCTTCCTTCCTTGCTTCTATGCGATTTCTCGAATTTGGAACGAGAGGTTCGTCGTTTGGAGGAGGCTGGCACGGATATTCTTCACTTGGATGTAATGGATGGTCACTTCGTGCCGAACTTGACCTACGGGATGCCGATCGTTGAGAGTTTGAGGAGGATCACGGATCTGGCCCTCGACGTGCACCTGATGATCAGTCACCCCGAGAAATATGCGAAGCAATTCGTTGATGCTGGTGCAGACTCGATCACATTTCATATTGAAGCGTTACCGTCGCCGGACGTGTTGCTCCAGGAGATCCGAGCGATGGGGGTTTTGAGTGGACTTGCCATCAATCCCTTGACGGATTTCGAAACGGTTCTTCCCTTTGTTTCGAACTGTGACCTTTGTCTCGTCATGAGCGTGCAGGCGGGATTTGGAGGACAGGCGTTCCATCCTGTCGCTTTGGAACGGTTGAGCTCGTTGAAGGAGCGATTTGGCAGCCAACTCCTTTTGGAGGTTGATGGTGGTGTCAACGATCAAACCATCGGTGCCTGCGTCTCGGCGGGCGCAGATCTCCTCGTGGTTGGTTCGGCACTGTTTCGTCAGCCCGATTACTGTCAAGCCGTGACGCGTTTACAGGCAGCGATGCAATCATGCTGAGCTGCATTCATTCCTCTTTGGATTTGTCGTATGTGTAATGTTGTTGTGGTGCGACCAGGTGCCACTTTGTTTGATGAACAAGAGCGTATCAAGGGAAGCCTGGATATGCCCCTTTCCTCGCACGGACTGGAGCAAGCGCATCGCGTGGCAACGGCCATGGAGCATCTACCAATCACGATGGTTTACTGCGGACCATGCGAGTCGGCCCAGGTGACGGCCAAAGAGATCGCAGAGCATGTCCAATCGAAATGGAAGGTCTGCGATTGTTTTCGCAACCTGGATCATGGACTATGGCAAGGGAAACGGATCGACGAAGTCAAGCGACAGCAACCGAAGCTCTTTCGCCAGGTTCAAGAAAATCCTCGTTCTTTTTGCCCCCCCGGCGGAGAAACGATTGCGAACGCGGAAGCTCGCATCGAGAAACAACTGATCAAACTCTGCAAGAAGCATGCGAACGAGACGATCGCGATCGTCATTCCCGAACCCCTCGCAACATTGGTCGCCAATCGGCTTAAAGAGACCGACTTCGAAGATATGTGGAAATCGGAACAGGACGACGGAACATGGGAAGTGATCGACTCGGAAACGCATGAATGCGTCGAATCGGATCCATCGCTCAATTCCCCGTCCCAGGTGAAAGAGCAACGGGCGGAACTAGTGGATGAGGAATTTGCATCATGAGCGTTGTTGAGCGATCGAATGGTGTGGAGGGTGATACCTTGAAACGAGGAGTGCCCGAGGGACTTTGGATCAAGTGTCCTGGCTGCAATGAGACGATTTATCGAAAAGAGGTCGATCGGAATCTCAACGTTTGTCCAAAATGCGCCTACCACATGTACGTTTCTGCGTGGGATCGCATCCATCAATTGCTCGATGAGAATACTTTTGAGCTTTGCCACGAGAACGTATTGCCGACCGACCCACTCTCGTTTGCCGATAAAAAATCCTACGCGCAACGTTTGATCGACGAACAAAAGCGGACGGGCCTTACCGATGCTGCGCTTTGCGGGACAGGCATGATTCGAGCCCGCCGGGTTGCCATCGCGATCACCGATTCTGCATTCATTATGGGAAGTATGGGCTCCGTCGTCGGCGAACGATTGACTCGGCTCATCGAGAAGGCGACGGAACACAAATTACCGCTTATCATCGTGAGCGGTTCGGGCGGGGGAGCTCGCATGCACGAGGGCATTCTTTCGCTGATGCAAATGGCCAAGGTCTCGGCGGCTCTCGCAAAGTATCATTCCAAGGGCGGCCTCTACATCAGCGTGTTGACCAATCCAACGATGGGTGGTGTGGCAGCTAGCTTTGCAAGTCTCGGGGATTTGATCTTTGCGGAACCGAAGGCCCTGATCGGATTTGCGGGACCGAGGACCATTAAAGCAACCATTCGCATCGAACTCCCGGAAGGATTTCAAACAAGCGAATTCTTGCTCGAACATGGCTACATCGATCGAATTGTCGAGCGTAAAAGACTCAAAACCGAGATCGCAACCGCGATCGACTATTGCGGGAAGCTTTAATCTATCCCGGTCTTCAGATTAGCAAAATGGGTTGAGTGCTACGCCTCGGCTGGTATCGCGACAAGGTTATGTCCGAAGGAACTCACTTACACCGGTAATACAATAAGTTTCGATTGCGACGGCCAACGTAGCGTTTGGTGTGAGGGTAGGTGTGTGGTTGAGGGATGATACTATCCAGGTAGCAATGCATTTCTTGCCCGAAGGATGCCGTCGAAAAGAGAGTGACTCCGATTTTTGATTCTTTTGAATGGGCGATACTTCTGACGCAGCACTGGAGACATCGGTGGAGAGAAATGTATTGCCCCCTGTGAATCAAGCTTGCAAACTCACCTCCGATGCACCTTCTGCGATTGCCGTAATAGAAGTCACCGGACCCGATGCCTGGTCATGGCTTCAGAAATACTGGGTTCCGCATTCCTCGCTACCGCTAAACCGTCTGCTAGCGCTGAATCGAATTCGCTATGGCATGCTTTACGCTTCTGAAAGCCGCACTTCGGGAGAGTCGGTTGTTGTTTGTCGAACCGAGGAGGAGCGTTTCGAGATCCATTGCCACGGAGGGCAGGCAGCCTCCTCGATCATTCTGGCTCGATTGGCATCCGACGGTTTTCACATCGTTTCTCCTTTGCGAGGACTTCGTCATGGATTGGACCCGGTGCAGTCCCATGCACAGCAGGACTTGTTGGCTGCCGAATCGATGGCAACGGCTGCAATCTTATTGGATCAGTACCGTGGATCTTTGAGTTCGGAGATCCGACAAGTCATCGCGCACATCCAAGAGGGTCGGATAACGCTCGCTTTGGAGAAGTTAAAACAACTCTTGAAATTCGGTGAGTTTGGCTCACATCTGGTCCACCCCTGGCGCGTGGTCTTGGCGGGACCGCCTAACGCAGGAAAAAGCAGTCTTCTCAACGCGATTTTGGGTTACCAGAGGGCTATTGTTCACACCTCGGCCGGCACGACACGCGACCTACTCAGTGAACGGACCAGCATCGAAGGATGGCCTATCGAGATCATCGATAGTGCTGGGGTTCGCGACACGGAGGATCCGATTGAAAGAATAGGGGTCGAATCCAGCTTGGATATGATCAACACGGCGGACCTCGTTTTGTTGCTGGTCGCTCCCGAACAAGGGTGGAGCGAGACGCACAAAACGATCTATCGCTGCTGTCAGAAGCGACTGATGGTGATCCAAACCAAATGCGATCAGTCGTCCCAGTCATCCGAGATTCCTCTCTCGTCCATGCCGATCGTATCTACGAGTGTTTTCGAGGGAAAGACGATTGAAGAACTGATGAAACGTGTGTGTAGTACTCTCGTACCCCATGTACCCGAATCAGGTGCCGCGATTCCTTTTCGCCCTGATCAAATCACCGTCTTCCAAGCGAGCGTCGATCTCATCGAACAGGATCAGCCGCTGGCTGCAGTTCGAGAACTTCAAGAGCTCTTGGATACTCCCTCAGCGGAAATCACCAGTCGGACGTAGAGAAGCCGGAGCCGTTATCTCCACCCCC
>JBBAXA010000115.1:0-8719 GCA_040396935.1 Pirellula sp.
CTGGTTTGCCTCAGGCTATTCCCATGATCGATTGATTCGACTGCACGAGTTGAGCCGTGGTGAAGGATGAATCACTGAGGGGCCGAAATCCCGGTCAGCGTCGGTAGTATCTTGTCGATCTCCTTCCCGGAGATAACCAAGGATGTATCGATCGGTGCCAGGATGGTGGGTGTTGAAAATACCATTCCGTTCACAACGAATGCCAATTGCTTCCCGACTTGGTTTATGGATACCTCCCTAAGCTTTGCGGCGCCGGAAGGGGTCAGATTGATTTGCAGAGCCTTGTCACCTTGTATGGGATTTCCGTTTTCGTCTCGCATGTTTTCCCGGATCGTTGCGACTGTATCTACATCCACGTTGGTGATGATTGGAGGTTGGACGAGAAAAATCGTCTCTCCAGAGTAAGGATTGACCGTCTCCTTCGTATTGTCCCCCGATACCCCTGAAATAGAGAAGATTTCGATCCTGGCCGTGGGAGCGAGTTTCACCGCAGGGTTTTGAGCATTGCATCCGAGAGCGATTGCGGTGACGACCATGGCAAAAAATGTTCTATGTTTCATGATGGTTCTCCGATGAAAAGCCCTCAATCCGATTCTGGATTTTACCATAAACTTTGCGCGAAGTATCTCAACCGTTTCAAACGATCGCCCGCTTCCCTCGATCGATGGTAACAACGATCGACCGTACTCGAGCTATTTCATTTCTTTCGTGCCTCGAGTTATACCCCTGGAAACAGATCTGGTACGGATTGTTAACGATCGGGGAGCCCATGATCACTCACTCTGTCGATCCTCATCTCAAAGTCGTCACTCCCTATCCGAAACGGACTGATGCTACAGGGAAACCGAGTCTAACCTGATCGCTATGGATTGATCCTTTTTGATAAAAATCTTCTTTCGGCCAACCCTTTAGTCGATGGCTTTTCTCACAATAGTATTCATCGATGATCAATCTCTGCCGAATACCATGGACATCCTTTCCAAGTAATCGCCTCGGTGAATGAAAGAAATGAAAGAAGAAAGTCATGAATCGCTATAGCATTCCTCTGTTGATCTTAATGACATCAGCGCTATCGGTTACGACTCGGGCTGCTGCACCTAATATCCTATTGATCATGGCGGATGATTTGGGATTCTCTGATATCGGTTGTTACGGTGGGGAGATTCGAACGCCCAATCTTGACCGACTGGCGGCCGAGGGCCTGCGAATGACTCAGTTTTACAACAACGGCAAATGCACGTCGACACGTGCGTCATTACTCTCCGGGATGTATCCACGCGGTCAGGGCAAATCGATTCCATTGGATATTCCTAGCATCGGCGAAGCGATGCATACGGCGGGTTACCGAACGGCGCTGAGTGGAAAGTGGCACCTCGGCTCGAGAGCTCCGCAGCGTCCCATCGACCGGGGATTCGATGAGTTCTATGGACTGATGGATGGATGCTGTAACTTCTTCAATCCAGCCCAGCCAGATCCGGAAGCCGAAGGGGGCCGAGTACGCATCTTTGGTCGTAACGACATTTTGATCCGCGAGTTTCCGAAGGATTTTTATACGACCGATGCTTTTGCTGGACACACGAACGAAACGATAAAGCGTTTCCACAGCGAGGGGCGGCCTTTCTTCATCCACCTCGCGTTCACAGCGCCGCATTATCCGCTTCATGCTCCCTCCGAGGATATCGCTAGATATCGTGGTAAGTACAAGATGGGTTGGGAGGAATTGCGTCGCCAGCGGCATTCTCGACAAATCGCGATGGGGCTCCTCGACCCGAAGTGGCAACTTTCGGAGACCGATGTCAAGGCGTACGAATGGGAGTCGGCTAATCAGGACTGGGAAGACCTGCGCATGGCAACCTATGCTGCTATGGTCGACCGGATGGATCAGAACATCGGCAAAGTGTTGTCGACATTGGAGGAACTTGGGATTGATGGAAACACTGTCGTTCTATTCCTTTCAGACAACGGTGGATGTACCGAGGAACCTGGTGGTCGCGATGGTTCCCAACAGCCGGGGATTTCCAGTACCTACACGTCGGTCGGGCCGGCTTGGGGATGGGCACAGAACACACCCTTTCGACGATACAAAAGCTGGGTAAACGAAGGTGGTATCAGTACTCCCTTTATCGTGCGTTGGCCGGGTCGAGTACCAGCGGGCTCGATCAGTAGCGAGATGGGTCATGTCATCGATGTATTACCTACATGTCTTGATATTGCCGGTGCTCCTTATCCCAACGAGTCCTTGAAAGGTAAACCAACAGCTCCCGTCGAGGGGCGTAGTTTGATGCCAGTACTCGAGGGGGGAACGCGCAAAGGGCATGACTCTTTGTTTTGGGAATGGTCGGGAAACAGCGCCGTGCGTCAAGGGGAATGGAAGCTCGTCTGGGATAGGCTCAATCGATCCGAAAAGTGGCAGCTCTACAATCTGAGTTCCGATCGCACGGAATTGCATGATCTCGCTGATCAATATCCCACGCGAGTCAGTACCATGCGGCAAGCCTATGAAGCTTGGGCAGAAGCAACCCATCGTCCGATTCCCGGTCAAGCGTCGAAGAACAATCTCGATCGCTAAAAGTGGTAACCGTCATCCTCTCAGCCGACGAGATCATGGCTAAAACGACGGGCATCCTCGGCGGTCTCTGCAAAATGTGATTGTTGCGTGGCATCTTCTGATGCAACCAGATATTTTTGGATGGTACTCGCCGAAAGTGGCTCGTGGAGCCACGGTCCGTTGCCGTGTCAGTCTATATATGGGCCCGTTGGGCCTTCGCTTCTGTATTCAAAGGCCTAAATTCCGACATGATGGATTAACCGGGGTGACGCAGTCCGCACGTTACCGAGTCGAATTCCCGCGGGATTCCTCGGCGCCTTGGCGCTGTTCCTGGTTGCAGGATCTGCCTTAGGCTTCGAAGCATCGCAAACTTTTACTGAGCGAGGGCGATATCGAGACCGCTAGAGTGATTGGAATGAAGGCGAAAAATCAAACTTTCGATGTCGAGCATGTTCTAGTCCTCGTTTTCGCTTGAATAAAACAAGTATCGATCACTTGTTCGTGCTCAAGGTCGGATATCCTCGCACTCGATCATTTACTATCCGCATTCGAGTTGTGCTTAAGAACGCCGATGATGAGTAACGTCCAGGCGATGATCAGCCCCAAGCCAGCCGTGAGGTGCGTCAGTGTGACAACGAGTTCCTGCCACGGTTTACCACCTGTGGCACCTGCCTGACTCGCGGCAATAGGTAATGTCTTCATCGTTCCCCACCAGGAATTAGCGACTTCTGACATCGCCATTCCCCACGTAAGCCATGCGGCCGCCACCATCACCCAGATGGACTTGAGTCCGACACGGTGTGGAAGCGTTAGCAGCGCAAGCGCCAGAACGACGAACAGCATACCATTTGTGACAAATTGAATATGCGCTCCGAGTGCGAGTCTTGGGTGTGGGGTAGCAGGGACGGCAAATCCCCAAAGCAATCCGACCAGGACGAGAACCATACCATGAAAAAGAATCTGCCGACTTCCCCCACGTACAGTCATCGGTACTCTCCCATTTGCTTTGGAATATCACTCAGAACGATCGCGTTGAGATTTCTATTGGAGATGATTCTAATGGTCTTCAGAGATCCAATGCGATGACGCATCATATCCTAAAATACAACGATCATTCGGTAACTAGGTACAACTCAAGCTCCCTATCCACAGAATTTCCTACTGGCCCGAAAACTCCTCGAAGATCCCGCAGTCAAGTTCCTGAATGACTACCGACCGGAATGGAACGAATACGGCTGTCGCTGCGAGATTGATAGCGGAATGTGCACAGCTCCGATCGACGATCGCAGTTCGCGCTGGAGTCATTACCCGAAACGACTGGTCATGCCATCATCGCGACCCGAGGTGCGAGAGAAAGAATAATTCACCGATTGAGTTATTGAAGAAATTGGGTCGGATGCTTTAGGAGCAGGCCGCGATGGCTCGCTCTAACAGTTCGGGATTCACGTCCCACCATTTTCGAAGTGATACCAAGGCGGGCTGGAGGCTCGAATGAGCGTACATCTCTGCTGCTTCCACGTACAGTTCGCCCACCCGATCGGACTTTAAGCATTCGAGCAACAGCGTGATCCCACGCGGTTCGTTCCTCCGGGCCAATCCGATAGCCGCTTCGCTGCGTGTGCTGAAATCCGGATCCTGCATGCGCTCGAGCAGGGCATCGCGTAGTTGTGGAGTATCTTCGTTAGTCATCGAAAGAGAAAAAGTAGCCCAATCGCGCACCTGAGGTTCCGAATCGGCCAGCAGTTGCATCAAGGTATCGATCGCCCTGCGTTCTGTCTCGGGATCGTGTAGGTTCGGGATTGGTAGTCCCCATGCCACACGCCAGCGAATGTCTTCCGACGGATGCTGTGCCAACGAGATCAACCAGTCAGCCCCTTCCTTGAGCTGTCTAAAGTGTACTGCGCTGATTAGGGACGTCATGACATCATGATCCTTTTCTGTTTGGATCATCGCATGGATCATGGGGTTTGCTTCGTCGGGATAGCTGCTACCTTCGTTCCCTAGTTGCGCCAAAATCGACACACCGATCGATCGGCGAAAAGGATCCGTATCTTGGCACCAGGCCAGTGCTTTCTTAAGAACGCTGGGGGTACCTGCATTGCGCAATGCGAACACGTGGTCCCACGTATCATCGCTCTCAATGTCATGCAACGTTTCGATAGCATCCCAGTGCTGTTGTTCGAACGTTTCGTCGGTTGGGCGATTCATCGATGCTCAAGAGTCCCGCAGAAGATGGGGTCGCGACGTTCTTCGTGCAATGCCGCGGTGCTCCCTAGCATAGAGAATCCGACTGCGTTTGTGTTCAAAGGGTTCGAAAAAGTCACGATGAGGAGATTCGAACTCCCAAGCCTTCAATGATTTAGTTCACGAAAAATCCGGAGTTACTTCGGTAATAACAGGTCTGCACATGTAGTTGCGTTGTTTGGATGACCAAGTATTACGCCAACGAACATACCTAAGCGGGAGCGAACTGGAGTGTTGGGGAGGAATGGAGTTTCCCCACGCCCATCGCAAAGCTCTGGGCGTGCCACCCAACATAGGCCTCTGTACTCAGGAGCTACTAACCTTGAGTCAGTGTCCTTGGCTGGCATTTGCCTGGGGCTAAATGGGGCTGTCATGTCACTTACTCAGCATCGTGGATGTAAGTCCCTAAATTTGCAGGTGGCTGGAAAGTTTCTGATTTTGCCTCTGGGTGGCACGACCCTGAGCAACGCGAAGGGCGTGCTGAGTGGGCTGTGACAAACCGATCTACATCTCCTCGTTTCACCACGCATGATCGATAGGGTGTTTCGTGCGGACTTGCTAGCTACGAACTCTATGGCAACCGCTGATAGGCTATCCAGTAGACGATCATCGGATCCTTGGGAATCATGAATCCATTCTCCATGAGTTCCTTTCCAGTGGCCGATTCATGAGGTCCAGGGGCATTGACTGGTCTGATCTCGTGCACCGTCGGAAACAATGCGCCTGAGGTGAAGTCCCCAACCGAGGAGTCGGTCGGGCTCATCTGAATCGGACCTACATAAGCGCTCAATCGATACGAGGCATTCGGTACGAGACCACGCAGCTTCACCTGTAGAGAATCTCTTGTTGTATCCTCACCCCGGAGTCCCTTACCTGCCGTAGCATCGATGCGATACACAACGCCTTGCCCCCGCTCGGGAAAATTAAATTGCCAAGTCAGGCCATCGTCTAGAACATGCAAATGGCAGAGTGAACCGTCGCGCCCTTGGAGTCGCTTGCGGTACGCAGATTCAAGACCAGCGTAATGACGCATCGCTTCGAGGAATTCCGCGGGGGGCGCAACATCGAGATTGCTCGGTTGAAGTTCCCAACCAGGTCGACCATCAAACAAAGTCTTGGGCCGCGATGCCGACACGCCGGATGCGCGCGTGGGCATGACGAGATTGCCCGTCCAAATATTCTCTGCTAGATCTGAGGGGCGAAACAACACCAGCGACCAAACGGGGTTGCGATAAACCACGTTGTGGTCGAACGTCATGCCGGTTGAGCCATCGAGACAGATTCCTCCACTCATCGGGTTACCACTGGAATCGTGGATCAAGTTGCCGCGGATTGCCGTTCCGCGATGGGCAAAACTCGCATAGAGTCCTGCACCGTCTTGGGTGACTCTCATGTCGTTGTAAATGTGGTTGCTCTCGAAGACATTGCCTCCAACAAAATTCCAATTCGGATCCTGATCGCCAGGAAACACGACCCCGCAATAGGCAGTATCGTGAATCAGATTGTGCGAAATCGTCGAATCCTTCATCCGAAACAAAGCGATGCCGACTGCGCCGAAGTAATCAAGTCCACAATGGTGCACATAGTTGTTGCAGATCCGGAATCGCTCATATTCACCTTTTCGCGCCTCCGGAGCCGCCAGCAGATAGCCAAAGCCGACGTTGCATTGACCTAATCCAATACCCCCAGCACCCGTCTGTTCGATCAGGTTTCCCTCGACGGTAACATCTGCCGTCCGCTCCCCTAGTACCAATCCCATGCCACCCACCCGAGCAATGCCGCCATCGGTAAAGCTACAGGAGACCGCATTGGTCATTTCCACTGCAGCCTCAATGAATCGATGCCCAGGGTTACCTTCATCACGAAAGACCGGAACGTTGCAACAGAAGAGACCTCCGTATCCTTGTTCCGGCAATTCCCAGTCGACATGTTCGATGTGCAAACCGCAGAAGTGCAGATTCATCACAGGGCGTTCTTGAGTGCCTCGAATCGCTAAGAGTGTATTCTGTGCGAGCGGTGCAGAGACGTTCCAGGAGTTCGGATCCTCTCCCGGTTTGGGCATGTAGGTCAGGACTCCGGTTTTTCGGTCGAGATACCACTCGCCCGGACTATCGAGAAATTCCCTCGCGTTCTCGAAGTAGCATCTTCCGTCGGGTACACCATTGAACCAGTCGTTGCCGTAAACTTTCGGGGCCCATCGATGGGGAGGCTGGAGCGTCACGGTTTGCTTCGATGAATCGATAGCCAGCAGTTTCTTGCGTCCTCCTTCGTTGTGACGAAGAGATACCAACTCGATATCGGTTGGATTCCCCCACGCGGCAACGCCCCCATCGAGAATCGATTGCTCGTATTCAAACTCGCGAGCGTGTCCAAAGATTCCTGTGCCCCCCGCGGTATTGACCTGAATCTCGAGCTTTTGATTGACAGAGTCGTATTCGATGGGAACGAGGGGTTCCGCTTCGCACCAACCGTGATTCGGGGTGCGTGCTCGGATGGCCCGCTGGCCGTTCACGAAGAGTTGCCGTGGATACCATTTCCCTGCTTTGACTTCCGGAATAGTTGCGGTCCAAAGCCCGTCGGGATTCTTTTTCCATCCACCGATCGTACGTCCTCCGTCGAGGACCACGTGCCCATTTGCCTCGGCGCAGTAAGTCACCGAATAATCGAGTGTCCCCGAGTCCTCAGGCCCAAAGACCAAAGGTTCAGGAACGGAGTACCTGCCGGCATGAATTTCAACCTTGATATTGCTGGTCAGTCCTTGTTGGATTTTTGATCGCACAACGTCGCGGGCTTTTGCGACGGTTGCGAAGGGTTCCGCTGACGTGCCTGGATTGCGGTCATCTCCATGGACAGCGACATGAAACTCCAAACTGGGTGCGATTGCCGCTTTCGAAGAGAAATCGTTCGAATGGAGATCGATCGAGTAGCGAAACTGCTCGCCTGCAACAGGCGGCTCGACAAAGTATCGAATGCCCAGCCGAGTTGGAATCGCCTCGAACAGTAGGGCGGGTTGACTGGTGTAATTGCATTCGTGTTTATCCTCCGGGAGTCCCTCGATTACGGAGTACTGCTTGTCTTCCAGAAACGGAATGAAGATCGCTAATCGGATTGGTTCGATGAAGATTCCGGATCGTTCATTGAACTTCCGTGTTTCCGATATCTGGTCTGACTCAAGCAATTCATCAACCAATCGCTGCGTGTTCAGTTGCCATTTCATCGGGTAGCTTCCGGAGGCATTCCGGGTAACCAGTTGAGTATCCAAGACGGAAAACAGATTGGATGCGATGGCCTGGCCAGTCGATATCTCCGATAGGGCTTTCGATTTTGAATCTGCATATGCGAGTAGATACGCTTGATAAGCGTCCTTTGCTTTCCCACCCGTTTTCGAGTAAGTCGCTTCGAGAACGATGCCATCGGGAACGTGTTCGATTGTCGTCCTGCTCAGATACGATTCCGTAATCGGTGCGCAGTGCTGTGCCACCGCAGCACTCCCAACAGCCAAGGCAAAAAGAAACGGAACCAGAAGATTCGCTAGAGCAATTCGGATCATACTCATATCACCACACCTTTTTAGTCACGCTTTGAATCGATGTACGTAGGCTCATCCTCTTCATGCCCTACCAAGGGCAACAAGGCAGCGTCCACCGATCCGTCGTCAGCGAGGATAGCGATCGCGCCGCTTCCGGTGTCGACAAACGAACTCTGCTGTTCGAACTCCAAGCCGCGTTCCGCAAGCTGATCAACGATTTCTTTCGAAACCGACAGATCCAGCCACATTTTACCCGAACTGGATTCAGGTTTTTCTTCGTCGAACGAAAACGTCCCAAACCGCGGCAGACTGGCGGATTGTTTTGCCGGCAGCTTGAAATCGATTGCATTGACCAGGAGTTGAAAACCTCCCTCCAAGAGCGACGAGTTGAACGTCCC
>JBBAXA010000116.1:0-8619 GCA_040396935.1 Pirellula sp.
ATCGCTTTGTTACGCCTCATTGCTTCTGTTTCGGCGTCGCCCGGAGATCAGTATACCAGACATCAGGATCAATGACACTAATCCGCTCAAGATCGTCATGTCAAGCCCTTGGCCTCGCATTCCAGTCAGCAACGCTACGGCAAGTGGAAGCAATAGAGTTGCACAGCAAGACGTGATCTGACGATTCCTAACTTTAATGTCAATCGGCCATCGTCGTGAGCGTAGTCGATATACCAAACCGCCAACGGGGAAGCTAAGCAGTATCAGAAGGTAGCCAATTGGATTTGGATCGTCTTTGACCGCCAATGACCGAGGAACGATAAGTGGAATCGCCATTACCGCCGCAATGATACCTGCAACAGCGAAGTAGAGTAACGGCCCTCTATAATTCTTCGCGGCGGCTGCCACAGGCGTTCGCGAATCCACGTCAGAGGGCGGTAGATACGGATTTACGTCTTGCTCCATTGTTCGCTTCGCGTAAACATCTTCGTCCTGGCGTAACGGCAGCCATCACCCAGCACGCGCGAGGAAGGCTTCCATGTTAAAGACGGCCGATCGCGTGCTCGGCGTGCATGGCATAGTTCGGCAAAGCCTTTCATCAGGGCGGAGCAACCTGCAGCAATCCTTTTTGCGTTCGACTGATCAGGTCCAGACTCCCTTGAACTGCTTGCCTTCGCCACGCGCTTGAGGCTGGACAGAACAACTCCTTGAGCCGTTGTTTGGCCCGGATCGTGGATGGAGCCTTCGGGGTTCCCCAATGATGAGCCTGATTCTCTGCCCTCAGCCCGGAGAGTACCTGTATCGAACCGTAAGTACCGAACTCCGCGCAAGCGAATAGGTATTGGGGGGCCAGCCCCTGAGACACGCACCATCGTCCGAATCCTCCCCGAGCGTCGTAAGAAATTCCATTAGAATTACAGGCTTCGAATGAGTCGGCTCCGAACCAGTCTGTCAGCCACCTTTGCTGTGTCATGTCGAGAGGATAGTCAATGAGTAACTTGCAGGTTCCTTGTCGACCCAATCCGGTGTGAAAGTCGAGATGCACGACGCACTTACTGTTGCTGAGCCAACGGGGCATGTTCTCTTTCAGCAGTTGCTGAGTGCGAGACGGCCCATTTCCTCCGAAAAAGAGCCCGCGTGGATAATCATACTGACCTGCTGCGACGGCTTGGCGGAGGGCTGGTATCCCATGCCTAGCGATCAGACACAGTGCCTTGAGTGTGAACGGCTCCCACCGTGACGGCGGGCGGAGGGGATTTAGGAAATCATTTAGGCCTGCATAGCCGTCAGGCGCACCTTCGAACTGTTCGTCGGGCAGCAGGAAGTTCCGGTTGGGATCGACATTGTTTTCGTCAAACCGTCGCAGCCACGCGAAGCCGAAGGGGTTAAGCCCATGCAGGAACACGTACTTGATTGACGGTGGAGTCACGGAAGCCCATTGCTCGAGCAGGGTAACTTGCACCGCCGATCCGAAAAAGCCTTCGACACCATGAATGCCCGACGAGACGACGATTACCTTCTCTGGATCACCACTCTGCGAACAAGCGACGTCGAAGGCCAACTCATCGCCATCGGGTCCGACAAGACCGATGGGGTAAGACTCCAACTGCCAACCCAGATGCGATGCCGCTTGCCGAAACCGCTCGCGGGCAGATGAGTGGTCAGGAGAAAATATTGTTGCAGAGTTGCTCGCCAACTTATCCCTCCACTGCCGAACGTTGACGATGACCAAGTACGAAGGGATTGGGCATCCATTGAAAGTTGGGACTATTGAGGACTTTGGTCCATCGTTTTGTTCCCGATGTTTTTGAACCCGGAAGCACGGCATGGAGTATATCCGGTCTGCAATTGAAGCTGCAACCAAGTATTGGCGATCGCTAGTTTTATCGGTCTGAGTGAACCTGCCAAATAATTTCGCGTCGCTCAGTTTCGTACTCGTACTCAGCCCGACAGGGCGGTACTCGTACTCCTACTCGGTGCATCAAGTTCGCCATATTGGCAAACCGCCAATTGGTCCAAGCTTATTCCAGAATCCGCCTGCCGTTCCGGACGGGGTCAACCATTTTCAGGGAGCCCCAATACAGGCGGTGATTGCGGACGGTTGCGCCAAAAAATCCACGACCTTGATTTGTTGGTCCCGAAGGCGGGGTAACGACGTACAAATCCTTAGTATCGTTAGCAAGGACACCTTCTTCCGATTCAAAGAAACGTTGAAAGTTAGGTACAAAAGCGGCTTCATCCACTAACGCAATCTCGACCATGTAATCGAATTCTCGATCGCCATGAAATTGGCAGGTTAGTTTCACTTGATTGCCAAGTTGGTTTCGTAACACTTGTCGAGCATCAATTCGCGGTCCCACTGGATCACGCAGCAAGCCATCCAGTATCTCCTCGGCAATTGACTTGTCACCCGTAGCCAATAAACAAACCTCTTGGAAAAAGCTCAATGGATCGACAGTGAGCTCATAGACCATCATTCCATCAGGAAGTTCATGGCGACGGATTTGTTCAATCGACTGCAAGAGAAATGAGGCATTCGCATCGGGGCTGTCGGTAGTCCCGTCATTGGACTTTCTTGGAAAGCAGTCCCTAAAGAGCTTTACGGGAAGGGGGCTTGGGTTTGGCGGCGAAGCAGCGATCGACTCAAACAGTTTTCGGAACGCATTCGTTTCTGGGGAAGCTTTCTTATGGCTGCTTTTTTGTCCGTTCTTCATTTCGTTGTCGTGAACAACTTCTAAATCATTCGAAGTGACGCCCGAGCGTTTCCACGACAGATCCATTAACTTTCGGGGCGAGGTGTCCTTGGGCAAGTCATCGGGAGTCGACCAAGCGCCGCGGATTTCTTTATCATAGAGTCGAAGAGAGATCATGCCCTTGGGGGCCTCGCCTGTTCCCCAGTTTCCTTTGAAGCGGCGTTCGGTTGCGGACCACTGCAAGCGTAAATTGCCTGGTTGAATGGCGCTGGCGTTGCTTCCATCGTCGTTGGCGGGTTGGGCTTCTTCGGCGCCAGTATAAGTGCCCTCGTACTGCCCCGGCTCCTTGGCATTGAGTACAACCGTCCCCCATTCATCACTGGTCCACTTGCCACTAATGTCGGGTGGATCAGTCGCTTGCCACATCACCATACCGAGCAAAACAATTCCGCATGTACCAAGCATGGTCAGTTTGCCTTTTCGAGCTGAGTTGAAGAACGAACGGCGTTCCGCAGCGCGCGACACGAGCGAAGCTGGCAGCGGTACCGAAGTGGGTTGCTGCAGGTGCGACAGGCACGCTTCCAGTAACTGGCTAACGTCCCTAGCTGAAGCAAAACGCTGAGCTGGGGCCTTTGACAACAAACGCTCTACGATGTAGCTGAACCAAGGCGGCAGTTCGGGGGCGAGCGAAGCGACGGCAGCAGGTTTCTCATCAACGATTCGCCGTAAGGTTGCCAGCGTTGACTCAGATCGAAAGGGCGATACACCAGTCGCCATCTCGTACAGGACACAACCAAGACTGAAGAGGTCCGATCGGCCATCGAGCGCCTCGCCGCGTGCTTGTTCAGGTGACATGTACTCCGGTGTGCCCGCGACAACTCCCATCCGAGTCATCGAGACATCGTCCGCAGCGCGGGCCAGTCCAAAGTCGGTGATCACGACGCGCTCGATCCCTTTTTCAAGAAAGATGTTGGCTGGCTTCACATCGCGATGGACGAGTCCCTGATCATCGGCCGCTGCTAAGCCTGAAGCGATCTGCATGCCAATGCGCAATACTTCTGTCAGCTCTAACGGCGCGCGGGACTTCAAACGCTGAGCCAATGTTTCTCCAGCCAGAAGCGGCATGATCAAGAACGGCAAACGTCCGGTCGGCTGAACGTGATGAATCGCGATGACGTGTGGATTGACCACGGCGGCAGTAGCTTGCGCTTCACGTGCAAATCGCTTACGAGCCATCGAGCTATGCGCCAGATGCGGAGACAACAATTTAATAGCGACCACTCTCTTTAGCTCGCGATCGAACGCTTTGAGCACAATCCCCATGCCGCCACGCCCAATGACCGCGAGTACGTCGTATCCGCCGAGTTGCCCCAACACATTCGCATCATCGCTCGGCTCTAAATGTTCGACGCTGAAGTCGACATCCGACCAACGACTCGCTTCAGAGACCTCCGCATCCAGATCATCCTTGACCAACAAAGTCGCCGCTTCCTGCTGCCAGTGCTGGCCACCGGCCAGTTGCTCCATTCGAGCACAACATGCATCGCACCGTTCGAGATGATCGTATAAGGCCGTTTCTTCGTCGGCCGTTAAGCGATTCGCGACAGCCTTGGTCAGCAGCTCAATGGAACAAACGTCGTTCATGATTGATTCTCCAGCGTAACCACAACTTCTCTTAGTCGAGCCAATACTCGACACTTGGCCACACGCACGGCACCTGCGCTCATACCAAGTTCCCGGGCCACGACTGCGGGCGATTCACCATCGATGGCCGTACTCCAAAACGCTTGCCAGGTTTTGGGACTTTGCTCTTGCCGCACGGTCTCGGAAGCACGCTGAAAGATCGACCGACGAAGTTCTTTATCAAACTCGATCGACTCGGGACAATCCTCAGCCGCAATTTCTGCCATCAGAGTTTGCGTATCCTGACCACCAAAGGCCAGCATGCGACGCTGGGAATGCTTCAGCCAGTTGATGACCAGGTTGCGAGCCACACGCCTGAGCCAACCACGAAACGAGCCCTGTTCCTTCGCCAATTCCCAGCATTCGATCCGCCTACTGACCGCGATAAAAACCTCCTGCATCAGCTCCCGAGCGTCCGCGTCCTGCAAGCCGCATTTTCGCAACTGGCGATAAATTGCAGGCTCGTAGATCTCAACAAACTCCACCCAAGCTTCATGATCCTGAGAATCACGAAGTCGAAATAGCAAGCTGGCTCGAGTGGTAGGGGTTGGTGTCATAAGTATTTCCTACAGAGATACACAACTGACACTGTATCCTGTTACGTGATATTTGAAAATTTTTGGCAAATAGCTTAGCCTCTGTCGCCAGATGGTGGACGCACAAAGAACACGTAAAGGGCGTCAATCGTGATGCTGTTTACCAGCTTGTCATGCTGTTTGATACAATTGGCGATTCGTTCCTATGGGTTCCATTGACAACGCAGCGGTGGTCGAACGCTTTGCTTCGTTTGGTCGGTGTAGGCGCTGATTGACAGCTACTAAATGCTCTCATCTCCCCGTCTGTGGCTGCTGTCCCGGCGGCGAGCGATCCATGATCCAATGCCAACCGTGTCATCGAGCCGCTGAACAGAGAGCATTGATTGAAGGCCATTGATGAGACTCGAACCCTCAAGCGATCTGGTCGATTTGAACCGAGCAAGCAGCAAATGTTTTCCGCACGGCCAAAACAAAAAGAGAACTCTTGTGGCCAAGGCGACGGTAGCTGTCAATCGTAGCCTCCACCGACACGGGGGTCGGTGGAGGGCAGACACGCTCCCATGTACCATAGCCACATTTTGGGAAGATGAAGAGCCGTATTTACTTTACATGTAAAGTACCAGACAGCGGGAACGCTCGCCGTCACCAAGCCCGCGCGTAACAGCATCCATTGAGTTCGAGCCGCCAGTTCATCGAATAGGAGTACGAGTACCGCTGCGCTGAGTAAGAGTACGAAAAAGAGCAAGCATTGCGTTTACACGTAAACTATTTGCCGCATGACAATCGCGGCATGTCAGTTCTGACAGCGGGAACGACTATCGTCACCCAGTCGCGGCAAGTTACGTCTCTAAAAGTTAAGGCACCCGTCCCGCGACTTGGGTGCACTAGTTTGTTCGTCGCTATTGGTAGGCGTTACCGACTCGGCATCCAAGTCCATACGAGATAGAGAGCATAGCCGATTAGTACGACTCGCGCAAGGATGCTAATCAGCGACATTCTCAGGCGAGTCCGGTTACGCGTGACCGGAAAGGGTAGCTCGCCCTTCCAATATCGCCAGCCATTCAGGCCGAAGTGGTATGTGTCGTTGTCCGTCCGTACAGCAAGTACGTATCCCGGTATGCGAAGTATCGGTGACCGAAAAGACGAAAGTACGGCCTCGCGTATGTCATCATATGCAATTGTCCAATCTCCACAGGTGAGGCGATCGGAATAGAGTTTCAGCAGTCCGCGTCGAGCCGTAATCCACTTTGGTCCCGTTCGTAACTGCTCGCCGTCTCCGATCACAACCTTCGTCATACAGCTATGTAGCGGTTTGTCCATTTTTATTCCACCTAACGACGGCGATAACCGAGTCGCGGAAGTCGATGTTCCACCGCCAAGTCGCCCGGTTCCGCGACTTCGGTTCATCGCTTGGTTCGCGGCGAATCTAGGATGGCGTCTACAGTTTCGGGAGCCTGCCTCGCGTCGAGAACAGCGTAGATATCGACGCGATCGTCGGCCAGCGTGTAGTAAATCGAAAACGGGAAACGCTTCGAAAGAGACCGCTGGAAGCCACGGTAGGTTTCATGGATGCCAGCATAGATCCGCAAAGATTCGATGTCTGCGGTGAGGCAGTCATTGAAGTAAGAGCCAAGACCAGACTGTTGTGATTCGTAAAAATCAGCAGCGATCTCAAGATCTCTTTCGGCCTCGGGCAGAAGCCGTATTTTCATTTGAATCGATTCCTTAGACGCTCCTTGGCAGCATCCCAATCAACGAATTCTGTCCGACCTTCCTTGACGGCAGCTAGTCGGGCAGCCAGCACATCTCCGTGCCACTCAGGTGGCGCCACATTCGATGGCCGCTTCGAGAGGTCTTCCCAAAGACGTTCCATCAACAGGAGCTTTTCAGCTACAGTAAACGATTCGATCGGAATTGTTGTCACATTTTTCATGGCAATATCGTACACCCAACCAAGAAAACTTGCAAAATGGTGCTCCGGCCGCGAACGGCAGCCATCTCCCGCCACGTGCGGGTGAAGCCACCATGTCAAAAGCGGCCGATCGCGTGCTCGGCGTGCTTGGCATTGTTCAAGTAAGCCGATAGCGTGGCAGGGCATTCTCGGTAGCGATGGTGACAGTGTTCGTTGCCTTCTTTCGAGGTCCAACCACTCTGGGAAGTGACGTTGATCCTCGCTTCTGACCGTCCCTATTCGAACGGTCCGGGATCAACCTTCCTAGAAAGGTTGTCGTCATGTCCAAAGACCTGAAACCCCAGTCTCCTATCGCTATTCGATTCCAACATGATCTCAAGATTAACGGGAAAGGGATACGCACTCAACAGTCCTACGTACGCATGCTCCGAAAGTTTACCGAATTCCTCGGGGACGAACCCGACGCGGCCTGTGAGGAAGACCTCCGTCGTTACTTCCTTCATATCTCTGAAAACCAACTCTGGAAACCATCCACCGTCAACGTCGCTTACCAAGCACTCAAGCAATTCTTCCGACGGACCGTGTCCATGAGGCCGGTCCAGGCGAAACGCTCCTTGATCTGTCCTGACTGCGGAGGGGAACTGATTTGTTTGGGAGTCGTCGACGGAGCGGCAGTCCCGCACTCGGCATTCGATAGCAGTTAAGAACAAGCGTTACGCAGTCATGATTCCTGAGTATCGAGCGACACGGAGTTCGCTCTGCGCTCGAGGACTGGACATGGATCAACAAAAGGGGAGTTTGGCGATAAAAACATGCCATTGTTGCTATCGAATAGGGAGCCATCGATACAGATAAACAACGTAGCAAGGGACCCGACTCCATCCGTGGCATCGATGCGTCCCTGAAAAAGTGTACGAGAGATTCAAAGGACGCGAAGCAATCCCCATACAACGTCCGATCAATCACGAACTTACCGTTCGCATGCCCCGCCGCTGGGCTTCTTGAACAGGGGCTTAGATGTTGGCTAGCCTCTCCACTGCCAACCGTACTGACACCACCAAATGAGAATCCCCGACCGTACGTCCCTATCCTAGTGACGCAACATCTAATCCTTTATTTGTTTCCCCGCTCGCAAGGATCATCGAAGTGACATCCACCAGTTTACCACAAATGCCAACGCCACCGAACACGCCATTACCGTTAGCAAAACTACAAACCGTTTGACCTTCGGCGCATTGCATGCAGTGGCAACCGGACGCCAAAGCAGAACCGATAGTCCGCAAACCGCGAGCAATGCGGTTAATCCCATGACGCGATAAAGCGTGGGCGGCTCGTGATGCACGGGAATGCGCCAACCGAGTGTCGCACCAGTAGCAACCACAAAGATCTCGCAGGCAACGTACCAGCACCAATGCACAAGTGCAAACCACCAACCAAGTTTGTGGCGTGCCAGCAGCATCAACCCGCCGATGAACGCGGAAATCCCGTAGATCGCATCTTTGGTAAGAATCGCGGCGTAGAAATGCGAGTCCAGTCGGAATCCAGAAGACAGTTGCATCGCCCATGAGAAGAGCATTAGGCCGCCCCGTATGAGCAGCACAATCGCAAGAAGCGCTACCAGAGCAGATTGCAATCGCGTCAAACCGAAAGGCGTTGCATCGCTTGGAAGCGATGCTGGTTCATACGGATTCGCGGTCGCTGTGTCTGTCATCGGGTGGAGAGCGCTGATTTCGGTCGGGGAACGCTACGGATCACCAAGTCGCCGAGGTGATCTCTCCATTGTCAAAACGCACCA
>JBBAXA010000117.1:0-8210 GCA_040396935.1 Pirellula sp.
GATTCGTGGCAGGATGGTTCGGGTGGGAGCTTTGGATCGCATGATTCCCGCCCCGGTGCCTACAGCGCAAACTACAGCGCGCGGGGTGCTTTTTCGGACGAAAGTGGGCGAGAAGATGCTGGCGGGAAGAAGGTCACGACGGCGGAGCGTCGTGCCACGATGGCCCCGGTTTCCCAAAGGAAAGGCGGGGTTTCCAAGTGTTTTTCGCGAGTGAGAGCGGAGGGATTCGAACCCTCGACCCAAGGATTAAAAGTCCTTTGCTCTACCGACTGAGCTACGCTCTCAATGAACAAATTCTATTCCTGCCCCCGGTTCCAGGAACCGAAACAGAAGGGAGAATGGTAACAAGGTTCCAGGAATTTTGAAGGGGTTTACCTGACAGAAGGAACGTCAGTTTGTCTTATGAAACGGAGCGCCATGTGGGAAAAAGTCTAACCCAATCCATCACAATCCTTTTTTTATCTCTGGTCCTCCATCCCGCTCCGTCGACAAATGCAGGCGCCGGGCCCAGCCAATGGGCTGTCGTTGTCAACGCGGATTCGATCCCCTCACGAACAGTTGCCAACCATTTCTGCAAACTTCGGAATATCCCTGCGAACAATATCATCGTTCTATCCGGCATACCCAACACCGATCGAATCACCATCGAGGAATTCCGATCGCTACTCCTGCTACCCATTTTGCAGCAGATCGAATCACGCAAACTCTCAGGCCACATTCAAGGTATCGCGTACTCGGTTGACTTTCCCACGTCGATCGATATCGCCGTCGAAGCTGATAAGATCCCCAATCGCTCTCAATACCTAACACCAGTCGCATCCATCAATGGACTCACTTATTTTTACCGACTTCTACTCAGCCAGTCCCCTGCATACGTCGGGTTTGACAGCAATTTCTACGCGGCGCGGCCAGCTGCTTCGCTGCTGAATCCTTTCATACCAGACCAAAAGAAATTCGAGGCCTTGAGTCAGCATGTTCGAAACATGGAATGGGAGCCAGCAGCCACGATTTTGGATGAGGAGATCAAGGTAATGCCGCGCGACCTGCGAGCGACACTTTTTGTCGTCGCTGCTCAGCTTTGGGCAAAAGCAAATCAACCGGAAAAGGTTCTCGATCGACTCGAAAGCGCTGCCTTGGCAGGATGGGAATACCGCGAGGCCATTGAAAAAGAAAAGCTATTTGAGTCCTTGAAAGAGGATCACCGAATGCAGCGGATACTTAAGCTCTGCAAAGATCGTCCCTTCGACTTCACTCCTACCCGTGGTTTTGATGCACGAACACACTATGCGCCGAACTCCCTCGCCACCAAAGACCCGAAATTCGGTCTGCAGTTTCTACTCTCGATGATGCTCGGCGTTTCGCGTGATCAAGGCATTACCGAAACAGAGGTGGTCATAGGCCTTAAACGGAGTGCTGGCGCTGATTTCACTCAACCGAAAGGAGCATTTATCTTCTCAAAAACAGATGACGTTCGAACGACCACCCGCCTTCCCTTCTTCGAAATGGCTATCAACAAACTGAAATCGAAGGGTTTCGAGGCACGAATCATCCAGGATCCCCTGCCTCGCGCAGGCGACAAATGCTCGGGATTGATGATCGGTACTCCTAATTTCACTTTTGCTGCGAGCCGATCGGAATTGCTCCCCGGATGCATCGCGGAAAACTTAACCAGCCTGGGTGGAGCCATGACCGACACCTCGCAGACAAAGGCGACTGAATTGATTCGCTTTGGTGCAGCGGCCAGTAGCGGCGCGGTTACCGAACCGTATTCCATCATCAACAAATTCCCCAACCCCATGATCCATAATGCGTACACCGATGGCCTCACTGTGGCCGAGGCGTTTTACAGTTCTGTTCTATCCCCCTATCAATTATTGATTCTCGGTGATCCACTATGTCAGCCATACGCGAAACCTGTTCGATTCGAGATCGACCAGTACGATCGAATCCACGATAGAAAGAAACCTTTGAACCTGCGATTGAAAACCAAGGATGGGGACTCGGAACCCGAATCGGTTGTTTGCCTCATCGACGGAAAGTTTATTAGCGAGATCCTCTACGAACCTACGTTTTCCATCAATCTATCCGATGCTCCGCTGGGAGCCCACGAGTTCCGCTTCCTCGTCAAATCGGAGCTACCCATCCAGCATTGTTCGGAACAATCGATTTGGGTCCATTTGGCAGATGTAGCACTATCACCCGAGCCCAAGGCAATCTTCAGCTGGGACTGCGCCGAAACTTTCAAAATATCCGATAACAAACCGCTGCCATTCCGACTCACCGGAATGAACTCGGGCAAGGAGATTGAAATCATCCATCATTCAGAAACACTCGCAACCATTCCCGGCGATGCGACTGAGATTCCGCTGAAACTCCGCGATATCGGCTACGGCCCAGTCCGCTTGCAATTGAAGCAAAAGGATGATCGGGGCAATTCCTGGGCCTCCGAGCCACGTTTTGTTCTCGTAACGCCTTAGGGCATGCAAGCCATCGTTTGACAAACGTTCGAGTCAGCCCCACTGTGGTTTTCAGTCCTATTTTTTCAACGGGTCGTAGGCTAGCAGGTTGCAGGAAAAGTGATCGGTGCCGTGCTAGCGGCCGATACCAATCCACCGAACCCGCGACTAGCGGTTTGCGGCCTAATTATTGGTTTTATCGCTTTCATCGGGCATCGATCTCGATAACCCAATTGCAAATAAAAATTAGGGACCGAGCGGAAATAGTCCAGCCCTTTCCCTCTCTCAACTCAGCGGACCAATCCCTGATTCCCAAGTGTGTCCTGCTGCAGTAACCGCTCCACCTCATATGGATCGATCAAAGGAAGGTCACCGGGAATGCTGTACTTCAATCGAGCGACCGCCGTCGCTGTTTTCAATGCGGTGGGTAAATTAGCACCTCGAAACCACGCGTGGTAGAATCCTGCGGAAAAAGCATCTCCCCCCCCGAGTCTCCCAACAGGCGGCACGGGTTCAATGCGTTGCTCCACAAACTCCCCACCCGCGGCCGCCATCGCTCCCCGACTAGCGAGTGTCATGATGGTTGGTTTCCCCTCTCGCCACTCGTCGAGTCGCCCGAGCGTCTTCTCCGGTTGGGACTCAAAGCCGATCTTCCACAACCCCTCTGCATCACGGTGTGCCATAAAAACAAGATCTGCCTCGCGCATCAGCGGGTCGCAATGATATCGAGCCTGCTCCCGAGACCAGAGAAGTGACCGGTAATTCACATCAAACCCGATTTTCCATCCTGCGGCACGAGCCAATGCCACAGCTTCAGCAATCAATTCTCTCGTCGTCTCCCCCAAGCCTAATGAAATTCCTGTCACATGGAGCCATGAAGCTCGTTCCGAAGCGAAAAGCTCCCTAGGCAAATCGCTAGGAGAAAACTTCGCAAATGCTGAATTCGCTCGATCGTAAATGACCTGGCTAGGTCGAGGGGGTGATCCGTTCTCCAAAAAATAAAGCCCCACTCGATCCTCGGTCGTCCACACCACGTGCTGTGTATCCACACCATGGGAACGCAAACAGCGATCGATCGATTGCCCCAGCGCATTGCTTGTCAATCGTGAGACCCAGGCAACACGGTTCCCGAGCCTGGCCAAGCCGACGGCCGTATTCGACTCGCTGCCACCCACATGAACATCCAGTGCATGAGTGTATCCGAGCCTCTCCACTCCCTCTGGAGTGAATCGCAGCATTGTCTCACCTAGCGCTACAAGATCGTAGTTAGGTGCATCGTTATGTTTATTTTCTATCATCGTTATGCTGCGTGTGTGTCGACGAAATGCACGTGGCAGTTGTCGCCAGATTCTTCAAACTTATGAGGGAGAGCAAACGCGTCTACGGAACACGATCTGACGAATCGAATCTGTACCGACAGGCAAGCCTTCCCTACCTTGATTCAATCGCGACGCTCACCTTCATTCTATTTCCATTCTCGGATCCTGAAAGGCAGCCTCTGGGCCTCCTCCTCTGCCGCAACAGAAACGCCGATGAATGAAGGCTGGAATTCGTAGATTCACTTTTTACCAAGTTACTTTCGAGTCCAAACCGAAGAATTCTCCTTCCATACCGAAGGATTTGGATGGTTTACAAATCAATGCGAAAGTCACACTTCCTCGAATCCCCCTGGCCCGTTCCATGGGCAAGAACGCGGGCCTGCCTCGATTATCCGTGCGATGTTCGCAACCCAATCACTTCTCGACAATTGCCGGACGAAACGCACGCAGAGGAGGTTCTATCTGATTTAATTTCTCTTGATTCGGAGGTTGTAGGAAATCCGTACTATCCTTCACGCTGAATCAAAAACGTTCGCGCCGTAAATCGAGAGTCGTCGGAAACTCAGGGTTGAGTCGCGGCATCTTGGGATGTAGCCGCCCAGGTGTGTGGCCAACCTTTAAAAAGCGCGCGGTCCGTCGAGCCTCGGCTTCCAATGCATTCACTGGGAAGGTCGCGTAATTGCGTCCCCCAGGATGTCCGACGTGGTACGTGCAACCGCCTAAGGAACGCCCAGCCGAGTTATCCCATAGCTCCACTACCAAGGGGGTATGAACGGCAACAGTCGGGTGGAGACAACTAGGAGGTTGCCAGGCTCGGTACCTGACTCCACAGACATACGTTCCAGCCGATCCACCATATTGCAGCGGGAGTATGATTCCATTGCAAAGCACACGGTGTCGAGCAGGATCGAGCCCCGTCGACTTCACCTCCATCCTCTCCACGCTGGAATCGACGTACCGGACCGTGCCTCCTCCGCCCGGTTCCTCCCCCATGACGTACCAAGGCTCGATAGCGGATCGCAAATCCAGCCGAACATGGCTGTATTCAACATTACCGATAGATGGAAATCTGAACTCGTAG
This sequence comes from Pirellula sp., assembly GCA_040396935.1. Taxonomy (GTDB): domain Bacteria; phylum Planctomycetota; class Planctomycetia; order Pirellulales; family Pirellulaceae; genus JBKCUI01. The sequence continues at coordinate 4,857 of JBBAXA010000117.1, forward strand.
TGGGAATCAAACCATGTTTCTTCCCACTTCCATCCTGCATCCTGCAGGAAGTGGAGTACCGACGTGAAGTCTTGCCATACAAAATGGGGCAGCATGAATCGGTCATGGAGATCATTCCCCCAACGCACTAGCGGCTCTGTATATTCGCGCCTCCAGAACGTTGCAATCAAGGAACGAACGAGCAACTGCGTGACGAGACTCATCTGGGCATGGGGCGGCATTTCAAACCCGCGAAGCTCCACCAATCCCAACCTGCCGGACGCACTATCCGGCGAATAAAGTTTGTCGATACAAATCTCGGTTCGATGCGTATTGCCTGTCAAATCGACGAGAAGGTTCCTAAGGATTCGATCGACCAACCAGGGTGGACAGTCCTCCCCCCGTGCAGGCAACAACTCCAAAGCTGTTTGCAATTCATAGATCGCGTCATGACGTCCTTCATCCGCACGTGGGGCCTGACTGGTCGGGCCAATGAATCGATTGCTAAACAAGTAACTTAGCGAGGGATGGTTGATCCAAAAGGCAATCATGGATCGGAGCACGTGAGGAGCCCGCAAGAAAGGACTGTCCCACGGCGATGGACCACCCATCACGATGTGATTCCCACCACCGGTGCCGGTATGCTTCCCATCGAGATCAAATTTCTCTGTGGCCAGACGGCACGATCGAGCCTCTTCGTACAGTTGGGTCGTATTGCTGACCAGTTCACGCCAGGAACCGCTCGGATGAATGTTCACTTCGATGACGCCTGGATCCGGGGTGACTTTGATCATTTGCAGGCGATGATCTCGCGGTGGCAAATACCCCTCAATCACAACCGGCATATTCAGATCGATAGCCGTCTGTTCGATGGCCCAGACGAGATCGAGATAGTCCTCGAGCGTTTCAGTAGGTGGCATGAAGACATACAGTCGTCCCTGCCTGGGCTCGATGCACATCGCCGTCCGCACGACCGCGTTTGGATCGGCATGCTCCCCTTTGCGACTCGCCGCCTGTCTTTCCGACCAAAAATCCTCGTCCTCGTTCTCCAGCGGCACGACCGATCCCCACCCCATGCGATTGGGTTGACGGGCCGGACTAGCGATCTCCTCTCTGGGATGCTGCCGAACGACGGGTGGCGGCGACGACAGAGGCGGCCGCTGTGAAAACGGATCCGCTGGAACCAAACTGTCATTCGCCCTGTTCGTAGAGAATGGCAAAGTATCGAGTGGCAATCTCAATCCGATTGCAGAATCACCAGGTAGTAAAAACAGCTTTTCTGGACGTACAGGCCACGGGCCGCTCTGCCATCGGTTTTTCCCCTGCCACCATTGACGGCGAATTGGGAAAACCACCCCGACTGGCTTATTCAAACCCGACGAAAACACCTTGGTCAGCCGTTGTCGCTCTTCGGCATCTTCGAGCTTGGGATCCCAAGGTTTGATATTGATCGGTAAACGCTGCTCGCGCCACAAATAGTAATAGACATCCTCATACGCGGGCATCAACCATTTCGGCTCCACTCCGAGCAGCTCCGCCACGCATTCCGAAAACAAACGCGCATGCTTGAAGGTAAAGCCATAGTCGCGAGATTCATCCGCAATCCATTGCGCGTTTTGCCAAATCGGATGACCGTCGAGCCTCCATAGACAGGTCAGCGCCCACCTTGGCAAAGACTCACCCGGATACCACTTCCCCTGCCCGTAATGGAGAAAAGCACCCGGGGCAAATCGATCTCGAAGTTTTTTGATTAGCTGTCCAGAAAGATTTCTCTTGGTCGGGCCGACCGCATCCGAGTTCCATTCCGGTCCATCCATGTCATCCATCGACACGAAGGTTGGCTCGCCGCCAAACGTCAAACGCACATCGTCGCTCTTCAATTGCTCATCGACTTGCTCGCCTAAAGCGTCGATACGTTGCCATTGGTCCTCGGTGAACGGCTTGGTCGTTCGCGGATCCTCGACGATTCGCTGCACAGTCATTTCGAAATGGAACCTGCAATCCGCCGGCTCAACCATCCCGGTCACAGGTGCTGCGGTAAATGGATCGGGAGTACAAGCCACTGGTAAATGCCCCTCTCCACAAAGCAAACCGCTTGTCGGATCCAGCCCGATCCAACCCGCACCAGGCATGTAGACCTCAGCCCAGGCGTGCAAGTCTGTGAAGTCCTTTTCAGGTCCAGAGGGGCCGTCGAGCGGCTTCATATCGGCGGTCAGTTGAATCAGGTAGCCGGATGCAAATCGAGACGCCAATCCCAAACGGCGCAGCAAATGCACCAGTAGCCATGCGGAGTCGCGGCAAGATCCCGCTCGCCGTTCGAGGGTTTCCGCGGGCGACTGAACCCCGGGCTCCATTCGAATCTCGTAACGAATCTCGCTCTGCAGACGCCTATTGATTTCCGTAACCACATCGATGGTTCGGTGCCCCTCCCGCTCCAACGTACCCAACCACCGATCCATTTTTCGAATCGTCTCAGGAGAATCGATCAATACCGTAAAAGGAGCCAGCTCCTTGACCAACCAAGGCTCGTATTGAAAGGGAAATTTCTCCGCATAGGATTCGAGAAAAAAGTCGAACGGATTGATCGCCGTCATATCCGCCAAAAGATCGATTGCGATCTCGAAATCCTGCGTTGGCTTTGGAAAAACCAGCCTGGCTATGTAATTCCCCTGCGGATCCTGCTGCCAGTTACAGAAATGTTCCTCTGGCTTGATTTTCATCGAATAACTGAGGATGGGAGTCCTGCAATGAGGAGCAGGACGTAGCCGAATAATTTGCGGCCCCAACTGGACAGCGCGGTCGTAGTGATACTCCGTCTTGTGATGAAGCGCGACCCGAATTCCCATAACGTTGCAAACGATCTAAGCCTGAATAGGCAATTGCAAGGATGATGCTTGGCGAAATCATGCACCAAAGTGCACTCGGCCGCAGGGGAGAGAAAAGCAGCGGTTTTTCAATGATAACGAATCTTCTAGTTGATTTCTGGTAGGGATAGGAAATAAAATACAGGCAGTGCTGCGAAACGCGTCGCGGCTGCACGATTCCGTACCGACTCTATTGCCTCTTGGCTTCGCAATGGAGGAGGTCTGGCTGCTTAAGAAAGGAGGTGACTAGTGAATTCATTCTGTACTGGCCATGGGGGTGAGGCGTCTTAGCGTTGCCGGCGGGCTGCTAATGACACGCAGCCTCCACCCCACTCGAATACGGATCAAAGGCGATGACCATCATCGACAAATCCATTTCGAGCGGTATGAGTCTAGGCCGGGTTTCGGTGACCTGTCATCGAAACCCGGTTCTTTTTTTGCGCCGAGCTGGCGTTTCGATAATTGGTTGTTCTGAATGGTGTTGTACCCATGGGTGTTGTTCCCATAGGTG
>JBBAXA010000118.1:0-5859 GCA_040396935.1 Pirellula sp.
GACCGGGGGACTTCGTCGCCCCGGCAGTCATTCTGTCGGCCCATTCGGGCCTGGGGGGTCGCTTCGATTGGTGCCGGGTCGCTTCGCTTAGTGCCCGGCACTTGGCTGCTCGCCTCTTGGCTGCCACGCGAACCATTACTATGTCGGCCCATTCGGGCCTGAAGGGAGAGTGGGGATCTGGCGACCGGGGGACTTCGTCGCCCCGGCAGTCATTCTGTCGGCCCATTCGGGCCTGGGGGGTCGCTTCGATTGGTGCCGGGTCGCTTCGATTGGTGCCGGGCACTCGGCTACCGTCACTTTTTTGGCACGTCGTGCTTTTCTACAAGCGTTTGAGCTGAATCGACTGCAAACGGCCCATAGATAGCCGTTTTCCCCCCGAGCCATTTGACTTCGATACGTTCTACCAGCGTTGCATCGCCGACTCCGAAATAGAGCGAATGGCCGTAATGGCTTTGGTAACCGCGACCGCTGATGACTTCTTGAACCTGAGCTCCGTACTTGGTTTGAATGGTTACACGAGCGCCGATCGCATCTCGGGAAGAGTGGGTACCAATCAAATTCAGTTGGATCCAATGATGAGTGCTGATCGTGTCATTACGAAGCAGCGTCGGAGTCGAATTGAGATTCAATACGATGAGATCGAGATCTCCATCGAGATCCAAGTCCTCGCACGCTGCTGCACGGCTGACTTTTTCGACTTGCATTCCGCTACCCGCGCGCGAGGAAACATCAACGAACTTTTTTCCACCCAGGTTTCGTAGGAGGTGATTTTTTGTTGCGAATTTAATCGAGCTATCCAACTTTTCAACAGCATCGATCAGATGCCCACTCGCCATGAAAAGATCCGGATAACGATCTCGATCGAAGTCCGCGAGTACGACTCCCCAGGTGACGTTGCGCGTGGCAACCCCGAGCCCCAAGGATGCGCCTATTTCGTCAAAGAACTGTCCCTCTGCATTTCGGTAAAAGGCAGGTATTTCATCTTGAAAGTTCGTCGAAGCCAAATCGATCCATCCATCCAAATCATAATCCGCTCCATCGACTCCCATGTTCGCTTGCCTGAGCCCAGCGTAATCGTAGGCAACTCCCGCGAGCTGCCCCATTTCTGTAAATTTGCCGGTCCCGTCGTTATTCCACAAAAAGTTCGCCGCTGAGTCATTGCAAACAAACACATCGGTGTCGCCGTCCTGGTCGTAATCCACGCAAATCAATCCCATGCTCGGTCCGGCATGGGCGGAAATGCCAGATTCGATCGAGAGGTCGGTGAACGTACCGTCTCCATTGTTTCGAAAGAATTGGTCTTCGTCAGGATCGTAGTCCTTTGGGCCTGGTGCTGCGGGAATGCCGAGGATCAATCGGCTAACATCTTTCTCGTAAGTGAATTTGATGTAATTGCCGACATAGAGATCAAGATCGCCATCTGAATCCGCATCCAAGAAAGCGACACCCGCACCGACACGGGATCGATCCGGGTTCGTTGCTGGTGCATTCTCGACTCGTGAAAACGTCCCATCTCCATTGTTCCGATAGAAAACATTGGGGCCAAAGTTGCTCACATAGATGTCCGGGTCACCGTCGTTATCGTAATCGGCAACAGCCACTCCCAAACCGTGACCATGGTCTCCGACTCCTGACTCCTCGGTTACATCTTTGAATCGCAGGTTGCCGAGATTTTTATAGAGTCGATTCCGCTGAGGCTGGGAATCAGACAATGGCTTGGGATAGGAACCACTCAAAAAATAGATATCCAGCAACCCATCTCCGTCATAATCGAATGTTGCGATTCCCGAGCAAACCGTCTCGACGATGAAATGCTTTCCAGTACCACCATCGCTATGAACGAATTCGATTCCTGATTGTTCGCTGACGTCCTCGAATACGATGGAGACTGCTGGGTCTTGAACAATCGCCAAAACGAGGCTCCCGTTGAAAAATCCAACTAGGAGAATGGCCATCGCGCGAGGGAGGAACCAGAAACCGAGCGATAAGAGAAATCTTGAGGAGACGATCATCGAGCGGATCTTTCTTTCCTTAATTGCTCCAAGATTTTCTTGTAGTTGTCAGCCTCGGGGTCTTTCTCGACGGCCTGCTCGAGCGCGGAAATAGATTCTTCCAGGCGATTGTTCATTGCTAGTGTCTGAGCGTAAGTCGCATAGTCCGAACTGGTCCCGCGAATCTCGACAACTTTCCCAGCCATTTCCATCGCCTTTTGTTTGTTACCGTCGAGCAGGATGTGGGCCTCGGCCATTGCCAGGTATCCCTCGACGCGTTGAGGTACCAGTTCAATGACTCGGTTTAGCATATCGTCGGCCACACCCAACTGCCGATTTCGAGTCGCGATGGAACCTGCGGTCAACCAATAGTTTGCATTCTTGGGGGAGAGCGCGTTTAACTCTGCGACTAACTGCTGGGCATTTTCATACGCTTTTTCTTCGGTGAGAAGGCTTACCAGCAGCACTCGGGACTCTTCGTTGGAAGCCGAGCAACCACGCGCGTATGCGAGTGTTTTACGAGCTAAATCCTTTCGGTTGTGCTTCAAGAGAACACGCGCGGCATGGGTCAATTTATCGCTAATGTCAGACCGCTCTGCCGCTTGAACCACCTCCATTGAAGAGCTTTTGCTGGAGCGACCAGACTCCTGCAGCTTCATCCATTTCAGGGCTTCTGCTCGCTCCCCTAATCGAAGAAGTGCGGCCGACAATCCTTGCTGAGCGAGATAGTTCCTTGGATTCAATTCGAGCGAACGAGCGAACGCTTCCTTGGCAGCCGAATAGTCCCGGTTGGCCATCCGCGCCTGGCCCAGCAATTGCCAGGTATCAAAAGCATCTTGCTTGCGCTGAAGCTGATCCTGGAGAACGCGAATAGCTTGATCGATTTGTCCGTTCCGCAAATACGCATTTGATAACTCGTGAGCAGCGTTCTGCTCTCCAGGCAGAAGAGCGACACCCTTTTTGAGATGCCCAACAGCCTCGTCATACTTGGATTCCCTCATGGCAATCATACCTAGGCCCGTGTAGGCGTAGCCATACTGAGGATTGATCCCAAGCGATTTCTCCCAGCAATCCTTCGCGCTTTCCAATTTGCCGAGCAAAAGAAACAATCTTGCTTGAACCTCGAGTGCATCCGTATCTGTCGGAAAAAGCTGTACGACAAGCTCGATGTATTGGGAGGCTTCTCGCGCAACGGTTGCCATATCGCGTGGGGGAACTGAATTCCCGTTAGGTACTTCCGGCTCAGGGAGTACTAGCAACGGTTCGTCTTTGCCATCGATTCGATCATCGATCGGCGTTCGGTGGTTCTCGGTCAAAGCATTCGAGGGGTCATCTAATACATTCGTCTCGTCTGTTTTCGGGGTGGATGCATGGGCTATTGGCTGTTTCTCCAAAATTGCAGAGGAATGTTCATTACACCCGCTGAACGCACCAAGGACGAAAAACCCCGACGACAGAATGGAACAGGTAACACGGTTCGGCGAGAGACGATGCAAAAAAGATTGACTACCAACTCGGAATACCGAACAGGAAAACATGGTGTTCGTTTCAGCTAAAGGGTTGCTGGTTACCAAAACCTCAATACAGTTAGCAACATAGCCGGTATCAGGCCATGAGACAACGAAATTGAGAAGAAGCAATCGAGGACCCTATCGGGACGTTTCTATCGCTGCACCTCGATTGCTATAAATCGATACAGATGGTTTCGGGCCTCCCATCGGTCACATAGACATCGTTCGACAAGTGCGTCATGAGACAGAGTCCTGCCGGACTTCCCTTCGTAGTGATCTTCCCTGCAAAAAGTGGTTTGTGAATCGGTTGAAATGATCGGAGTCAAGTTCGCCGAGCGCTCCACCACAATTTTGGTAAGGCTTTACCGCGTGCATACGAATCTTCCAATACACGCTCAATAGACTCGATCGATGGGCCATTGACGTAGAGTCGATGGCAGTAGAGCAATTGCTGCCCCTCCATGGAGTGCTTTCGCTGGGTTGTCTCGATTCCATTGCAGTACCGTGCCGCGGAGCGCAAGCAATATTGCGTCTCTCGATGCCGTTAGGCACGTTCTCGTAGACGGGAAATCCGTCCATCGATCTGCGGGTTTTCTCTCGAGACCCCGTACCCACCAACGAACCCGTGCCCTTTATGAGCGAGTCACGTGCGATCTGAAGTCTCTGAATGAGAGTGAACACCTCAAAAATAGAAGTGACGATCTTATTGCGCACATTCCTTGAAACCGTGCTGTCTATTCACAGAAGTAGAAACTGGGAAACCGTTCTTAAGGGTTTCCCAGAGCTTCTGTAAGGGAAACCTACCCCCCCCCATTAGGGAGGAAATGTGAGAAAAAATCACACTCCAACCACCCTCTTATTGACTTTCGAAAAAGCCATCCCTAATTTAAGGCTTCGGATTTTTGCGTTACCACGGTCGAAAGTGGTATTCTCGTGCGTTGCAATCTGTTCTTTTTGTTCTTTTCTAAGAAGAGAGGGTAGTTTCATGAGTAGGAGACGGCGTCTCGGCTTTACTCTGGTAGAGCTATTGGTTGTTATCGCGATTATTGGTGTCTTGGTAGGACTGTTGTTACCTGCGGTTCAGGCAGCTCGCGAGGCAGCCCGACGAATGCAGTGTAGTAACAACTTGAAGCAGCTCGGTTTGTCATTGCATAACTATCACGATGCATTCAAACGATTTCCTGGCGGTAGTTCTTCGATTCCTGGAGTTGGAGACGGTGTTGGTGGAAACAGCCAGCCGTGGTCCGCTGGTCAATGGCGTAAAGGTTCTCAACTCGTCAAGTTGCTACCGTTCATCGAGCAGACCGCTTTGTTCAATACGATTCCTATGGATCGCGACGTGGAAGCTTGGTTTGCTACGACGCAACCCGCGGGCTCTCCGCTAGGAACGATTCAACCTCGGGTCATCCAGATCCCGACGTTTGTTTGCCCGAGCGATCCACCGTCGCGCGTGGACATCGCTGTGGGGAACTATGGTGTTTCCATGGGTTCCCAAGCCATGCCGGCGAACGGCGCAGCGTGCACTCTCTATCCCAATCACTTGAATGGTCCAACCGGGCACGGCAGCTCGAACAATCCATCCAATATCTCGGGTGTCTTCTCTCGTTTCCATTGGGCCGCAAAACTCGCTGATATGTCGGATGGTACATCCAATACCATCTGTATCGGAGAAATCCGCCCCAACTGCGCGGACCACCACAACAATGGATGGCATCACGGAAATGCTCTGTGGACCAGTACGGTGCCACCGATCAATTTCAACACCTGCCGAGGTGAGGCTGGCGGGAGCCCTGCAACGGGAGCGAGAACCTGCAATAGCTTCGACGTTTGGATGACATCTCAAGGATTCAAATCGAAGCACGTCGGTGGAGCTCAATTTGTTCTAGGGGATGGTTCGGTCCATTTCATCACGAGCAATATTGACTACAACACGTATCAGTTCCTCGGCGCTCGCGCAGACGGTAACGTCGCATCGATTCCCCAATAGTCGACATCTTTCATTCTGGGACCGACCGATCCAGTCGTCGGTCCCAGAAGTTTCGATTCGAATGTTGGATCCGATTTCGATAAAACAGTAGGAACAATTAGGCTTTGGGTTGTGAGTGGGTCGCTCGACTCTAACGAACAGCCTAGTAGCCCGTTCGAAAACATCGAAGTTGTAGCGGTGCGGCGCAAGCTGCCGGGTTTTTCTCAATAAAACGAGACTTGCCGGGCGACTCGCGCCGTGCCGCTAGCATTTTCGAACCGAATGCTAGACGAGTGGCAGGCAAAGATGTTCCAGGCAGCTCGTATTGCACCCTCAATAAAGTAGCCGCAGTGTGCAAGCATGAGTGTGCAAGCGTGAGTGTGCAAGCGTG
>JBBAXA010000118.1:5959-8189 GCA_040396935.1 Pirellula sp.
TGAGTGTGCAAGCGTGAGTGTGCAAGCGTGTCAGTGTCCTGGTAGATTCGATCCTTCCCATCCCCGTTAGCAATCGATCCCTTGTCGTTACTCAACCATTTTCTGCTCTTGATCTTTTCACCCAATTGATTCTTTCCCGAATGAAAAGCTTTTCAACTACCGGTTTCCTGATTCTGTGCCTCGGCTCATTCATCGGCTGTGGTGAGAGTTTGCCTCCTCGCGTTCCCGTCGAAGGTTCCGTTCTTTACAAACAGAAGCCGTTGGCCGGAGCGACCGTTACTTTCAAATGCGAAGGGGCCTCACGCGTTGCATCTGGAATCACGGATGATCAAGGAAAGTTTAAACTGACCATGTATACGCCCAATGACGGGGCCATGGTTGGCGAACACAAAATTACCGTTACCAAACTGGATACTAGTAAATTGGTTCAGGGAAACATGAGTGCCGAGGATCCGGGAGATGCCTACTCCAAAGCTATGGCGCAGGCATCCTCGGGGCCCACCGGCGGACTCAAGAGAGAACTTCCCGAAATCTACGGCGACTTTACTACCACACCGCTCAAGGAGACGGTCAGCAGTACGGGTCCGAATATCTTTACGCTCCAGCTTAAGTAATGGACCGTCCGATCTAGGATATGAAGCCAACAAGCATCCAAATGGCAGAACGAGCACGTTCTGCCATTTCTATTTATGCGACCAGCTTGGATTGGAGCATGACGAATACGTAACTGTCGTCCTGTCCGATTCGCTCGGCCCAATCTAGATGCTATGTAGCGGCCCCCGACAACAGACCGTCCATCGCGTTTGATGATGCGACATTCACGTCGTCGAATGGACGCATGATCAATATTTCTTCGTATAGTTCGCTGGACTTCTCAAACGGATGAACTGGAGACAGCCGGCCCAATCCGAGAAAGCCCTACATGCCTCGAACTCAAAGTGGCTCCGTTGGGTGGGAATCGTTACTGAATGACGTCTACTGAAGCAGAGGTGAATCCGTGCCGATTGCTAGCCCGAGCGATCCGACGGTAAAACATAGCTCCTCCCGACAAACCCCTAGGACGGTTTCTTGGTGCGATACCTGTGGGCAGTGAAAGTTCGCTCTCTAGGCTTATGTGAGAGTGCGTTTTAGCCTTATTTCTTTCCCGATTTCGTGAACCGATTCGAGGCTTACTTCCGTTTCCCCAGAGCCAACGCAATCGTTCCTACTATTCCCAGGACGGGGATCAGCGTCTGACAAATTTGTTCCGACATCGCCCTTGGAACCACGTGGTTGGTACTCGAGGTGGGAGCGAGAATTGCTGTTCCGAAGACGAAGAGAAGAGCCCCCAAGCTGCCTCCCGCTAAACCAGCGAGCATTGTTTGCAGTATCGAGTTCCTTTTAGGCAACGACAAACCGATCCCTGCACCAATCCCTAATCCCATCAGCCCCCAGATGAAAATCTGTCCAAGAATACCTTGCATCATGGCATCGATGGGGATCCCTGCCAAATTGATGTCGCTCCCGGATTTAGCTCGCGTTCGAGAAGCCATCATCGAACAGAGTACAGCACCGACTGCGCCACCGATCGCTCCTAGAAAACCCGACAAAACGAGTTGGACTTTACGCTCCCAAGCAATCAAGGCGGCAGCCAAAAATCCCGCCAGCAAACCTGTGATGCCGAAAAGGATGGGGTAATTAAGGCAATCAACCCACAACTGATAAGACTCCAATCGTTCGATGAGTTTCAGGGGAGGGGGGTCGGGGAGAGTCTTGATCTCATCCGGTATCTCAAAAATTGGGTAAAGTAGCCGATGAGCGATCAAACCTAAAACACTCCCCACTAACCCACCCAATATCAAACGTAAAGGGTTGATGTGTACCTTATGACTGGATGTTTCATCGCCAGATCGAACGCTCACCTCCGATGTCGTGAAATCGTTCATAGTCTTTCCTTTCAAGATTGGTTACACTGGGGGGAGGAATAAGACAATATCTTAGCAATGTTCGATGACGTGCGGTGCGTTGAATTCAAGTCGCGATCGTCAATCGATTTGTGAAAAAGGCTCGTCAGTCTTGAGTGGCAGTCGAAACAACGGGACTCCGTTATCGTTAAGGACGTTCATCTTTTTTCTGGCCGCATTCGGTTTGGGCATCGCCGTTTGGTTCGGCTATCGCAATCTCCTCCAGCAAAATGAGAGACCTACATCGTCCGTGGACAAACTGCCTTTGGTGTTCGCCAACGAATTGG
>JBBAXA010000119.1:0-8104 GCA_040396935.1 Pirellula sp.
CATCGGTCTGCCATCCAAGACCTTGCAAACTGTCACTGAGCCGTTTTTGCTGCGGGCCGGATTAATCGAGAAGGGCAAAGCAAGCCGCCGGTTTCTGACTCACAAAGGGCTGGCTCACCTAAAGAAAGAATCTGGAATGTGAATCGTTTTCGTCCTCGATCAATGCCGTGAGAGTTCATTTAGCGGGCATCTTCGATCCATAAACAGCACAGAAACAGTCCTGACACGGAACTGAAAGAATCATGGACAAGCTAATTTCCGTAGGTGATCTATGTGAAATCCTGGGCCTATCTAAGAGCCGTTTTTATGCGTTGCTGCGGGATGGAATCTTTCCCGAACCCATGCGAAATCCATCCAACAATCGTCCTGTTTTCAACGCAGAACAGACCGAAATGTGTCGCCAAGTTCTCCGCACCCATATTGGCGTAAATGGAAAACCATGGACACCAAATAGAAAGAAGAAGACAGCGGCACGAGCATCAGCGAAGAAGAAGGATGCTCAGGAAGGCCGGATCGTCGCCCTAGCGGGATTTGGCATCACAACTACAGCTGGTGAGATCGAAAAAGCGATGCAATCACTCCCTGATGATGGCAGGGGAATGGAGGAAGCCGAGATCGTCCTGAAACTGTCCAACATTCTTCGCAACAAAGCCTGATTCCTATTTCACAAAATACCCCGTCCACGAAAAAGAACCGCCCTTTTCGGAGCCAGACGATCCCGTCCACGAAAAAGAACCGCCCTTTTCGGAGCCAGACGATGACCGAACAACCCGAAAACGAGCCCGATTGCAAAGCCCAAAACGAAAAGGCGAAATCAGAGATCGTTGCTCAGATCAGCCGGATCGTTCGCCGCTCCGGCTTGGACTACTCGGGCTGGAGGTATGTCGCCAAGAGGGTTCGAAAAGAATGCGAGTTACGACCTGCTACGAAAGGGCGGCGGCTCCCCAAGGTTCTGTCGCATGAAGACTTTCGTCGCTTCTTCGAGATCTTGGACCAAAGCAAGGAAATCCAGCATTCCCTCATGGTCCGATTGCTGTTCTTCACCGGGATGCGTGTCAGTGAACTCTGCAACACCTTGGTTGAAGAAGTGGATCTGGAGAATTGCAAGATCAGGGTCACCCAAGGAAAAGGATCCAAGGATCGAACGGTGCTATTTGGAAAATCATTCGCCGTTGCATTGAAGACCCATATCCATGCCCATCCTGACAACAGATGGCTTTTCCAGACCCGCCGCCACACCAAATACAGCACAAGGCGGGTCCAGCAAATCGTTGAGGCTTATGCTGTGAAGGCGGGCGTCAAGGCAACTCCCCATACCTTTCGCCACCAAGCAATCACCTGGCTTACTCGTCACTCAGGAATGGCGGATGCAGAGCTGCAATTGCTCACTGGCCACTCAAAGCGAGAGACCTTGGCAATCTATCAACACATCGCTTTGGATGCGGATCTTGAAGCCAAGTATCAGCAGGCGATGAAGGAAGCGAATATCTAGTCGCCTACCTCGTCTTCCATCATCGCGTGCATGGTCTTTCTCTTCGCTGAGAGGGAGAAGCCATGACACTCGAAGAAGCAAGTACGCTCGCTTACGAACAAGCGAATAAGTTCGGCCTCGTGATGATCATCGTGAAAGATGATCTGTCAGAGGATCCCGGTGGCTATGAGTGCTGTGCCGAGATTTATCGAAGCACTCTCTATCCAGATCACCACAAAGCGTTTTGGCAGATCGTTGGAAGAGTGGAGCCGAAACACGCTAATGAAAAGCGATCTCGATGATTTAGAGCGTGGTGTTCGGCACTACTGGCAATGGGAGTTCTCTGAAACGAGATTTCCCGAAACCTTGTTCGACACCTTCTTGATCCTTACCAGAGTCAGAGAAGAAGGATATTCCCCTTCCGCGATCGCCCAACTATTACACGCGTACATCATCCATTTAAAGCAGATGCGTAAATGATCTTTGACCCAACATTGAAATGGCGAAGAAAGAGATCGGCTGAGATCAACAGCGAGCCAAAGACCCGCATGGAACTCGAGCTGATTTGGGGTGAAGTGCTGGATCACTTGGAACTGCGGCAACGCTTCAATCGCTTCTTCTTTTGCAACCCAGTGCTTGTCTGTTTTGAAAAGAAAACGGAGCAGCAAGGCACGCTGCTCTTCCAGTTCAGCCCCCGCTTCTATTTTCGCTGGAAGCCATTCACGCCAGATGAGGAATGATGTTCATCGATTTTCGTGACCTACTCGGCTTCGCCTCGATTGGCTTTTGCGTGACCCTGTTCTTCGCAGCCTTTGGAGCTTTTACGCTTCTGGTTCCCGTGATGATGATCGTGTTGGGTGCGGCGGCGGTCCTTTGCAGTCGAATCGAATGAAGCCTTACGCAATATATGTTTCTGTTTTTGGGATCTGCTGCTTTATCTGCCCGCCACTTATTGGAGTTGGGCTGGGAGTCGGGCTCTTCTGCTTGGTGTGGTGGGTTCTCTATAAGGCGATTGGGGGTTAGGAGCATATGTGTAACCACGAGCATTAACGCTTCAGTTCGTACACTTGGCCCCGTCCAGGCTGGTTGCAACCCACATTGAACACCCCAGTCTCATTAAGCCCAACCATCACAAAGCGATCATTGCTGTCCTCGCTTGTCCAAGTGACGGTTAGCAGTCTTTTTTTTGCCATATGCATCTCCTCGGTCACCGAATCAAAAGATTTCAACCAGTCCATAACCATCTCATGCCTGCTCGAAGCTGGGCCCATAACGCGGAGTACCTCCTGTAGCGTCATGCCTAGCCGAAGTGTCTGGGCTTTCTTCAGTAGCGCCACCATATCCGCTTGTTCAAATACAAGACCGGAGTCACGGTCTAGCTTGAACACTACATCACCTTGGATCCCCACCACAACGCAAAAACGCTGTTCTTTTTCATCCATGGCCCATACCAAGAAGTCGCTTTTGTCTCCCGATCTGGCAATGCCCGGTGGGCCGAGAAGCGCTATCACTTCGCCACGAGTGGCTCCGATCTGTAGCCGCTCCGCCTTTTTGCAGATTACTTGCATTTCGCTTTGCGTGAAAAAGCGGCTTTGTTTATCGGGCTGTGATTTCGACTGATTTCCCTCAGCCGTATCCGCCGCCACGGCATTTCCACGAATCAGTTTCGTCGGCTTCATCACGCCTACTAGGTGGCATGCAAGAATTGCACCCGCCACAGCAACGCCCATCCACAATCCTTTTCGAGAGCGAAAGGAAGCGACCTCAAATCCACGGAAGTGCAACACCATTCCAACGAGATGCCCAATGCACGCTCCGAAAACTAACCCCGGCAATGGTGATTTAAAAACCAATCCATATGCCAGACCGATAGCGGCGCCAAAAGCTGCGCCTATACCAAAGCCGCGTGGGTATTGTTGCCCCTTGCCCGAATCGATGACAGCAAAAGGCAAGAGGCCAACCCATAGCAGGGCAACCGTTGAGAAAAATGACCACGGGCTGCGCCATCCTCGCCCGAGAACTCGCTCCACCAGCAAGAGAACTATCGCTCCGCCGAGAGCCATGACCAATACAGCAAATCCGTTTCCCACCGGATCGTGTTCGGTTGGTGTCGCGTTCTTTTCTTCGTCTGACACGAGTTCCTGCTCCTTTCTCTACTTCCCCACCCCACACTGCCCGCCAACGCATCCGCCGGGTCTTTTCGCGATGTCCCTAGGCAAAAGATCATCTCCCGGATTGAGAACCACCTGCCCACCGCCGCCAAGGTCGAAACGCTGTTCTGGGGGTGCTTGCACTTCGGTTCGCTTCACCTTCTCCGAATCGATCTTCCAGCCCTCTTTCGTCCTGGCCGCGACAACCTCTGAATAAAGAACCTGCGGCGAGGCTTTTTTGTCTCGCCATCCGTATTGAAGATCGAAAACGATCTTGTCATCGGACTCAGACACGACTTTCACTTCTTGGATCTCCATCTCGATGTCGTGTTGCGAAAATACCTCTTTCATCGTTTTGCGAATTGACGCTGCTCTTTTGGGAGTGAAATGCGACATGAACTCTTGATAGTTCATGTCGTTGCAGGAGGCAGCCACAGACTCCATCAGATCCTTCGCCGCTTCCTCACCGGCAGAAGGACCGATCATGCGGATGCGGTCGGTGGCCTCGCCACTTGCACTCCGAACACATATCGCACCGGCGAGGAGGCACATACGGGTCATGCGGTGCCTGGTCGGGACGCGTCTAATCGGCATTGTCTGGGGTCGTGAATACTTTCGGTTATTCATCCCAATACTCTTATGCGTTCGTTCGCAGAATGGCCTTCACGCGACAGTTTCTGTGCGTATGTGCTGGCTGGCTTTCTCAGTGAGTCAGCGGGGCTTGGCAATAAAAGCCTTCATCCACTGCTCGTCGGGAATGCCTGAGATCACCAGCCCCGCGACGGCTAGTCCTGCATTACCGCCGTGCATGACAAAGGCGCCACAGTTGGCCGGAGAAACCCGGAGACCTGCCAGCTGTTGTCCGTTCACTTCGATCCGCATTTTCGTTTCTGTGATCTCATACAGAATTGGCAGCGGTTTTTTGTCCCCGAAATCCTTTCTAGCGATCTCTCGCCCTTCGGAGAACAACTGCAACCAGAACTCATTGAACTTATGGAAACGCAATGATGTGGCGGTTGTCGTGGCCAGCATCATTTGCTCGCCTTGATTATTGCCGTATGCAAAGCGTCCCTTGATGGACCCCGTCTTGAAAACGGCGATATGAGTCACGGCTTCGACAGGGGCCACCTTGGCCACGCCCTGATTGATCGTCAGCGCTCCGGCATTAAAACGAAAATCCTGCGTTTCCCCAGGCTTCGCAAAGTCATAAGACAGCGTCAGGATACCACTGCTTGGATTCAGTGTTGCCTGGGATGCCGCAAACTTTCTTCGGAGGAAGGCTGAGTAACTTTTCTCCTCCCGCCTATCTTTCGTTAGATCACTTACGACACTTGTCTCGGTGTCGTATGTCATGGCAGCCTTATCGCCCACCTCAATATCCTCAAGACTTATGGTCCACTCCCCCACTCTGATCACAGCGTCTTCCGACACCTGAACCTCGAGTCGCTTTTTGTCGAGCTTCCGCGGCGGCTTTTTTCGCGCCCCCCCATCAGGCGACTCTGCGTCGTCCTTTATTCGCTCTTGCAGAAAGGTCAGCTCGCGATCCTTGAGACGGATTTGTTTCACCGTACCTTCTACCTCTATTACTTCCGCCATGGCCTGCACCACCCCAAGCGCTACGCAGCACCCGAGTACCACCGCAACACCGACACGCATAGTGTGATCCATTGCTAAGTGAGCCGTCGCCCAACGGGAAACCGCAGTCGTTATCTATAGCGACACCACACGGCATGGTGTCTGAAGCTTTCGCGTAAGCAGCTGTAGTGCGCCGCGTAGACACGCAGACCCGCACCGCCATCTACTCATGCTGCTCTGCGATTTCCCTCCCCGTTTCGTGCCAAAATCTTTTTCTGGCCCATTTCTCAGCTAAGAATCGCATGGCCTGATAGCCGATTCTTGCGGGTTATGATGGTGGGTCTAACCCCCATTTCTCACAGGAAAACGGCTATGCCGGTTGGATCAGATACCCAACTGCAAGGGTTGATCGCACTGGCCCGGGATGGCAACCCGGACGCCAAAGCACTCCTTTTGGACCATTCCTGTGAGCGGCTTCTACGCCTCACCCGAAAGATGTTCCGGGGTTATCCGGGGCTTCGAAGGTGGGAGCAGACTGACGATGTCTTTCAAAACTCGCTCATTCGTTTGCATCGCGCCTTGTCACAGGTGGAGCTTGAGTCTGTCCGGCACTTTTTCAACCTTGCTGCCGTCCAGATCAGGCGAGAACTGCTTGATCTCAAGAAACATCATTTCGGCCTTGAAGGTCATGCCTCTCATCACCACACCGATCATCAGCCATCAGATGACACCGGCGGGTCTTTATCCGAAAAGGAAGACGAGCCCGAAGACCTATCGCAGTGGGCGGAATTTCATGCCGCCGTTGAACATCTTCCAGAGGAGTTACGGGAAGTCTGTGATCTCCTCTACTACGAAGGTCTGACCCAAGACGAAGCCGCCGCGTTGTTGGACATATCGCCGCGAACACTTAAACGCCGCTGGCACGAAGTCAAACTCCTCCTGCATGAGAAACTCAGCAGTGAAAGATCCGGATAAAGAGCGGTTGGCGGATCTTCTCATTCAGTGGGAGGAGTTGTATGAGCGCGGGCAAGACACCCCTGCTGCGGAACTTGCCAAGGATCATCCTGAACTGATCGCCGAACTGGAACGGCGGATCAAGGTTCTCAAGAAAGTGGCTTGGCTCGACAAACCACTCGATAACGATCCTGACGATCCCCCAGGCAGTCCCGCTACCGGATCACCATCTCCACGCACCATTGCCAGCCGATATCGCCTGGACGAATTGATCGCTGAAGGTGGGTTTGCCCAAGTCTTCAGAGCCTACGACAAAGAACTCCAGCGAACCGTAGCGGTCAAAGTTCCCAAGCCAAGCAAACTCGAATCCAAAGAAGCATTTCAGGCAGAAGCACGAAGAGTCGCTCGGCTCAAACACGACAACATTGTCCCTGTCTACGATGTTGGAGTTGAAAACGACATCTCCTATATCGTCACGGAACTTGTCGAAGGGGGCAGTCTTGCAGACCAACTCGCCAAGGGAAAGCCAAGTCGAGACCAAGCCATTCGATGGATCAGCGAGATAGCGGCTGGACTCGAATACGCGCATGTCAATGGCGTGATTCACTTGGACATCAAACCAGCCAACATCCTGATCGATGCGAATGGCAGGGCGAAACTGGCTGACTTCGGAATTGCCCGATCTGCGATGAAGACGGGCGGCTTTGCTCCCTCACTCGGCACGCTCAGGTATATGAGCCCCGAACAACTGGAAGGCCAACCCGCTGATCATCGAAGCGACATCTACAGTCTCGGCGTTGTTCTTCACGAATTGTTGACGGGCAACCTACCGTACTCGTCCAACGAGCCGAATGTCCTTCGCAAAGAGATCGTTCAAGGACGAGCAGATGCCGGGAACAAGAAACTATCGCCGGCACTTCAGGGCATCTGCAAAAAGGCCTTGAGCAAGAGCCTGTACCAACGCCAAGCATCTGCTGCTCAGTTTGCGGCGGAACTGAAGCGCGCCGCCGATTGCAATTCCTGGAAGTGGCGTTCCGCAGCGATTGCAGCAGGCGTAATCGGCCTTTGTGTTGCTGGTGCGACTCTTCTGTTCAAAAACGGGCCCCAAAGAGGCACGGCCGCTGTCTTCTCTTCCGCGACTGCACCACGAGACACAACACCCGCGCCAACGCCTTCTTCACCGAGAAAACGGCAGTACATCCCAATGCTGCAAAAGGATCGCATCGTCGTTCCGCCTGAAACGGTTGGCGTGGAAAAAGATTGTCCGTTTCCGACAGTGAAGGAACGAATTGCTTTCCAGTGCCCGGAATGCGAGTTGCGAATGTTCACCCATGTGCTCTATCCGCATCTGCCACACTGCCCACAAGACGGCGCTGTGATGTTTGAGGAATGGAAACCGTCAGAACGACAGAATTGGCTTGGTGACAAGGACATCTCATTCATCTATGACGGGACTCTCAAACGATGGAAGGAACAAACCGGCGATGAGCCTCCATCGTGTTTCTTCGACGAGACCATGGCGAATAACGAATATGTGGAACTCTTCGATCCTCTCAGGAAAGTCTCCATCCGACTTCATTACGATCATGCCCAGTATCGAGAGGATGATGGTGAGTGGGTTGTCTTACGGGCAGGCAAATGGATCACAACGAATCAATGAAGCGCCGGGTTGGTCTCCTGTGTGTAGTGCTGTTCCTTGTCGGCACAACGGCATCTGCTCAAGAAGCACCATTCGTTCGAGATGTGTTTCAGCAGATCAACAAACAGCGAACGATTCATTCCTTGAAGCCATGCACCTACGACAAGAAGCTCGAGAAAGCCGCTCAGTTTCATGCTGAATGGATGGCCAGACATCGAAAGATGGAACATCTCGAAGAACAGGCTGCAACCTTCGAGCAGCAAAAGACCTGCAACCATCATCCGATCAATCGCGCCATCAATGCGGAATACATCG
>JBBAXA010000120.1:0-7863 GCA_040396935.1 Pirellula sp.
TGCGAGATCTCGACACGCTCCTAGCGCAACTGCACGCGCTCGATGCACAACCATCCTCGGAGAGTGATGCGATATCAGTTGACGCGTCGCCTATGGCCGATTCCGAAGACGCATTGGTTGCGAGCAATCACGATGATGCCGATCCAGAGAGTGTGACGGTCGATTCGCCATCTTCAAGTCGATCGCAGGAATTGTTGGTGATCGATACGTCGCTGCCCGACTATGAGCAGTTGATCTCCAGTTGGAGGCTTGATCAGGATGCCGACAGTGAATTCTCGGTGCTGTTGGTGGATCGTTCGGTCGATGGGGTGCAGTTTGTCGGCGAATATCTCGCTGCATCCGATGTGCGGTTTGATGCGATCCACTTGGTGACGCACGGATACGCTGGCGGTTTCGACTTAGGTGGGACGGCGGTGAACGCCGATTGGCTAGCGCACTTCGCAGACCAGTTCCATGCGTGGCGAAATAGTCTGACCGAAGACGCAGATCTATTGCTGTACGGTTGCTCGATCGCCAATGGTGCGAACGGCAGTAACTTCCTGAATGAGTTGGCAAGCCTACTGACTGTCGATATCGCGGCAAGTACCGATTTGACCGGAGCATCGTCGCTAGGTGGCGACTGGGAGTTGGAGTACCGTGTAGGTCGGATCGACGCCAGAGTCCTCATGATCGCCGAGGACAGTACGTTTTATCCCTACTTGCTCAATAGCCCACCTATCGCCGCACCGGTCATCGAGACGTTCGATGATTTCAATCTCAGCGGCTGGGATGGAGGAAATGCTAGCTGGTCGAGTCTCAGTGGCTGGACTGGTGGATATGTGGAAGCAAGCAACGCGGAATTTGGCCCATATCTCACATCCGCGACGACTAGGCTCAATCCACAGTCCGCATCCTCGCTGGGCAAGCAAAACGTTCAAGATGTTTACAAGACATTCAATCTGTCGGGAAATCAGACGTCGGTCACCATCGGTTTTACATTCAACGAGATCGATAGCTGGGATAATGAGCTTTTCCTGGTATGGGTCAATGATGTTTTGGTATCGTCCAATAGCTATTTCAGTCCTGTTGAGGACTACGCGACGACCACACCGGATATGGCCGGAGGTGTTTCGCATGGATATGCTTGGTGGCCGGATAACCAGCATACCTATGTGCTCACTGTCAATACGACGGCCTCGACGATGAAGCTAGGGTTCGGAGCGAGTCTTGATGAGTCGTGGAGCAACGAAGCGTGGGGAGTCGACAACCTAGTCATTCGCGAGAATTACGCGACGACTTCGACCACTTATGCTGAGGGGACGATCGGCGCCGACATCTATACGGGAGGCCCTTCGGATGACTCGTACGCGGGCGGGACCGGGAACGACACAATCTCCTTGGGGGCTGGGCGTGACTATGCGACCGGCGGTGAGGGGAACGATCTTATCGACGGAGGTGCAGGGGATGATCTCCTCGCTGGTGGATGGGGAGATGATACCCTCCGTGGCGGCTCTGGTGCCGATATGCTTGTCGGTGGGGCCGGTGCTGATACGCTTGTCGGCGACGACATCACCGTCGCTGATGTCTTAACGGCCGATGCCACTCTTTCGTACAACAACCTGACCGGCAAGTTCTATAAGCGGATCGATGCACCGCTGACTTGGTGGCAAGCCCGCGATGCAGCCGCTGCGATGAGCGTGCTGGGGATCCAGGGGCGACTGGTGACGATTGGCAATGCAGCCGAAAACACCTTCGTTCAGGGGATTGCGGGTGGTCACGACGTCTGGCTAGGAGCAACCGACAATGGGCACCAAGACGCCTTCAGGTGGGTCGATGGCCAGCCGCTCTCCTACCAGAATTTTGCCGTCAACGAACCCGATCAAGCTCAGTACGCCGATGGCTTGCTGATGAATACCAATGGGACCTGGGGCGACTCGGATGATACTCAGGCTCAACGTTACATCGTGGAATTCGTTCCAATTGGATTCGACGATCGGTTGATCGGAGGGGCTGGCAACGACCTAATCGAAGGGGGCGTTGGAACCGATACCGCCATCTACTCGGGAAATGCGTCTGAGTACACGATCACAAAAAACGGCAATGGCAGCTGGACGGTGCAAGACAATCGCGCTGGCAGCCCTGACGGGTCCGATACCCTGACAGGTGTCGAACTCCTGCGCTTCAGAAATCTGACTTATGACACACGAACGGAATCCTTCAATGCCGCACCGACCGATTTGGAGATTGCCACCCCCGGAGATGGCCTGATCGGCCAGCCTGCCGAACAGATTCAAGCCTACACGGGTAACAGTGCAGGAAGGCATTCCAAGGTCAGCCTTGCGGATGGCGGCTACGCGGCAATCTACATGTCCTACGACTACACAAGCAGTTGGGATATGTTTTTGCAGCGCTACGATGTCAGCGGTCAGCCTATCGGCCAGCCGCAGTTGGTCGATCGCTATATGCTGTACTCGCACTACGGCGAACTCGGCGGCGAGATTATTCCACTGAGCAACGGAAACCTTGCAGTCGTTTGGCAGACGAACCACTGGATGGCCTACAAAGTGTTCGATGCAAATCTGAACACCGTTTCCGCGGGAAATACCGGACTTGGAGGTTGGTCAGGTGCAGGTGCGTTCCGCGGTTCGGCCACTGGCGATGGTGGCTTTGTCGTCAGTTTCTCGCAGTATGTCGACAGGAACGGTGATGGACATGCCGACGATTACAATGTGCATGTCCGAAAATTCGATGCGTCGGGAAACCCGGTCACCGGGGTCCTGACGGTCGATGATCGGCTGGGGCACCAGTATGAATCTTCGGTCGTCGGTTTTGCAGACGGCAGCTTCTTGGTCATCTATCGCACGGATGTGGCTGCCGAAGGTGACGGTTCGGCTTCCGCGATCCTCGGCCAGCGATACAGCGCCAGTGGAACGGCAGTCGGTGATCGTTTCCTGGTGAACACGACCACGGCACATTGGGAACATGACACCCGTGCGCTCTCTCTGCCAGGCAATCGAGCGTTGGTTCTCTACCGAACCATCGACGGCAGCGATTACGGCATCTATGGTAAAATCCTCGATGCAAATGGAGCCATCCTCCGCGACGAGTTTCGGCTGAGTGCCACCACGGCGGGTGACCAATTCCAGCAAGAAGCTCACATCCTGCAAGACGGAAGCATCTTGCTCGTCTATGCGTCTTCCGATGCCGGAGGAAATCATCGTATCCTTGCCCAGCGCCTCGATACCAACGGTAATTTCCTTGGAAGCGAACTAGCGCTTGGAAGCTACCGCACGGACGCGCGCCAGCATCTGCCTCACGTTATTCAGTTGACTAATGGCGATCTGGTCTTCTCATGGCAGAAGACGAGTAATTATTCCTTTGCAACGATGAGCGATGATCTGCTCTATCGACAACACTTTGCCCTCAGCGGTAACGCGTACATTCCTCTCACAGGGTTGCTCGAGACGCAGTTCTACGCTCAGGTCGATGGGATGGAACCTGAACTCACACCACTGGCCACAGGCGGGCATGTCCTGGTGTGGCGTAATTTCGGTGTTGAACCGGCAGGCGGAACAACCTGGGGGGCAGTGGCGAGAATCTACGATGGGAACGGGAATCCGATTGGCCCCCACTTTTCGCTCGCTCAGTCCAACCAAGCCTGGAGTCAGTACACGCCCCAGATCGCTGGAACGCCTGATGGCAAATTCGTTGCCGTCTGGCATTCGGATGGAGGGCCACGCATGGCCATCTTCAACGGCGATGGGACGGTCTTCAAAACCGAGACGGCGATCGCCAATCAGCTGGGGGGTGGTTATGTGAATGATGTTGCGGTCGCAAATGATGGCAGCTTTGTCGTGTCGTGGCAGATCTATCGGCCCTTCACAACTTATCACGACGTCGTCTTCCAGCGCTTTGATGCAAACGGCAACCCACTCGGTCCGGAAACCTATGTCGGAGAAGATGGTTTTACGCATCAGTATGCAACCGCCGTTAAGATCAACTCAACCGGGCACACGCTCGTTGCATGGCAGAGCACTTGGCCCAGCGAATTGCATGGCAATCTGTATGATGCCCAGGGTCAGCTCGTTGCGGCCAACATCCATCTGAATGCTGGATACTCCCACGACTATCAGTCGGGAATCCGCATCACGACGATGGCCGATGGCCGCTTTCTGGTCGTCTACGAAAGCGCAGGTCAGGATCAAAGCCAGTTTGGGATCATGGCGCGATTCGTGAGTACGACTGGAACTGTTGGGCCGGCCTTTGTGGTCAATCAAACGACTCCCGGAAACCAGCGTACACCCGATGTGACCATTCTGGATGATGGTGGCTTTGCGGTCACTTGGGCTGGCTCGGGCGATGGGCAGAGCGCAGCGATTTGGGGACGACTGTTCGACGCCAACGGGAATCCGACGAGCGATGAATTCCGCGTCAGTGATCTTTCCGTCGGATGGAATACCAGTCCTCGTGTGATCCAGCGTGGCGATGGTTCGCTGGTCTTCGCCTGGACGGCGCTCGACCCATCCACTGGCAGCATCGTCATGCAGCGTACTTTCACGCCGGGATTGATCGAAGCGACCAAGCCGGGAGCCGTCCTCGGCTCGCTGCGACCCACGGATGCCGATCCGAACGAGCGGTTCACGTACGCGATTGTCTGGGCCGACAATAATGACTTCGAAGTTATCGGCGATCGAGTGGTCGTGAAGACAGGCGCGGTGTTCGATGCGGAAAATGATCCTCCTCGAAATCTAACTATCCGCACCACCGACTCTGCGGGTAATACATTCGATAAGACATTTACGATCTACTCCCTGCTCACAAACAATGCGCCGACCGATTTGACATTCACTCCGTCGGTGATCCCGGAAAACAGTCCCAATGGGACGATTGTCGGAACGGCGGCTGGTGTCGATCCCGATGCCAATGATCCGCTCACTTACGAACTGGTTTTTAACGCCGGAGGACGCTTTGCCATCGATGCAACCACAGGGGTTGTTCGAGTTGCCAACGCCGCATTGCTCGACTACGACTCGATGCATTCCCATGAGGTGACCATCAAGGCGACCGATGCCGGCGGCCTCGCCGTGATTCGGGCCTTCACCATTCAGCTCAGCAATATCAACGAGAACAGTACCCAAATCCGAGCCAGCGGCAGCGGTGCAAACCTGGTGACCAACGGGTCCTTTGAGAGTGGCACCACGGGCTGGACACTGACCGGGAATGTAGCTTCTGGCAGCAACCCCGCCGTGTTCAGTGGCTCGAATCATTTGAACTTCAGTGGTGGCAACTCGCCGAACACAGGTGTAGTGAGCCAAGTCGTAAATACCGTTGTCGGTGAGACCTACACGGTACTGTTTGATCTTGGTGCATGGCACGATCCTCAGCGGCAAACAATGCGCTTTGAAGCCATTGGTACAACTACTCTTGTTAACCAAATGTTGGTGACGATGGGCTCAAGTCCAGATGATCGCCCGTATGGATTTACCTTCGTAGCCGACAGTACCTCAACGACGATCCGGTTCAGCGATATCTCCACAATCACCAACAGTGTGGATCTCGTCCTCGACAATGTCCGAATGGTTGCGGGAGTGCCGAGTGTTCCGGAGAACGCGGCTGCTGGGACTGTAGTCTCACGCATCGCTGCCAACGACCCCGACGGCAACGACGACGTCTCTTATTCGCTGATCGGCGGTGATGCAACCAACTTTGAACTCGTCGGCAATGAGATTCGCGTCCGCGCCGGTGCAGCGCTGGATTTTGAACAGTTCACATCACGTACCGTGACAGTCCGAGCGACCGACGAAGCGGGCTTGACCTATGATCAGACGATCACGATCGCGATCACGGACGTTAATGAGGCCCCCGTCGATTTGGTTCAGTCAAGGACCTCCGATCAAGGGATCAGCATCAATCAGGGAAGTTCCAACAATCAATACTTCCTCGCCGCTGACGGCGGAGGACTGGGGGGGCTCAGCGACTTTACGATTAAGGGAGTCATCTCGCAGACGAACGCAACTTCGAATTATTGGCTCCACTACTCGTATCCTGGTTCCATTCAAGGCCTTCTTATCTGCAACCATTTTGGAAACTTATGGGTCGACATCGCTGGAGTCCCATGGAATACAGGTGTTTCAGCATCCCTGGTTTCCGACGGCGTGCCCCACGAGTGGATCCTCGTACGAACGGCGGTAACGGGGGGAATGGAACTCTACATTGACGGCCGGCGTGTTGCGTCTACGACTGGGGTTGCGACAGGGATAGCGATGGGCTCTGGCGGTGCACTCGTGCTCGGTCAAGAGCAGGATTCAATCAATGGGGGATTCGTTCCCAGCGAGAATCATCGCGGCAGCTACTTCGATCTGGCGATTTACAACACCGCGTGGGATCAGGCTACGGTTGCTGCCCATTCCGGCAGACCGACGGTCGATCGCGCCGATCGCATTGCTCACTGGGATTTCAATTCGATGGCAGGTGGAGTGGTCAGCGATCAAGAGGGCTTGAGAGACCTGACGTTGACCACCATCGCTCCGGGTGGCTCCTGGATCAGCGGTACTGCAACCGCGCTTGGATCTGCATGGGGCCTGAGCGTCGCCGAGAACGCAGCTAACGGGACGCAGGTCGCACGAATCACGGCAATCGATTTCGATGCACCCGGCTCACTGACCTACAGCTTGCAGAACAACGCAGGGGGACGCTTTGCGATCGATAGCACAACGGGAATTGTTGCTGTCGCCGACGGAACGTTGCTTGATTTCGAATCCGCGACGAGCCATTTCATCACCGTACGCGCAACAGATCAAGGCGGACTCACCTACGACGAACTATTTACGATCAGTGTGACCGATGTCAACGAAGCACCGATTGCTAGCCATGATTCACCAACCATACTCCGTGGATCAGCGCAGACCATCCATGTGCTCTCCAACGATAGCGATAGCGACGGCAACACTCTGACGATCACGCATTTGATGGATCCCTCCGCTCCAGGAATTCCAATCGCAATTGCTGCTGGCACACCGGTCACACTCGCCTCAGGTGTTGTGGTTCAACTCCAAGCAAACGGCACGTTTCTGGTTACCAATCCAGTCGGAGGCCCCGATTCCCCGACCTTCGATTACACGATTTCGGATGGCAATGGACTCAGCGCTACAGCGACTGTTTCCCTCTCTGTCTTGGACTTGGATATGGTTGAGCAAGTCAACGGGCCGATCTTTCGTAATGGGGATGGGAACTTTGTTGTTCCGATCCGAGTCTCATTAACCAATAGTGGTGCGATTAGTGTTGCATCTCCCCAAATCAGGAAGTTTCTTTCGAGTGATTTCGGCTCCTATTTCCATAGTGTTTCAAACATATCCCTGAATACCTCCGGCGTCCTCCAGGGTACCGCACCGACTTTGGATGCTGCATTCAATGGATCCACAACCACATCCATGCTTCAAGGAGGCAACCTGGCTCCCAACGACACGGTCGTAGTCACGATGGATGTGGTGGTAAAGAATGCGGCTTCGGTGATGCCGAACCTGATCAATCCGAGCTTTTTCACGGGTACAACTCTGAATGAGATGCATCTGCCGTACAGCCTAGACACACTTGCGGGAAGCCAAAGCTTTACAGGAACATTTAACGACACCGCCCCTGCGGCATGGGATGGAGCATTCTCTTTGAATGTCACTCGCGTCGGTAGCGGCACGGTCACTCGTCCGAACTCGATCTTTATGAGTCGCCCGTGGACCTACACCGATGATTCAGGTAACAACCTTGTCTTTGGTGAGTCTTCCTCAGCCTCTATTACTGGCAGCATGACGGCTGGCAATCCAAATGATTACACCTTCAATTACGACTTCTCGGGATTGGTCAACGGTTATCTACCAGCCGGTACGAGTA
>JBBAXA010000121.1:0-7404 GCA_040396935.1 Pirellula sp.
AGCACCGTACTCCCAAAGAAAAGCACCGTACTCCCAAAGAAAAGCACCGTACTCCCAAAGTAAAGCACAGCACTCCAAAAGGGAAACACAGCACCCAAAAAAGTACCGCAACCACACTCGCGGCTCGCAACCCACCTCTAGCAACTAGCAACTAGCCTCTAGCCTCTAGCAACTAGCCTCTAGCAACTAGCAACTAGCAACTAGCCTCTAGCCTCTAGCAACTAGCAACTAGCAACTAGTCCCGTGGCTGTTCTCTCTACTTACTACTTTCTACTTTCACAATTCTAGCTCGCGAAGCGAGCTCGCCTCTCGCTATCAAGCGGTCACCTCCAATTCCCTCAGCACCTCCGCATTGATCGCTATCAACTCACTCTTATGAGTCTGATTGTTCTTCACGACGTGAAGATACGTTCCAACATAGGGCTCGCAAACCCGTATCTTTGAGTCGAGCGGTGCAACAATCAACAATTGCAATCCAAAACGAGCAAATAAGTCCAATGCATACTCCGCATGCTGATCGTCACTTCGTGAGAACATTTCATCCACCATGACGAATGCAAATCGATCACTGAGGCACGACTCAGGGTCAATGTCGTACTGATAGGCAATTGCAGCCGCTAACACCAAAAACGCAAGCTTCCCCTTCTCTCCTCCCGACTGCCCCGCGCCTCCATCATAATAGCTTCGTGCCTCTCCCGTTTCTTTCACGATTTCATGGGCACCAAAATGGAACCAGTTTCGCACATCGACCACCTTCTCGCGCCAACGTGAACTCCCCTCATCCCGAAGCTTGTTCATCAATTTCTCAATCCTCACGAAACTCGCTTCGTTCGATTCCGCACACCCATCCATCGTCCCAGACAAGCATCCCGCTATCTCTCGCCGAAAATCCTGAATCTCCCGGTCTGCGACGTCTCTCGCCTCTAAACGCATGTAGGTTCCCGGCTTCCATGCCAGAAATTTCAACGCCGAGTTGAGCTGCTCGATCCGATCACGAATCTCTTGACGCTCATCCTCAAGACTCCCGTACAACAACCCCACTTCGTTCACAACGTTTTCATTCAACCGCCGCTTGAATCGTTCCTCATGCTTCGGAAGATCATCGTTAGAAATACGATCGAACAAAGCCCGAAAACTAGATAGAGACTCGACGTTGGGATCCAAATCGCTTTGCTCATCTGGAAAACGTTTCAGGAATCTTCCCATCAAATTTGTCAATTCTCGAGCCTGTGGAACCAGTCGTTCGGAGAGCTTTTCTAACTCGGCCCGCGCTTGCTTCATCGATACTCCCGGAAGACTTCCGAGATTGTCCAAGCTCAGCTGCTCAGGCAAGGCATTCCTAATCGACTCAAATTGCCCCCGCCAAGCATCAAAGGAGGGAGATTCCCGACAAAGGGCAAGCGTCCGAGTCGCTGCCTCGAGCACACGCTGACCATCTAGCAACTCGCGCGCCTTGATGGTCTTTCTTTCGATGGCCTCATCTCGATCCTGCTGATAGCCATCGACCTCAAATCGTTTGGATGCGATTTGGCTTTGGTGAACACTTATCGAATCGTCAGACTGTTCGAGTTTTTGCTTCTCCAGTCGCAACCGGTTCGCCTCGAAATCATGTCGAAAGGAGTCGACTGTATCAAACTCTTTCACCTGGAGCGACTGCTCCACCGCATCGAGCGCAGCTGCTAGACGATTGAATTCGATATCAATTTGACTCGCTCGGATTATCTTTTGGTCTAGAGCAGCCTGTCCCTCTCGAATCGATCCGTTTAGGGCTATTCGCTTCTGGAGGTTCTCCCAGCCCAAAACGAAGTGACGACGGTCTTCATTCGATCGACGATCATCTTTCTCATGCCGCTGCTGGGATGTCTTGATATGTCGATTGCGTGTCATCGCTGCTGAATCAGCCCTTTGAAATTCCTCCGTGGTATCACAAGCGAGATAATCAAAGCGTTGCAGCAGCTCTTTATATACCCAATGCGAGAGCAGATGATTCGGGAACTCGATTTTATCGACGAGAGATTCCTTCTTCGCAACGCCTCGCACTGCGGTCTTGCCATCGATCTCCGTTCTAACAACCCGCAAATAGACTAACCGTTGACCTTCCCCACGAGAATCTCGTAAACGATTTCCCTCCACATATTGGGTGACTCGCGAGTAGTATTCGTCGGGAACGAGCAAACTTCGAGAAAAGGAATAAAGAACTTGTTCAATCACCGATTCCCACTCCAGCTCATCCTTCTTCACAGCGATCAATTCCGCGGCGAAGGGTAAATCACTCGGCGCCAATTTCAATGCATGACATATTGAGTCTCGCACATGAACAAGCTCATCCGGCAGGTTTCCGCGTCTGCTCTCGAGAGCCGCGAGTGCCTGCCGTTCGTCGCTGATCTGTCGATGCAATGCCACGATCTCAGTTTGAATGGAATCGTAGGAAGCACGTAACGTATTCCGCTCATCGAGAAGCTGAACGCGGCGTAACGCTGCTTCGTTCCTCGCTCTTAGAAATTGATCCGGTGAAGTAATCTGTACTGCGACGCCGGCCATCGCGAATTGGTCTTGTAGGCGCTCACGCACCTGTGATTTGAATCGAGCTGTACTCTCAGCTAGTTCAATAGCACTTGGTAACTGCCGCAATCGTTCACCACCAGCATGTTCGACCTCAATGGCCAATCGTGCGATCTCGTTCCTCAGGTTGGATTGCAATTGATTGAGCGTATGAATTTGCTGGCTGAGACTCGAAATCTCTTCCTTCCATTTTTGGCATATGGGTGAAAGGAGCCGAATCGTTTCCTCGGCAAAAAATGGTTCCAGAGCCTCGGAACGCAACTTGGCAAACCGTAGCTCCTCAGAGCGAACATCGAAACGACTACCAGCCTCGACTACAGGGCGAAGTAATTCCTCTTGCTCCCGTACCCTTACCAACATCCGATGTGCCTCGCTCAGTTCGTTGAAGTGGCTGAGCAATTGCCCGAAACGCTCATTCGACGGCTTCCGATCGAGCATGTGCTGGCGAATAAAGTCATCGAGACGCTGTACATCCTTGACCGCAACCGTCTGGTTGAGAATGTCCATGGCTTTCGTTTTGAAGCCCGTACGGCGTTGGATCCACTGGAAGTACTCCTTGTAGCTCGCAGTGGTCCTGAACCCTCGTTCCTTCAAAGTTCTCGCGATGGAGGAGCCTAGCCCGAGATCGCTGAAATCCTCGACAATCCCTCGCTCTTCTTCACAATACGCGTATACCTTTTCGACGCTGTTATCGCTGCTTAGATAGAGGACCTGAGCAATGGTAAAGGACGCATTGGAACGTTCGTGATGGAACACAGCTAGCAACACAGAATAATGCCCGCTTCCACCTCGGAGATACTTAATTTGAGGCTTGCCAGATTCACCGACGGTTCGGTCGTATGCCCCCCGTAGATACGTTCTTTCGTCTCGCTCGTTCCTTCCGGCACCTGCAGCAACATTGTAGTTTCTGGTTTGGGGACGAACCAACAACGTCAGCAATGCGTCGACAAGCGTTGACTTACCCGATCCGTTTTCACCCACGAGAAGTGTGGTCTGCCCGTGAGGAGAAACCGAGAATACCTTGCCATCAAATGTACCCCAATTGTAGACCTCGAGCTTATGAAGGCGGAAACCTGGAAGTGGTGGTCTCTCTTTGTCTAGGTTAGGAGACAGACTCGCAATCATAAAGTCTCCTCGTGGTTGGGGGTTGGATGGTTGCCTACTGCCGCCACGAGCGATAATCGCAATCGTTCCAAATCAGCTAATGGTACGCGGGCTTTGAGGATCCGACGAATTTCCCAGGATGGTGGATCTTTCTCGAACAGACGCACAAATCGTAATTCCTCGAGCTTCCTAAGCGTCGACGATAATTGCCGATTCAATTTAACATCGTCATTTTCGTCCGGATAAAACGCCTCCCAGAGCGCTAACAGATCAGACTGTAAAATGATACAGCGAGCGTTCTGCACATCCTCTTCCTCGTACTGACGCAGCTCGTCACGCAACAAAACGCAGAGAAGGGTTGCATCGTATCCGAGTGGTGTTCGCCGGAAAAGTTTTGGGACGACCAGCGTGTCCGCTTCAGCATCCTCCTCATCGATTTGACGCAGATAAGCCATCCCATCGGATTCATCGACGATCAGAGACAATCCTATTTTTGCAAAGTACTCTGATAAGGCGGAGACATTCGCTAACAGAGTATCCCAGAGCTCCGAGTGATCATCACTGTAGACCACTCCCTGTAACAACCGTACTGCGACAGGGCTCCACTTGGCAGAACTGAGCTGAGGATCTGATGGATTCGTCATCTGGGTTTCGTGGCGATGTCTCGGTTAGATGCCTTGGGTTGGAATACGATCCGAGGCAACAAGAACGCTCTAGTTCCTGATTCTCCTCGGAGATTTCCTATCGTAATTCGTTCGACCTGGTTTCGATCGATCATGTGTCCATCTTCGAACGCAATTTGCAGAAATCCCAACAATTCCGCTACCCCATTGGAAACAGGACTTCGGTGCAACAAATCGCTCAGAGCAATAGGCTCCCCGTCGATCGTAGACTCTCGAATCGTACGGCGTAGTTTGCGCAGATCCAGGCGATTCAGCTTGGAAAATACCGAGGCCAGGGCGAATGCCTGAGCGGGGTCGATACTTTGTTCGGTCAGCTCGATATTCTCTAGTTTTGGAGGTGCCGTCCAGAAGGTTCGGGCCATCGGCGACTGAATCTCTAAATCGCTCTGCACCTCCAACTGGATCTGCTCGAGAATTTCATCACCGCGCAGCTTTAGAGCCATTTGCCGAATATCCCGCAGGACGGTCGCCAGCCGTATCCGATGCTCATAAGACCGGGCATCGAGTAAGCGTCGCAGCGTCGATGACAATCGAGCCGTCGTCTTCATCACTTTATCGGCTTCGGCCAGTAGAGAGGGAACCATGCGTCGAAGCCGTTGCATCGACTCGCTTTCATCCACCAATGCGGAGAGCCCTTGTATCTCCTCGACATTCTTGCGTAGTTGAGCTTGCTGGGTAGGTGAAAATAAAAAGCTGACAAAGGCAAAGAAGCTAACCCCTTCGTCCTGTTGTTTGAGTAGTTCTTCGGCGTCCAAAGCATGTCCTAGGATTTTGCCTCGCGAGTCCGAGCCAGTCGATTGCAACTGCTGAACCTCTTTTGCGATCGATTGGAATCGTTCTTCGACAGCGCGGAAATCGGATTGCAATGCTCGTAGCAGTTCGACGGCTGTCTGGAATCGTTCGCGAATCTGGGCAGAACGATAGGTCTGAACGGAATGCCCCGATTCGATGGCAGCGATCTCCCGATCGATCGCGTCCCGTTGCATCCGAAGATACTCGAGCCGCTTATCCGGATCGGCCGATGCACCTCGGACGATATCCTCTAGGGTCTCCATAACCAGTCGGAGGCGGCTCTCCGTTCCAACCATATTCTTTCCGCGAGCGATGGCAGTGTCTGCGAACTGGATCGCCTCTTCGCTAAAACGTGTGAGCTGAAACTGCGGTTCCGTCGTCGTCGATTCGAGGAAACGTACTAGCCAACCGGCATCGACCCATTGCATCAGATATCGGTCCGTCGGGCCGGTCAGCAACGATGGCTCGAATTCGTGGATCTCATCTTGATACAGTAGGAGACGAGCGCGCAGATCACTATGGCCAACCGAGATGGAGTCCCCATCTTTAAAAACTCGCTTTAGAAAATCGATGATCCAAGGGGCGTTGTCCGATCGAAGCAAGCGGACCGTGGGAGACGCTTCGAAGAACGTACGGATCGTATCGCGACGGATAGAGGCTGTGTAATGGCTCGTTGACATGGAACCTTCTAGGTTAGTTCATCCTTACGAAAAATAAACCAAAGTCCAGTCACGTTTGGTCATCGACCGAACCCAAATCGCGATCGATGCGGCCCGCCCCTCGAAAAGCCCTCGCACGATTCCACTAGAAATCCGATCCATTTTCGAATGCAAGCATTGTCGAGGGAAAGTCCCGTGCAAAAATCATGAAAGGTGGGATATCGTTTGATGGAAAATCGATAAACTTTTGCACTCGGGGTTTTTGTTTCTACGGCGACTGGTTGAGGATGGGCTATGAAACTGAAATGGGTCACGTTGGGTGTCGCAATGTTTTGGTGGATAGCTGCTCCCTCTCTATTGGCGCAGGATTTTTTGAGGCAATTGGAGGAACGCATCCTCAAGAGGCAGTCTGAGACGAAGCCTAAAAATGAGTCTCCGTCGGCCTCTAAAACTCTGCCGGGTACTTCGTCGACAGATGAGGATCTCCCAAGCCCAAAGTCGAACCCTCCCTTAGTGCTCTCTCCTCCCGAACCGGAGCCTGCTGAGAAGGAATCTCTCCCAGCACCCAAATCACTCGTTAACCCGAAAAACACAGTAGCCAGACCGCGCCCAGGAGATAGTGTTTTTCCCCAGGAGTCCGGGACTGGGACGGTTCCGAAGAGCGGTTTGGGAGGAGGCTATTTGGGAATGGAGGTCGAATCGATCTCTGGAGGTGGTTTCGGCCTCACGGTTGCGAGCGTAACACCGAATTCACCTGCCTTCAAAGCGGGTTTTCGCCAAGGGGATAAATTGATCGGAGTGGAGGGAGTCGCTGTTTCTGGAGTCGATAGTTTCGCATCGCAGCTGTCGCAATATTCACCCGGTTCTCCAGTTCGTTTTTTGATTGAACGAAACGGAAGGAGCATGAGTTTGACCGCCGTATTGATGGACCGCTCCCTCGCCAAAAGGATACACGGAAATGTTCCGGGGACAGAGCGAGCCTCACCGCCGAGCTCGGAACCTGGGCAAGCCTATTTTGGGATCAACGTTAGCGATCTTTCCGATGCATTTCGCAAACAATTCGGAATCGCAGCGTATCGAGGCGCATCGGTTACCGAAGTAATCGATGGTTCGCCAGCTCAGCAAGCTGGCCTGAAACCGGGGGACTGCATCGTAGCCTTCCGAGGTATGGAGATTCGGTCGGCAGAAGATATTCTCGATGCTATCCTGACTGCATCTCCTGGCGAACTAGCCGAGTTCTCCTTTTTTCGAGGCTCCTCGCTTCAAAAATCAAACGCAATTCTCGTACGTGCGGATTTAATCGGTTCCTCCGCTGCGTCGAGTATCCCCAAAGAGATGCTCACAGCAGAGTATGTCCAGTATCTACAGTCGGCGTTAGATCGCGTCACAAATGAGTTGCAAGCAGCCCAAGAACGTGTGCAACAACTAGAAGCGCGGCTACAGCAAGCGGAAAACCGCCGTTGATCGTACGACTTTTGAGCGAGTATCCCCTTCGAATAGGGCGACTTTGGCTTCGGAGTGCGGCGGCGAACAGACTTTGGAGTGCGGTGGCGAACAGACTTTGGAGTGCGGTGGCGAACAGACTTTGGAGTGCGGTGGCGAAC
>JBBAXA010000122.1:0-1603 GCA_040396935.1 Pirellula sp.
CCGTAGGTGCGTTCTCCCTTTGCCACGACGGTGAGCATGCAGTTTCGAATGTTGGGAAAGCGTTTGAGTTCAGCCTCGTCACACGATCGATCTAACAGGATGGGGCTGACCTGTCCCCGCTCGGATAGATGCTGGATCCATAGTTCTAATTGCCAGGCAGCAGCAGGAAACGGCGGTCCTGCGAGACTATGAACGCGAGCCGTTTCTGTCGGTTGGGGGTTCTGCTGATCTTGTAGTTCCAGAAACAGCAAACTTTCAGCTCGGATCACCTGTGCCATTGGGCTTACACAGGCGTAGGCCAAATCAACCGCAGATGCTTTCACCGAGTAGAGGTCCGCGAATCGATGGGATTCGCGAAACCAGGTCAGTTCTTCGAAGTCCTGTGTGATTTGCTCGATGTAGGAATCGGTATAGTCCTCCTCTGCCTCTGGAACCGCTATGAGAGGCGATGAGCTCAGCCACTCATGGTCCATTTGCGTACGCAAGGCAGAGACGAGTGTGTCGACCAAGGCTTTTGGTGCTTCGGGTTGGAACGCGAATATCGCTAGAGAGCCATCTCGATGTTCAGATACATCGATTGCAAGGATTGGAGGATTGGGTTGGTTTACAATCGTGCACAACCCATCGCACCAAAGAATAGAACGGAAGTTCAATTCCTTCAGTTCAGCTTGTAACGATTGTATCAGCGATTCCTCTCCGCCTACTGTTTGGAGGATCTCCATGGTCGCGCTGGTCGGGCTCGTGGTGCAGGCTGCAATCGCGATCGGAGACTCGAACGCGTGCGCGAGTTTGGATGCAAATCGCTCAATAAATTCAAAGGAATTGCTTGTTTTGGAACCCATGTCCTCTTTCCCTGTTGGCACACACATGGCAATCACGCTGAGCGAGATCCCTCCTCTATGTAGCATTTGATTTACCGCGAACAACGGAAAATTTTGCCCGATCCGATTTGCTGATTGCTTTTTTAAAACCTACCGTTGTGCGCCGCGTGATAGGAAACGAGAGTCGCGAATGGAGGTTGGGGCGAGCGGTGAATCAAAACTTTTTATGTGAGAAATGAGAATGCGTAACGTTAGATCGAATGGAAAGAATTCGCGATTTGGTTTCAGTCTTGTTGAATTGGTCGTGGTGGTCTTGATCGTTGGAATCCTGGCAGCGGTAGCTGCTCCGAGAATGTTCAACACCAGTACCAAGGCAAAAGAGTCCGCGACCAAAGCGTCCTTGAGTGTCGTTCGCAATGCGATCGAGCTCTACAATTCAGAAAAAGGGACCTATCCAGCGTCTGCCGCCGCTTTACCCACCGAATTAGCTACCTATATCAAGGGTCCGTTTCCCATCTCGCCCTACAACAATTCGGGCACGGTCGCTGACGGTACCGCTGCCACCGGAAAGGGCGAGGGCTGGGTATACGACAAGGGCACCGGAA
Source organism: Pirellula sp. (assembly GCA_040396935.1). GTDB lineage: Bacteria > Planctomycetota > Planctomycetia > Pirellulales > Pirellulaceae > JBKCUI01. The sequence continues at coordinate 1,427 of JBBAXA010000122.1, forward strand.
ACTTCTGGGTCAATGACGCTACGAATTTTAGCAATTGGTAGATCGTAGGTTTTGTTCGTTCTTATTCCCGGATCCTAGAGGTTCCAACATGTCGGAAAATGCGAAACGAAGCGTCCTGATCGCCGAGGACAATAAGGTTCTCGGCGATGTCCTCCGTTTCAATTTGGAACGTGGGGG
>JBBAXA010000122.1:1703-3937 GCA_040396935.1 Pirellula sp.
GCCGCCTCAGCCAATGCGCTCGAGGCATCCCCCCTCACCTAGAAGCTTGACGATGTCTAAAGCCACCCAGCCAACTCCTTTGGCACGTCGTCTCAGCAATCAGTATCTACTATTTTCCATGATCGGATTGCTTGCGTATTTCGCGACAATCATCGTTATCAACGGTTCATGGACTCGTCTCGATTGGATCGCTGGATGCATGATGATTCCATGCATGGTCTTTTGGATAGGATCGATCCTGCTCAGACGGTCGTTGCTCTGGTTCAGCGACCTCGAGGCCCAGTTGGCACGTTTTTCGGATCCTGCCGTTGGAATCGAGGAACTCAGGCCAATACCGTCGACATCGCTCTTAGCCAATGGTTGGAATCAATTGCTTTCCAAGGTTCAGCAGCAGGAAGTGTGGAACGGTGTGGAGCGCCGATTGTCGGAAACGCTCAACGCTCAGCAAGTCAAACGCTGGGAAGCGATCTTCCAGCAGTTGCCCGACGGAGTCGTTTTATGCGATGACCACGGAACGATCGTCGAAAGCAATAACGCTTTTTCTCATTTGATTGGATCTGCCGATGCGAAGCAACTGGTCGGTAAGTCACTGATCGGATCTGTGAAGCCGGTTCTTCACGATTCGGATTCCGCCACTGTGTTAGAGCAAATGATCCAAGGGCCTGCCAATCAGGTTAGAGAACTACGGCTGAACGACCGAGTTGAGGATGGCGTTTGGCGTGTGAGCATGAAACGAAGCAATCATTTGGAATCGCTAGCTAGCGGCGCTACCATCTGGACCGTCCGGGATGTCACGCAATCTCGATTGGCTGACCAAGCTCGGGAGCAGTTTGTCGCAACCGCGACCCATGAATTACGTACACCTCTCGCGAATATCCGAGCCTACGCCGAAACGCTCAGTTCCTCGAAAGACATTGAAGTGGAGCAACAACTCGATTTCTTCAATATCATCAACAACGAAGCGACGAGACTATCGCGATTCGTCGATGAGTTATTGAACGTCAGTCAGATGGAGGCTGGAGCGATTACCGTCCAGAAGCATGAAATCCATCTGGACCGACTTCTCATGGAATTGGTGGAACACCAGCGTCCTCTATCGGTCGACAAAGGTCAAAATTTGGAATTGTTGATGCCACCCAAGATTCCGCGAGTCTTCGGGGATAAGGATAAGTTGGGTGGCGCGATCAGCAATTTGATCGGGAACGCGATCAAATACACATCCGATGGAGGAAGTATCAAAGTCCGTGTTGAAAACGACCCTTCGCAAATCTACATCCACGTCGAGGACACGGGATACGGCATTTCCAAGGAAGATATCGCAAAGCTAGGTAGCAAGTTCTATCGAAGCAGCGACGAACGAGTACAAAATCTGAGTGGCAATGGACTTGGTTTGGCATTTGCCCAAGAAGTCGCTCGATTGCACAGCGGGCGGCTCACAATTCGATCCGAGATCAATCAAGGCTCCTGTTTCACTCTCGAAATTCCACTTGGATAGGACGATTTGGGGTGATTTATGATGGCATCGAAGCGCACCGGCACGATCGACACATTGGAATGCGATGTACCTCTGACCAGGGATAATGATTCAGCGTTTAGGTCCTGTTGGCAGCAGCTGGTGACGACACGATCCGTTCGTATCGTCCTCGATATGCGCAGTATTCCGCTGATGGATAGCGCTGGGCTGGAATCGCTTTTAGATATGAAGGAACGCTGCGAGGAGATTGGGGCCACCGTGGTTCTGGCACGTCCCAACCTGCTTTGCCAGGACATCTTGCGGATCAATGGACTCAACCGCGATTTCCAGATTTACGATGACTACGTTGAAGCGCTAGGGAGTTTCTCGAAATGAGTCCTGTGTTGCCGGTGGATACAAACGCTCCGATCAGTACCGATTTTGCATCGAGAACGATTCCGAGAAACGCGAACCAACGGGGAGTTCTCCAGCCCATTCGCACGCTGGGGAACCTTTCCGGGAAAACGATCAAGTTAGGAGAATCTCTGGTTGGAGCAGGTATTATCAGCGGCGACGATCTCGAGACGGCGCTGCGCCTGCATGCCAAGAATCAAAATCAACTGGGCGAAACACTTCTGGAGATGGGGATCGTCGAGGAGGATTCACTTCTTTTGTTCCTCGGTGAGCAAATCGGAATTCCTGCTGTCCGTTTGAGAAACGGCTTGGTGGATCCCATCGCGGTGAAACTCATTCCACGTTCCAAAGCGGAGTCGCTATGCGC
>JBBAXA010000122.1:4037-6847 GCA_040396935.1 Pirellula sp.
GCGATCGACGTGTCGTTGGCAGATGTGGTATCGCTGACCGATGGAAGCCCCGTTATCAATCTGGTGAATTACATTATCGTTCAAGCGATTCGCCAAAAAGCGAGCGACATCCATTTTGAACCGTCGCAAAACGCGTCTGTGGTTCGTTATCGAGTGGATGGTAGCCTGCGAGAAATCTTGCATCCGAAGCGGGAGTTCCATGCAGCGATGGTCTCTCGAATGAAAGTTTTGGCGAAACTCGATATCTCCGAGCGTCGACTGCCTCAGGATGGACGCATCCACCTACGTGTCGACGGCCGAGAAATCGATCTCCGTATCTCTACGTTGCCGACGATCCTCGGTGAAAAAGTGGTCATGCGGGTTTTAGATAAAAAGAATGTGACCTTCTATCTCGATAAACTCGGGATGAGAGAGGAAGTCCTCTCAACCATCAAAGAGCTATTGAGGCGACCGTATGGATTGCTATTGACGACAGGTCCGACGGGGAGTGGCAAGACGACGACGTTGTACTCTGCAGTGGAACTCATCAAGTCGGTGCATAGGAATATCGTGACTGTCGAGGATCCTGTTGAGTATCAACTCGATATGATCAACCAGGTGCAGGTGAGCAGCTCGAAGTCGATGCAATTCAATGACGCTTTGCGCTCGATCCTCCGCCAGGATCCGGATGTGATCATGGTCGGTGAAATCCGGGATGCGGAAACCGCGTCGATTGCGATTCAAGCAGCCTTGACGGGGCACCTCGTACTGAGCACGCTTCATACCAACGATAGTTTTGGTGCCGTCACGCGACTGCGAGACATGGGGATTGAGCCTTTTAAGATCGCCGCATCTGTACTAGGGGTTATCGCGCAGCGACTGGTACGGACGATCTGCCCTGCCTGCGATATTGCTTACTATCCTGAGACAGAACAACTCGACGCGATTCGGTATCGAGGGGATCGACGCAAACAATTCCACCGAGGGCAAGGTTGCCGTGAGTGCTTTGACACGGGGTATCGAGGTCGAACGGGGATCTACGAGATCTTCTCGCTCGATCGAAACACGCGAGAAATGATCACGCGCAATTGCACGTCCGATGAACTGCGCGAGTACCATCGAAAACTAGGAAGAGGATTGTTATTGGACGAGGGAATCCATCTCGCCGAGTCGGGAAGAACGACGATCGATGAAGTCCTCGAAGTCGCCTACTGCGAAGAGTAGACTCTCGGAGCGCATCCCAATATGAAATTCAAATACCAAGCAAAAAATAATCAAGGGATGGAAGTCGAGGGAGTCATCGATGGAGCCTCTGCGATGTCGGCTCGCAGCGCGCTGCGATTCGCAGGAATAGAGGTATCGAGGATCTCACCGGTTTCGGCAAGTAAATCCGATGCGGGCGTGACTTTTATGAGAAGCCCGATTGCCAAATCGAATCTGTCCAAGCAGAGTCGCTGGCAGGGATTATCGGGCTTTGGAAAGCGAGTTGGCCGTCGCGATCTCGTTGTCGCATTGTCCCAATTATCGATCATGCTTCAGTCTGGAGATGATCTCGCCGGCGCTATTGGTGTGGTCGCCAAGCAGTGCAATCTGTCCGCGCTGCGCGAGGTCATGCATGCGATCCATCGCGATGTGGAAGAGGGGGTCGGTTTGTCAGAAGCGATGGCGAAGCATCCCAAAGTATTTGATCTTTCGATGGTTGCTGTCATCGATGCAGGGCAGCACTCTGGGAAATTGATCGAGGTTCTCGAACGATTGACCTCACTCCTGCAAAAAGACCAGCAGTTGAAAAGCAATGTGCTTTCCATGCTTACCTATCCCGCGATTTTGATGTTGATCACCGCGTCTGTTATCTCTTCGATGTTCTTCTTTGTGTTACCTCAGTTTGCAACGGTATTCCGGGATATGGATCGGCCTGTTCCACCCCTGACAGCCTTCTTGCTAAACATCGGTGTAACCCTGCGGTCGTATTGGATGATTTGGCTAGGGGGCATTGGAGCACTGATAGCCACGGTAATCTACGCTCGTCGCTTACCCCAGTGGCGTTATGCAGTTGATTACTTGATATTGAACACGGTCGGTTTACGTCAAGCGACTAGACCCCTTCTCGCTGGTCGGATCTTCCGTCTGATGGGGACGATGATTGCGAATGGAGTTCCCCTCCTGGAAACGATCCAGCTCACGCAAAAGGCGACTAGCAACATCTACTTCCGAAACCTCTTTCAGCAAATCGAGCGCGATATTCTGGAAGGAAAAGGTATCGGTCCCGCCGTTGCTGCGGTTTCATTTCTACCCTCGGGTGCAGGGCATATGCTCGAGACAGGGGAACGCTCCGCGAAGCTGGCGTTTGTCCTTCAGACAATCGGCGAATATTTCGAGAACGAGGGTGAGCAGAAACTGCGTTGGTTTGTCAAGCTACTCGAACCGAGCATGATCATGACGCTGGGGGGAGTGGTTGGTACGGTCGTCATGTCGATCGTGTTGCCTATGCTGGATATAACGACCGCCTCTTAGTAAATAGGATCCGTTTGTGGGCTTTCGATTTCTTTTGGATGCCGAGTGAGAACTACTGTTTCTCACCATGTTTCCAGGATCCTTCCAAAAAATAGCCAGCCTTTTCAGAACCCAGAAATTGGGTTGGGTCGGTATGGATATCGGTCCCAGTGCAATCCATCTGGCGCAGGTCGAACGCGCCGGCAATCATTATGTTCTGAACATGACGTGGACGGCCTATCCGACGGGTGGCAAGCCTCCTGCAACTGCCCTCGCGTCCGCCGAGGATCGCCGGGATAGCCTCGCTCAAACCGACGGCTCAACTCGACTTCGATCAC
>JBBAXA010000123.1:0-6724 GCA_040396935.1 Pirellula sp.
ATAAAGCAGGTCGCCGCCTAATTCCACAATCCTCAAAACACAACATTTGACAATACCTCGAGTTTGGAAAGTAGAAAGTAGAGTAGGGACTGAGCGGCAGACAGCCATCGAACCAGTCGCGGATTTTGAATACTCCACAAGCGATTGGACCGGACGCTCACAGATCGGCCCCAGCGGACTGGCTGTCCCGTAAGGTGGGCTAGTATCCCAGTGAGATTCAGCGAACAGGTAGCGATGTCCGACCTTGGATCGTATACCGACAAAACCTTTTATGTCTGATCTATACACTCCGAGATTCAGTCGCCTGGCATCGATTCGACACAACCAACCGTCAAGGCATCGGTCGATCGGAATACACTCAGGATGGTTATGCATTCACATATCGCCTCCATCCCTTTTGTCGTATAGAGACAAAGTCGAGCGACCATTGACCGGAATGGATCGACGCTGACAGTCCTATTTGGCCGCGAGCCAGCAAATTCGACGAGCATTACTTTTCCGGCCAACGGATGAGTTGCCTCTCACGCTCTTTTCTAAATTCTTCTAAGGGATCAATACTGGGATCAAGCTCCTCTTCCATAACTTTGAAAAAGCTCGCGCCCACCACACCGAGAATCCCAGCAAAGACCGCAAGGCCAGTTACGAATGTCAGCATCACGATCAGTCGTCCCAATGTCGTCACCGGCGTCAGATCTCCGTAGCCCACGGTTGCGACGGTGACCATCGTGAAGTACACCGCATCGAACATGTTACCGAATTTGTCGGGCTGCGCATCGTGTTCCGTTTCAAAGATAACTACAGAACAAAACAGGCCTATTACAAACATGCCAAAACATAGGGGGCGCAAAGCTGGCATTGCCCGATAGAATCCCAGAGCGACAAGCTGGAGCGAGCGCGAGTATCGAAAAAACTTGAGTAGCCAAAACACTCGTAGCGTTCGAATGAGGTGGAACCAATCGATGGGTAGAAAGAGGCCAATCCAAAACGGAAGTATCGAAACTAGGTCGATGATCCCCAAAGCGGAGTGCGGATAATGCCATTTGTAATGATCATGGACGTCGTCGACCCAACGAAGTATGTATTCGATGGTGAAGCAAACGGCTACAAAACTCTGTACCCACCAAAACACCGAATACCTACTCTTGCCTTCAGCGACTCCTAACGTAATCTCGACAAAGTACGTAACAGTGCCTGCCATAATCAACCATTTAAGCCAGGGATCGGCGGCTTTGAGTGTTGAGTTGACATTGGGCATCGATGCGTATTTCGCTCGCGAAGAAAGGGCTGGCCTTAGTTCCTGATGAGGTGAGGAACAAATCGGCTAGTATCGTGTGTAACCGGATTGATATCCTCGCGAATGCCCAACCCACAGGCCGTATCGCCAACGATCCAGCTCCCGAAAACGGCGTAACGTCCTTCTGAGTTCATCAACGGATGATGAGCTTGGTAGATCGTTGGCTGCTGATTATACGGGCCGTATGTTTCCTGCTCTACCATTCCATTTCGGACTACCTGAATGTTGCTCCCTTCGCGAGACAAAATCGGTTTGCGAACGTAGTCTCCCGAAAGTGGCTGCCATGCTGTTGGTAGCAAGTAATCGCAATCAGGAAACAGCTCCCAAAGGACAACCAGCATTGCCTTGTTGGAGAGCAACAACTTCCACGGAGGTTCGAGCCACTGCGTTCTTGACTCGATCAAGTGCCGGCCGAATTCTTCGAAGATCATCCATTCCCAGGGATACAGTTTGAACAATCTGTGAATCGGTTCTCCATCAGTATCCACAAAGAATTTATTCGTGGAGTCGAAACCGATGGAAGAAACATCGAGATACTGCGTGTCAACGCCAGCTTGGGCCGCCGTGTCGCGAAGGTACGTGACATTCGCGAAATCTTCCTCATGACCGGCGGTAGCCGCGAAACTGATATTGGCAATTCCATGTCGTCGTAGATATTCCCAAGCTTCGATCAAGTTCTCGTGCAGACTATTGAACTGATCCAAACCGGGATGCACGGACTGTAGCCAATGCCATTGGACGACGGCTGCTTCGAAAAGCGCTGTCGGAGTATCCGCATTGTACTCTAAGAGTTTGGGCGGGCTCTTACCGTCCCAAGCGAGGTCGAATCGACCGTAAACGGTTGGCTCATCGTTGTCCCAACTAGCTCGGATCCAAGGATGAAACTCGGATGGAATGCCAAATTCGTCGAGTCGATCCTGATCCAATACGACTTGAACAGCTTGCAAACAAAGCGCGTGCAACGTGTTGGTTGCGACCTCGATCTCCTCAATTTCAGCCAAGGAGAATTCGTACCAGCCACCTTCGTCCCAGTAGAGATCACCATCAATGGTGTGATAGGTAAAACCGATTTTTTCCGCTTCATGGCGCCAATGCGCGCGGGGCGGAGCCGTGACGCGGCGCATTACGAACCCCCCGCATAACGTGCACTTGTGCCTCCAAATCCGCCGAACGACACACGACTGCTGCTAGGTGTATGACTCGTACTGCTCACTGAATTTGATGAGGTGATTGGAGCCGTTGAAGACGATTGGCTACTGTTTCCTCCAGACCAACCGAAAAATGGCGAGCTAGAGCGATAAGAGCGATTAGAGCCGTAAGAGCCATAACTACCATAATTGCCATAAGAACGATAAGAATGATGAGCATGATGAGACTGGGATTCTATTAACGTTCTCCCGCACTCGGGGCATTGAACTTTCTTCTCCTCTCGGTCGTTACTGACGGTGAAACTATGGCCACATGAGCATGTTATTTGAAATGTCGTGCCGCTTTGAATATGGGAGGTCGCCCCGTTCGCTGGAACCTGTACGCTCGTGGTCCGTTCGCTGCAGCCATACGCAGTCATTGCCGGGACCAGCAAACTCAACACGACTTTAGTACTTTTTTTCATGGTTAGTGCCTGCCGAAAGTAAAAAGACTACATCATCGAGACGATGACGATCAGGCTTATCCCGATGAGCAGCGATCCCACCACGATACCGACCGGGATATTTTGATTTTCAAGTTGCTTTTCGATGTCCAGACGCCGGGTAGCGAATTCAAACAATTTAAAGCCGATAAGCATCAAAACAATCCCTAGAATACCGAAGGCTGCTGTTCCAACGAGGGCAGCTAGCAGCGACTGAACTTCAAGTGGAACTGATGCCAGAAATAGATAATTTGTCATGAGAACCTTCTGCAGGATCAGGATGTGGAGACGCCATACTGTCGCCAGAACAACATGCCAGGTCCGGAACATCGTAAAAACTCACTTCGGAACCCGCTGTAATTGGTACTACAAGCTTCATTTTCCGATGAGCTGTGAATCCCGTCTGTACACGCTTCGAAATCACCCATCAACGGCCAGACACCTTTTCTGGAGCGACGAAGTCTAAATAGGGAATGCCCGTTTCGTACAATAGCCCGACAGGCTGCCTCTAAAAAAGAGCTTGGTCAACAGAAATTGCGTCGCGCAGTCTTCCGGCTCTGTTGGACATTTTGAATAAATGCGCTCGAGAGCAAGTCGCTATTCGTTTCCGGATTGCATCTGGCTGCTCTTTTCGCGCCAAACAATCTGCTAGCTCGATCTGTATCCAACTGTCGGATTTCCGCCTAAAGCCGCTACGCGGCTAGAAAGTAGAGTTTGGAAAGTAGAAAGTAGAGTAGGGACTGAGCGGCAGACAGCCATCGAACCAGTCGCTAGCGTGGTAACCCTCTTTTAATGCTCAGGACGCATGTGCACCCTTCACCGGGCCGGCGAAGGGATTACGATTTTTTGAGGGCGCCAGTCGCTGACAATAACTAATTGCAGATCATCTCGAGCCGAGTCCTCCACTGCAACCAGGAAACGGTCGCTTTGAACGTCGTAGTCGAGAACCCTAACTTTTTGATCCAGCGGTTGACCATGGGACAATGGCTTGGGAATACTGACCTCCAACTCTCCGTCTTTCACAGCTACCGTAGCACTCCAAGTCATTCGTGACCCATCCACCCAAGCCACTTCATCCGGCTTGATCCACAGCCCGGAGCTGGCAGTTGCGCTAGCGGAAACCTGAATGGAGCTCATCTGTCCCGGATACTGGGTCACTTTGAGGACCGGACCGGATGGATCTTCCGGCCGTTGGGAAACGTAAGCAACCAAGTTACCAGACGGCGAAAACCTGGGTAGGCCTTCCGAATCAGGAGTTTGAATGAAAGGTTTCACAACTGGTTCCTGACCGAGGGGCAACTCCATGATGTCGAAGATTTTGTCGATCAAAAGGCATTGCGAGAAGAGCATCGTCTTGCCATCGGGACTGACGGTGCCCGATTCGAACTCAACGCCCGCAGTTCCCTCCAGGATGATCCTGCCAGGCCCACCATTAAGGGGAAAATTCCGAATGTTCATCCTTCGTCCTTGAATCTCAAGGCCCAGGACTCCTTGATCGCCGGATGTCCAGTCCAGGGTATAGTTCATCGTGGTTCGAGGATCACCTAGAGGAGATCGGATACTCCTCTCTAGGTCGATGACGATCATGGAACTCTCGTTGCGGCTACCTAAGAGTGTTGCGGCGACACGGCGGCCATCGTTGGACAAAACTGCTTCGACGAGGGGTTGGGGATCAACCGATAGAAGGGTGCGTGCTCCCTCGCGATCCATCCATGCAAGCTTGTAACGCGCTGGCGAACGAACTATCTCGTAAACCAAAGTCCCACTCGATGAAATCCCCCCGCTAACGTAATGGCGAGCCGTATCGTAGTAAACATCCGATGCAATCGGAGAAGCAGATCCTGTCAGTTCGAGACGTTGGATGTCGAATGGTTGTGCAAGCAGATTTCCGTCGAGTGCGTAGATCAGGAATCCCGGTTCAACAAAAAAAGCTTCAGCTGAAGTCGCTTTGACGAGGCGAGATTGCTTGGTCACCGAATCAAATACATGAACTCCCGAGCCCTCGGAGTTTTCGGAGAAAAATAGAAACCTTTCCCCATCCGGTAACATTTGTGGCAGACGATAGGCTTCGTCCATCGTTCTAGGATCTAAGATAATCTTTGTTGGTCCGCCAGTATCGCTGACAATCGATAGCCCGCCCGCTGCGCTCGGAGCAAAGACAATGGTTCCTTTGCTGCCCCAGGACCCTCCTCGCCCCGCAGGTGCGTCGGCGAGTACCCGTACAATGTCATCAACCAGGTCGAGTCTTTTGAGCTTGCCATCCGCAAAGAAGCCTACCGACTTGCTATCCGGCGACCAAAACGGATACGTTGCTCCGCTCGTACCCGACAGCTTTTTGAACTCGAGGCGGGATCGATCTCGCAAGTAAAGAGATGGAGTGGGAAGGCCTTCCTTTGCAACGAGGGAGAGGAGCACGAGCGCACCATCGGGCGAAACGGCAATCGCCCGGTCCTGCTCGGCCAAGGTCATGCCTGGAGGCATCGCGATAGCGGCTCGCAAAACGGGCGGTGCTGGATTCGAAACCGAAGAAGGCCGGAGGAAGAAAGCGGTTGCAGGTAATGAAACGGCAAGGAGTGAGACGGTTGCCAAAACTTTGGAGGAACGCCACCAAGCGGACTGCAGTTCCTTCGTTTCGATCTGCTGGATGTCCTGATTCGGTTCCGTCATCGCTCGTTCGAGTTCCAAGCGTGCGTCACCGATATCGTGCAAACGCTGCTTCCGATCTTTGGCCAAGCAATTGCGGAGCAAATCGAGAATTCGTCGCGGGGTGTTCGTGGGTAGCAAACCAAAGTCAACCTCTTTATACAAGGTTGCGGCGACTACATCGGCCAGAGTCTCTCCACGAAGGGGTTGCACGCCAGACAGCATCTCGAACAACACACAACCGAATGAAAAAATATCCGAGCGTTTGTCGACCAGTTTTCCGCGCGTTTGCTCAGGGGACATATAGCCCGCCGTTCCCATCATCACGCCAGCCACCGTAGGGGAGTGGTTCTGCTGCGGGGTCGACACGGTGGGTAAATTGGGGTCTTTGACTCCGTAGCCTGTCGGTGTATCGCTGTCGTCGATGCGAGCCAAGCCAAAATCGAGTACCTTTACGGTGCCCTCGACGTGGATCATTACATTTCCAGGCTTCAAGTCACGGTGTACGATTCCTTTGTCATGGGCGACTTCGAGTGCTTCGGCGATTTGCTTGGCGATCGCGAGTGATTCATCGAGAGGAATGGGGCCATGGCTCAACCGATCCGCCAGAGTTTCTCCTTCGATGTACTCGAGAATGAGGTACTGATGGCCGTTGTGTTCTTCCAAACCGTAGATCGAGCCGATGCATGGATGGTTGAGCGACGCCAATACCTTTGCTTCGCGTTGAAAGCGAACTAAGCGATCCTGGTCTTGCCCCAAATGAGATGGCAGCGTCTTAATGGCGACGTCTCGATCCAACCGGGTATCTTTGCCGAGATAGACTTCTCCCATTCCCCCGCGGCCGAGTTCGCGAATGATTTGGAAGAAGCCAATGGAGTTGGGTTGCATAGGGGCATTCGATTTCCGAGACGAACGTAGAAAATCAGCTGTTCGGAATTCTAAGATAAGTATGAAATTAGCTTCCCAATTTGTCAATCAATTCGAATCTAATCGCTCGATAAAGAATCTAAGCCTAGTTAACCTCCGCTGTTTGTCTCGCAGTCGCTGGCCCTGCTCGTCGAGCCGGTGCTGGATACCGAGGATGGTTTGTTGTAGTAAGACTGGATCTTTTCAGATAGTACGAATTTCGTCGATGACACATCGTTCGATTTCGCTCG
>JBBAXA010000124.1:0-6545 GCA_040396935.1 Pirellula sp.
CTGACAGCAACGCTGTTTCGAACGCATGTTCCAGAATGTCCTGCAGCGCTGGAACGCGAAAAACTAACGAAGTCCCCTTCTCTGCGTCCAGGGAAGCTTGAAGTGGACAATCACCTTACCCGTCACCAAACGTTTCGGAACAAGCCCGTGAAAACTGGTTGCTGAGTCACCCGACTGATAGAAGAAGTCGTCGGGAACCAACAACGGATCGGTCGCTCCATCATTCTTCACCGCTGTTCCGTCGAGCGAAACATCCATCCGTCCCTTCCGAGCCGCGGGACTGTAGTGTTCCCCGGCTTCCGCGATAAGGCGATGAATCCATGGGTAGGAACTGATTCCCTCAACTGGCTGAAAAACGACGATATCGTCCTTGCGAACGGATTCGGGTAATAACGATGCTCGGATCCTGATGACGTAAGAGCCTGCTGGGATCGTCGGAGTCATCGACTCGGTAGCAACAACATACGTGGGGAAAACAAAAGAAATCGAAAAGGCGATCGGGATAGCAATCGCGAGGCTGACGATTGTCGATCTCAAACGTGAACGAATCTGTTTTCTCATGAGTCGCTTCGAACCTTCGCACTTCTAATTTAAATGGCTTTGCTATCGAGTATACCATGTTTCTCTCAAGCCAATGGAATCGTCCGATTCCTATTTCTGGCTCCATCACGAACGAGTTGATCGAGCGGGAAGGACAGCGATTTCATTCTCGAATACAATGCATCTACAGTTCAGCGGAATCGCGATCGTTTGACCCGAATACCGCATTGGAGCAATCCTGAGATGGCAACCTTTTTCTTTAAATGCCTCATTTACACATTATCATCCTGTTCCTTGATGATCGCTGGATTGTGCCTATCTGCTTATGTTGAGCGCGAGGGAACTGGACCGGGTGAATTGATGGGTTTCGTTGGATTGTATGTTCTCTACTTCCTTTTTGGGCTACCCTTGAGTTTGCTTGTTGCCGCAACAGCGGAGCTGGCACCAAAGAGAGACGGCGTGAGAATCTTCGCATTGACTATCGCAGTGATTACTGCATCGATTCTCTTTCTACAGACCGATCGTATTGGTGGGGGTGGACCGTTCTATTTTATGAGCAACCCGGATCGAGCACCGATCCTCATTGGTCGAAGCCTTGAGTTCTTAAATCCGAGCCCGCTAACGATGCAAAGTAACGTCGCGACATACTTCCCCATTTTGGCGATCATGACTTTTTTCTTGCCCATACTCCTATGCCCACTAATTCGACGACTCAAGACACGGGCGAGCTGAGAATCTCTTTTGGTGGCATAGAGAAATCTGTCGCCAGAAAATGATCCGCTGATCGAAAAAAATTCGATGTGATTGCCTTTCCAGATCTCCTTGGCAGACGACGTGGCTGTTGCCTTGGGCTGTAAGAAACGATTGACCTTGGAGCGATCAAAAAACTGTTTTGAAACATCAGACGGGTATCGTCGACTGTTTGGAGGAAAGGACTCGCAACCAATGTCTGCCAACGCCGATACCGATACAATCAAGGAAGGCGAGGCGTTGCTGGTGACCAGAGCTACGATCCCTCCATGGATTTCTTAATCGGTTCGAATTGTTGATACTCAATATGAGTTCAAAGTCGATCCAATAGTCGACAAGCTTGGCGTATTTTGTCCGATTGCTACATTCGGTTTCAATCCATCTAGTTGGGCTGTATGCGGTTCTCGAGAGTGTCAGACCGTAGTCGCCAATGCGAAGGAACTGCAGCAAATTTACGGTTCGAGTGAGTGGGTACGTGGTCTCTGTTTCAAGTTTCCACAAGCAAAGTACGAGAAATGGTTTTCTAAATTTTTACCTGATTCCAGTGCCTGGGAGGTCCACTACCATGGTCACATGCACCCTGACGCAATCGCATATTTTGAAAGTGGCGGCACCACGAAGTTTACATGCATTCCGATCGTAACCTGGATACGGGAGTTTCGCGACGATGGTCTCGAACCGAGATTTAACATCGACGTTGTGCCAGATGGAGAAAAAGCAGTCTTTGTCCTTACATCGCAGGCGACAGACGAGAAGCAGATCACAACCATGCTAAAGAAGCGATTGTCAAAAGATTTTCTTAGATTGTTCAGCTAGCATTCGAATTACACGGCGTCAATTTAGTTGCTGTGCATGCCTTTTTCGTTTCCGCTCTTATCCTCTTCTCCATCCACCTCGTATGTCGGTAAATGTGCAAGAGCGGACGGAACGACTAAGAATGGAAAGTCGGGGCGACACACGGTTCCTCGGTAGAGCGTTTTACAATCCGAAGGAGATTACTCAAATCGATTACTTATCTTTGAGCTCAAAGGAAAAAGTATTCTTTCCCTTCTTTACATTCTCTTTGAGTCCCGATGAGCCAGGTGCGGAGTACTTTTCCGGTATCAAGCTTTTGAGAGTTGGAATAGGTGAAACGCCAATCAAGTCCTTATCTTCAGGCTTCACCGGTTTGATATTCGTCTTATCAATTTCGTGCTTGGTGATTGTAACCAAGTTCTCCCCAACGATGGCTCCATCGTTTTGGCGATACGTTGTCAGAGAACATTTTCCGGCACTGTCAGTTGTTCCCGTAGCAGGATGGGGGTCCTGAACCGTGATAAACTGGACGATCGCACCTTCCAGAGGTCTACCTTTATAAGTGACCGTGATTTCGACGGGTGCAGTAGGCCGTTCGTCGCCGTCACCACCACTGCATCCGATCACAAAAATAAAGATAAACCCTGTCGCCAACATTTTCCGGTACGTCATCGACTCAAAACCCTTGACTGACTAAAGAAAGCCTCGCCGAGTGCGGCTGCAATTCAACTTTGTATACTCGATCGCAAAAGGTTATTGATCAATTGCAGCCACTTCGCCACCACTGATAGTACCGAGCGCACCCCAGACGCCGTACAAGCTTGGCCCAGTCGGAGCAGTATTGATTGCCGCTGTATTACCAGTGTCAATTCCGTCGGAAATGAATCGAACGGCTCCATCCATAGAAACAATGTTCACGCCGCCGGTATGCATAGAGCTTGCAGGAAGAACAACGACATTCGAGTCAGCGGCGTTGTTCGTGTCACCGAAACAAGACGGTTTGTTGGGCCCTAGAACAGTATTGAATCCAGTGCGTTCCGCTTGACCGTCGGTCCAGAGAATTCCAAAGCGAGCTTTGAGCTGAGTTCCCGGAGCCCACCTATTACCAATGGCTCTAGCCAAGCAGCTGCTTGGACTTGTTTGGATCGTCAGTTGTTGTGCTTCAAATCGAGTCACAAGTTCGCTTCCCGTTGCTGTCTTGAAGGTTCCGTCGTTGAGGTTGTTGGCATTGTGCGCAACCCGCTCGCTAAAAACGATAGTGTTGCTCGTGCCATCGGAAATTGCCCCCATCGTCTTATAAATGCCGGTTCCACCGAGTGGTCCTCGCATTTGTTGGGCACCGTTGACATTGATAACCAAATCACCCATGTTGACTGCATAGGAGTTTGTGCCATGTTCCCCAGTGGCGATTGGAATAATATTGTCCGACGGGCATTGGTATGAAGGAATAGATACTGTCCAGGGAAAGTACCGATTGGTAGTCGTTGTTCCGTCGATTCGAGGGAACCATGCAGAAGGACCACCAGGTGCAACGACCCCCAATGCCGTCGTTTCATTTCCCGCCTGAATTCTTGTATACAAATTGGTTTGCTCAATGAATGGCAACATTGGAACGAACGGGCTCAATCGATTGTAGTTGCCATTCAATCGCTCTGGGCTTCCTGCCAAACTGGCTGTCCCTCCAGACTTATTCGGTAGTTTTTTGAAGGTGCTTTCGTAGTTGTGAATTGCTAATCCAATTTGTTTGAGATTATTTGTGCACTGCATTCGGCGAGCCGCTTCCCGAGCAGCCTGAACAGCTGGAAGAAGCAGTCCAACCAAAACACCAATAATGGCAATAACAACTAAAAGTTCAACGAGAGTGAAACCTCGTCTCCAAGGAAGCTTTCGCACGATCAAATCCTCAGTCATCAAATGAAATCAAAACAGTAATGAGTTATTCTATTCTCAAGATTCAACGAAAACGAACCGCTCAGTCTCCGAGTTTTGTCGTGCCCAGAAACACAGGCGGATTGTCCACCGCTGAAGCGACCTACACTGAACGTAGAAACCCGTCAACAACGCAACCTCTCAACCTATACTAAAAATGGCCTGCTCGCAAGTGCGAGCCTTCACAACTACGAGAGTGCCCACACGAAATGAATCTCCGTTCGAACTGGAACGCGGGCCTTTGCGAATCCGATCACGCGTAACTTAGCCAATTACGAGAGATTTAGTCCGTTTGTTGCACTACTTCCATTCGTAGAGCAAACGGCTCTATCAAATCGAATTAGTGCGGGCGAAGTGGTCAACGGTTTTGTGTTCGCGCCTGGCGGGCCCTCGGCGTGGTATCCGAGAATGGACGGGGAACAACCGACTTATTTCCCGTGGTCGGTCACTATCCCTAGCTTTAACTGTCCATCGGATTCCCCCATTCCAACCCGTTGGGGCCAGCACGGGACCAATACCTATGCGGTGAGCCATGGCGATCAAGAGCTCGGCGATGCGTATCGCATCAATCTTATTGAATTCGATTCAAATTCCAGCGATGTTCGATCCTCGCTAACTCCTTGTCGATCTCTGTCCCTTCATAAAACGACAACCATCCATGTACCGTTCCTGTCTGACCCGGCGCGAGCTCAGGGAAAATCGGATCCGAGTGCAGGCAAGGGCAAGGAGCATTACCCCATGTGCGATGATTCGGCTCAAAGCCAAGAATCACCCAACGATTACCAGCCGAATTACGACAAGCCGCTAATGACCCACGAAAAATCTTGTTGTCATTTGTCTGCTGATCAAAGTCCCTGCAGCCCTTGAGCATCGCACACATCTGCACACGTAAATCCGACAGGGCCTCCGACGTACCATTTGTCAACGACATGCGAATCGCCAAATGATCTCGATGCGGTATTGCTAACAACTCATAGACAATCTTATTGGGTAACTCCCTACGCAGAAAGTAACTTTTGTCAGGCTTGCGCACCCACTCCAATTGCTTCAATCGAATCCCCTGTTTGTCCCAAACCGTGTCGATATGCGTGTGCGCAAGATACGTCAGCCCTAAATTGGACCAAAGGGCCTCCGGTACATCCAATACCACGTAGCTCGTCGGATCCCAAGGAGTGAATATACTGAGCTTTGTCTCGCGCTGAGGCTCAATCGCGCCGTCGAGAAACCCGATTCGTGGATGACGTCCACCCGGATAAGGCAATACCAAGATCGGCGGATCGACTTCCGCCAAAGGCCGTGTGCTAGGCGAAATACGATAACGTTTCAACGCATCCTCTAGCTCTGATGGTTGCAGGCCCGTAACCTGTAGTATTTCCTCTCGCGAATAGCCATGGTACCAAACCATATTCTCCAACCAGTACCTTAAGTCCGCCGGATCACCGATCCTACGGGTCTGCCCGGACCCAACCTCTTGACCAAACACTGAAAAAATGTTCGCAAAAACAATCAAAGCGATACTCACGCAAATCGCTCTTAGCACATTCCATGAGTTGAGCATGGGGATTTGAACGGTCGTTGAAGAGGTTAAAGATCAATACAAATACTCCCCTATTGGAACCCATTGCTCCCCCCTGAGCAACCTGCCAAACACCCCTAGGGCGAGTCGTTGACATTGCGAATCTGACTTAAAAACTCCCCCCCAGCGCTGCAAGACATCTGGGAGCAATGCGATCAAGAACTCGGCGAGCTGCTGCGCGGCTACTCACAGATCGCTGCAAACGGATTGGCTGCCTCGTAAGATGGCCCGGTATCACCATGAAACTCGTTGAAGAGGTAGCGACGTCCGACCTTCGATCGTATGCCGACAAAAAATTTAGTATCTGACCTGTAGACTTCGAGATTCATTCGCCGGACATCGATTCGATACAACCAGCCGCTGAGACATCGGTCGATGGGAATACGGTCAGGTTGGCCGTGTATTTGGGCGCTCGCAAATTTGATAAAGCTTCGAAACCCTTCAAGATCGTTTCTTTACTGTTGCTTTGCCTCCTGATTCCTACCCCCTGGGTTAGCTGCATTAGATGCTATCGTCGCTTCTTTGATCGTGAATAGACCGGAACCGAAACGATTCGTGGACCAACCGTGGTACCCGTGGCCCGGGGTTTGGATTCAGGCGAATCCGCTGTCGTTGGTGCACTGCGTCGGCTTTATCACTTGAATTAGAATCATAAGCCGAAACGGAATCACGATGATTTCGCATTACCAGCACCTAATGGAATTGGATGGTATGCCATTTGGACAACAGAGGATAATTCGCGGTAGCTTGGAGCGACTTACCCTGGTTATGATGACGGCTAGGACAAGCTTTGCAGGTCCCGTTCCGTTACTGTTTGGTTATGGCGAACCAGGTTAGGAGATACTCTACCCTCGATCGGTTGTACTCTTTAGAGGAAGGATCGCTTCGACAGCACTCGACCAGATCCATGATGAAGACCTTTTTCCGAAACACGGAGGCACAGAGAGCACGGAGT
>JBBAXA010000125.1:0-4780 GCA_040396935.1 Pirellula sp.
TGGCCGTTACGAACAGGCTGTCATGGTGTCACGCACAATCGCGAAGCGATGAAAACGTCGGAGGTAACAATCGCCGAAGCTCTTAGGAGCGCAGGTTACAGCTCCACATGTATCGGCAAATGGCATAACGGTGAGCAGTACCCGTTCACTCCGACAGGCCAAGGATTTGATGAGTCCTTTGGCTTTAATAACGGGCATTGGAATAACTACTTTGATACCACCCTTCTCAGGGGCTCGAAATACGAGATGACCAACGGTTACATCACCGACGTACTGACGACCGAAGCGATACGTTTCATCGCTGCCAACAAAGCAAAACCTTTCTTTTGCTATCTCTCGTACAACGCACCGCATTCACCCTATCAAGTTCCCGATCACTATTTCAACAAATTCAAATCGAAGGGATTCGACGAAACGCTCGCTGCATTCTATGCGATGTGTGAGAATATCGATGCGAATGTCGGTCGGCTTCTCGAGTGCTTGGAGACAGAACAACTCGCTAACAATACGATCGTTCTCTTCCTCACAGACAATGGTGGTACCGCGGGTGTGAAGACCTACAATGCAGGAATGCGAGGCAGCAAGACCAGCCCGCATGAAGGCGGGTCGCGTGTTCCTCTGTTTATCCGCTGGCCTGCTGCGAAATGGACACCTCATGTGGTCAAACCGATCGCCTCACACATCGACATTTACCCGACTCTACTCGACCTGTGCGGTATCAAGCCACCATCGGGACCGAAAGTCGATGGAGTGTCGCTACGGCCCCAACTGGAACAATCCGACCCGGCAGACTGGCCCGATCGCACCTTGTTCCTCCATAATCCAATCGACGAAACCAACAAGTTCCCTGGAGCTGTGCGCACGCAGCGCTATCGTCTCGTCCGCGAAATCAAAGGCGCTTCGGGCGGCTCCAAAGCGAAAGCCAACGATGCTAGCGCTACCCCTTGGCAGCTCTACGACATGGAAAATGATCCAGGCGAAACGACGAATATTGCTGCCGATCAA
This sequence comes from Pirellula sp., assembly GCA_040396935.1. Taxonomy (GTDB): domain Bacteria; phylum Planctomycetota; class Planctomycetia; order Pirellulales; family Pirellulaceae; genus JBKCUI01. Next base: position 1,006 of record JBBAXA010000125.1, read on the forward strand.
CCCGAGATCGTCAAACGTCTGAGCGATCAGTACGATGCATGGTTTACCGACATTTCGCGCGATGGGCTCAAACGATTTTCTCTTCCCGTAGGCCATCCGGAACACAACCCCACCGATTTGCATGCACCTCAAGCTTACTTCGACCAACCCCTGAAATTCACGGTTGGCTCTGGAGCCGCGCATGATTGGCTCACAGGTTGGACAGATCCCAAAGCGAAAGTCTGGTTCGACATCGATGTCGCTACAACCGGTTCCTATGAACTGGAAATCTCGTTTGCTTGCCCTGCCGCAGACTCCGGTTCACGATTACGTGTAACTCTGGGGAGCGACTCCTTGGTAATGACGATTCCTGCCGCAGATGCCCTTGAAATCCCACTTCCGCACCGTGACGCTAAATCCATTTATCGCAACCGCGATTGGACTACCTTACGCGTGGGCTCTTTCATACTCTCGCAGGGACCTGCCAAACTACTCTTGGAACCCTTGAGCATGCCCGGCACCCAAGTGATGGAATTGAAACAGGTGCAACTAAAACGAAGACCGACACGATGAAATACGCATTTACGATCCTGGTCCATTTACTGATGGCAGCAACGACAGCGGTGCATGCTGCCGATCTCTCGGAAGAGACCGACAAACCCAACGTTTTGTTCATACTGGCAGATGATTTAGGATGGGGCGATTTGCGCTGCTATGGGAATCCGTCGGTAGACACACCAGCCCTCGATGCTCTAGCCGAGTCAGGAGTGCGTCTCACAGCGCATTACTCACCATCTCCCCTTTGTTCGCCCGCCCGGGCCGGGTATCTCACAGGCCGCTACAACCACCGAACGGGTGCAGTCGATGTCCCGAGCAATCGTGGACTGGATCGTCTCGATCTTTCTGAAAAAACCTTCGGCGATTACTTTCGCCATGCAGGCTATGCAACAGGGCTCATTGGCAAGTGGCACAGCGGACTCTATTGCCACGATTATCTACCACACAAACGCGGATTCGATCGTTTTGTCGGGTTTCCAAACGGGGGGCAAGATTACTGGAAATGGAACTTGCTCAACAACGATGACGCGCTGAAACAGGATGACCGTTACCTCACGGATGTACTCAACGATGAAGCGATTCGATTTATTCGGGAACAGAAGTCTAGACCATTCGCACTCTTCCTCGCACATCATGCCCCTCACAGCCCACTTCAAGCACCCGATGGACTTGTCCAAAAATATCGCCAACGTCTCGGCAAAGATGCCAGTGATGCGTTGGTCCTGACCTATGCGATGATCGAGGCCATGGATACCGGCCTCGGCCGTGTCTTTCAAACGTTGAGGAATGAGGGCCAATGGGAGAAGACGATCGTCGTATTTACGAGCGACAATGGACCAGTAATGAACAAAGATCCTAATCTAGGATCACAAATGAGATTCAATGGTCCCTTTTCAGGGCAGAAGCAGGACATGCTCGAGGGGGGCATCCGCGTCCCTGGAATCGTCGCTTGGCCCAGCCATTTGCCGGCGGGCCAAGTCGTCTCGTTACCCGTCCATGGCTGCGACTGGCTACCTACACTTTTCTCTCTCACCGGAGCGGCCCCACCCCCAGAGGCAAAGCCATTGGATGGTCGGAATCTGATCCCGATGCTCATGGGTAAAGCAGACCGGGAACTATCCCAACGCTCCCTTCTGTTCCAACGCAATCGCTATGCTCCTGTGAGCCATTGCAATGCTGCGATCCGCGAAGGACGCTGGAAACTCTACTGGCCCGGAGATGAAACGTCGCTCAAAAAGGATTCGACCCGAGACAATCCCTCGTATCTGCGAGGAATCGTGCGACCTCATTGGGAGATGCCTCTCGATCGTCAACTCGATCCACCAAGCACCCTATCGCAACCCGCGCCGCGGCTTTTCGATCTCGAAAAGGATCCAGCCGAGACCAACGACTTGGCTGCAGCACATCCAGAGCTAGTTCAATCGCTCCTACGAAAACAAGACGCGTGGTTTTCGGAAGTTGTCGCTGAATGGCGTCAGTCTCGCGAGCGAATCCTCGAACATGACCGCATCTACTGGAGGGGTCGCGAAACCCCGGATCCCAAAACGCTCTTCGAGGATTTTTGGCAATGGAAATTCGCTGTGAATAAAACCGATCCACGTACGGCGAACCCACTCACGCTCTTCCGCGGCTTTTGGAACGATGGCGAAGAGGATTGATCTAAAAAAGGAATCCTTCCAAACCAAAATTCACAACACGCCTCGTCGATACTGATCCTAAGCTACTACGCGATGAATTTTCCCACGATTCACATTGGACCATTTCGATAACTCCACTCTCACGTAACCCAACCAATTAATCAAAGATCTTCTGCTCGGGATGGATGAATAGCCACGCGATGGCACCCATCAAGAACAATCCTCCGATAGCTAGAAGAGGAGCATTCCAATCGTATTTTTTTTGTAGCCAGACCACGATCAACGGACTGATGATGCTACCGATCTGACCGGAGGTATTCATCGCAGCGCCGACAACGCCCGTGTGTTTTCCCCCGATATCGATACAGGTACTCCATGCAGCGCCGAGGGTGAACATACTCGCAGCGAGCGCGATTGCGATCAACCATGCCGCCAGTTGAGGCTGAGATACTGCGGTGGCAAAAAGTATGGCAATGCCCGCAACACTGTAGGCGATCGCACCAACCGAAGTACGTCCGATCCTTAGACCAAATTTCCGTGTGGCGGTATCGGTGGCAATCCCCCCGCTTAAATCGCCAACGACACTGAGGATCAACGGTAAACCCGCAAAGAATCCCAACTGCATCGAATCGAATCCATGCTGTTCACTCAGATAGGCGGGCAACCATGTGATGCAAAAATAGAAGGCGAAGCTATTGGGGAAATACATCAGGCAGAGAGGCAGGGTATTTCGATGAGCCAAGAGCTTTTTCCAATAGGTCCAACCCACATGGTGCCCAGCGCTTTCCTCACGTCCCTCGGTAATCCTGGATAACTCCTCTGAATTCACCATGCGATGCTCCGAGGGTTCATCTCGGAACCACCGATACCATGCTGCTGCCCACAAAAATCCTGGGATCGCAAAAAGAACGAAAACCCAACGCCAACCGACTCTTTGCATCAGCCACCACGCAACGATGGGCGTCAGACCGCCCGCGAGATGAGCCGCTGCGAAAAAGATCCCTTGGACTGTGCCTCGATCGGATCGTGGTATCCACCGCGAGAACGTCCGCGCCACACCTGGCCAAGCTCCTGCCTCTCCCGCACCAAACAGGAAACGGATCACAACCAGCGATGTGAGATTCCATGCCGCTGCAGTGAGCATCGTGAAACCCGACCACCAAATGACAATCCGTGCGAGTACCCTGCGCGTGCCGCTGCGATCAGCCCACACCGCCGTGGGAATCTCAAAGGCCGCATAGGCAATAGCGAATGCACTGTAGACCCAACTCATCTGATCCTTATCGAGTTGGAGCTCTCGCATCATTTCCGGCGCGAGTGTTGCCACGCATGCTCGATCTAGATAGGTAATAGCTGCCAGAGCCAACGTAAAAGCGACTACTCCGTAGCGAACACGCGTTGCCGATGTATTGGTCATAGAATCAAATCCGCTCTTATTCTTCCCAACTCCGCGCAAAGATCGAAAGCCCATCCCACCGTGGGAGAACGACTTGCTACCCGCGGCAAATCGCACTTCGTTGCGTTGTCGTCGGAATACCTTTTCGGAAGAGTTACCTAAGCCCTTTTATACCCTCTTTTATCAGTGGATGATTCCCGGTCGG
>JBBAXA010000125.1:4880-5948 GCA_040396935.1 Pirellula sp.
CGACTCCGCTGCTTTTGGAACGCCACTCGAGAGAACTTTGGCAAGGTCGCGGTACCCATTTCCTGGAAGTACATAAAAATCCGCAACTCTGTTGAAATGCCTTGCCGATGGACTCGACCGATCGAGGATCAACGCGCCGCTCAGAGCTTGCGTTATAATTGCGGGATGCGAAAAAAAGGATGATGGATATTCCTCAGCATCACTTTGCGGTATCTATTTCCAATTCCTAATACAACTGGCAATCTCATTTTTTCAATCAAGTAGGAACCTTATGTGCGACCAAGATCACTTCGATGAGGATTTGAAGAAATATTCACGACGAGACATGGGACTCTACATGTCTGCGGGAATTGGAGCAGCACTACTTCTTCCGGGAACAACGAATGCAGCAGAATTGAGCGAGAAGGAGGTGTCGATCAAAACGCCGGATGGTGAATGCGATGCGTATTTTGTCTACCCGACGACTGGAGCCCATGCTGCAGTGCTCGTATGGCCAGATATTTTTGGTTTGCGACCTGCGTTTCGACAAATGGGAAAGCGACTGGCTGGAGCCGGTTATTCAGTATTAGTTGTCAATCCATTCTACCGTTCGAAGAAAGCACCCGTCACGGCAGATGGCACCAACACTCCGATCCAGGAGGTCCGTCCGCTGGCCCGTTCACTCAATGCTACAACGCATGCGAGCGATGCGAAAGCTTTTATCGCTTGGCTCGATTCCCAGCCGCAAGTAGACAAGAGTAAAAAGGTTGGGACGATTGGCTATTGCATGGGTGGCCCTATCGTGATGCGTACCGCCGCAGCCGTTCCTGAACGCGTTGGCGCGGGAGGGATCTTCCACGGTGGAGGACTGGTTACGAACGAGGAGGATAGTCCTCACCGATTGATCCCTAAGATGAAAGCGAGTTTCCTAGTCGCGGTTGCTGAAAACGATGATCAACGCGATCCTGAGTCCAAAAAGGTACTCCGTGAGTCATTCGATCAATCAAAACTCTCGTCCGAGATCGAAGTCTATCCCGCAGGCCATGGATGGTGCCCTCCGGACACCAAGGTCTACAACAAAGAGCAAGC
>JBBAXA010000126.1:0-5365 GCA_040396935.1 Pirellula sp.
AGTTCCGGCCGAATCTAGACAACTGTGTTGGTTGGGGTTGCAGCACGATTCGTAGGCGTGGACTGACCTATCTAGGTGCAGGGATTAGGTACTTCAAAGACTCTGAGATTCGCAGCGCAATTGAAGGGAACATACCGCCTTGCCAGCACCGGCGGAGCCAACATTTGTTACGACTTCATTCTAAATTGTCATTTTTTTCAAACTTTTGTGATAGTTTCCGATCGAGTGCATCGCCTGGGTAAGAGAGAAGGCAATTTTAGCAGCCGATTTTTGGGTTATAGCTGAAATCCGCCGACGTCCAATCCATCCCGAGTGCCCGAATGTCTAGATCGTCCATCGAACAAGCCTTAGAAGATTCCAGGGACGGCGAAATTTCCAAAACGGTCGCCGTGGATTACGAGCATTCCGGGAATCTGGCCCAGGTGCTGGAGCAACTGCGACTTTCGGTTTTGCTATCGACCTATCAAGCGGGAAAGTTAGTCGTTATCGGGAGTTCTGGTGGACAGACCACTTTTGGTTTTCATAGCTTTGATCAGGTGATGGGATTGGCGGTCGGCCGCGGTCAGATCGCCGTCGGTGCGAGACGGCAGATTCACTTCCTAAAGGCTGCACACGACGTCGCCAGCGGCTTGCCGTCCCCGAAGAGTCACGACGGTTGTTTCGTAGCCCGCAGCAGTATCGTAACGGGCAGTATCCATGGCCATGATTTGGCTTTCGGGAATGAGGGGCTGTGGGTTGTTAACACCCTCTTTTCCTGCCTTTGCACCTTGGAGGAGGGTTTCAATTTTTATCCGCGTTGGCGACCACCCTTTGTCAGTCAGTTGATTGACCAGGATCGCTGCCATCTCAACGGTTTGGCTCTCGATCAGGGGCAGCCACGCTACGTGACTGTGCTGGGAATCACAGATGAACCAGCGGGATGGCGCAGCAACAAAAAGAGTGGAGGAGCAATTCTCGACTTTCCCTCGGGTGAAGTGGTCAGCCATGGGCTCTGTATGCCACACTCACCCCGTGTGCATCAGGGAAAACTCTGGGTGCTCAATTCGGGTTGCGGTGAATTGGCGATCGTCGATCCGGGGACGGGGAAACTCGAGACCGTGGCAGTGCTCCCTGGATACACGCGCGGTCTATCATTTTGTGGCAATTACGCATTCATAGGTCTTTCACGGATTCGAGAAACCAATGTCTTTGGTGGACTCCCCATCGGCGAGCATCCGGAAAGGCTCCACTGCGGATTGGGTATTGTCGAACTGACCTCGGGGCGCACGATTGCGACCCTACGATTCAAGTCGGGAGTGGAGGAACTCTTTGCCGTCGAGACGCTTCCGGGGTTATTAAATCCAAAATTCTCAGGGCCATCGTCAACGCCCGGTGACGAGGAAGAAATCTGGATCGTCCCGCCACTCCAATCCCAAACGATGGCTCCGAGGATGTCGATCGGTGCACCCGCGGCTACTGCAGGTTTCTCGTTACCTCAAGCCTTCTCGCTGCCCTCCGAGGCCCCACACAGATCCATTCAGACCCATGAAAAAACCGGAATCAGCGAACTCCTAGAACAAGCCGATGCAGCGGAGCGCTCGGGTGATAACTCGAACCTGCTCGAATTACTACGACGCGCTACTGCGATCGATCCCAGTTCGGTTGCAGTCCTAAACCGATTAGGCAATCTGTACCAAGATTTGAACGATAAAGAACAGGCGGCGGCCTGTTACCAGCGTGCTGTACTTGCCGATCCGCAGTTCGCCCCGGCCCATCAAAATCTCGGTGTCCTGTGCGCCGCAATCAACGAACCGCTCAAGGCCCTGCACCATTTCGAAAAAGCCCAGCAATCTTCCCCGAACGCAATGAATTTGCTGCTCGCGTCAAAGATCCTGCCGATCATCTACGAATCCACCGAGCAAGTTCATTATTGGCGAAAACGGCTGACGGATTGTGTGGACGGTTTGGTCGATCAGGAAGTTACGATCGACACTACACAGTCAATCATTCCGACGACCTTTCACTTCGCGTACCAGGGGGAAAATGATCGTCCGCTCATGGAAAAACTGGCCCGCATTTACCGTGGGATTGAGCTTTGCGATGGCGCTCACGAGAGCCGATCGCGACCCAAACAAAGACGAGTGAAGGTCGGTTTCGTTTCTGCTTACTTTTGTCAGCATACGATCGGACTCTTGAATTTAGGATTGGTTGAAAACCTCTCGCGCGATCGCTTTGAGGTTTTTGTAATCGCCCTCAAGCATCACCAGGATCAATACTCCAATCGGTTCCGCGCAGCGGCAGATCATTACGTCGAGGTAGCTCGGCAGCCTAACGAGGCTCGGGAGTCGATCTCTCAACTCGGTTTGGATGTTTTGATCTTTGCTGATATCGGCATGGATTGTCTTTCGCAGACTCTCTCTTATTCCCGCATGGCCCCGATCCAGGCAGTGACATGGGGGCATCCGGATACGACGGGCAGTCCAGCCATCGACTACTTTGTATCGACCGATCTTGCCGAGCCACTCGATGCTCAGGAACATTACAGTGAGCAATTAGTGCGATTGCCTAACATGGGTATCTACTACGAGCGCCCGACACTCGAGGGACCGCGGCTCGATCGGTCGCATTTTGGATTGGATTCGAATCGCAGGGTGTATCTCTGTCCACAGACTCTCTTCAAATTCCATCCCGATTTCGATGAGCCGCTTCGGCGTATTTTGGAGGCGGATCCTGAAGGGGATTTGGTAGTCCTGAGTGGAGCGACGCCACGATGGTTGGAACCGTTGATGAGACGTTGGCGACGCGAGTTACCGGACGCGGATCGTCGGGTCATCGTTTTACCCTCGCTGCCGCGTAAGGATTTTCTGCATCTGCTGGCCACTGCAGATGTCATGCTCGATCCTTTTCCATTCTGCGGGGGGAATACGAGTTACGAGGCACTGGCGTTAGGGGTTCCGGTGGTCACGCTACCGGGGCGCTACTTGCGTAGTCGTTTGACCCATGGGCTCTATCAGCGCATGGGGTTAACCACTCTTTCTGCGGAGAGTGTGGACCAATACGTGGATGTTGCAGTGGGTTTGGGAATGGATCGGTCCCGCAATGCCCAGATTCGGCACTCGATCACGGAGCAGTCGAGCGTGTTGTTTGAGAACCCGGCGGATGTCCATAGCTGGGAAGAATCAATTCAGAGAATGGTAGGTTGATTGCTATGAAGAATTTGATGAGCAACTTGAAGCGATGGATTAAGAAAACAGGATTGTTGCGATTGCTATCGAATCAGACCGGCCGACGACGCAGAGCGTTCCGTAGTTTGATCATCGAATCGCTGGATATTCGTGTCCCATTGGCAATCGACGTGCAATTGGTCAAGGACATCAATACTCAGGATGCCTCTTCCTCTCCCGCGAACCTAGTACAGGTTGGGAACATCGTTTTCTTCGCAGCCACTACGGGAACTATTGGCGAGGAATTGTGGAAGTCCGATGGAACGGAGGCGGGAACAGTACTGGTAAAGGATATCTATGCGATCGATGCCAGTGGCTCGACACCCCGTTTTCTGACAAACGTTAATGGCACACTCTTTTTCCAGGCCAATAACGCTACCAATGGGTCTGAGCTTTGGAAATCCGACGGAACCGGGCCTGGTACTGTGATGGTCAAGGACATTCGGCCTGGCGGCGCAGCTAGCACCCCAAGCAATCTGACGAACGTGAACGGCACACTTTATTTTTCAGCTTTTACAGATGACGGAGTAGAGCTTTGGAAATCGGATGGAACGGACGCGGGAACGGTTCGGGTCAAGGACATTCGGCCAGGTGGCAATGGTTCCTATCCTAACAATTTGACAAATGTCAACGGCACGCTTTTCTTTAGCGCGAATGATGGCACCAGCGGCTTTGAGCTTTGGAAATCGAGTGGCACTGAGACAGGAACGGTACGGGTCCGGGATATTCAGCCGGGATCGGGAAATGCGTTCGCGGGTTCCTCCTCTAATTTCTATCTAACCAATGTCAATGGCACGTTGTATTTCCTCGCCAATAATGGAACCAATGGAGAAGAGCTCTGGAAGTCTGATGGCACCGAATCTGGTACCATTTTGGTAAGGGATATCGCACCCGGTCCCAATAGACCGTACGCCAAGAATCTTACCAATGTGAACGGAACGCTCTTTTTTAGAGCAGGTTTTAACACAGCGAACGGTTACGAGCTTTGGAAATCCGACGGCACCGAAGCGGGGACATCCATTGTCAAAGATATTCGTCCAGGGGGCGCAGGCTCGATGCCGGGCAACTTCGCAAATGTGAATGGCGTTCTCTATTTTTCAGCGAATAATGGAGCCAACGGTTACGAACTCTGGAAATCGGATGGTACCGAAGCAGGTACGACGCTGGTCGCAGACATCGTTCCCGGGTTTGGCAGTGGCTCAGCCCGCTATATGACAAACGTTAATGGCACAATCTTTTTCCAGGCCACTGTCGGCACCAACGGCTATGAGCTTTGGAAATCCGACGGAACAACCGCCGGTACGGTCCTGGTCCGAGATATTCGAGCGGGTGTAAACGGTTCAAATCCTCAAAACCTGACCAACGTCAACGGTACGCTCTTTTTCCGAGCGAACGACGGCCTCACTGCTGAGGAGCTTTGGAAATCGAATGGTACGAGTGGCGGGACGGCATTGGTCAAAAACATTCGAGCAGAAACTTTGAATTCGAATGCAAAGTATCTCGCGAACGTCAATGGCACTCTTTATTTTAGCGCTGACGATGGGACCAATGGGTCGGAACTTTGGAAATCGAATGGTACGACTGCCGGGACTTCCCTAGTAAAGGACATCATTCCCGGAAGCGGTAGCTCAGAGCCGAGGTTTCTTACCAATGTCAATGGTACGCTCTTCTTCACGTCATGGTCGCTAGGCTTATGGAGATCCGATGGCACGACTGCCGGAACGGTCAGTCTAACGCCGACATCCTCCTCCCTCGCTCGCTACCTAACGAATGTCAACGGCACGTTGTTTTTCTCCTTTCAAGCTGCCAACGGACAGGAGCTTTGGAAATCGGATGGAACGGTGGGTGGAACGGTCGAGGTTAAAGATATTGCACCGGGTAGTAGTAGCTGGTCCAATCCAGACCAGCTCACGAACGTCAACGGTACTTTGTTTTTCGTAGCCAATGACGGTACCAATGGACGGGAGCTTTGGAAATCGGATGGAACGGCGGCGGGCACGGTCATGGTCCGGGACATTCGGCCAGGATCTTTATCGTCTTACATAGCAAACCTAACGAGCGTCAACGGCACGCTCTACTTCAGAGCTACGGATGGCACGAACGGAGATGAGCTTTGGAAATCGGATGGAACGGCGGCGGGTACGGCCCTGATCCGGGATATT
>JBBAXA010000127.1:0-5054 GCA_040396935.1 Pirellula sp.
TCTTGTCCCGGCGGACGGTGAATCCACCCAATGGAAAACGAAGGATGGCAGGGATCTGCGTTGGACTTATTCCTCGCGCAGTCAGTGCAAGATGTGCCATACTCCCTGGTCTGGAGATGCTCTCGGCTTCCTCGAGGAACAACTCCGTGCGCCGCATCGATCCAACGATTCGTTTCGCGAATTGATCGCGCGACGCGTACTCCATTTTCCAGCGGATCAACAACCAAAACCAAACGAGCGATTCGTCGGCTTTGCGAGTATTTCAGATCCCATTGCATCCGTGAATCAACGATCGCGATCTTATTTGCACAGCAATTGTGCCCACTGCCATCAATTCGGAGGGAATGGCGCCGCTGCTTTTGATGTGCGCTGGGACCGGACCACCGCCGAAATGAAAGTTCTAGAAGCCACTCCGATGAAGGGAAATTGCGGTTTGGTCGATGCGAAAATCATAGCACCGGGCGAGCCAGGACGATCGGTTTTGTTCAGTCGAATGGCGAAGTCGGGTAGTGGACGAATGCCCCACGTGGGAGCTGAAACCGTCGATGTTGAAGGGGTAAGATTGATTGCGGACTGGATTTCCTCGATGCCCAGGGATGAATCGTTGCGGAACATGTATGCAGCCCTGCTGGAGCCCGTCCAAAAGGGAAACGTCGAACAGCGAGTGGAAGCGGTAAAGAAATTGATGGAGTCAGTACCAGGAGCGATTTTGGTTGCGAGAGCGATTAGCGAAAACGCGGTACATGATTCCATTCGAGAAAAGCTCCTGGCCACAATGAATCAGTCGGTTCCAGAAACGAGGGATTTCGTCGAGCATCTATTGCCTGAGTCGATGCGCCTCCAAAAATTGGGTTCGATGGTTGACCGCGCTAAGATTTTAGCGATCGAGGGTAATAGTGAACGGGGGGCTGTGTCGTTCAAGCAAGGGTTTGGGCAATGCAATCAATGCCACAAAATTGCCGACCAAGGGAAAGCGATCGGACCTGCATTAGACACCATCGGAAAGAAATATACGTCGCGAGAGTCGCTTTTGACCCAAATCATCAAACCCTCCGAGACGATCGATCCGGAGTATCGCGCGAGTGTATTTCTAACCTCGGATGGGGAGACTATCGTTGGGCGTATCGTTGAACGAAATGAGAAAACGATCCAGCTTTCGATTCAGGACGGAACTCTGCGACGTATCGATGTGGCTTCTGTCGAATCAGAAAAACCGAGCGAGGTGAGTCTGATGCCAGAGAATCTTGTTGCGACTATGAGTGCGGAGCAATTGGCTGATCTGCTCGCCTATCTATCGCAGTTAAAATGAATCCCAGATCGAGATCCCATTGACTTTTTCAATCTGATTTGTTGGAGTTTCAATCCGTCTCATCGAAAAAGGTCGTGGAACAAGAATCGTGAATGGGCATGATTCGTGGGCTGATTGCAATGGATTTCATACACCGAACAGATCCCATACACCGAACATACGGAGTAACCGTTACCAAAGAAACGTCGCGGGATTATCTTTCTAGGAGTCAGGTTCTGCGGTTGCCCGAATGACGATGCGTGGACGATTATCTCGGCGTGCCATCATCAAATCATCGTCTTCATCCGCTTGCTCCCTAGCTATGCCGAACTGCTCTCCTGAAGGCGATAGCCATCCAGAGACTATCGCAACGAATTCCGCGCTGCCACGGAATCCTGCTCCTGAAACCAATCAGGCTTCTCGCCTCGTCGACATTGATCGCTTAGCCCTCGGAGCGGCTTTGGAGTTCGATTTGTTTGATTCGCATGGTAAAGTCGTTTTCCATGCAGGACAAACGATCGATGACGGGCTCCTATCGGAAATCCGTAAACGTCAGGTTTTTACGGTGGGAGCCTCCAAGTACGCAGTGTCACGAAAGGTTTTATTAGCCGCATTTCCTCAGGAGACAGTCAAGCGTGTTTTGGAAGTGATCAAGGAAACAGAGGATGCCCTGTTGGAAATGGTTGACTCGATCAAGAAAGCTCAGGGGCTTCTGATTTCACCAGTGAGTCGATGTGTTTCGCAGGTTACAAATCAGTTGCGAAAGGATGTTGCGTCTGCGCTTGGGGTCCTTGCTTGCCTGAGGGAAAGCAAACCTTCAGATGCGTTTCAATACACCGTAAACCACGCGATGCAGTTGTCCGCGATGTCGACTACGATGAGTCTACTTCGGGGTGATGACAGTCGATTGACCTTCGAAATTGGGTTGGCGGGGGTACTTCACGATGCTGCATTGCTGATCTACGACACGGAAAATCCCGGGGAGAAAGCTGGACGAAGTACTGCGACTAGCCCTTCATTCCAAAAACATCCACTTGTAAGTGAACGACTCTTTCGGGGGTTGCCTGGTATTTCTCCCGATGTGCTTACCATGATTCGGCAAGTACACGAACAAGCCGACGGATCGGGATTTCCAAATGCCTTAAAAAGCGCATATATTTCTTATGGAGCGAAAATTCTCAACATCGTAGACGCGTTTCTGAATCTTACGCAATCAAAAAAAGGTCCTCGTTTCCTCCCGTCTGATGCCATCGCGTACCTATGCTCGCAAACGATCCAAGGCAAATTCGACAAGGAGGTCTTCCAAGCGTTGATGACCACTGTATCGATGTATCCGATCGGTTCTCTCGTTGTTTTGGACGGCAGTTCCGACGCGGTGGTCGTGAAGTCCAACCCTGCCAATCCGATGGATCCTGTGGTGCGAGAGTTGAAGAACCCAGATCGGGATATCGACTTAAGCAAGTCTCAACGTCAGTTAGTAGATTACACGAACTCTCCCTCGGAAAGAATCTTTTCACGCATCAGGAAATCGCAATTGACTCAGACCCTTTGGCAAGTCACTCCGTAGCAATCCTGAGCAACGGCTGGTTTCCCCTGGGGCATGCATGGGATCTCAGTTCCATGGGGCTAGATCCTATTCGGTGTGTTGGTTGTCTCGTTTGCGATCCTTCCGTAGAAGGCTCTCTGCGATGCGAAGAGAAAAGATCGCTTCACAAAGCAGGTGGCATGAACTTGGTTGGTGACAGGATATCCTGTTCTGCTCGTTGGGTTCTAATTACCTACAAGAGTTCTGGTTTGTTGACCCAGCGAATGGCGATCCTAGACGGTCTCTAGGATGTTGGCTTATTCCCGGTTGGCCGTTCGTCGCTTGAGTCCCGAGGGATCTTGCGAAGATGTTCATAGATAGAAACCTGTTTGGGTTGAAACGAGGTTCGAAGGATTTCGATGGCGATATCGCTACGGATGTGTTGGGAACAGGAGAACAGATCGATGCAGATGGATCGGTACTCGGGCCAGGTGTGAATCGCTAAATGCGACTCGGCGATAACGACGACGCCAGTCAGTCCATGGGGAGAGAATTCATGCATACATTTCCCAACCACCTTGGAACCTGATTGCGTGGCAGCGCTCTCGAGCAATTGTCCTAGCTGTTCGGCGCTTGTTGGCATCTGGGCACAGTTGGAGAACTCGACGAGCCAATGCCAGCCTAGCACTCTATCTTTTTCTTCTTGCAAGGAACCCTCGTTGTCCTAGAAACCTATCCGACGTCTGTTCGATGAAATGCGATCCTCCGGAATCAGGATAAGTTCGATCGTTGTTGGTCGGCTTGTCGTTTTCTCTCGGATGCCATCTTACGGGTTTGCTCCTCGTTGGCCTACCTCGAGTCGAGGGGAAACGATCAAGTCAGTCGTACCCAATCATTCGTGAAGTGCGCTTTGGCAGGCGCGACCTTTGCGGCGGCCAGATGGGGCAGGCAAAATGCTTTGTCGACGAGATCGAGCAGAACCTCGGGTTCAAAAGGCTTTGGCAAACAGTACACACCTCCCGCGAGATGAAGTGGCTCGATAAATCGGGTTTCGAAGCGATCAGCCAGGAACAGGACTGGAATTTCTTCTGTGGCTCGTTTGGCTCGCAGTTCTGAAGCGGCTTGCGCTGCCGCGATAGCATCGCTTTCGAACGAAAAGAGGATCAGATCGAAGGCGATACTCTCTGTAGCTTGTTTACCGACCTCCAGGTTTCGGGCGAGAAAACAGCGGTAGCCCTTTTTGTCCAGCACCGCAGCCATTCCTGCTAGCAAAAGAGGGTCGTTTTCGACGATCAGGATCATCGGCGGTTTAACAGCTTGGTTTTCCATCGCATTTCCCTACAATTTGCACCTTTTCCGGTCCGATGGACGGTTTTCAACCTATTTCCCATTCGACCGGGCCGCGTTCTCATGGATTCGATCGCGGAAGTAACGTTGGTCTAACCTATTAATGCAACATGGCTGATTCCCTCGGACAAGACAACACCGGTTTAGGAGTTCATCAGGCGGCCCGACTCGAAAAACTCCGAAAAATCGAAAGCCGAGGTCTGGATCCTTGGGGGCAGCGATTTAACAACCGTTCCTTCATTAGCGAAGCACGCGACTTGGCCGGTCAAGTGAAATTTCGGAAGGGAGATGGATCGCTGGTGGAACTTCCGAAGTTCGATACAGCCTCACCGGAATCTCCCGTCGATTACAAAGCGTGGAAAGCCTCCCAGGGGGAAGGGGAGGAGGTCGGGCCTGTTGTGCGCGTGGCCGGTCGAATCATTCTGCTTCGGTCCGCTGGGAAACTCTATTTTCTCAACATTCGAGACTGGACGGGTGACATCCAGATCTTGATCGCGAAGGGGCAGGTTGGCGATGAAGACATGGAGCTGGTAAAGCTTCTTGATTTCGGCGACCTGGTAGGAATAGATGGACGTCTCGGGCGTACGAATACGGGGGAGTTAACGGTTTTTGCCACCAAGCTGCACTTCATGACGAAGACTCTTGAGCCTCCACCTGAGAAACATGCGGGCCTCCAAGACCCGGAGCTACGACAGCGGATGCGATATCTGGATCTGACCTACAACCAGGAATCCATGGACCGATTCCTAAAACGTACCAAGATCATCCACTCCATCCGAGCCACGCTCGCCAAGCACCGATTCATCGAGGTTGAAGGACCCACGCTGCACACGATCGCAGGTGGGGCTGCGGCCAAGCCCTTTTTGACGCACCACAATGCTCTCGACATGCAAT
>JBBAXA010000128.1:0-1252 GCA_040396935.1 Pirellula sp.
AAACCAGGGTTTTGCAGCGGAGAGGACAGGAACCGAACTTTTTGATGTTTTTCGTGTGATTTTGCGGTCCGGATTTGAAGAACCGCATGGATACCCTAGCCAGTATACCCACGTATCCCGAAGAAAACCTCTGTTTAGCAGCACATGATTTCGCTCGAACTCGCGGACTAGCAAAAATCTAATCTACGCCACATTTGCCTCGTTCTAGGCCATCCAACTCACAGGACTCTTCCCAACCCCGTTTTTGCAGTTTGATCGATTTGCTGCAACTGCAACAAAGATGTTTCGTTTCGCAAACCTTTACCTGGAAACAACTTACAAAAAGCCACGAATTTCCTCGATCGTTTTGCTGCAATTCCACCGGTGGTTGGTGCTGTGCGTCAGACACGGCAAGAACGCTAACCGCAGTTAGGGAATGCTTTCATGCAGAATCGTCGCTTTTCGAAAAAACCCGCTTCTTTCACCCCGTCCGACCAGAGCTTGCCGGAGACCACGGATCCAGGCCAAAGTGATCCGAGCCAGGATCGGTTCATACGAGGGATCATCAAACGCAAAGTCGGCCAGCTTGTAGGTCGCGCAGGATTCACCCTGCAGGATCGCGAATCGCTCGAGCAAGACCTATTGGCCAGGGTGATCGACAGTCTCTCGAAGTTCGATCCGGAAGTCGGGCATCGCAACAAGTTCGTCACAGCAGTCGTCGAACGGTATGTGGCAAACATCCTGCGAGACAAGTCAGCGGACAAACGTGACCACTGTCGCATCAGGTCACTGAATGTAAGGATCGATGTAGGTGAGGAAGAGCCAACCGAACTGTCTGAATTGATCGGTGAGGCTGAGCAGGATGCCAGATTGGGCCGACGTCGCAGAAGTGAGCAAGAGCTCTATGAGCTAGTCTCGGACATGAAGGCGATCATTGAAAAGCTCCCTGCCGACTGGCAACGTCTTTTGGAGCTTCGTAATCAAATGACAATGGCCGAGATCGCCACGTTGATGAACGTCCCACGAACGACGCTCAATGAGTGGATGAAACGAATACGAGATCGGTTCGAGGAGGAAGGATTTCAGAAATATTTGGACTATTGATCGTCAAAACACCCTCGAACCGGGTAGGTCTATTTATAGACACCCACCATTCCTCGAAAGGCAAAATGATGAACAAGGATCTAAGTCCAAACCGCCGTGATGCTGAGGTGACTTCCCAACCAGAGCTCACATCGCGTGCTTGCCTTGTAAACGCTGGCACGCGACTGGC
>JBBAXA010000128.1:1352-4412 GCA_040396935.1 Pirellula sp.
TGCATGGGTTTTTACTGCTGCGGACCGATAGCGGATAAGTACGAAGAACACCGCACTTCTGGAGTTTATTGGTGACACTTGTTGTTTGCATGGATGCATTCCTGAAAACGTCGCTAAATCAAAACTTCGCAAAAAATTGAACTCTTGATCGTCAAAACATACCTCAACCGGGTAGGTCTTTTAGTAGACGCCCAACATTCCTCGAAAGGAGAAGTAATGAATAAGGATCTGTATCGCTACCGCTTCAGTGCGGATGTACCGATCGAAAGCGTTGAAGCATCATTTTTGCTGGCCATTGTGGCAACAGAAAGCTTGCATGGTGAGGTTCAAACGCGACTCGATGTGGCACACCAATTTGATCTTAGAACTCGTGTTTGCGTCATCGACTCAGGCACGCAGGTCGGACGAGATCTAAACCGACTCTTCACTGGCTTTATCGCTCGCGAGTTCGGACCGGATGCGTTCAAAGTTGAACGCCTTTCAAAGAAAACCCAGTATGAAGAGGTGACATCGTGAGCAAGCTCGCGAAATTAGAGCGTGGTCGATCAGCCAAACCCCCTCGAATCCTTTGCTATGGGATCGAGGGTGTGGGGAAGTCGACGTTCGCTTCTCAGGCTCCGCGGCCTGTGTTTATCCAGTGCGAAGACGGATTAGATGAACTCGATGTGGACAAGTTTCCACTAGCGACCAAGTACGAGGATGTCTTATCGGCTCTTGCCGACCTGAGGCAAGAATCGCACGAGTATGAAACGGTCGTGATCGACTCGCTGGACTGGCTTGAACGATTGGTTTTTGACCGATTGTGCTCCGAGCACAATACAACATCAATCGAGCAAGTTGCCGGAGGCTATAGCAAGGGTTACACCCTGGCTTTAACACTGTGGCGAGAGATCATCGAGCATCTAAATGCGCTTCGCAACGAACGTGGGATGGTCGTCCTGCTGATCGCCCACAGCAAGGTCGAACGCTTCGAGGACCCGGAGTCCTCGCCCTACGATCGCTACAGTCCAAGGTTGCACAAGCACTCTGCAGCGCTAATTAGCGAATGGTGCGATGCCGTTCTTTTCGCAACGCGCAAGATCCGCACGCAATCCGAGGACGCTGGCTTTAATCGCAAGCGAACCATCGCTCATGCCATTGGCAAAGGTGGTGGAGAGCGCATCTTGCGATGCGTTGGTGGCCCATCTTGTGTCGCCAAAAACCGTTATGGAATCGTCGATGAGTTGCCGCTCTCGTGGGCGGCTTTTGTTCAAGGAATCACCCAATCACAAGGAAACCAAAGCAATGGCTGATCTTTCAGGTTTTGATGCAAACAGTGTGGAGCCGACCGGTGACTTCGAAGCAATCCCAGCAGGGAAATACCTCGCTGTGATTACCGAGAGCGAGATGAAGCCCACGAAGTCCGGCACCGGGAGCCTACTTCAACTTACCTTCCAAATCATTGAAGGCGAGTACCAGAACCGTTTGGTCTGGGCGAGGCTGAACCTGGACAACCCCAATGCAGTCGCGGTGCAAATCGCACGTGCGGATCTGTCTGCAATCTGTCGCGCTGTTGGAGTTACGAATCCAAGGGACTCGGCTGAGCTGCATAACCTCCCGCTTCTGATTCAGGTGCGATGCAAGAAGCGAATCGATACCGGTGACATGGTAAACGAGATCAAAGGATATGCGAAGCGCCAGGTGCCGACTCCCGTCGCACCCCCTGTGCAGAGTGCCCCTGCAAACAACGCTACTGCTCCTTGGAAGCGAGCGTAATGGTCAAGTACCACCTCCCCTATCCGCCAAGTGTGAATAACTACTGGCGGCACGTTGGAGCAAGGACGCTCATCTCACGTCGGGGGCGAGCATTTCGAACGGCTGTTTGCACCGTTCTTGCCTCGCAAGGTGTAATGACATTGGTTGGTTCTTTGGTTGTCGATGTGATCGTCCATCCTCCTGATCGGAGGCGCAGGGACGTAGACAACTGTCTTAAAAGCCTCCTTGATGCTCTGCAACACGGAGGCGCATACCGAGACGACAGTCAGATCGTAAGGCTGTCGATCGAGAAACGAAAACCCATCAAAGGTGGGCTTACCATCGTTCAAATCCAAGAGGTCACTTGTAAATGATCACGTTGCGTCCTTACCAAGAAGATGTGAAGAATGCTGTCTACGATCACCTTCGGAACCGGGAAGACAACCCTTGCGCTGTGGTGCCGACGGCAGGTGGCAAGACCCCGATTATGGCTAGCATCTGCAAAGATGCCGTTGGACTCTGGGCCGGTCGCGTTTTGATCTTGGCCCATGTCAAAGAGCTCCTCGAGCAATCCGCAGAGAAGCTGAGTATCGTTTGCCCCGAGGTCGGTTTTGGGATCTATTCTGCGGGACTAAAGCGGCGTGATACCGATCATCCGGTGATCATCGCTAGTATCCAATCGGTCTACAAGCGTGCCTGTGAGCTGGATCGCTTCGATCTGATCTTGATCGATGAAGCCCATCTGATAAGTCCCGATTCCGAGAGCATGTACCAGCATTTCCTTGCCGATGCTCGGATCATCAACCCCGAGGTGCGCATCGTCGGTTTTACTGCCACACCGTATCGGCTCAAGTCCGGACCGATTTGCACGGTTGATGGAATCCTGAACCATATCTGTTACGAGGTCGGAGTCAGAGAGCTGATCCGGGACGGATTTCTTTGTCCGCTGATCAGCAAGGCCGGCCGCGTGAATGTCGATACCTCGGAACTACATGTTCGGGGCGGTGAGTTTATCCCTAACGAGGTCGAAGCGCTGATGGACCGAGAGTCACTGGTTCAATCGGCAGTCTCGGAAATTGTCCAGTACTCGACGGATCGCAACGCATGCCTGATCTTTGCATCAGGTGTTCAGCACGGAAAGCACATTGTCGAGGTCCTCGCTCATGAGCATGAATTAGAGTGCGGATTTGTATGTGGAGAAACGCCTACGCATGAAAGAGACTCAACGCTTGCTAAGTTCAAAACCGGAAAGCTCAAATACCTATGCAACGTCAATGTGCTGACCACTGGATTCGATGCACCCCATATCGATTGCGTGGCTTTGGT
>JBBAXA010000129.1:0-4373 GCA_040396935.1 Pirellula sp.
AATGTAGTGAGCAGCGAGGCGCTAGCCGCTGGTCCGGCTATCGGCAATCCGATCGCCCCGCTGTTTCGATTATCCGTGGGGCGTTTGGTTCCCTTGAAACCACCCAATTCACCGAGTCAGATCGTGCCGATCTGGATCGCATGTTGGTTCCCGTCTTTTGCTTTTCATCGCACTTGACATCTTCGATCTCGCACCTAGGATGCATGTATACTGTATACAGTACGCGCGATTGGGGCGGGTGGCTCCAAGGGGAATGAGGGATGGTCGGGTCGGCTGCGGTTTCGGACGACGAAATGAAGGTTTTTTCGGTACGAAGTGGAAAAATGCAGGAAAAATTGGCAGGATTGATTGTTTCTGCGTCGTTGGCCTCGCAGGTCTACGATCGAATTCTCGAGCGGATTTCGGCGGGTTTCTACCCTCCAGGAGCACCGCTAAAAGAGCAGGAATTGTGCGAGGAGTTTGGTGTCAGTCGGACCCCGCTTCGCGAGGCACTGTTTCGACTAACGGAGTATGGACTGGTGGATTCCTCGGGGCGTTTCGCGAAGGTCGCAGAGCTGGGTGAGTCCGATGTGAAGGATCTTTTTGGGGTGCGTAAGGTCCTGGAGTTGGAAGCGATCCGATTGGCATGCGGAAAGCTCACGCCCGAGGATTTCGCGAGATTGGAAGCTGCCGATCCGGGGGAGGTGTCCGAATCGCCGGAGTTTTCATTTGCCTGCCAGCGATTTGACTTGGAACTTCACCGGACCATTGGAGTCAGGTCTGGGAACAAGCTGCTCGCGAAAAAACTTCGCAAGCTGCACGATCGCGTTCAGTTGGTATGTCGTCCGACACGAGAGCGTCTCAAAGAGCATCGAGAGATCGTGCAAGCATTGCGGACGGGAGATCGGCGTGCTGCGATTCGGGCGATGCGAAAGCATTTAGGGTTGGCACTCAAGTCCCAATTGAGAAAGGCTCGGTCGCAGAACGACGTCAGCAGCCAGAAAGAGAAAATCGCGACGAGTTGATGTCTGGCTGTGTAGTTAACTAAGTCGGGATGGTTTGTTTTAAAAACCTTTTTTTGATGCTACTAGATTTATGATTTCTGGAATTTTCAATCGGTCGATGGGTTTCATGTTGATTCCGTGCTTGCTCGTTTACGCAGGCTGTAGTAGCGAGCCTACGGACAGGTTGCCCACGTATCCCGTGAAAGGTGTGGTGAGTCTCGACGGAAAGCCTCTGGCAAAGGCAACCGTCACGCTCATGTACGCCGAGCTGAATCGATCGAGTTTTGGACAAACGAATGACTCTGGTGAATTCAAATTGGCTACCTACGAAGATGCAGACGGGGCATTAGCAGGGCAGGCATCCATCTCGGTAAGTAAGTGGGAAGAAGCGGAACTCGACAAGGGTCCTATCGCGGGCGAACCGGGCTACGACCCAGCGAAAGCTTACAAGCCTCAAAAGCCTCACAAGTCTTTGTTACCTGACAAATATTCCGACTTTCAGAAGTCTGGACTCAGCGCGAAGATCGAAGCATCAAAAACCAACCCGCCCTTGAAGATCGAATTGTCTAGCCGTTGATGATGCAAACACGTACACAAGCCTCACACGCTTCTTCGCAACTTTTTGGAACCTTTGTGTCTTCATCGATGATTCGATGGAGTTCCTTTTTCCTTTCCATATTTGGAGGTCGTTTTGATGTCTAGACAGCGTAAAGACCGAGGCTTCACGCTCGTGGAGTTGCTCGTGGTGATTGCGATCATCGGTGTTTTGGTGGGATTGCTCTTGCCAGCAGTTCAGTCGGCAAGAGAAGCAGCGCGGCGTATGCAGTGTACGAATAATTTAAAGAACTTGGGGTTAGCCCTTCACAACTATCACGATACCTATCGAAGGTTTCCACCAAGAAGTAACGGAACCCAAACGGGGCCCGCAAGCAACGGAGGGCGTCGCTCCGGGATGATTGGAATGTTACCGTTTTTAGAGCAATCTGCATTCTTCAATCGGATCGAAGCCGGGGATGCGGCCGCGCCACCTCCCCACAATACCCCCGGAGGGACATTTCCATGGACCTCGACGAGTATCACCACAATGTATGTTCAGAGATTTCCGTTCCTCAAGTGCCCGAGCGATCCGGCATCACCGGAGCAAATGGCAGAGGCACGCGGCGTGAATAACTATGCTTTCTGCGCCGGAGATACACTGATCAGTGTTGGAACGACTGGGTCTGGAATGTTTTACCGTTTCACTGCAGGACCTAGTGTCGCGATTCAGGAGGTAGCTGACGGAACGAGCAATACAATTGCCATGTCGGAACGAGTTGCAGCCAATTTCGGCCCTGGCCAACGTCCCAACGCCGACATTCGTGAAGGAACGCTGGGAGGGGTTCAATTGCTAGGTGCAGGCTCTCCGATCAACTGCAGGTCTGAGGCCGCGGCTGGTTCGCTCGGCGGACGGTATCTGCCATCTGTGACAGCGAGGGTGAAGGGGCGATTCAGCTATATTTGGGCAGACGGACAGGTTGAGGCGGTTGGCTTCAACACCGTTCTCCCTCCGAATGGACCGTCATGTGCTCAGAATAATTCCGCCGGTGCGGATGAGCAGCATGTGGTGCTCTCTGCCAGTAGCTATCACACGGGAGGAGTCAACGCGGTTTATGTCGATGGCAGCGTTCGATTCGTTTCCCAAAACATTGACACAGGAAATGCTGCGGTGAAGCCTGCAAATCAGACAACTCCTTCACCCTACGGTGTTTGGGGCGCGTTGGGAACGCGAGCTGCAGGTGAAGTCGCGAACGCAGACCTTTAGGATGTTTTAGTAGCTTGAGATGGAAAAAAGGACTCTGTATGCCTGATAGCTGCAGAGTTCTTTTCGTTCTTTGATCTGGTAACCAAACATGGAAATGCAGCGTCGAAACCACATAAAGGCTATCGTCGCGGGCTTCGGATGGAGTCTCGCACAGGGTACCTCAATCGCCGAGCCGATGAGGCTCGCGACTCATCTGGAAGTATCGCCGATCAAGACAACACAAGTGGATCCCAAGGGATTCTTTACGCTCTGCGAATTCAAAGGGAGGAAATGGTTGCTACATCCCGATGCCCGTCCCTTTGTGACGATAGGGAGAAACCACATCGATCCCGCTTCCTTGCGATATTCGGACTCCAACGGGATCTGGAGGACCAAGTACAACAACAGCATGCAACGGTGGCTGCAGGAAAAAGTGAAACCTGATTTGATTGCTTGGGGATACAACTCGATAGGATGGAACCAGGATATGGCATCCAACGGCCCGACGAATCATCGTCAATCACGGCTCTTTACATTTGAGGAATACCAATGGCTGGATATGCCGTATGCGCCCATGCTGCCATTCGCAGATTTCCATCATTGGGACGCCCAGCATCGATTGCCGGACTTCTCGGCTCCCGAATTCGTCGATTGGTGTGATTACGTTGCCAGGGAATATGTTGCCCCTTTTGCGGACGATCCAAAGTTGATTGGTTACTTTTATGTGGACTGTCCTAGCTGGGTGCACACGCATCCGCATAGTCGTTGGAAAGGTGCAATTTTTGATTGGAAGAAATTGGAGACCTCGGAAGGTAAGCAAGAATTGACCGAAATCGCCACGGTGTACTACAAGACCCTTCATGATGCTATTCGTCGTTACGATCCGCACCATTTAATCTTGGGGGATCGGTACGAGGCGAGAGGCAGAATGGCTGATGAAGTGTTGCACGCTGCGTTACCCTACGTGGACGTTTTGAGTTTTCAACACTTCGGTAACAATGAAGAGGTTGTTCGCGACTTAAATAGCTGGGCTGACAAGATGGATAAGCCAGTGCTGCTCGCTGATTCCTACTCCGGTAATGTTTCCGTGATGCAAAAAATCCCGAATTGCATCGGATACCATCAGTGTGGTTCCTATGTTCAAAATCGAGTCCGCGGCAAAGCGTTGATGGATTCTCGAGAAATTCCCAATCGTGATTTCGTTCAACTCTCGACGGAAACGAATCAAGCAACAGCTCAATGGGTGGCGTCGCTGATTTCCCAATAAGGGTTGGCTGTGAATCGAAGCGGCTTGGTTCGTGAATGGCTTTGAAAGAGCTTGGGAATCCGGGCTGACGACAGATCCGCGGCTAGCAGCTAACCGTATCCTACAGATAGGACTAGCGTTATTCTACAGCCCGGACCAGCGGCTAGCGCCTCGCTGCTCACAACATCATGTTCGCGTCCATCTGTGACGGCAAGGCGACAGCCGTCGATGGCATCATGTTTAGGCCTATCAGTGAGCGACAAGGCGCTAGCCGTCGATGGAATCATGTTCAGGCCTATCAGTGAGCGACAAGGCGCTAGCGGTCGATGTCCATCGCTGTTCACTCGTTTAGCAGCCAATACCT
>JBBAXA010000130.1:0-4349 GCA_040396935.1 Pirellula sp.
TTCGCGAGCTAGAAGCTAGAAGCTAGATGCTAGATGCTAGATGCTAGATGCTAGAGGCAAAATGCTAGAGGCTATTCAACGGTCACGGGGCGGGGGACCGAAACGCGATCATTTGATCCACCGCGCGAATGTAGAATAGGCCCTCGGAAATAGCGGGCGTCGCTAAGATCTTGCTTCCCGAGGCGTTCACATTCATTTGCTGGAATTCACCACCCGCTTTCACTACATACACATGGCCGGATTCCGAGGGGAAGTAGAGGTGGCCGTCCGCCGCGATCGGCGACGCGGTGAAGCTGAGCGTCTCACCCCCCTTCAATCGTTTTTTATAAACCTCCTCCCCACTTTTCGCTCGATAGCATGTGACGATCCCTTGATTGGCGCAGACGTACATGAAGTCACCATAGAGGATCGGTGTCGGCATATAGGGACCACCTCGCTGGGTGCTCCACGCGACACCAGGATCGCTCGTCGGTGCATCGCCACCAGACTTTGGAACACGCCCGGGAAGCTTTAGCTCTCCACGCGCCTCGGGACGAATCGCGAAAATCGGTTGGATAGGAGCGTAACCGCTCGAGAAATAGATCAAATCATGAGCGACGTTCGGAGTAGGTACGACAATCTCGGAGTGATCAGCAAGCCACCAGAGCAGTGTCCCATCGCGCGCATCGTAGCCGCGAGCCGATCGCGTGCCATGCGTCAGCAGCAACGGCACATCGCCAAACGGATAGACGACGGGTGACGACCAAGTCGGTATTTCATCGCGCTCGACGCGCCATACGTCCCGTCCGCTGGCTAAATCCAATGCTCCAAGGAAGGAGCCTTTCTGAATGTCGCACTGAATGAATAGACGATCACCATAAATGGTCGGAGAACTACCAAAGCCCCATTGGTAGCTCGAATCGAAAAACCAACCACTGTCGAGAACTCCGAGATCGCGACTCCAAAGGGCTCTCCCCTCGAAATCAAATGCATATAGCCCCTCCGATCCAAACCATGCGATGACATGGACCCCATCGGTCGCAACCGTCGGATTGGCGTGTGATGATTTGGAATGCCGCTTGACCGCAGGTTTGGCTGTCTTGCAAATCCGTTTCCAAAGGATTTCGCCTGTTCGTTTGTCCAAGCAATACAAAACGAAATCGTAGATGCTGTCGTCCTCGACCGAATCAACATCTCCATAAAGACCGATCTTCACAGCGGTATTGCCAGTGGAACTCGATGCCGCGGTGACAAACAATCGATCCCCCCAAATCACGGGGCACGAATTGCCAAATCCGGGAATCGGAGTCTTCCAAGCGACGGTCTGCTGGTTTTCGATATCCCAAGTGACCGGTGGGTGTTGGCCGTCCGCTACACCGCGAGAAAGAGTTCCGCGAAATCCAGGCCAGTTCGCCGACGAGACCGCCAAATCCCACGAGCTAGACACATGAGCCAACTTGGGTGCAGCGTTGAGTTCGGATGATTTCTCGAGGTCGACACCCTTGGTTGGCTTGGGGACGTCCGTCTCTTCAAGCTCCGGATCGGGGCGATACGTGAACTTGTTCCCACCCGAATCCAAGGCGACGCTTGTCACGCGGCTGTCCTCGATCTGGAAGACGAGTCGGTTTTTTCCACGACGTAACTCCGTTGCTCCAAACACAAACCATGGCTGGTACTGACCACTCCCGAAGTCGATTTCCAAGCCTTTCGATGTGGCCCTGATGGTCATCGTCGAGGCTCGGTCCGGTTCGGCATACTTACCCACGAAAACCCCCAGCTCTCGATCGGAAAGTGTTGGGATCGCGAGCTTTGGATAGTCCAGTCCCTCAAACAATACCAAAAGATCGGGGCGACCTTGCGCGGCTTGGACGGCCGCAGAGGCGAGGGTGTCGGCATCCACTTTGCCTGCCTTGAGAACCGCTTCGACTAAAGGCTTATCCCCCTGTACAACCCCATCGAGTAAGAGTGGATTCGATCCCTCGGCTCCCCCCTGCAACAAAAGCGGGATAACCTTGTAGTGCTTCCCCATTTGTGCCCACATCAACGGAGTTGCGTTGTAGAACGAGTCCTTTACATTCGGATTGGCTCCCCGTTCCAGAAGCAATCGAACTACCTCCGTATACCCTCGATCACTCGCGAAGCACAACGCTGTCGATTGGTAAGTGGTAACGGCGTTGACATCGACACCGGAGTCCAGCTCCCGTTGTGCAGCGACGAGATCCCCGGTTCTAGCTGCGGTCCATAGCCGCTCCGCATTCTTCGTTGCTTGAGATTCCTGACCATGTAGCAGAGTAAGCATGGATCCAGTCAGAAGAGCAGTAGCGAGCAACAGCCCCTGACCTAATCGTTCGGTCGGCGATCTTCGAGAGAGGGTATTGATACCAAAGAACCAGGTTCGCATTCCGATCTGCCGAATCATAACCATCGATTCCGTTGTGAATTGCGGTGCTCATGCCTGGATTCTAAGGGAGTCCCAAGAGCCTTCCGTATCTTAGGGGGGTAGTACCGCCCCGTCAATTCGAG
Source organism: Pirellula sp. (assembly GCA_040396935.1). Classification (GTDB taxonomy): domain Bacteria; phylum Planctomycetota; class Planctomycetia; order Pirellulales; family Pirellulaceae; genus JBKCUI01. The sequence goes on from JBBAXA010000130.1 coordinate 2,503, forward strand.
TGACCATTTACGATTGGAATCGTTTTGCAGCAGTCATGTGCCTGCAACCCTGGTTGCGTCTCGTCTTTGCGTTTCGGGACTGAAACCATCGAGTCTTCTACGAGGATCCACGATGCATGGTTGCATGTATTTGCATCTTCCTTATATATCCGCGAACGGTGGTAGTTTTTTCGATGCGAGGGAGAACTGAGGAAGTGATTTGGTGCACTTGGCTTACTCACCTATCGCATACAGGAACTTGTCAGATCGAACGAAGATTCTTGTACCGTCCGTCGACATGCTGCCGTTGAACAACGAGCCATCCGCTAATTCATTAACCGCTATTTCGGTGAATTCAGGTTTTGCAGCAAGAACAAACGTCTTGCCCTGACGGGTCAAGTAATAGATACGTCCGCCAGCCAACAAGGCTGAAGCGTAGACCTGTCCGGCTCGGTTCATGCGTTGTTCGTACACGACCTCTCCAGTATCGGCTTTCGCGCAGTACGCGATACCAGAATTGTCGTTCATCCAGTAGAGATGCCCCTCGTGAAAAACAGGTGATGTCACATTAGACCCTTTGAGGCCGGTCCACAATCGATGGCTTTTGGTCACATCACCTTTACCGCCTGTCTTCACGGCTAGCGACGCTACCCCGCTACGCCCCCCTAAACAGTAGACGATGCCCTGATGCGCAACGATGCTGGGAACCATGTACCACTTGATATCTGTGGTACAGGTCCAGAGCTGCGTTCCAGTTTCTGGTTGAAACGCCTGGATGCTACCTTGCGTCGCGACGATGAGTTCCGGCTGACCGTCGACAGTGGTGACGATTTGAGGAGTGTTCCAGGATTCCTTTATGTTTGTAGCTCGCCATACTTCCTTGCCATCGTTCTTGTTCAATGCGACGAGCGAATCGCTTTCGACGCTCGCATTGATGAATACGAGGTCTTTGTAGAGCACGGGAGAGGCAGCCGTGCCCCATCCATTCGTCTTGGATCCGACATCCGCTTCCCAAAGTGGAGTCCCAGCGTGATCGTATGCGATCACACCCGTCTTGCCGAAGAAACAATAGATTCGATCGTTGTCTACCGCGGGAGTATTCGCGGCAAACCCATGGTCTCGAATGCGTTCTTCCTCGGGAAGTTTAGCGGGAACGGTTTTCTGCCAAACCTCACGCCCATCGCGACGATCCACGCAAAGAAGATGACGCTTAAGATCAGCCTGAGTTCCCGGCGGCTCATCGGGTACAAAGAAACCGGAATAGGCTGTTAGATAGATACGGTCACCAAACACAATAGGACTCGACGCACCGGGACCAGGTAGTTTGGTCTTCCAGACAATGTTTTCCGTCGAACTCCACTTCCACGGCAGTTCCTGTCGAGCAATTCCCTGTCCGCTCGGTCCGCGAAATCCTGGCCAGTCCTTGGGGTTTGCACTCGTCGAGGCCGACCGATTTTCCTGAGCGGCACTGTTTTGCTGGGTTACTATCGGGTAGCTCGCAATCGAGCCGAACCAAAGAAAGATTAGGAACACAAAACGAGGATGAATCGATGGCATGCTAAACTCCCAAGTGTCAGAACTTGATCCGGCCCCCCAACATAGTGCGACGAATTGTAAATCCTAGCCCACAAGTGCGAGGATCTGCTAGGGTAGCTTGGCTTTGCGACATTCCCGCCACGTTTTGGTGCTTTCGAGACTCTTAATTCGGTCGCTTCGCTTGGTGACAGGCGTTTACCTACTATGTTGTCGGCCCATTCGGGCCTAAGGAAGAGTGGGGACTCGGCGACCGGGGGACTTCGTCGCCCCGGCATTCATACTGTCGGCCCATTCGGGCCTGAGTGATCGCTTCACTTGGTGACTAGCACTTT
>JBBAXA010000131.1:0-4322 GCA_040396935.1 Pirellula sp.
CCACGACAACAACGTTGGCAACGTTGTGCTCTACCAACTGAGCTACACCCGCAACGGAAACTGCCAAGTTATGCCCGCTGCTCTATCCGATAATCCGCGGGATTCCATGCAGGGAGAATGCTCCATACAACGATCTCTCGCGGGACCGATTATAGAAATCCCACCACTCACTGCAAGTGCGTTCCAAGGTTTTCTATGGCCGCCAAATCCATTTAAAACCGCAAAAAATCAACACTTCAAGAAAACCTATCCTCCCGAGAGCAAAGGTTCTCGTCGACAATCTGAACCGAATTCGTATCCATCGATCCGGTCAAACCATGCAGTTCCAAACCGCTGCTATCATTAGGATTTCCAATTCAATCAACTGCCTTGGGAAATATAATCCAAGTCCGAGAATACTCGCATCCCAATCCTCCGGAGGCTGCAGAAGAGACTACCTCTCTGTAGCACCCCGATGCTCGAGGTTCCGGGGAATTCATTTAGAGATGAATTCCAAAGCTTCACGGAACCTCTTTCCCCATGCCGCCTCGTCGTGCTTGGCACCCGGGAATTCCTTGACGGACAGTTTCAAAGGCAGAGAAGCCGTCTCGATACCTTGACTGACGGCATTGCTTGAACGCTTGAAACGATCTAAGAGTCGAGAGGATTCTTCGAGGCTAGGACCCTCCATCGTCCCGAAATCGAGCCAAAGTTTCGATTCACGGGTGACTTTGGGTATTTGCTCTCCGAGCCAAGTTCGGAATTCAGCCTCGCCACCCCATCGCACCGATGGGGACATCGCAATGGCACCGCTAAATTGCTCGTTGTACTCAGCGAGAGCATGCAAGGCGCAAAGAGCCCCGAGCGATGAACCGCCGATCCAAGTCGATTCTCGATCCGTTCGAGTTCGGTATTCACGATCGATTTGAGGCTTTAGTGTTTGCACAACCCAACGAAGGAACCGTTCCGACTTACCTCCCACCCTCCTCGCTTGTAATTCATGCTCGATTGGAGTGTATTCATCAAAGCGTTGAGCCGAATTGTCGATGGCTACGACGATCATGTGCCATGAAGTGCCTTTCGCGGTCCATTCGGCTAGGGTCTCGTCGATTCCCCATTCCATGCCTACGGCTGATGTGTTTCGATCGAACACGTTCTGTCCATCGAGCATATAGAGCACAGGAAACCGCTGGTCCGACACCGAATAGCTTGTCGGCAACAGCACCCGAACCCATCGGGAAGGGGAGATAGACGAGACGAAGTGAGTCCTGAGTTCACCGACTACCGTCGACGGAGGCTTGCGTGCTAGAGCCCATCGTTCGACCACGATTTCAAGGGTTTCAGCCTTGCTGACTGTGTAGGTGCGGTTGGGAATTTCAGAACCACTTTCACTCTTCTCAACGGAGGACCAATCCCCTCGCGTTACCTTGAATTCGAGTTTTTGCCCGAGAGCAAAATCGACCTCTCCCACAAAGACACCCGTCTCCAGTTTTCGCAATCGAACTCCTCTGGGATTCCACCCTCCTAATTCGTTGGAGTTGCCTGCCAGGAAGACTTCGTCCACTTCCGCGGAATTCGGAACCTTCACTCGGAATGAGACAGTTACCACTTCGTCCGGCGCGTGCGGTGAGGCTGAACGTCCGGTGGAACAGAGTGAAAAAGCCATCAGAGCATTCAACAGACCGACGATTAGCTTTCTACCCCACATGACTATTTACTGTCCGGACGAATAGCACGTCTTAACAGATCGCGAAGAGGTCGGCGAGATGCGGACTCTTCTTCGCTGGAGGCTGATGGAGCGGGGCCTGAAGCGGCTGATGGAGATCCTGCCTGGTTATTTTTCCGACGCTCTCTTATCGACCGAACCAATTCGGCGGCAGCAGCTATCGCTTCATCTGCCTGTCCTTCAGCAACCCCGCTCAAGGTGCTCAGGGCAGAACTCGTAATCGGCGCCTCACCCTCAAGCTGCCCCGCCATCATCGCCAAAATCAATCCCGAGTCTTTGCGCATCAACCCCCAGTCCACTTGAGGTACTTGCAATGTCCCGCCGACAGGTACTCGAAGCTTAGGCACACCTAATTCCTGAACGGAAGCTCGCCGTGCCAACTGTTCGATCGGCACGGGAACCAGAAGTACTAATTCGAGCGATTGATCATTCAGACCTACGGATCCCGATGACGAGAACTGGAGCCTCTCGTCGACCTTGGGAAGCCCTGCCTCAATTCCAGAATGGAAAACACGCTGATCCTGCATGGCAACATCGATACGACTTCCGTCAACAAAAACCAGCTCCATATCCGGTTTTTTATTCCTTAAGCGTGCGATCAACTCGATGGCATCCGTAATCAATGGTTCCGATGGCCCAGTTCGCACTTGATGGAGGGTTAGACTCGCTTTTCCCTGACTCTCAAGTGGGGATTCAAGTGGCACGATGATTTCGTCGCAATCCAAAGAAATCTTACCGTCAAACCAAACCGATTTCGCCAACAACGGAACGACATACCCCAGGCCCAAACGTATCAACTCCGGTGTCAAAACAACTTGATCCAGAATCCTGGTCGGCGACAATCGTACGGTTGGCTGCTCATCGACCGCTCGGTACGAACCCTCTAAATCAAATGGCGGAACGACGACCAAGGGTTGCTGTTGATTCTTCTCATTGACCTCGATGCTGAGACGTCGGACCGCCACATCGATATCGATTTTGGGTTTCTCTTGTGTTGTCGATGCCGGAACACTCTTCTGACTTCTACGAATAGAGTCGACGAGTCGTTCCAAATTGGAGCGATTCTCGATGAGGGAGATATCGATCCTAGGTTCGATAATCTCGACGCGTCCCAACCTGCGCCCTTGCATCAAAAACGAAACGATCCCTCGGTCGGTCTTGATAGCTCGTATCTGTAACAACTTGGTGGATTCGCCTGAATCGGAACCTGGATCGGGAAGATCTGAAAGAGAGACACCTCGGAATTCAATCGGTCTCCACCAGCCGAGAGCTATCCCCTCCACTTCGAGCTTGAATTTGTCCTTTGCAAACGCCCTAATCAACGGATCGTAAACCCATCGATTGCCTACGAACGTAGGCAACAAGATAACCAGGCATATCAACACGACCAAAGAAAAAGCGAGAGTGAGCAACCAGCCTTTGGCTCGGGAAACCATTTCAGAAGCGATGACCTCGTTGAGGGCCAAGTTCGCATTGCGTCAGGATTTCCGGCCCGTCCTCTCGCATCAAAACAGTGTGCTCAAACTGAGCAGAGAGTTTTCCGTCTCGAGTTCTCACTGTCCAATTGTCTTTCGTATCCAGCTTGGTAAAGCGGGTGCCAACGTTGATCATGGGCTCGACGGTGAAGCACATTCCGGGCAGCAGCCGCTCCTGACGACTTTTTCGATCTGGGACGTGGGGAATATTCGGGTATTGATGGAATCGTCGCCCCAAACCATGCCCCACATACTCTCTTACAACGGAGAAACCGCGAGCCGCGGCTTCCGCGACCACGTTATCTCCGATGACACTGACAGGACAACCGGGCTCCAAAGAAGCGATTGCGCGATGCATCGCGTCGAATGCGCATTGCGTGACCGCGCGCCCCTCGTCAGACACGTTCCCGACCAAAAAGGTCTCGGACTGATCCCCGTGCCAGCCTTCCACAATCGACGTGATATCGACATTGATAATGTCGCCATCTTGGAGAACGTAATCTCCTGGGATTCCATGGCAAATAACCTCGTTGACGCTCGTACAACAGCTTTTGCTGTAGCCAAGATATCCGAGCGTCGCAGGCTGGTGTTTATGCCGGATCGTGTAGTCATGAACGAGTCGATCGATTTCACCTGTCGAGATACCGGCGACAATCTGGGGTCGCAGATAATCCATCAACTGGGCATTGAATCTACCCGCCCGGCGCATTCCGTCGCGCTGCGACTCGGTAAGTTGTAATTTCCTCAGATTTTGCAGCATGACGCACTGTCCCAATTCCGAGACGAATCGAGCGAAATCGGCATTTCAGAAATGAGGGAACGTAGCGTTAACGAACTCCGACCTCAACTGCCTCAAAGTGTAGCGTCCTGCGGATCTTTGTTCAACGAAACAAGTGAATCATGGTAAAAAGCGGAGATCGGTGCGGATACGCAGAAAATATTGCGAAAATGCCCTAGCGAATGGGCAACAGGTCGTGTAAACATTTCAGCGGTCAGGGAGCCTTCTCACGGAGACTCCTTGGCATACGGGGTGTAGCGCAGCCTGGCTAGCGCATCTGCTTTGGGAGCAGAGGGTCGTAGGTTCGAATCCTATCACCCCGATTTTTTTGGCCTCCGGCCAAAAAATAGAGAGTAGATGGGAG
>JBBAXA010000132.1:0-4266 GCA_040396935.1 Pirellula sp.
GGCCCTTGCCTACCTCTTACTTTCCTCACCTGGATAAGGCCTCCCTTGGCTTCATGCCAGGGGAGCCAAAGAATGGTAGCCAAAAATTGGCAGCTACGGTTGGCGTATACAGCTTGGTAGCAGTCAGTTGTTGCCTCCCCTGAGGCAAGCTCAGCAGAAGGCTTGTGAGCAGATGATCGTGAGCGGATCTGGTCCCCCACCGGCCGAATGCAACCCAGAACCATTAGATCTGCTCACGGAGCGGAAACACCCTCTCCCGATTCCTTGTGGAATCTTTCAGAATTCCAGCGAATTCTGGACTCAATCGATTCGATTCGCGCGTTAGGTAGTAGCATAGTATTATAGAAATACGATGGCCCTCTAGATTTTTGAACCCTGGTTTAGCACGACTTGGAATGGATCCAGATCATTCATGCAAAAGACTTGGTGCACTCTGATTTTCGTTTTTGCCTGTAGTTGGCTTCGTGGACAGGATTCGCCGGTTTCGATCGCATCCCTGCAGTCGGAGGTCAAACAAGCGGCTGCTCTCATGAATGAGAAGAAATTCGCGGCTTGTGCGAAAGCGGTGGACGAGAGCACGTCGAACCTTCTGAAATTGATGGAGTCGCCTCAAGCGAGGGACCTCGCCGAATTAAAAAAAATTCACAACCAACTATCGCGGGCCCATGAACTGCTGTCGATCGAGGGGGCGGAGTTGAAAGAACTCCCTCCATGGGAGGAGATCCTCAAACGGCAAAAAACAAACCCCGCCAGCCCTCGTCCTACTCAACCCCAACCCGCAGCCCCACCAGGCAATTCGAAGGAAGTCAGTTTTTCGAGAGATATCGCTCCCTGGTTAATCGAGCAGTGCAGTCGATGCCACATCGCAAAGTCGAATGGTGGTTTCTCCATGGCGACCTTCGCCTCATTGATGAAAGGATCGAAAGGTGGCGTCGTCGTGTTCGCTGGCGATCCGGTCGGCAGCAAATTGGTCGAATGCATCGAATCAGGAGACATGCCGCGAGGCGGAGGAAAGGTCTCGCCAGAAAATCTCGCTTCGCTCAAAGAATGGGTCACGCAGGGGGCAAAGTTGGATGGCCCGTCTGCCGACCTGCCACTCCTGAGTATCGCAAAGAATCCCGTGAACCCATCGAATACGCAAGCAAAGGAGTCAATGCCGCAGGTCAAACCTCCAACAGGAAAAGAAACGATTAGTTTTTCCAAAGACATCGCCCCAGTGCTCACGGCAAACTGCAATGGCTGCCACTTCGAAGCACGACGTAACGAGGGTGAGCTGAACCTGAACTCATTCGCATCTTTGTTAAAGGGTGGACGTAGCGGCACGATTGTCGAACCTGGTAAAGCCAGCGCGAGCCTGCTGGTCAAAAAGCTTCGAGGTATGGCAGGACAAAGGATGCCCGCAGGTGGACGCCCCGCGCTCTCCGAGGAAACCATTGCTTCGATCGAAACCTGGATCAACGAGGGAGCCGTCTTCGACGGAGGTAACAAAGATGGAAAGCTCGACCAAATCGCATTAAAGGCATGGGTCTCGACCGCCACTGCCGATGAGCTCAGGAAACGTCGAATGGCGAATGCACAAGATCGCTGGAAAGTCGCCTTACCCAAAGCCGAACCAAACGAAGCGAGCGACGATCATTTTCATGTCATCGGTAACGTGACCAGTGAAAATGCCAAACGCCTTTTAGCATTAGCGAATTCCGCCGAGTCGACGATCAAGAAGCAGTTCGGCATCCGCAGTAAAGAGCCACTTGTGAAAGGAGGCATCACCGTATTCGCTCTCAAGCAGCGATACGACTACAGCGAATTCGGAACCATGATCGAGAATCGTTCTCTGCCCCCCGACTGGTCGAGCCATTGGCGCAAACAAACCTTGGACAGCTATGTCGCTATCGTTTTTGACAAGAATGAATCGAAAATCCATGAGACCTCCCTGGTCCAGCAGATCACTAGCGTTTGGATCGCCTCGTTGGAAGGAGTTCCAAAATGGTTTGCGGACGGTGTCGGCCGTCAATCATTGGCCATGAACGCGGGCCAAAACGATGCTCGCGTGCAATCCTGGATCCAACGACTCCCGGAATCCATGAAACAAATGGATAACACTAAGAAACTATTGAACGGCGAAGTCAACGACGACGATGCAGCCGCGATCGGATTCGCAGTCGTCCGATTCATGTCAGAACCGCAACGAAAACGACAGTACGACATGTTGATCCGTGGACTCGTGTCTGGAGTACCCTTTGACCCAGCCATGGCGAAAACCTTTGGCCCCACAGAACCGTTTCTTCAGCAGTTGATGGGAAAAAAGAAGTAAACTGCATGGCCCAACAGACACAAAGGATTCCCGAGAATCTACCCCTTCCTGCTCGCAATCTAACCAACGTTCTCAAAATCCTGTTTCGGCTCAACCCGGCTCAAGCCGAGGGATTGCTCAAGCAAGGTTACGTTGCACTCAATGGGCGAATCCGACGGCAGGGTTGGGCCCCTTGCGACGTTGGGGATCTCGTCACAGTCGAAGTTATCCCTCAAGCGATCGTCGCACCGATCAAACAGACAAAGAAGAAACAATCGACCCGATCGATCGAATTCCTGTACGACGACGATGATATCTCCATTGTCAACAAACCTGCCAATTTACTGACCGTACCTACGAAACATCGTGAACCTCATACGCTCATTGGCTTGGTAGAAAAGCGTTTGCAACAAAAGAATCGGGATGCGAGAGCCTATTGCGTGCATCGACTGGACCGCGGGGTTTCGGGGGTACTGGTGGTTGCAAAGTCTCTGGAGATGGCCGAACGGTTGAGGGACCAATTTGCCGAGCGTAAACCGAATCGAAAATACATCGCGATCGTTGCCGGAGTCCCGAACCCCTCCGAAGCGCGCTTGGAAAGTTTTTTGGCGACCGACGAGGATTTGAATCGCATCGAGGTCGAGGATTCTTCTCACGGCGAATTGGCGATCACAAATTACAAAACTCAATCCGTCTGGCAGGACGCTGCTCTACTCGACGTGCGTCTCGAGACAGGGCGTCGAAACCAGATCCGAGTGCAGCTCGCCGAGATCGGTCACCCCATCCTGGGCGACCCTCGCTATCGCCCACGCCAGGCAACTCACTGGGCTTGGACCGTGAATCGAATCGCCCTCCATGCAGAGAGCCTGGGGATTCGGCATCCTCGCACAGACGAACCGATATTCATTTCGACCCCTTGGCCTCAGGAATTCCGGGATTTCGTCCGAGCCCAACGGAAAACGTAAATGCCTGCAGCCCATCGAATCGCTGTCACCGATAAACCAACACACTGGTTTGAACACTGCGCTGCACCCAATCTCGATGCGCTGCAGCGGAAAGCATGTTGGAAAGCTCTGCGTCAAGGGGTGGATCTACGGGAACTAGACCTCTTTCGAGAGACCGGTCGCAGTTGGGAAACGCAGGAGCGATACGGAACGATAGAAAACGGTGCCGTCAAATCCGTGCTTCAATCGATCGAGCATCACGATCGGTGTGAAATGGTCGTTCTGTTTCCCAAGGGTACGCGAGCGACGGCATGCGTCTCCTCCCAGATTGGCTGTGGTGTCGGTTGCGTTTTCTGCGCGACAGGAACTATGGGCTTCCGGCGCAATCTGAAAGACCGCGAGATGCTCGAGCAAGTCTATTTGGCCAGATGGATTGCACGGCAGCAGGGGAGGCATTTGCGGAACGTAGTTTTTATGGGGATGGGTGAACCGCTTCATAATCTCGAGGAGCTTGTTAGTACGTTGGGTTGGCTGATCGCATCTCGCGGTTTTGGAATCAGTCCCAAACACATTACGGTCTCGACGTCGGGTTGCCCTTCAGCCATGCTGGAACTCGCACGGATTTATCCTGACGTCCGCTTGGCCCTGAGCTTGCATTCCGTATCGTCCGAGCAGCGTCGGAGGCTCATGCCTCGCGGTTCGAATGATCTCGATCGTTTGCGTGCGACCATTCGGGAGCTGAATGCCATGCAGACTGGCCCGGTATGGATTGAATATGTATTGATCGGAGGTGTGAACGATGATTCCACCAGTAGTGGCCAGCTCCTATCGTTTCTTCAGGGACTTTCGGTGGAGGTCAATCTCATCCCGCTGAACCCGATTGCGAAGACGGACATGGGTGGTAGCGAATTGGTCTCGAGTGATGTGGGGGATCAAATGGCATTTGCTCGTCAACTTCGCGAGGCTGGAATCCGAACGACCATACGCAATTCCTTTGGGTTGAACGAGTCAGCAGCATGCGGCCAATTGGTT
>JBBAXA010000133.1:0-4256 GCA_040396935.1 Pirellula sp.
ACGAATTGGAAGCGTCGGTGTCACACATCGCGGAAATTTTTAAGACAAGAACGGTTAAAAAACCTGCTGGAATTATAGGAGGCTGTCAACCGAGAGATTTGCACCGAAGTCGGGGCATCCAGGCAGCTTTCGCAGCTCTGAGCTCCTAGTATTTCCCGATGTTCAAATGCTTCCAGGAGATTCCAGCATAGCTTTGAATGGCGGTTTCGTTCCGCGAACTGCAAAAGGATTGGCAAAGCTGGGGGGGTTCTAACGTTGAGGCAAACCTGATCGCGAACGCTCGCGGATTTCTAAAACCCTCGCCGCTTAGGCTGCTCCTGTTCAAGTTGTCTTTTTTTAATCGAACGGGTCATGGTCTGGCTGGATCATCAGCCGTTCCTCTCGTCAGCGACGCTGGCGACCTAGGAGCAATGTCCATCCGTTCTACCTTTGGCATGGACCGGTGGATTGTTTCCCAACGTGGACTCTTTCGAAATCGAGGCACTTTGCCGACGAGGGATACTCAGCGGTATTTTCGAAATTCTTTCGGACGCAAAGTTACAAGGCGACTCGTTTTTCCTCCTTTCAAATTACCACTGTTGGCACAAAAATTCGAAACGAAGGGGTCGATCATGTTTCACAAGAAAATTTTGTCTCGGTTTACTAGCATTATGAAGCGTCGGAGAGATGCATCCCGCAATAGGATCAAGCAATCTCGTAGGCGTGTGTGGTTCGAAGCATTGGAGCAACGACGCGTTTTTGCGGGCGACACGGTATTTCTTTCCCTCGACCTGGTTTACGGAGGGTTTCGTGATTACGAGGCTCTCGATGCGACACGGATCTCGACTGCGGAACGAGTTGTCACGTTCGTCGAATCCGAACTGAATATTGATTTGTCGAGTTTGGCTGATGCTTCGCTGACGGGAAAAATGCGTGAGGGGAACTCGGGCCCATCACCTGTATTTACATTCGAAATGGGAGGTAAGGAATGGGATTTTCGCGAGGGTATCGATGGCCTGGAAGCCATCGATACAGGTACGGAGTCATTTCAAAATAAAGAAATGCCAATGGATACGAACGGAAATGGTTTGCTGGAGCCGCTGGATGCCCTTTTAGTCGTCAACTATCTCAATAACAGTCCGACCATGCTGGTACCCAACCGAGTAGCTTCCGAGGTCTCGGTAGGATTTGTCGACGTGACAGGAGATAGAGTGGTCAGTCCACTCGATGCTCTGATGGTGATCAATGAGTTGAATTCGAGAGATTCAAAGGAATCATCGGTCCCTCTACTTCCCGATGCAGATTACCTTGAGAAACAGGTTTCAGCAGATGCAATGGATCTCCCGAGTAGTATCATCGATGTTTTGGCGAATGATGTAGGTGAATCGCTGCGCATCGTCAGTGTCGAACCTGGTCAATACGGTACGGTTGAATTGATTGAATCGGCAGACGATGCGGGAACCTTTGTCGTTCGTTACACACCCGGCGATCAGTTCCGCGGAAGAGACGTTTTTCTCTACACGGTGGAAGATGCTTCAGGGAATCAAGCGTCTGCAATTGTAAGGATCGAATATTTATTTGAGTCGAAGGACTCGACAACTTTTGCTGTTGATGTTGCGGAACAAGTGAAAGGAAATGCGCCAGGAAGTGCCGTCCTCTTCAAGGACGCGCAGGGTAAGGGACTGATCAACATTGACTACAGCGGTGAGGAAGGTGCAACGATTGGAGTCTTGCTCAATTTCCAAGCAAACGAAATGCCCTATGGTTCGGCGATCGCAGGAACGTTGTCGACGGATGCCGATGGTGAAGGGATCTTTTATCCTCAATTGAACGGCGCAGCTTGGATTTACGGTACTGTCACGGCGGTAAATAAAGCTTTAGCAGGACTCCGCTTTGAACCCGCCCCAGGTTTCTCCGCACCGAGCGGAATCGGTTTAAATGTCTCTGCATTTTTATACGGAGGCCTAGGAGTATCTTCGCAATACAGCTCGAACACGATCTCTTTGGTAGTGCCGGCTCAGTCCGGGGCACCCGCTGTCACGAACGATTTCTATTCGTTCGATCGCCTGAATGAACCGGTACGACTCAAGGTTCTCGGGAATGATTCTAGCCCTTCCGGTTCCGATCTTCGGCTGGTGGGTGTAGCTCAATATCCGAGCGAAGAAGAGCTTGCTATCGTTACTCACTTCAACTCAGCGATCGAGATTGATATCGATACCAACGAGATTATCTTCACCCCTGGATTTGGAACGTACGAGTCCTTCGTCTATATCGTTTCGGATGCCGAAGGGCGGCTTTCTCAAGGTAAAGTTGCAGTCTCCTTTGTGAACGCGTAAGAGGATTCGGGCGCAAACGCTGCATCCTGCAGCACTTTTAGATCCACGTAACCCTGCAGGAGCCTCTTTGATCCTGCAGGGTGCGGTCGAAGCAGCTCTTGGTGCATGGCCTACGTATAGGTTCCGTCGATGCATCGCGATGAGGATACGACGGATTCGTTTTCCTATGTTAACGTGTACTCGACCGACGATAGCGCTGGGGCCTTCACTTGGCCCGACTATCCTCCGTCGCGAGATAGAAACGCTGTGGGAAGGTGACTTCCCGCGTCCTACCCAGATACTCGAGCTGAACTCGTCAACCAGCGTATAGGTAGTCCTCGCAGTTGATGCAGACGATCAAGGTAGATTTACTTCAAGCGTGCTTTCTATCTCATAAACGTCGGCTTTCTTGGAGAAATCGCTGGGCGTAAAAGCTTGACCGAGCGAGATCGTTTCGGGACACTACCAAGGAGTGATACGCATTCCTTGAATAGACAAAGCCGACAAAAGTCAAGGTAGTAGGCACATTCCGTGTGCCGTTCACGAAAATGCGGTTAAACCCTTGGATTTGAGGGGAACGTGGGAGCGTTCGAGCGAGTTTTGTCGGTTGTGTCTGAATAGGTTACCATTCGGTCGGGTCTCTGTAGAATCCATGTTGTCAATTGATAGGGAGTGTCTTTTTGATAGGTAAGCGCGAGGGGTTTACGCTAGTTGAGATACTAGTCGTCTTTGTCGTGGTTGGAGTTCTTGCAGGACTGTTGCTGCCAACCGTCCAAGCGTCTCGTGAGGCCGCACGAAGGACGCAATGTACGAATAACCTACGTCAACTTGGAATCGCAGTTCATGGGTTTCATGATCAATACAAAGGAGTCCCACCCCAGGCGACCTATAGAGTGGGGAGTACTTTCTCGGGATACTCGATTCACGCTCGGGTATTGCCATTCATCGAACAAAACAAACTCTATTCGAAGATTGATTTCGAATTGGGTTACTCGGCACAGTCCTCGATCTGCAAAATCAAAATCCCGATGTATCGATGTCCCAGCGATCCCAACGAAGGAACGCGATGGGATGATGGCGTCGAGTTTTATCCGACGAATTATGGATTTAATATTGGAACCTGGCTGGGGCTCGATCTAAAGACAGGGCAAGGCGGAGATGGTGCATTCGGATACAACATGCGGCATTCATTCGCTGCATTTACAGACGGCTTGAGTCACACGATCTGTGCCGCGGATGTGAAAACATTTATGCCAGGCTTATTGGATGGCGGGATGCCGTCCGCACCGTTTACGCGACCACCTGCTAAACCTTCGGAGGTTGTTGCCTACGGGGGAATTCTGTCCCCAGACTATGGTCACACGCAATGGGTATCGGGACGTACGTTACAAACTGGCTTAACGACAACGTTTCCACCCAACACACAAGTGTTGTACTCCATCGCTGGTAAAACGTACGATGTTGATTTTACATCTGCCCGTGTCAGTCCAACCGCACCCCAGCAGGCCTACCGAGTTGTCACGTCGCGCAGTTACCATGTTGGAGGTTCGAATGTGTCGATGATGGACGGCTCAGTACGTTTTGTTGCCAATTCGATCTCACAAGATACATGGCGCGCTTTGGGGACTCGAGCAGCTGCTGAATTACTACCGGAATGAATGCCGAAACAGAGCTCGATCCCAATCCTCGTCCCACTCCGCAGGATCAAGGATAAGTCTTCCTCTCAAAACTCTTTTTCACCCAACCTCTCTCCCCCCGAGCTGGTTGTCTGCGTGGGAAAAGTGGATGGGCTCGGAGAACTGGATCAATAGATCCGGGTCCGTACATTGCGATCGTGCATGAAGTATCGCTGGGGCGAAATGACGTCATACGGAATGAGAGAACTGACATTCGGGCGGTCTCGTAGGCTGGTTTGCCTCAGGCTATTCCCATGATCGATTGATTCGACTGCACGAGTTGAGC
>JBBAXA010000134.1:0-4073 GCA_040396935.1 Pirellula sp.
GGAGGGATTCATAATCGAGAGGTTCCTGGGAGTTTTGAGTTCGAACTCATTGGCACGGATCGCGAGCACATCGACGTCCAGATGAGTGGCATCGATTTGATGCAACCTTGGACTTATTCGTAGAGTCTCCCTCATGTTGGCACAGAGGGAACGATAGATGTCGATCAGGTCTTTGTCATGAGTGAACGATTCTGTCGTTCTCGCCCTTCTATCGTAATGCATCGATCGCCACGGGACGAACCCTTCCGCAGGTACCGAGAGTTTCGGCGGATCGTTGGGGATGGTCTTCCATCACTCCGCGTGGGATAAGGCGATTTTTGAGAAGTCGCCGGAGGGCCGATGGCTTCGATATGTGTCAAGTTCGTCTTTGCCTAAGACATTGAACTAGCCGAGCCAATGTATTTCAGGAATCATATTGAATCGGATGGAAATCACAGATGCATGGGAGAGCGATTGATGGAGGTTCCTAGAGACGACAGCTCCGAAACATGGGAAAACGCAGGGTTATTTCAGGATTGGATTTTCCGGAAAAGGATCTACAATCTTGCAGGTTGAATTGCACCCATAGCTCAATTGGATAGAGCATCGGTCTACGGAACCGAAGGTTTCTGGTTCGAATCCAGATGGGTGTATTCGTCTCATCCTGCGAACTTTAGGCTACACGCCAGTTCGCAGAGTGAGAGTTTTTCTTTAGGGATGCATCGACCGCTATAATCTCCAATGTTTTGGGCATTTTCGATTTCTTGGTCCTACCTGACCGCGCTCTCACTTTTCTTACCGCGAGCTGATTTTCCGAATGTTGCTTCCGTCTGAACGGTATTTTCTCCCGCGAACTATCGCGCTCTCGTTTTTGTAAGTGGCTGCTTGTTACAACGCCGATTGCTTCCGCCCCACCAAACCGGACCTCAAACTAGCCGACCGCCGGGTTAACAGCAGTGGCAAAGTGTATCCGACGGGCAACGTTCAGCCAGACAATCGCTCGTCCGATTGAGACGCTCAAACAAAGGGGCGGCCGGCTCAATTCGGTGGATGCTTACCAACGATGACCCAAAGCGAACGCACCTCAACCAATTGCGGTCGATTCATGCGTAAAAGGTTGACCGTAGCGACACCTTTCTCAGTCAACCCGACAATCACCGTACCGTTCACTGACCAATCAAAGTGAGCAAGCCATCTGTCGCGCTGAGGGTGGAACAATCGCGTCTCGGTTCCTTTATCGGTGAGCCCAATGACACGATTTGCTTTGTGTCGATTGCAGGTAGGACAAGCAAGGCAAAGGTTTTCGAAGTCCGTTTGGCCGCCAAGCGACAGCGGCTGGATGTGTTCGACTTCAAAGGTGACAACCGTTAGCGCTTCGCCTGACTGACAATATGCACACCGCTGCAAGAAGTGGGCACGAATACGTCGCCTGAGCTCGGCAGGAATGTAGACGCTCAAGGCAATTCCTAATTCCTGATTTGATGCAGCTTAGCGGCCGCACGAGCTTTCACGAGATTGAGTTCGTCAACTTGCGTTAGCAGAAGGTCGAGTTCCTTGGTTTCCTCGGCCGAGAGCTTGCCTTCGACATTCTTCGCCAGCAGCTCATCCAGACGCGATTGGCTCTTGGATGCCAACGCCATGTCGGCTAATGCCGTCAATCCCTCGGTGGTAACCATTAGGCTTACTTCATCTGGCATCTGGCATGTCTCCTTTGCGATCTTTTGCCTGAGTATACAAATTAAGGGCAAGTGAATCCACACGAGAATAAGGGGCTGCCGGGCTGCCCCCGACTGATGAAAAACTCCCGTTAGCCAACTAGCTTGATAAAGGTAGGGTTTTCTTCAATCCCCTCCACATTTGCCTTTGCTTGCGCCAATCAAGCGTCTTGGCGATGGGGCGGATGTCGGCCTCTTTGATTGCGTCGCGGCCTTGGGTGGTTCTGGGCAGGAAAAGAATCTCTTCTTGAATGTCGGGTGCTAGGTTGAACACTCACAAATCGCCTCTACCGGTATGGTGGCCCCTTAAGGTGGTGGGCTGATATCCCAGCGAAACTCGGTCACTAGGTAACGATGTCCGACCTTCGATCGTACGCCGAAGAAACCTTTGATGCCTGCCCTGTAGACTCCAAGATTCAGTCGTCTGGCATCGATTCGATACAACCAGTCGTCGAGACATCGGACGATGGGAATTGGGTCAGGATGTCCTTTCGGAAATCAGGACTGGGTAGAAGCGACCGTTATGCGATTGGGCTTGGAATCAACTCAGCGCAGTCGCGGTCGTCCACAAAAGTCTATCTAATTTATCAATTTGGCTCCTGACCCCTTATCTTCCTTCAACATCTATCTACCAAAGACCGCATAAGGTCTCTATCGATGCCATTGGACCTTTGCTTCACGACACACCTGATTCGTTCTATGAACACATCTTCCTGTCGTTGGTACTCTTGAAATTCAACACTTGTCACATCAACGGATTGCGGACGAAAGATGTGGTAAACCGACATGGCTGCTATCACGCGAACCTCGTCTCTTTCTCGCTCGTCCACAGCAATTGACGCAAATGTTCGAGCCGCATCGCGATTTCCTGTGCGATAGAAGGGTTTTGCTGTCGCACTTATTTCAGTGAGTCGGGTCTCCAATTCCGTGCGGCCAGAGTCAAGCAACTTAACCTGACGTGACTGTTCATCCTTCTCGATTTGGTCATTTGGAGTTTCCAATTCCAACAAGTATCGTGTCGCAAACACCCGAGGTTCTGTAGATGCTTCCTTGGAAAGAACGTCCTTTAGAAGCATCACAATCTCTTCGGTAGGGATTGAAAACTGAGTTGCAAGTAGGGAAACAGCACCAGCTCGTACTCTAGGCTCAGAGCTTTCTAGCAACTCAAGTACTCTCGTCTTGTCTCCGACAAGACTCTTCACTGAGTCGCCAAAAGCGACAAGGGCAATTTCTGGAATCCGCATGCCAGAACTCACTCTAACTCTTCCCACATATCAATTGCATGCGACACCCTTCCTGATCCAGGATACAGCAAATCCCAAAGCTGTCGAAGCAGGTTGTCGATTTCCTGCCATTTGGCAATGATCATGTCCATAATCATTTGGAATTCTTCCGAGCTCGCTGCGGCCTGCAAAAGCGCCTGAAGAACCTCGATCTGTCGATAGCAATCTCGAATTGCCTGTTCAATCGCTTCTCGCGCAGGGTCAATCGGATTGGATAGGCCTCCACCGCCTGAAGATATCTGTATGACACCGTTTACAACAACCACAGCTACGACAACTACAACGATGACAATCGCTGCCACTTGAAGGATACCAAGAAAGCCACCACCAGCTGCAACCAAAGGCGCGGCACAGAGCGGAGAATCATAACCAATTCGCGTGGCCAACTTCGCTCTAAATGCCACTAACTCGGGCGTGAGCGCATACTTCTTTGCAAGCTCGTCTACTTGGATAAGAAACTCTCTGATCTTGTTGGCTTTGTCATCTGTCATCGCCGTATCCGAATCCAATTCTGCCGTGTCAATAGATAGCTGATCCAGCAACTCAACGTTTGGCACACGACTTGTCTCTTGCAACTGACGAGAAAAATCCTCTTGAACTATCTGAGAACGTACCAATTCGAATCTTTGGTCTCTACCCGTTTCTTTCTGCTTCACTGATGCATTGAGAACCGGCAAAAATGGGCCAAAAATTGCGAGTAGCAACGCCAAGAAGACTTTGTAACGAAACAATCTCATAGAAACCTCTCTTCTGTGTTTGATCACACTTTACACATGGGCACCCAGGCAACGCAACCCAAGCACAAGCAAAAAAAGGTTGCGAGGGGAAACTCAGAGTCAACTGTTTCGCCGGGATTTTCTGATGAATTCAACTTCTGCAAAATTTCCAGTTTTATGTCGCACGACGATGCCCCTGTATTTGTCTAGTCGAATGCACGGACCAAGGTACATATCCATTTTCTACGCATGCACGAACGCAGACAGGTTTCGACAACTCATTTACGATTCGATCTCGGGGTTATAGGTAGTGGGAAGTCCACAAGCAATCAGGGCACTAAGAAAACGAAGAGATAAGGGGTCAGAAGAGATAAGGGGTC
>JBBAXA010000135.1:0-4055 GCA_040396935.1 Pirellula sp.
TGATGGCAGGTGGTGAGAGCGGGAGCGTGGTCGTCGAGGGAAAACCCGATGAGAGCTTGCTCATCGAAGCGATCGATTATACCGGTTCGATACAGATGCCACCCGACGGAAAGCTCAGCGATCGTGAGATTGAGGTATTGAAGAAGTGGGTCGCTCTCGGTGTGCCGTGGCCAGTCGAAGCCTCCCCCTCCGCTTCGGGGATGCGCAATCCGGGAAGTATTACCGAACAAGATCGACAGTTTTGGTCGTTTCGTCCAATCCAGGAACCGGAGTTGCCGACTGTTCGCAAAGCGGATTGGCCTCGTCAACCGCTCGACCGGTTCGTCTTGAATCGCCTCGAAGCGGAAGGTTTAGAACCCACCACGGAGGTAGACCGTCGAACCTACATTCGACGCTTATCTTTGGATTTGATTGGGCTACCCCCTACAGAGTCAGAGATTACCTCTTTTTTGAACGACGAATCGATCGATTCTTATGAACAGTTGGTCGATCGCTTGCTCAACTCTCCACAGTATGGAGAGCGATGGTCGAGGCATTGGTTGGATATTTCTCGTTATGGGGAGGACCAGGCGCACACGTTTCAAGCTCGCCGTTATCCGAGCGGCTTTCGCTACCGTGACTGGGTGATCGATGCCTTCAATCGGGATCTCCCGATCGATCAATTCCTGATGCAACAAATCGCGGCGGATTTGTTACCGAGCGAAGACCGCAAGCAACACTTATCAGCGCTCGGTTACTTTGCACTCGGGCCGGTCTACTATGCGGATGCTGGATGTGCACCCAAGGCGAAGGCAGATGAATATGATGATAGGATCGATACGCTGACGCGTGGAATTCTAGGGCTCACGGTTTCCTGCGCCCGATGTCATGATCATAAGTTCGATCCGATTTCGATGCAGGACTACTACGCCTTAGCGGGGGTGTTTTCCAGCACGGATTACGTCGAGGAACCTCTCGTGCCTCCCGAGGTGGTCAAAGCCTACAACGATGGACAATCAGCCATCAAGCAAGCGGAACAACGTCTCAAAGAGGGTGAGACCGAGGCTTCTCGTCAAGTCGGTGAATCTTTGGCACCCAAGGTTGCGGACTATTTGCTCGTCGCGTGGAAAGTTCAAAACCAGCGGCGGATCGATCCGAACTACCCAACGAAGCGCGCCATCGAAGGGACGGATTTGCAGGAGTTCCTCGTCGATCGTTGGCTACAAGGATTGAGCGGGGATCTCCTGCGGGGCAATTCGGTTTTCAAGGAATGGTTTGAGATCGCTGCAAGCGGACAAGCGAGAACCGATCTCTCGAGCGATCCTGCGTACGAGGAGTCGATCAGACGAGTCGCTGATGAAGTCCAAAGGAATCTCGAGAATGCCATTCAGGTCCGTCGTGATGCAGAACAAGCCCTGAAACGTCAACTTGCGGCGGACGCTGAGTCATCTTCTCCGGAAGAAGCGAAGAAAAACGAAAAGGGCAAGAAACTATCGTTGCCCGACAACGTGTCAAAACTCCTGAATGTCTTGGTCGATAATGCCAACGCGCCGTTGGCCCTGCCGAAAGATCGTATCGAGCCTTTCCTGTCGGACGATACCAAACAGTCTTTAGCCGCGCTCCGAAAAGCCGTCGAGGAACAAAAGAAGGCGGCTCCCGCCAAGTACGATGTGGTACACACGCTGACTGAGGGAAAGCCTTCCAATCAGAAAATCCACTTGCGAGGCAATGTCAGCGAACTGGGAGAGGAAGTTCCGCGACGTTTCTTGGAGGTTCTGTCGACATCCAACGATGCGCTCTTCGAACAAGGTAGCGGTCGTCTGGAACTCGCCAAGGCAATCACCAGTCGCCAAAATCCTCTGACCGCTCGCGTCTTCGTAAACCGAGTTTGGCAACATCATTTTGGCCGAGGGATCGTCAGTACACCCAGCAACTTCGGTTTGCTCGGTGTGCCACCTACCCATCCCGAACTCTTGGACTCTTTGTCGTCGAGGTTCATGAACTCAGGGTGGTCGTTGAAGCAATTGCATCGCGAGATTGTATTGTCCGCGACTTACCGTCTAGCATCGACGAGTATCCCTACGAACGTCGAGCAGGATCCTGACAATCGACTCCTTTGGCGTATGAACCGGCGAAGACTCGATATTGAGTCCTGGCGAGATTCTGTGTTGCTGGTAGCAGGCCAGCTCAACATGTCCGTGGGTGGTCCATCCGGTAATTTAGCGGATAAGAACAATCGCCGTCGAACGTTGTACGCGGCCATCAGCCGTCACGAGCTCAACCCGGTACTTCGGCTGTTTGATTTTCCAGATCCAAACCTCACCAGCGAGCGACGCAGCTTCACCACGGTCCCGATGCAACAACTGTTTGTGCTCAACAGCGATTTCATGGTCGACCAATCACGGGCCATGGCCGCTCGACTGGAGAAGTCGGGACTAACCGACGTTGAATCGCAAGTCGAACAATTGTATCGCTGGTCGTTTGGTCGAGTTCCAGCCGTGAATGAATTGAAGCTCGGGGTCGATTTTTTGAACCGAGACCCGTCGGAGGATGGAACGCCTACCGAGGTCAAACTATCGCGTCTCGAGCAGTACTGCCAAGCGTTATTGAGTACGAATGAATTTTTCTTTGTGGACTGATGGAGCCCAGCATGGCGATTGATCCTCACTTTGCATTTTCACGCCGTCAGTGGCTCGCCAGAACAGGGACCGGATTCGGTACCTTGGGGTTAGCCACGGTGCTGGCCGATGATGGACTGCTCGCTGCGAATACGGCACAGTCGCCGTCCGCGAGCCCCCTCGCCCCGCGGCAATCGCACTTTGCCGCACGAGCCAAGCGGGTGATCTTTCTGTTCATGAATGGGGGACCTTCCCACGTCGATACATTCGATCCGAAGCCCATGCTGGAGAAGTACGCCGGACAACAACCCGAGGAGTTGGTGAAGAATTATCCTCGAGCCAAGGGTAACCTCTTTCCCTCGCCATTCCAATTCCAGAAGTACGGAGAGAATGGCGTCGATGTGAGCGAGCTCTATCCTCACGTTGCGAAGGTGATCGACGAAATTTGTGTCATCCGTTCGATGCATACCGAAATACCGAATCACGAGCCCGGCTTGCTCATGATGAATTCCGGCAACAGCCAACCGACTCGTCCCAGCTTGGGTTCCTGGTTGACCTACGGGCTCGGCACCGAGAACCAGAACCTCCCCGGTTATGTTGTCCTATGTCCAGGCAAACCAGTTGTCGGACCACAACTCTGGGGCAATAGTTTTCTGCCGGGTATCTTCCAAGGCTGCCATATCAACAACAGCAAGCTCGATCCAAAGTCGGTGATCGCCCATGTGCGGAATTCCTATTTGCCACCTAGAGAGCAGCGCCAGCAACTCGATTTGATTCAGGAACTGAATCGAACGCACTCCGACCAGCGTGACCAAGACAATCAGCTCGAAGCACGTATCGAGTCTCTCGAGATGGCGTTCCGGCTCCAATTCGCCGCTCAGGAAGTATTCGATCTCGGCCAAGAGTCGCAGTCGACGCGGGATCTCTACGGAAGGGGCGAGTTCGCAGACGCATGCCTACTCTCGAGGCGGTTGGTGGAGCGTGGCGTTCGCATGGTACAAGTGTACTATGGGAATGGTCAGCCTTGGGACGATCACGGCGATATCATGAACCACACCAAACATGCCAAGTCGAGCGATCAAGCGATTGCTGGATTGATCTCCGATTTGAAGCAAAGAGGCCTGCTCGATGAGACGTTGATTGTTTGGTCCGGGGAATTCGGACGAACACCGTGGTCCCAGGGTGCGAGAGGCCGCGACCATCACAGCCGGGGTTTCACATCCTGGTTAGCAGGTGGAGGGGTTCGAGGAGGTCTGGCCTATGGAGCCACAGACGAATTTGGAAATGCCGCAGTCGACAAGCCCGTTCATATCCATGATCTGCACGCGACCATCCTGCACTTGATGGGTATGGATCACGAGCGGTTAACCTATCGCTACAGTGGTCGCGATTTCCGGCTGACGGACGTTCACGGTCGTGTGGTCCATGACATCATCGCCTAGCGACTGGCTAGGGGTA
>JBBAXA010000136.1:0-4041 GCA_040396935.1 Pirellula sp.
CTGACCGCAAGAACTTCTTCGGCATTGCACGTGGCTCGGTCCAAGAATGTGTGCCGAACCTGAATTCGTTCCCCGCCGCAATGTAATCGAGGAACAAAGTACGACTATCGGGATAATCAGGGCTAAATCGCTATTTTATTTATTCGATCGCGGTAATGCGTTGAGAGCATTAACGCGGATGGATTCGGCTACTTGTTCAGCAAGCTTGGCGTAGCCCTCTTTTTTAAAATGAACATCTCCTGGCCCTACCGCCAGACTCGCATCCAATCGGCTGCTAGCTGCATAAAGGTCATCGATGGGAATCCCGTGCTTTTCCATGATCCGCCGCGCAACTTCGTTGTATTTTGAGTCGTCCCCCACGAACCGTCCTGCTTCTCCATCTGGAACACGTGTGGTGGCAGCCCAAATAAGTTTGGCGTTAGTCTTTTTGAGTCTTTGCACGAGTGTCTCGAGATTTTCCTCATATTGGGTAAGCGATACGGATTGAGTTCCCTTCACTTTGTCACGGCGTCCTTGCACCTGCGACTCGGGATGGCGGTAACAGAGATCATGAAGCCCCCAGTTGAAGTGAATCACATCCCACTTCGTATCGCCCAACCATTGATCCAGATTCTTGAGCCCAGAGTTCGTATCTCCGCAGTTCGCCTTCGGCCTTTGTACGTTGGCCACCTCTTTGAGCAAACGGGCGACCTCCGAGGTATAACCGATCGATATGGAGTCACCGATAATCAGGACATTCGGCTTTGTCTCTTCATCCTGAGGATTGCGGTAAGGTGCATTGACCAGTGCGATTAGGAAGGCTAGCAGAAATTTCACGGAAAACATCTCTTAGGTAAATCGTCAGTTACAGAATCAAGTCATGGGTATCTTAGAGGCATTGCGGGAATTCATTTACCCCAATTCCAAGAGGTGATTGCCAGTTGCAAAACCGTTGCGATGGATACCCAAACGAAATAAGGTATTTGCGATAACGACACCCATTTGTAATAAGGCCAGATTGCGATCGCGCTCCAAAGAATAGTAGCCCAAACGATCATAATATCTGCGGCAGCGAGAAAAAGACTGCGAAGACCGAATTGCAGCGGTGTGAAGATCAGATTGGCTACCAAATTGATTGCGAACGGCACGGCAACGATGCGGGGAATCGTTCCACGAATAGCCTTCAAGAATACAAATCCGAATGAAACGACGATGATCGGATAGAGGATCTGCCAAATAAAACCGATCATCGCAGGCGGCGGAGTCCATGATGGTTTTTCTAGTGAGTTGTACCAATCTATCCAGGACATCCATCTCTCTCTAATCTGGGCTAATAAATGCAACCGTCGTGAACGATCTGACAACGAGGCGCTTCGTACTCGAGCCTCTTTGGCTTGTACGCATAAGCCGAGGAGGTTTAATTGTAATGGGCCAACTTCTCTCTCGAAATCAGAGAAGATCTACAAATTGGACTCGATCTATGAGCGTCCACCGCGTCTCGACTGGCTGGGATCTGGTACGGGGAGCGTGAAACAGCGTAGCTCTCGGCTTATTGGATGCTTATCGATGAAGGACTTCTCCGCCGACTACAGCAACGCATCGACCAAAACTAAGTCCTACATAATGGGCACTGGAACCATTCAAAACCCAAGAAGGATAATGCCTTGACCCATGATAAGGAATGCAAGAAATCGATAGAATGAATAAGGAATGCTGATTGGCAATTGGCACCAATGCGTTGCTACCACCCTTTCGATCTACAACCCACCTTTCGTTTGTGCTTTTTGACGCGTTCACTTTTTGTGGGCTAATGATCGGTTTAAGAGCAAACACAAGGTATGTCGCTCTACCAGAAATTAGTTCGCCCGCTACTGTTTCGTGTCGACCCGGAACGAATGCACCACCTCTCTGTGGAAGCATGTCATTATTTGGGGATTCTGCCGGGTATCTCCGCATGCGCTCGCTACCTCTTCGAAACTGAGGATTCCAGGCTGAAAACGAGTGCGGCAGGCATTCATTTTCGAAATCCTATCGGGCTGGCTGCTGGCTGGGACAAGAGTGGTCGAGCAGTCCGGATGTTAGACGCCCTCGGCTTGGGTTTCATCGAAATTGGTTCAATATCAGCGGGTCCGTCTACAGGGAACCCCAGACCTCGATTGTTCCGTGTTCCCAGCGAAGAGGCCATTCTAGTCAACTATGGTTTACCGAACGAAGGATCGTTACGCGTTGCGAACCGACTGGCTTCCTACCATCCCAGGAATCCACTTGGTATCAATCTTGTAAAAACCAATCTCGGCCCGCAATCGAATCCATGTTCCGAAGAGGAGATTTTAAACGACTACGAGCAGAGCACGTATCAACTCCATCGATATGCGGACTACTTGGTCTATAACCTGAGCTGCCCAAACACAGGAGACGGAAGGGATTTTTTTACAGGCCGAGGAACGATCGCACGGTTGCTGGAACGAGTCAGCGCAGTCAACCTACAGTGTCCAGTCTTTCTGAAAATAGCTCCGACGGATGACCCAAGGGAGCAGGATCGTATTCTTCTCGAATGTGAACCGTTTCCATTCGTAGGCGGATTCTGTTTTAATCTACCGACTGGCAAACCACACACCCTCTGTTTCAAGGCCTCACGCGACTTGTATATGCATCTCCCTGGAGCTGTTTCGGGGAAGCCCGTAGAAGTCTTAATCAATCGTTGTATTTCTAGCCTCTATACGCGTATGGATCGAAGCCGCTATGTCATCATTGGTACCGGCGGCGTGTTTTCCGCTGAGGATGCATACAGAAAAATTCGGTTAGGTGCTTCGTTGGTACAGATCTACACTGGGCTCGTCTATAATGGACCTCGGCTGATCCCTCGGCTCTGTTGTGATCTCGCCCGTCTTCTCAAAAGGGATGGTTTTCAAAGTCCTAATGAGGCCGTCGGTGCTGCATAGATTGCATGGACATCTTTGCCTGCGGACACTATTGGATTCATTCGAGAAGTAGGAAATTTATGAGATTCGTCCTCGCAGTTTTTTCGATATTTTGTGCCGTTGCAGTTCATGCCGCTGATCCTCATGTTTTGATTGTCGTGGGACCCAGCAATCATCCTCCAGGTTCACACGAGGTCGCTGCGGGTGGTCGTTTGCTGAAGTACTGCCTTGAAAACTGCGAGAACCATCGAGGAATCCACGTTGATCTTGTTCAGAGTTGGCCCGATCGATCGTTGCGTGATTCAGCGGATACGGTGGTTTTCATCGGTGATACATTTCCTGCAAATCGATTCCCAGATGCTTCACGTAATCTTTCCGATCTAGAAGAAATGATGAAGCGTGGGAGCGGAATCGTATGCGTTCATTATGCTACAGGTCTGCTCGGTCAAGATGTTCGTCAGGATGGAGATCATCCATTACTGAGATGGCTAGGTGGATATTTTGCAAATCGATCTTGCCCGCACCACGAATCCTTTGCCCGCATTTTTCCCGAGTCGACCATTGTTCCTGCAACAATCGAGCACCCCATCACACGGGGATGGAAACCGTTTATCCTTCACGACGAACCGTACTACAACAATTATTTTGGTCCTGAAAACAAAATGGCACCTAATGTAATCGCCTTGGCCTCTTCGATGTTACCTCCCGACAAACCAAAGAAAGAAACGGTAGCCTGGTGTGTCGAGAGGAAGGATGGTGGCCGTGGCTTCGGAATCGTGATGCCCCACTTTTATAAGAATTGGAGCGTCGACGATTTACGCTGCTTCGTTCTCAATGGCATCGTGTGGACCGCGAAACAAGAAGTACCCCACGAAGGGATGCGAACGACATTGCCCGATCTATCCAATTTTCAGCCTGCTAGCGTTGATTCCAAACCAATGCCCCGCAAATGATCACTCAAGCACTTCTCCTGATTGCAGCCGATTGGTTCCGGATCGTTATCACGCCGAATGAAGTCCCCGGTCCTATTCCTGAAACGTGCATACCTCGCTTCTTTGGAAATTTCTTCCGTGGACGTTGTTAAAGCGGCCGTTCCCCTCAGCGATGTTCGAGGAGATCGAAAGAGCGGCTCGGTTGAGTT
>JBBAXA010000137.1:0-4008 GCA_040396935.1 Pirellula sp.
TATTCAGTACCGTTTCCAAAGCGGTGTCTAGTCGCCACCGCACTCCAAAAGGCTTTACCGAAATCCAGAAACATCTCTATTACGGATTCCAAAGCGGTGTCTGAGCGCCACCGAACTCCAAAGTTTGGCCACCGCACTCTAAAGTTTCTAAAGACGGTGGTCGGACTGGTTTTCTTAATGGCACTCCAAGAGGAGATTAACGCATTACTTTACGTAACTCAGGGAGAAAGACTTTCAGAAATCCGTCGGTGGAATCTTCTGCAGAACTCGTAGACGGAGACGCCGTCTGGATCTTGTAAAGATAGTCCGTTCGCCAGAATCTAGGTGCTTCCGCTGCATACCAGGGACCACCATCGCTCCAGCCATAGGTAACGTTCAGTTTCGACTTGGCAACATCGTTCTTGCTGAAACGAAGCTTCCAAAGTCGGCTATCCGATCCGTCAAAGGCGAAATCCCTACTTTCCCGTTTTCCAATCGCGGTCACATCCCGGCTGCTATAGCAAATCTCTGGCGTATGCACGGCGATAGGTCCCTTGGGACCGAACATAACGGCGACTGTCACTGATTCCCCGGTTGTCCGGTGCACGTAGGTGCGATTGAGATACCCCTTGCACTCCAACAAAGTAAGGGCGGTCTTTCCCATCTCTTGATCCCCCGCCGATATCCATGGTCCGATTTCAGCAGGTACTTCCTTCAATTTCTCGCCAAGCGACTCGACATTTGTCGGAGTTCCCCAGCGATTGGATAAATGTCCATGAACGACTCCACCGAGAATGATAAACGCCAGGGATAGGAGCACCCCAGCGAGCCACCCAAACGTGACGCGTGGGCTGGGGTTTTTACTATCGGGGGTTACTGCGTTTGTAACGGGATTATTTTCGTCGGATGGGCTCATTATTTTTTCCGCTCGAGCAGGAGACTGAGTTCACGTTGGTCACTAGGTGTGAGCAGGGTACTATTCAGCGAATTCAGATTAATCGCGTTGAGAACCCGCTCGGCTTCCACGGTTCGATTCACATTCCGAAGGGCGATGTACATATGCAACATCAAACGAGGATCATTGCTCGAGGCAATCGCCATTTCCAGTACTGGGATAGCCTCTGCCGTACGTCCTCCATTCATGAGCAGAACTGCCTTGGTATCGAGCAGCAGAGGTTGTCGACCCGCGATCTGAAGTGCTTTCTCAATGTAGCCGAGAGCTTCATCAACCGCGCCAGGATCCTCGGCTAGCAAATTAGCGATGTTGTTCAATGCAACGACGTCGTTCGGCCTCAATTGAATGATCCGGCGGTAAATCTCGATCGCATCCGATTGCTTGTTTTTGGATAGCCAATAATCAGCCACCGAAAGCAAGAGATTCAGATCGCTTTCGTTCGAGTTGCTGACTCTTTTTAGAAGCCGCTCAGCATTCTCCAGAAGTTCAGGGCTGGTTTCACCCACGGAAAGAAGGGAGGCCAGCATCCGCGTCGATTCGGAACTCGTGTTCTCTTCCGATCGTTTCAGCAGAAATCGGATGGCGTTCTCTCTCGCCGTGTTATTGTTGGTCCGGGCTAAACTCCGAACGTAGTTGATTCCGGCCCGGCTATCCAATTCGTAGGATTCACGGAGCAGCTCCTCGGCCCGCGCCGGTGAGCCGATGATTTGCATTCCTTGCCCTGCCAGGGAGAGAATCTCTGCCATCTGTGTGGGAGTATATCCTCGCGGGAGAGCAGATTTCTTGGCAGTTAGCCAATCCTCCAACTCCTTGGATGCCTGTCCCGATTTTCCGTCCAGGCTGAGCAAGCGCGCTTTCATGAGGACCGTCGGGAACTCCTCAGCGGATTGGGTATTCATTCGATCATAAATCGACCTGGCTTCCTTGATCTGCTTTTGCTCGATCAGGAAATCAGCATAGGCATAGAGGAATTCCAGCGGTGATTGCGGGCTGGCGGTCGCCAGCTTCAATTGGCGTTCTGCAGACTCCAGGAGTTGGTTGACCTGCTTTTCCTTGCCGGTTTGGAGCTGCAGATACTGAGCATTTTGGAGGTACAACGAAGCCAGCCGGAACCGGTCGCTATCGGTTCGATTCAAGGGATCCTCGACAACGCTCTCCATGATGAACTGCGCCTGTGCGAGATCCCCGGGGCTACCTTTTTGAGCGAGCAATTCACTTCGCAATCGCTTATCGTCGGCTGTTGTATCGAGTGCAGAGTTGGCTAGGAGTTTATCTACAGCTTGCCAATCTTTCTCGTTACCGCGGGCGGCGAGTAGCGCGGCCAGTGCTCGGCGTGTATCCGAATCCTTTGGATTGGCAGTCGAGAGGGAGGTGAGTTCGTTGATCGCTTCATCCCGTTTTCCCTGAGCCACGAGTATTTGCGCCAACCTCCTGCCTATTTCCCCGGAGTCCGCGACGAGCTGAATCGCTCTGCGGTAGGCGGGAATGGCGTTGTCGGCATCACCACGGGCCGAATAGAACTGGGCGATCACGGGCCACTTTTCGGCTTCCGTCAGATTCGGGTCAGTTTTGATCGATTCAATCAACTGATCCATCTTCTTGTCGTCTCGAGTGGCCAGAAGGAAAGCGAACTCCGCATTGACGACACGCAGATCATTTCCACGCGCGACCTCCTTTGCCCTGTCAATCGAAATCCTCGCATCTTCTAAACTCTTGCTCCGATCGCTCGCAGACGCACCTCTTGAAGACGACTCGAGCACTTGCGAATACCAGATCCAGGACATCGGGTCCTTGGGACGCAGCTCGGTACCCTCTTTTGCGAGCGAGAGAAGATCACTTTCGCGATTGCTCGAAAGAGTGAGGGCAATCGAGGAGAGACGCCTGGAGACGCTCGCCCGACTTCCCAATCGATCGATCAGGGCGTTCGCCTCTGTGATCATCCCCTGCTGGTAGAGAAGCTCCGCGAGCCTCTCAAAGATCCGTAGATCCTGAGCGCCGAGTTGGATGGCACGTGTGTATTCCCGGATCGCTTGTGTCGGATTTTTTTGGAGGTCTGCCACGGTCCCCAAAAGTGTGTGGGTTGACGACCATTGAGGTCGCTGGCGGTCGAGATAACCTCCTATTTCAACCGCCTCGCTCAGATCCAGATCCGGATCGATCGATGACTTTGCAAGCAATCGTCGAGCTCGGATGTATCTCCATTCCGTTCCGGTCTCTCCCTCCATTTTCCGTAGCTGCTTTTCGAACCGAGCGACTTCGTCGTCCCATACCGTGAACAGTTTTTCCAAATTTTCTTTGTCCTCGAGATCTTCCTGCTTGGTTGCCAGGGGACGATTGAGCGCGATCTCACAAAGGTTTTTGAGTTGCGGTACGGAGAGCGCCTCGAGTTCGGATTCCTTCAGTTCGAGGCTCGGCTCCCGAGTCGTGGAGCTCGATTGCAAGGCTCGCCTTAAGAGACGATTTTCGGGATCCTTTTTCAGCCCCTGTTCCAGCAATTGTTTCGCTTCCTGAGACTGCCCTTTCATCAATAAGACGTCTGCATTAGCAAGTAATGCCTCGGTGCTGTCGCCCACTCGCTTTTCGATGTCGGTGATGAGGCTCGTTGCGAGGGGTTCCATTCCCCAGGACCGGAGACGAATGATGGACCTTCGTTTGAGCTCATCGGACTTCGGATAGTTCTCGCACAGTTTGATTAATTCCTCGGCGCATGAGGCTTTGGTGTCATCCAATTGTTGTGGGGTGACTCTCTCCAGTTTAGCCTCGATTGCTACCATTTCTCCTCTCCATGGTTCGGCACTCTCCTCTGCTCCGCGGGCTCGGATTCGGCGTGTGTTTGCGATGGCATCATCAAAAATTTTCCAAAGCTGTTCGTCCGGTTTCTGGCGACGTTGAATCTCGAGAATGCATTCCGCGAGTTGGCTCCAGTCCGCCAGCGATTTCGGATCGATAGCTTGGAGATGTTTGAGAGCCTCCTGAAACCGTTGCGCCGCGTACCAGGCGGATGCTGCACCCCGTCGGTACCGGTCATCCCGGGGTGTCAAAACGATCGACTGCTCGAATGCCGTTGCGGATCG
>JBBAXA010000138.1:0-3985 GCA_040396935.1 Pirellula sp.
AACGATGCCGTTCACCCAGCCCGCGCGATGAAGGCTTCCTTTTCAAATGCACCCGATCGCGGGCTTGGGCGCAACGGTTGGTTCTGCCTAGTTTATGACGGGACTTCTCCGAATTCGTCTTGGTTTCGCGCGACAAACGCGAATAAAAGTTCTGTCAAATTATCGGGGTACGAGAAGAATTGCGAGTCAAGCTCTTCCAGCGTTTCTTCGTCGGCCTCTAATGCCGCGTCGAGTGCGTCGATTCGTGCGTCATCCTCTGCAGGAATCGGGGCATTTGTTGAAATCGCAGCTTTGACAATATCGGCACACGCAGTTGCGCCAATTTGATTAAGTGCTTCAGGTGCGTAAGCAATAATATCCGAATCCGAGTTGCGGAAGTATTGATCGAAGCCACCGTTGTTCACTTGACTTTCAAGTTCCCAGATCGCCGAGAATGTCTTTTGCGCAACGTTCTGAGAACCAAAGTCCACAAGGCCAAAGTCGGTACGCTCACTCTCAGACAGGTCGATTAAAAACGTGTTTTTGTCCATATCTGAAGTTTCGTTTCAAGGGCAGAACGGCACCCATCACCTAGCCCCCACAAGTGATGCCTCTAAAGTTAGTAAAGAACCGGCGGGGGCTTAGGTGCATTGGATTGTTATTCCGTCTCTCTCAGTCGTTATTCTTCGGTATCCGGAGCTGGCGGAAGGAGTTTTCGGAAATCATCGGCATTGCCGCCAATATACACAAAATTGCGGACTCCAAATTCAAGTTTGTTGTCGACAATCTTTACGTCCACCTGCGTTGGATCCATTCCGCCTTGGTATGAAAGAGAGTAATCGGGAGCTGTAATTTTACCCGCTCTAGATTCTCGTATCGGAGCCAATGCACGGAAAAGAGATCGCATTGTTTCATACTCGTCAGGTTTCAATTCCAGTTGTTTGCGTTTTTGGCCGTAATAGTCGATTCGTGCAAATGCATATCGTGATCCTGACATGAGCTCGATCGAACGGTCCGTCATAGGTTGTGGTTTACGAGGCGTACATCCTATCACTACGACCAACCCTATTAGCGTCAACAGAAGTTTGTCGTTGAGCATTTGCATGAAGAATCCTGGTTGGAATAACGCTCCCGTTCACCCAGCTCGCGCGATGAAGGTTTCCATGTCTAAAGCACCCGATCGCGGGCTTGGGTGCAACGGTTGGTTCTGGCGTTTTCAAGTATTAGATTGCGAGAGGTCGTTCTGTCGTTCAGGTTGTTTGGGTTGCTCTGATGCAAGCCATCCCCTACGCAGATAGTGGATGATAGTCGCTCCAATCAAGGGTACCATAAACGTGATCATTACACGGATATCTTGAGGGAATCGCAATGGGTCGAGAAACGCTCGCCCGAAAGGAGTAGCGCAAAATATGGTGCCCACAGCAAGTCCCGGGAGAAACCCAGCCACGATATACAAGTTCGCCCGCAGGAATTCTCGACGTTCGTCGGTCATGACTAAAGTCTCCAATCGATTAGTTTAAACGTGCCGTTTCGGATTCCTGCCGAATTCTGCCGATCTTCGAAGCCAGAACGGCCCCGATGACCGAGCGGTGGCCAATACGTTGCTATCAGGAAGCGGCCGGTCCACCGCTTCGTTCCATCGAATTGTTACGTGCCTCGTTAGTCCGCACCAAGGTCTTGGACGAATCTTGCATGAGGCACTACCGCACGTCGATCAATTCCAAGTTGCTCGGCGACGATCAATTGTAATGTATTCCAAACGTCAGTTGGGTTGCGAGTCGAGTACCGAGTTGCAAGCGTATTGTAATTTATCGCGACAAGGTTTGTGACGAGATCACGAACTGTTGAGCATGTTGACGCGGGATAAATTGCAAGCGGTTTAGTCAGGAACATTAGTAAGACGGAACTAATGACACCAAGCACTCCGGCAGCGAAAATTCCAGCTACCACATTCTGTTGTGCAAAACCGAGATAGGAAGCAGATACTACGATTGCGCCAAGCATACAATTGAGAAGGGCAAGCCACGATGGTCTTCCGAGACGAGGGAACCGCAAATCCATCCGGGAACTAAGATTTTGCCAATAGGTTCGTCGCCCAATTAATGGGATTACGCGATCCAATTGCGTTTTGGGACGAATTTCCGAATGAGACAATCCGAGGGCGCGCACATGTCTCCGCAAATCATAAAATGCTGCAGCGCTCAAACATGTGCTGGATTTCAACGTTGAGTCAGCAGTCTTTTCGAGAATGAATTCATACACGTCACCGACAGTTAGCATCTTGCTAGCGCGATCGTCCGGGATTGAAATGTCGAAGACTTCTTCGATTTCCATTACGAGTTCGACGGTATCAAGTCCCATTGCGATGTTCCTTCAGCCTCCGGCACGTAACGGCCATGTTGACCGAGCCCCCGCCAACACAGTCTCTAAAATCTGAAACGGACTTACGGGGGCTTCGGTCCAACCTTTTGTTCGTCCGTTTTCGGTCAGCAAGCGAATCTGTCGCGGATCTTCACCGACGTGTTTGTAAGCCACATGATACATTCTTCAGGGTTCACAAGCATTCCCGCATCCGCCAGATCAATCAACGCTGCAGGAACGTAAGCCAGGAGATAGGAGTCATCCGATCCGCGACGCCCAGGCGAGTCTTCAAAGTATCCGACCCACGTTTCCCACGGTGGAACATTGAAAACGTCGAAGAATCCAGATGTCTCTTGTTCTGCCGCTCCATCGCACAGATCGCCATCCGGAAAATAGACCATCAATCGACCACCGGCCAATTCTGGACATTTCTTTACAAGTGCGGTTGTGTTTTCAATCAGTGCAAATTGTCTTGCTGCGCCGACCTCGCAAATAGCATCATCCCGACCGTCATGCAGTAATCTCCATTGCAAGTCTGGGTAGCGCATCGCAGGCCTGAAGTCGTCGCGTCTAAGAATGGCGGTCGTCCAAGCGATCGCCTCTGCGAGTCTCGTGTAAAGAACGTCGTCAGGGATTGTTTGCGGATCGATTTGATTGCGGGCCCAAATGTGGCGTTGCAACTGCGGTTTTCTCCAAGGACGAACGGCACGATTCACCCAGCGGCGGTATAAATCATTGATTTGTTTGCGCACCTGATCGCCTCTTGGGTGCAATCGCTGGTTCTGTCGCACCATTTCGAATACATCTGCTCAAAGGTCGTGCCTAATTGCCTTCGACGAGATCAGCTTTGGTCCTTGCCGGTCTTCTTTCTGCGGACCACCGTAAGGTTTCGACTTTCAAGGGCTACCCTTCCCAATAAAAAGAGGACTCCCCAAAGAGGAAGGCCAAGCATTGCTGCGGGCATGTGCAGTGAATGTGGGAGCTGCTCGACGCCAAGCGGATTCCCTAATCCAATTGCCGGAAGGATTATTGCGAAAGGAGTTACTAACAAAAGCAACCATCCCCAAACAGTCAGTCTCGTCAAATCAAGGTTGGCGAAAGAGTCAGGAACCATTGGGACACTCTCTTGATCCCCGGATTGCTCGTGAACCTCGCCGATTTCGAGAAAGTATTTTCCTTCTTCCTCCTTGACCACTTGATAATAACCGATAACTCCATCCCATCGTTCACTTTGCGACAGCCATGTTGCTGGTTCGTTCAATGATACCTGCGGTACGGGATTAACGGACAATCCATCCGACGGTTTATCCTCATCTTGCATCGGCGTAGCGTATGCAAAGAATACGTTCGACATTGAGTCACATTGCGATACGCCAAGCTCGATTATTTTGTTGTCGGATTCTTGAATCTGTTCGTGACCGGTCGGATGTGGTAACCCTGCTTGGTTTGGCTCTCGACGCGTTGGCCCTGTGTCCATGTACGGTTGTGCTCCACGTCCAACTTGGGATTTCTTGACAGAACGCCGGCGATCACCCAGTCGCCGCCAAAGTGCTATGATCCATATTCGTGGCCGACCGGCGACTTGGGTGGATCGCTTTGTTACGCCTCATTGCTTCTGTTTCGGCGTCGCCCGGAGATCAGTATA
>JBBAXA010000139.1:0-3970 GCA_040396935.1 Pirellula sp.
CGCCTGACGATGTCGCCGTGATCTGATCGTTATCGTTGCCGAAATACCATGATTCCAACGGCACAGATCCTTGCAAAGGTATCTCTAAAGGCGCCGGGTCCTTCTCCTCTAATTGCGAGAGAATGTTGGCAGCTCGCTCACGAACTCGCTGCTTGAGTTCCTCAACCCTTTCCCGATGCTGTGCTAAAAACTCGTTACCCAGGATTCCAATACACTGCTGCAATTCTTTCGACTTGGTATCGATCGCTTCGATCAAACTATCCGGTGGATGAAAGATCGGAAGCAGTTCGCGCACTTTGTCGCGGTATCGGCTCCTCAGAATGACAGAACTCATCACCACCCGTGCTACCATCGCTCCGTTAGGATCCAGAAGGGGCATACCTACATCATCAAAAATCTGATCCATCCCGTGAGGCAGGAAAACCGCACGATTCGATTCAGGTTCCAGGTACAAACGATAATTGTTAGCGTTGTTGCAATAGCCGTCCCAGTGCGCCACCATCCGCTCCAGCGCGAAAAAGGTCAGGAATCGATCGAGATCGATCAGCTCCGTAATCCCATTCACACGTTCCTGAAAATCCTCGCTCCCCAATCTCGCGACGATCGCACGGAGATCGCTGTGATCGTCAACACCGTCTCCTCCATCCTTTTCTAGTTCCGCATCCAAATCCTGCACGAACCCGCCATCGTACAGATTCCCCTTGGCTTCTCCAAAAAAGCGCCGCAGAAGGATCGCATCGTATCCTTCTCGCAGCACATACAATCCAGGAGGGCGATCGTTGACTGTTAGGATCGCATGGGCAACGCGTGGGGCAGGGTACCCTGCCCGCCGAAACACTTCACTTCCCAACCACTCGTGCAAATAGGTTTCATCCTGAACGGCATTATTCAAATGGAATTTGTCGAGTGAGTAAAAACGCAACCCCTTCTCGAACTTATCCATGTTGATAGTAAAACCAGGCTTACCATCAAACCCCTGAAAACTACCGGCGGCACCTTTCAATTTGACGCCAATCGTCGGAAGCTTGGCTCCTGCCGATTCCTCCAAGGTCGCACGCACATAGGGTCGTTCATCCCTCTGGATTTTATCGATGTTGCTTTGGGTGATGTTCAGTTTGATTGCATGAACCCGACCGCCAGAAAACAACTCGGTACTCGGATCGTTACTTTCATTGTTGGGACGTCGCAAGTCGGAACGACTTGATCCTGAGCGTTCACAACCTATCCCAAAATTCAATCCTATTGCGGTGAGAATCGCCGTGCGATAACACCTTGATAGGAAAGAATTCACTGAGGTTGTATCGGGCATAGGCTCGGCAACGGTCTTCTCGCATCTCGCGATTTGCTGGGACCGAAAAGCGATCGTTTTACTTCGAACTGGATTCGTTAAGCGTATTAGCAATTCACCCTGCATTCCAGCAAGTGAATTTCAACGTTGTTGGATTTGATATCATACACGGTCGACCAAGATAACCGAGCTAACCAATTTCTAGTAAACAAACTGAGTTCGCACCTGAAGGTGATCCGTTTCACCAATGGTGCCGAAGCGATCGAGCCAAGTGTGCCCCCAGCCGATCCCAAACTTGGCCCGTCGAGTTGCCCACCAGTTGGTGCCAAAGTAGGTCTTGTAAAACTCACCCCCTTGAATCTCTTCGTCTGCTAGGTCGACATTTGAGAAACGTCCTACAAGTTCAACGGCTCCATAACGATGTTTTGGAATGATTCGACGTGCGTAACCGACCGTTCTATCATAAGGTCTCGACTCACCGGTCAAGACCCAACTGGTAAGCACATAGCATCCATAAAAATTCGGGTTGCCGGAAACGTCGGAACTGATCCAACTTGGTGTGTACTCGGCTATTGCCGAGAATGGCCCTCGGTTCCAAAGAAGTTCTAGGCCAAAGTTCCAGGCGTAACTGGCTGGGATTCCCCCACTATCGACATAGTTGCTTGTTACGTTTGATTCCGGACGACCTCTCATCCGTATGGCTCCATTGGTGGAGGCGTTGTATCGTCCAGCCATGCCGATGTGGAAATAATCTCGGTCTTCGTTCAAATCCCAGAGTAAGCCGGTGGTACGAAACGTGACATCTGTCCCATTATTGACCGAACTAGGAGAGTTTCCCCAATCCTGATCGTAGACCCCCATTGCGACAGTTGCTCGATGATCTGGTCCGAGCACTCGATTAAGTCGCATACCGGCGTTTCGAGAAACGAAAAATGGGCTCAGCACCCGTTCCTGAGCAGGTAGGTTCGCTGCATCACCCACCATTTCATAAGCGAAAGTTTCTTTCAGTTTGCCTACCGACACCGTTGTTTCCGGTCCACCGATCGGGGCCGTCAGCACAAGGTCGGTTAAGTTCCATAGTTGCTCAGGATCCGTATCGAATCCTTTGTACTCGGCTGCGACCAGATATCCAAACTTATAATCTCCTCCGACTTTGCCACGAGCCATGAATCGTACAGCTCGGTCATCGAATTGATCGATCTGCTTGCCAACTTGGCTCAAGCTAGCTGCGTCTTGGCCAAATGCGTTGTAATCCCCAATGAGTACCAGGCCTGGGGTCAATGATAGCCAATGCCGATCGACTTTCAGTTGCTGGGAGATCTGCGGCGGAACGTCCGGAATCAGGTACTGAGGAGCAGGCTCGTCGGAAACGGGAGTAGTAAATTGACCACGCGGCGGAGCCGGATCGGATTCGATCGATTGCGCAATGCAGAAATTCGCTGTGAAGCTAGATGGAAGTGCGATCGCGAAAAAGGTTACCAGTCTAATCCGTTGGCTTTGATTCACCGCATTCCCCTCAAGATCATATGGAACCAAAGCGAAACTCACCGCTGTACGAGCTTCCCGTTCGTTCGGCATCACTGATCCGTACACTGAGCAATTCCGTTCTGCGGCGACGCAGTCAACGGGGGCGCAACATAACTTGGGAGAAGTTCTCGAAGCTCAGCAAGCGCTGGCTACCGACTCCAACAATCCTGCATCCTTATCCCAACGTGCGGTTCTCGAAACGTCATCATCCAAGGTAAGAGCCGTATGCGGTAGTTCCGCACGTACGGATCTGTGCGGGGGGCGGCCAGCAATGGCCGTTCCTACCGCGATAGCCAAATTGGTAAATTAGATCGACTTTCGTGGAGGACCGCGACTGCGCTGAGTTGATTCCAAGCCCAATCGCATAACGGTCGCTTCTACCCAGTCCTGATTTCCGAAAGGACAGCCGCGCTCGATGCTTTGCTTGAATTGCTTTTCCTCCGTCGCCGTCATCGCCGCGTTGACTCGTTCGACCCAGCTTGGCAAGCGAGCCACAGGCCAAGACGAAAGCTGGATAACCGAAGTTCCACCGCACCAATTCCAAAGGCTACCCCAACGCCAATCTTCCGCTCGCCTTACTAAGCTCGCCGACAACGCATTCCGCTCAACGTATCGACAGGCGGTCAGAAAATGAACATCATCTTCTATGGCAAAACTCTTGTAATGTCCTTGGTAAACATGCCCTTCGCCGGTTGTGTGATAGTGGGCGTGGTAACGAGCGGTGTGAGTCATTGTAATCCAATACAGAAAACGGCTCATCTCGCCGGCAAGTTGAGGGCTGAGAATCATGTGCCAGTGATTGCTCATCCACTGATACGCAAACAGTTTAACTTCAAATCTTTCTAAGCCTTCACCAATCACCCGCTCGAAGGCTGCAAAATCCTCATCCTTGTGAAAAATGATTTTACGCGCATTACCACGGTTGAGCGCATGGTAGATTGCACCCGCTTCATCTGCACGAGGAGGTCGAGGCATAGTTATCAAGTTCTCGATACGAAAGACTCAAACACGAAACAAACGAAAGTCTCCCTAGCTTATCGCTTGAACTCCGTTCGCAAATCGCCCAGATCGCCAATTCGGCTCCTGACCCCTTATCTCTCGACCCCTTATCTCTTCTGACCCCTTATCTCTTCGTTTTCTTAGTGCCCTGATTGC
>JBBAXA010000140.1:0-3955 GCA_040396935.1 Pirellula sp.
CGACCAACAAAAGAACCTGCTCCCCAGTTTTCAACCACTGCCAATTTGGTATCGACTGCCTGGATCGTCATGTTGCTCCAGGTCGAAGTGACACCTGTGCTTTCGAGCCAATTGGCTAAGATGATTCCGCGGATGTACTCGGTACCGGGTCGGAAAATGTTATAGCCACCAGCTCCAACACCCGAAACGGAACCGCTATAGACAGTTGGCGAAGTCGAAACGGCTTGGTAATTTAAGACATTGTATTGGAAGTGAGCGCCGTAGACGATATTTCTTAATGTGGATCCTGCTTCCAAGATCGGACCAGCCCAGGGTGATTGAAGCGTGATCACATTACCGTTGATCCCGTTTTCAGCCCAGGCTCCACTGTTGAAGTTAAAAGAGCCGTTGAAGCTGTAAGCGAGGTCTTGCAGAACGCCGCGGTTATCGGTGTAGCCACCCCAAATGAAGTTCCGAATGTAAGCTACAGGCCCTCGATACCATGTGCTCGCATCGGTCAGCACGATTTGCGTGTCACCGGGATTCAGTTGCTGGGCCAACGTCGTATCTGCCGCTCCACTAGCCGGCAAATAGTGTTCGTAACCGATGCGAAAACCCTCGATCGTTTCGGAATTGTAGCCAGCATAATGTACAGTCCCCGGGCTATTGCTGCTTGCTGTAAACTGAACAAGGTAAGCTCCCGATGTGTCGACGGGAACAAAACGATCCGCCACAACCCCTGCATTACCCGAATAAGTTACCGTGGATTGCCCACCGTAGGTCGTATTGTCGACAATGACATTTCCGAAGACAGGGGCTTCGTTGACGTTGGTCAAATTGATTGTTACCGTCCGATCGACTGTCAAACCACCCTGATCGGTCGCACGTACGACAATGTTATGGCTGGTGGCTGCCTCGAAGTTCAGCAAACTACCGTTGGCCACGGTAACTTGGCCGGTTGAACTATTGATCGCAAAGCGCCCACCGGCGCTATCGATGAGAGAGTAGGTATGCGTATCCCATGGATCCGCATCGATCGTACTGCCGAAGCCAACAACCGTTCCGTTGATTGCGTTTTCAGCTATGGTTAGGGAGCGATCCGACGCGAGTAAGCGGACATTGTCGAAGTTCGTTTGACCACCACTGGATACAAGTTCGATCCTCAATGCCTGACCGACTGCAGAACTGTTGCCTGCAAAGCTATTCCCATCCACATTCAGGATGGCGCTTTGCCAGCCGCTTTCCGGTACACTCAGTGCCGTTGTTTCACCGATCAATACGGTACCGGCATAGAGACGAATCGCGAAGCCCGGAATGTTGTAATCTGCTCGATCCCCTACATCCACCATCAGTGTGTATTGCGTCGAAGCGGAAAAAAGTTCAGCGAGCGTTTGAGTGGCGGAGCTTGTAGTTGCATACAAGGTATTGCTGCCGTGCGTTGGCCCCTCGGGCATTTGCGTCGAAGTGGGATTGAAGGCGCCCGCGTCCCATCCGGTGATCGTCCATCCCGTTGCACTGGTAATGTAGCCTCCATCCGCAAGCGAGTTACCCTCGAAGCTTGCATTTGTGATCGCAACGCTGCGTTGGCTGATCGCGATCGAGTTTGGAGCATCGTTGACAGCCAGCGATGTCCGGATTACGCGATCAGCGAATCTCAATTGCTCAATTCCGCTCAGCGTATCTGTCCCATCCGGTGAGCCACTTCGATTGTCGGTAATCGAGTAGGATTGAGTCACGGAGTTATAGGAGATCGCATAATCCGAGCGATTGCCACTGTAGACAGCCGTATCAATCCCTAAGCCTGTCGGTGGAGCGCTGTAGTTCTGGTTAATCTCAGCATCATTGAGAGCTCGATTGTAAACCGCTACTCCCGTGAGCTTACCACCGAAATACTCCATGGGCAGTTCACCTTGTCGCCCGATGATAAATTCTCCCGTTCCCGAATACCAAAACCCTGTACCACTCGTTGCGACTAAATTGCCATTCAAATACAGAGATGCATTGGTAGGCGTATAAACGCCAACCATCTGCATCCATTGCCCCGTTGTTGCCGCACCAGAAACGGGAAAGGAATGCCAGTTATCGGTGAATCGAACGTTGGAACTATTGAATCCAAAAAAGAACGAATTTCCGCTGTT
Source organism: Pirellula sp. (assembly GCA_040396935.1). GTDB lineage: Bacteria > Planctomycetota > Planctomycetia > Pirellulales > Pirellulaceae > JBKCUI01. Next base: position 2,118 of record JBBAXA010000140.1, read on the forward strand.
CGCATAAGTCCATTGAGAAAGGAGTTCCTCATATCCGACGTTATTACGATCTCGGTTGTACCATGCGCTCACTGTGTACGAAGATGTTGAGTTTGGAACGATAGTTTTTCCCGTCGTGGCATAATCATTTACACCGTCGAAGACTAAACTTCCACCGTTGGAAGCATCATATCCAACGCCATTGACAAGGGTTGCGTGATTGCCGTTGCCTGAGAGATCGGTCCAGATAGTTCCAGTACCTGGGTAGCTCGCAGTATTGCTGGCATCTAGATGAAGGAGTAGACCATTGGTCACAATACCGCTGGTGGCATAGTTTCCTCCGCCGATGAGCGTATCGTTTCCGCTGCCTCCAATCAGCGTGTCTTGCGCTGATCCGCCGATGATCGTATCCACATAGGAAGATCCGACAAGCGTAACTGCGGTGCTGCTACCTGAGTTGGTCAACGTCCATCCCGAGGAACCGGTCGCGGCGCTGACATCCAAATCAAAACCGTTGGCCGTTATCGTGGCTGTACCGTGATTGACCGAAGGTGTTGTCGCGGTCCAGTTTGCCGTAGCCGTCGCAGTCGCGGTTGCACCCACGGAGATATTAACGACATCAGAGCCGTTGCCTAAATCAGTGATCGTGTCGGTTCCCGTGTCGACATTGAATGTATCATTACCCGTACCACCGGTCAGTTGGTCGATGCCTGCTCCTCCAGTTAGTGTGTCGTTACCTGCTCCACCGATGATGGCATCGTTCCCTGCTCCGCCCGTGATGACGTTGTCATTGGCATTTCCGGTGAGCGTATCTGCGAATGCTGACCCTAAGATGTTTCCAAAATTGGTGATCGTATCGGAGCCAGCACCAACCGTGTTTTGTGAGGTGGTCGTGGCGAGGTTGACGGTGACTCCGGAGGTAGCACTTGCATAGCTGACCGTATCGCTGCCTGCCCCGCCGTCGAGAATATCGTTGCCCAGGCCGCCTTCGATAACGTTGTCGCCACTGTCACCGGTGAGCGTATCGTTGAAGGCCGAGCCTGTAAGATTCTCGAACCCCAAGAACGTGTCGCCAGTTGCATCTCCACCGGTGGCAGTACCTGTGGCCAGATTGACCGATACTCCCTGTGTCGAGCCGATGTACGACAACGTGTCCCTCCCACCTCCTCCAAACATCGCATCGGCGCCAGCTCCTCCGACAATGGTGTCGTCACCCATCCCCCCAAAGATTGTGTCCGATCCGCTCCCGCCATCGAGATAATCGCCAGCCGAAGGGCGTACATCGGAGACTTTTCGAATCTCGATCCCATTGAAAGATACGTGCCCAGAACCCGCTCCAGTTAGATTGAGAATAACGGCACTGCCGCTCAGCACAGTGACTTCGAAGACTTGGATATTGACGGAAGCTGGGGCGGTACCCGTGGTTTGCAGCGAGTCGTCCGCAATCAGTCTCGTGCCGGTTGAATCCGTTGCCGTCAGGTCGAAGATTTGCCCAGCATGAATGGTGTCGTGGTGATACGTCGTGAACTGGTACACGCCGTTCGACAGATTATTGACGGTCAAGGTCATGGTGCCGGCTTGATTGCGTAGCACGCTATCGGATAGCAGATTGCTTTGTGCAACGTAGCTTCCACTCGAAATCGCCCAGTAGTCGCGCCAATGGGTCATTCCCGCAACCGTGACCGATACGTTTCCATTGCCTGACGAGAATGGCGACAGATAATTGCTACTTACTGACGCGTTTGAGTCAGGTTCACCGACCAGTGATTCCCATCCAGTCTGTAACGGATCTGAGTTTGTCGCGGAGAAGTCAATTTTCAGCGTACTGCCAAGATTCGAATCGCGAGCACCATTCGCAA
>JBBAXA010000141.1:0-3676 GCA_040396935.1 Pirellula sp.
TCCCTTTGGAGTGCGGTGGCGGCTAGACACCGCTTTGGAATCGGTTTCGTTCTACGCTCTGGTATGGCTGACCCTTTGGAGTGCGGTGGCGACAGACACCGCTTTGGAATCCGCGTTGTTTCGTTCTGGAATGGCTGACCCTTTGGAGTGCGGTGGCGGCTAGACACCGCTTTGGAATCCGCGCTGCTCTACGTTCTGGAATGGCTGACCCTTTGGAGTGCGGTGGCGACAGACACCGCTTTGGAATGCATCCTATTAAACGCGTCGTTACCAGGAAACGTAAAGCCCGGGAACGATAACCGATCGTGTTATGCTAACGGCCCAGGAATCGTAGACCTAAGTTCCATTCCAAAGCTGTACAGCAGTACAGCACTCCAAAGGGAAGCCCCGAAGTGCCAAGCTGCTGTCCCTTTGGTTCACAGGGAAGCCCCTTTGGCAGTGTTTCGGTTTTTCCGAGACGGGTAATCGGTCGACCGTCAATACAAAAGGTTATGCGTGGATGCGATACTCATTCCACTATTGCTTCTAATTGTGAGCGGAGCGGCGCTAGCCGCCCGGTGGCTGTTTGAACCTGCGTCAGGCATCAGCACGCCCATCGCAAAGCTCTGGGTCGTGCCACACCTGACATTTCAATAAACAGGCACATGGGTTTTGCTGTCGATGGGTGGTGTGTCCCTGAGCACTTCACCTGGCATTTGAATAAACAGGTAAGTGGGTTTTACCATCGTAGGGTGGCACGGTTGGCACGACCCTGAGCGCAGCGAAGAGCGTGCGACACGAAATGCCTCCACGATATGGCCAGCACCAAACGGCTTTACCGCTCTTCTTTTTGAGATTCTCGATACGCAGGGTTGGCTGTGGGCATCACAGCACCCACTTCCACTCGCCACGACGCTAGTCGCGCTGCCATCGATCGAACTCGATCCGTTTCCTGTTTGGATAGATCCTGCTGCTCACCTAGATCGTCTCGCAGATTGTAAAGCTCAAAACTACGATCGTCATACCATTCGATCAGCTTCCAAATGCCCTCGCGAATAGCACCCCCCGGACGACCTCCTTGATTTCCATAATGCGGATAGTGCCAATACAAAGGGCGATTCGCATTCTCCGCCGGCGCTCGGACCAACTCGAGGACGCTTTGACCATCCCATCGCAATGCCGAACTCGAATTCGCGTTGGTCGCTGCAGCCAGCGTCGGAAACCAATCCGGACTGATGACGGGGACGTCACTCACCTGTCCTCTCGGCAGTCGATTAGGTAGGCGGGCGATGGTCGGCACACGAGTTCCACCCTCATAGAGCCAACCTTTGCCAGCTCGCAGAGGTACATTCGAGGTAGGGTGCCCTTCACTCGTGGAGAGTCCTCCATTGTCCGATGTAAAGACAACCAGTGTCCGTTCCGTCAGAGACAATGCCTCTAGATGATCGAGGATTTTCCCGACCGCCTGATCCATCGCCTCCACCATTCCCGCGTAGATCGCATGGTTCTGCGTCAATCTCACCTTGCGAGGGCCCTCCGTTCCCCACAGCTCCGGATGATTCCCTGTCGCCCTCTTTGCTGCATATTTCTTTTCCAAATCTGGACGGGCCATGAGCGGGGTATGGACACAGTACATGGGGAAATAAACAAAGAAGGGCTTGTCTCGATTCGCCGAGATAAATGCGTTCGCTTCGGTCGCCAATCGGTCGGGTAGGTGCTCACCCTCGGGACCGTCGGTTAATCGTGGATTGCCGTAGGGTGAAAAATATTTTTTACCTCCATACGGTCCTCCTTTTTCCAGCCCGCCACGGTTGATCTGAAAACCCTGATCCTCCGGGAAATGCCCTTCAGGACCGAGATGCCACTTGCCCGCAAAGAAGGTGTTGTACCCACGATCGCGTAGGAATTCGGCCATGGTAACGAACGAGTGATTTAGCTCGGTGGCGTAGGGGGCAGGGAGCATTCGCGTATTCCGCTTCCACGTATCCGGTTGGGCGGCACCGATATAGTCCGTGATTTTCGTCCTCTGGGGCCAGAGGCCGGTCAGGATGCTGGCTCGCGTCGGTGAACAGACCGGGCAGGCTGCGTAAGCGTTGGTGAATCGAACACCCGATGCAGCCAGTCGGTCCAGATGAGGCGTTTCATAAAACGTACTGCCAAAGCAGCCGAGATCGGTCCAGCCCAAATCATCGGCGAAGATGAAGACGACATTCGTGCGTTCAGCGTCTTGTGCGACGGAACGGTTGAAATACCCGATGCAACAAGTCAGGATCCACGAGATACTAACGAAGGTTTTCAAAAAACGATGCGTTCGCAACATGAATGGTTTTCAGTGGTGAATTCGGGAGACACAAGTTAGAAGTGGGGCAATTCAAAACCTTTGCGGTATTCCCGCGTCAGGTAATGGTTCGCATCGGGATCGCTTGGGAATGTTTCGGTCGTCGGATCGAAGATCAGTCTGCGTCCTGTTCGATAAGCGATGTTACCCAGATGGCATAAAAGAGCAGAATAGTGCCCTTCCTCGATATCGCCTAGCAGATCCTCTGTTTTTCTGCTTTTGATGCAATCGATGAAGTTCTGGAAATACGTCGGCGAATCCCTCCAGGGTTGGTGCGATTCGGGGCCTTTCTCTCCACGGAAAAAGACACGATAGCCATCGCGATCGATCATCATGTATCCTTTATCACCGTAAACAATATTGTCGTTGTCGTGACGGTGGCCCTGCATGCGATAGGGAGTGAAGTCTCGCTGTTCGAATACGAACAGCAGATCGTCGTACTCCCAGGTGACGACCATGGTATCGGGTGTTTCCTGAGCATCTCCGCGCGAACCTAATTTGGCACCGCTGCAGGAAACAGCGTTGGGGGCGCGGACCCCTGTCAACAAACGTCCGATGTCGATCTGATGGACACCATCGTTTCCCAAATCCCCGGTTCCGTAGTCCCAGTGCCAATGCCAACCGCTATGAAAACGGTTCTTATTGAATGGGCGGTTGGCGGCCGGACCGAGCCAAAGATCGTAATCGACGCCAGCGGGGACCGGGCTGTCGGGTTGAGGCTCCATTCTGCCTCGGCGTTGATTGTTGATGGCTTTGACCATCGATACTTTTCCGATGATTCCCTCGCGAAGCAATTGCGCGGCCTCTCGATAATGGTCGGATCCACGGAGATTGGTCCCATGTTGGACGACGCGGCCGAATTTACGAGCTGCGGAGACGGCCAGTCTTCCCTCTTGGACATTGTGGGATGCAGGTTTCTCGACATACACATCTTTACCGGCGCAGCAGGCCATGATCGTCGCGGGAGCGTGCCAATGGTCGGGAGTCGCGATCGCTAGGGCGTCGACTTCCTTCGAGTCGAGCACGGTACGAAAGTCGGCGTGGTAAGCGGGCCTTCGGGCGGAGAGATCTCGAATGGCATCGCACAGCTTTTGGCCACGGTTTTCATCGGGGTCGCAGATCGCGACCACTTGGCTTTCCGGTAATTTGGCGAACCAGCTCGCAAGATTGGCTCCACGTCCGCATCCGAGGACAGCGACGCGGACCTTTTCGTTGGGTGACCGCAGCATCGCTTGTAGGGAGTTGGAGGAGATCGCATAGGTAGATGCCATGGACGCGATGGCGAAGAGTTCGCGGCGATGGAGAGGTTTCATGGGAGGCGGGCCCGTTTTCGGAAGGGGGGAGGGACGAGAAACTAGC
>JBBAXA010000142.1:0-3627 GCA_040396935.1 Pirellula sp.
GCAGCCGAACATGGCTCGTGGTTGCTCCGTCTTGAACCGCGGAATATCGACGATCGACCGCCCCGTTGGCTGAGAACTTGGCAAGGTGATGGAATCATCGTTCGCTGCGATACGCCCCAGATGGCACGAGCAGTATTGGAAACGAGGATTCCCGTGATCGATGTGCGTGGCGGAGTACCCGAAGCAGGACTGCCGCTGGTAGGAGTCGATAACGCGCCGGTCGTTGAAGCAGCTTTCGAACACTTTCGCCAACGCGGCTTTCGCCATTTCGCCTGGTGTGAGTTCTTTCGTAAACCGCGAGTCTGGATCGACTGGCGGCGGGAGCGATTTCAGCAACTGGTCACTGAAGCCGGTTCAACCTGCAACGTCTTTCGGACCAAGCAAAATCCGCGAGCCAGTTGGCGAAGCACTACCTCATCACCGAAGGATATGCAGGAATTGATCAAGTGGTTAAATAGTTTGCCACGCCCCATCGCGATTCTTGCATGTGACGACGAACAAGCACACTTGGTTCTCGACGTCGCACTGACGCTGGGCTTACGTGTTCCGGAAGACGCCGCAGTGATGGGAATCGATAATGATGAAGTCTTCTGCCGCATTTCCAATCCGCCGCTGAGCAGCGTGGACGTCAATGCAGTCGCCGTCGGATACAAGGCGGCTGAAGTCCTTGCCAAACGGATGCAGGGACGCCGTGTTGCTAGGCGCACCATGATGCCACCTCGTGGTGTGGTGACACGGCTGTCAACGGACATGATCGCCGTCGACGACCCGGAAGCTGCGGCTGCCATCCGGTTCATTCGCGAGAATGCCTGTCAGCCTGTAACTGCTGAGGATGTCGCCGCGCATCTGGCAGTCTCTCGTAGTACGCTCGATCGCTGTCTGCAAGCGGCGGTGGGGCAATCGGCAACCGCCGCGATCATGCAAATTCGACTGGCACGTGTTAAGACCGATCTTGCCGAAACGGAACTCTCGTTACAAGCCATTGCATCGCGAGCCGGCTTTGCCTCCGTCCAGCATCTGGCCAATCTCTTTCGCGACCGAGTCGGCATGACGCCCGGTCGCTATCGCCAGGACATGAGACATTAGGCGAGTTGCAAAAGGGGTGATACCATGATGCGTCGCAACGCTCCATCGCTGCAGGACATTCTAAAAAAAACCGTTCGAGAACTCGGTAGCCGCGGAACGGCTAGAGAGTAGAGTTTAGAAAGTTGAAAGGTGAGCTGTGGACTGTGCGGCATACAGCCATCGAGTGAGTTGCTCGCTTCTCGTTAAGGTTGGCCGGAACTCTCACTCCTGTTCCAAAGACCATCTCGTCGGGTGTTTGACCTTGAAAGGCAAAAAGGGGAACAACCGAATTGTGCTGCTCAACATAGAAATCAATGAGCTTGCGAACGGAACTCGCGCTATCGAGTTCGTTCAAGTACAACCACTGGTGCTTCAGCTGACGCCACCAGGCTTCGATCATGCTGTTCGATTCAACAATATCGACCTGCACAAGGATGCGTTGGATCGTGTCATCAGAAACAAGCTCCTTTAGGGAGTCGTTGGCTTGCAAGTGAGAACCTCGATAGTCGAAACAATACAATGCACAATCGGAGCAGCGCAAGCAACCTTGTAGAGCGTTGCTCGAGAATGACCACTCGTTTTTCCAAATCATCGACGTAGCTATTCGGAGCAACCAGAGTCACGACCGGTTTAGTTCGAACCTGTTTCCAACCATGGATTTGCGAGCGTAGGATGTCGATCTGCCGTACGATCGTCGACTGACCTCGTTGAAACACTGCATCTCTGAGGCGATGGTCGTAAGAGTTTTGTTTGCGCTTCAGAGCAATCAAAATGGATGCAGCTTTCGGTACGATACTTTGCATATTACCGGCCGAGGATCGCGTCGTTTAGATAGCGGGGAACGCAGTTCGCGACAATTTCCAGCTGAAATCCATTAGCTTCGATTTAAAATCCAAAAAATTGCGGTGATACTCCAAGTCAGAATATATCAAAGCTAACGAGGCTTTCTCGACAGGTGAGCGTCCATGACGACCCCGGCTCGCGCGAATTCGGCACGTTCCGTAAGTCGATCGATGCTATTCAATTGAAGAAACTGAGCGGTGGCTCTTCCGATCGCGGTGAAGCCGACAATTTGCACCCCATCGATTCCGAAGTGCTCTCGCCACGCATGGATCCGAGGATGAAAAAGAGACGTCAGTTGACCTGTTGCTGGGTCTAGAGTACCGATATCGCTACCCTTACGGAGATTACAAAGCATGCAACAAAGAGCCAGATTGCCCTCGTGAGTCTTACCTCCATGCTTTTCTGCAATGATATGATCTATCTGATGGGAACTTGCCGCGAGGTCTTGTGGAAATAAACAGTACTCGCAGCGTCCCTCAGCGCGATCAAAAACCAATTTTCTAAGCGATGCAGACGGACGATCGCTCACGGTACTTGGCTCTGCAGCACCCTAGCTTTGAGCAATCTCACGACATGTTCAAAATGCTCAAAGGTTTCTAACTCGGAGGCTTCTTCCGGCGTGATGTTTCCGCTACGACTTTTTTCCAGAAGCTCATCTAGTCGACTTTGGGGTTCAGAGCCCAAGCGAAATTTGAGGATCTCTTGACGATTCCCTCCTTGAACCAAAAGATCAACCAGAGTGTCATAGACAGAACCTTGTTCGATGGTTCCCACTGCGAACTCCTTGGTATTGGAAAAAAATAGACTCCTGGCGGGGAAGTATAGCAGTTTGCTCAGTTGCTAGGCAAGTTCGATGAACGTATTGCCTTGGCATCAAACTCCGACTCGCGCGTTGTAAATCGCCATTTCAGGATAGGATGGTTTCGGAAAACGCTTTCGCCAGTTAACAACCTCGCGACTCAAAACCGACTCGGGAACTCGCGAGAGCCTTGTTGGCTCTCAGGATCGATTAAACGAAAACTGCATTTTTGAAGCCATTTTGTTTTGGCAAAGCGCGAGTCTCTCGATTTGTTCGAAGAGTACTTCGCTCGGCGAACCGTAGTTACCCAAAAGCCGTTAAGGACAGTTTTTGTAAGCACTTAGGCGCAAGTCGCGTAAAGTTGAAACGATTAAAAATCGGCGCAGCGAAAGTCCCGATTGTTAAGTGGATTTTCCGTAACGCGACACGGTGAGGACGACCGATCGATCCGGTCTCGAGCTCTTAAAGAGTATGTTTTTATGCAACTTTCAAACTCGACTTCTCAGAGAAAATCCAATTTCAGCGTGGGTCCGGGGAGCCTTTCCAATCCTCGGAATTTCCGAGGATTCGATTTAACAGAGAAGCCGAGGAATCAACCCCCTCGGCTTTTTTCGTTGTTTTGAAAGGGTTTTTGAGTTTCTCGGCCGTGCGGCTGCCAAACAGAGAGCGCTCTCAGATCGGCCAAAAATAGCATTTCCGAGACCGGACCGCTCCAAATCGTCTACAACTATCAAATTCTCTGTTTAACAGAGAAGTCTTATTGAACAGCCGACGGAACCTAACGGACTGTTTCCTTTTTCAATCCTGACCCAATGAAGCGTCTGATCCCCCACTCTGCGAGCGATCCGATGGCGATGCCAACCGAGTAGCAAACGAGATCAGTCCAGAGAAATCCGAACCCCAATACCAAACCTCCCAGC
>JBBAXA010000143.1:0-3532 GCA_040396935.1 Pirellula sp.
GATCAAGACGCTCGAAAGATCCTCTTCCGATATACCCTCTGGAGTATCCATGCTTATCGTTACATTGAAATTGGGAGACCTGGATCTTCGCAAAATACCAGTTGGCAAGACGACCGATGCCTCGCAGCTTCGGAAGTCTCTCGTGCGACAGTATCACGCGGATGTCGCATGCCCGGTGACGACGGGCATCTCGTTGAGAGTTGTCGCTGAGGCGGCGTATATCGAGCTTAAGCAATGGGTTGACGCATCAGAGGTTGCCCCCTTTCTGGCGGGCCATCGACCCAGGCAGTCCGCTGGCTTCGAAACTGGCTTGTGGGCGTGCGTTTTTGGAAGAGTTGCGCGCGAAAGAACGGTGCTGACCGATTGACCTATGTCGACACTCAGCTTCCTAACGCAATTTGTGCTTCATCCTGGAGAGATCGGCGCGATCGCACCGAGTTCTCGCGAGCTTGCTAAGCTGATCGTCGATGCCGCGATTGTTCGACAAGCGAAAACCATCGTGGAGTTCGGGCCTGGCACTGGGGTGTTTACGAAACGCATTCTTGAGGAGATGCGAGATGATGCGGATTTCTTCGCGATCGAGTGGAATGAGCGCTTTGCCGAGGTGCTTTCCGGGCGGTATCCGGGTATCGATATTTATTGCGACTGTGCTACTAACGCAAAAAAGCATCTAGCCGCACGCACGCAATCTCACTGCGACTGCATCGTGTGCGGACTTCCCTGGTCTGTCTTTGAGGACGATTTGCAGGATCGACTGATCGATACCATTCTGGAGATACTCAGGCCGGGTGGAAGGTTTGTAACGTTTGCCTATTGGCAGGGTTTGCTCCTGCCAGGGGGACGAGCGTTCCAGCGGAAGCTACAATCCAGGTTTCGATGTGTTGAGCGAACGCGTACCGTCTGGCAGAATCTACCACCGGCCTTCGTCTACATCGTACAAAAGTAGCGATTCGTCACAAAGCCAACAGGAAACGGGATCGAGCCGCGGAAGATCGAGCCCAAGTAGGTTCGCCATGGCATGGTGTATACCTGCAAGTGCTACAGGATCGAATTCCCCATGGATGGTCCTCGAGGGAAGGGGTATCAGTCCTCTGGGGCCGAAGCCACTCTAACGAACCCAAACAAGCGACTCGGAGAATGAAGATGCAAAAAGTTTCGCGACCCTATCGAGCAAAGTTTCCCGGACCGTGGGAGTTTCGTTGCTCTCTCCTCGCGATCCTTTTTGGGTTTCTCACGACGACCTTGCTTCAATCGAAGGCTCATGCGCAAGTCGCATCCGAATCAAGCAATCCAGTCGTGATAGAAAACCGATTGACTGGGAGTACCGATTGGCAGTTGACCCGAGTTCGAGTGGACGGCACTCGTTACCGTTCACCGTGGATCGAAGGGTATTGTTCCAAACAAAGTGTTCGAGCAGGTGAAACGATCGATATCAAGGTGTCCACCAATCCAGCGCGTCTGTTTCGACTCGAGATCTTCCGAACCGGCTATTACGGAGGTGCAGGAGCGCGGCGCGTGGCGAACGTCGGTCCACTGCAAGGCAAGACGCAGACGACTCCGGCACCGGGCGAGAAAAACCTGCACGAATGCCATTGGGAAACGAGCTATTCATTAACGATTCCGAACGATTGGCTAAGCGGTGTCTATCTCGGCCGATTGACCACGATTCCCGAAACAGAGCAGGAGCCCTACTGGCAGAGCTATGTGATTTTCGTGGTAACCGATGATCGCAAATGCGATGTGCTGTTTCAATGTTCGGATAATACCTGGCAAGCGTACAACACATGGCCGAGCCGTTACTCCGTTTACACGCATCCCAAGGGGAATCAGGGGCCGTGGGCGGATGTCAGTTTTGATCGGCCGTATGGTCGCGAAGCTCAATTCGAAGGTGTCGTGAATGACCCGCTAACGGTCGGGTCAGGCGAATATCTACCGCTGGAGTTTCCGCTTGCATACTGGCTCGAGCAGCATGGATACGACGTGTCCTACTGTTGCAACAGCGACATGTTGACACCCGATCGCGGGTTGAAGTGCCGTGCGATGATCAGCGTCGGTCATGATGAGTATTGGGATATTCGGCAATTCCGAAGCGTTGAGAAGATGCGAGACGAAGGAGTCAGTCTGTTGTTCCTGTCAGGCAATAGCGTCTGCTGGGTATCGCCGTATCGTGACAGTTTCGATGGTCGTCCCAATCGAATTTTCTTTCGTGGTGGTCCGTATGGGGGCGATCGACCTGTGGCGCGAGCGAGAGCGAAAGATAATGGTCCATTTCCTGAACACGGACCTGATGAGGGGTTCCTCATGGGGGCTCGCAACATCGAGCCTGTGAATGGGGGAGGGGACTGGATCTGTGTTATGCCCGAACATTGGATTTTTGAAGGGACGGGAATGAAGAAGGGGGATTCGATTCCGGGGCTGGTCGGTTGGGAGTATCACGGTGATCCGGCGGAGATTCCAGGTTTGCAAATCGTCGGAGCTGGGACGGCTTGGGTCAGTGGTCAACGACCACAGCAATGGACTGCCACCGTGTACGACGGGCCCAAGGGGAATGTCGTGTTTAATGCGTCGAGTATCTTTTGGGTTCAGGGGTTATCGGATCCACCGGGGCACACGCTCCCCTGGTCTCACTGGAGTCGGCCTCACGGGCCAGATCCGCGAGTGCAAAGAATGACACAGAACGTGCTCGATCGAGCTTTGAATGGCCGTTGATCTGATGCAAACGGACCGGAATTTTTTGTAGTAGGCTTCGAACGACCAAAACAAACCGAATCGAGGGACGATTGCCGTGACACACTCCCGATAATCCGCCGTATTCTTTTGATGACGGGTCGATGACAGCTTGGTACTAGGTGTGTGATAGTTCGGTAACGGTTCGGTGACAGGTTGGCAAAGCGTCGGTCAAAGGTAGGTGTCGAGTCAGTGATGTGGAGTCCTGGACGATTCGTCCCATCTCCCTTCGCTGTGCTCAGGGAAGTGCCATCCAGCGCCGTTGAACATATCAGGGATTTGCAGTCGAACGCTGTTAAACCTCATGCATTTGTATTTTTATGAAAGGTAAAGTGTGGCACGCTCAGAGCTTTGCGATGGGCGTGTTGTGCCATGAGGCACGTTCAAACAGCCACCGGGCGGCTAGCGCCGCGCCGCTCACAATTAAAAGCGGAATTGCGCAAGTAGTTTGGAGTCCTGGTCGATTGGTCCCACGCCCTTCGCGTTGCTCAGGGTCGTGCCACCCAACCGTTCCCTTTGTAGTATGTTTCCTTTTGGAATTCCGTTCCTTTTAGAGTTCCGTTCCCTTTTGGAGTGCGGCGGCGAATAGACGCCGCTTTGGAATGGAAGTTATTTCAGCCCTTGCTACAGATGCACGTCGAGTCCGATTGGCCGTGTCCCTCGGTGATAGGTAGGTGTCGAGTCAGTGATGTGGAGTCCTGGACGATTCATACCACGCCCTTCGCGTTGCTCAGGGTCGTGCCACCCAGCTCGATTACACATCATGAATCTGTATTGATTAAAAGTTATGGTGTGGCACGCTCAG
>JBBAXA010000144.1:0-3488 GCA_040396935.1 Pirellula sp.
GTGGTTTTGTCTGCTTCGTTCGAGAAAGTCACAGTGAAAACGATGATCCCTTTCTTCCCTAGAGCATCTGCAATAGGAATCGGATCAGGTCCTGCGGTTCGTATACCATCGGTCATCAACACAACGACCTTGGATGCATACGCTCGCCCGTCACCCAATGCGGATTCCCCGATTTGCAAACCATGACCGATGTTCGTGGCGGCGGAGTTGAAGTTTTTCGTGTATTTGTCAAGGGCTGTGTTGATCGATGCGAAGCTGCTCGTCATTTTCTGGTCGAGGAACGCCGTATCTCCATAACTGACTAAGGCTACTTGAGCGCTGAAGGAGGCGCTTTCTAACTGCTTCAAAAACACAGTGGAAGCGCTTGCCAAATCACGCCATCGCGACGATGGAGGAGCTGCATTTCCAAACCACCATCCAGTAGGTGCTGACGCTGGTAATGGCGGAAAAGCGGCTTTCTCGCTCGCCGCATAAGCCATCGAGCCTGATCGGTCGACGACGAACGCGATGTCGACATCGACTAGGGTCGAGACCGACTCCTTTGAGAATGCGAAATTGCTCGTTCCCAAGATATTTGGAAACAAGAGTGGCACGGAGCCATTCGCAGATCCCACTGATCGATCCACTTTCACCTTGAGTGCATTCGTGTTTGTTCCTCCTGGTGTGAATGTGTAGCGACCCGTTGTCGAACTCCTCACCGATGTTCCAAGGATAAAATCCTTATCTTGTAAGGTCAGTTTGGAACTGACACCCGCATTATTCGTGGCAGCAGTTTGTGCTTGGCTCTTTGCCTTTGCCAAATCTCCTGTCAGGGCATAGGTTCTAGCCGCTGCCCGCGTCACCGCGTCTGCAGCCACGAAGGTTTCCGTTCGTACCAACTGCATGTAGGCAAAGTTGATGGCAAAACCTGCCAATATTGCGATGATCGGCAGAAGGACAGCGAGCATCGTCGCTGCAGCACCGACACGTTTTCGCAACCTTCGAGTTCCCATTCTTCGGATCAGCATTTCAGTACTCTTTCATCATGGAGCAACGACCGACAAGAAATTTGCCTGCAAAGAAATTGGCTTTGACTAATGAATTGCTATTGGCGGGAGCGGTAACGCGCACCTCGATAAAACTCTGGATTGGAGCGGTGCTAAACGTGCTGGGGGTAATCGTGACCACTGCGTCTTTCACACCGCGGTCCGTAAGGATATTGTTAGCCGCTGCGATGACTTGACCCGACGTCGATTTTGGAACCAAAGCAATCCTGGTGGCTTCGTATGCAGCAATCGTTAGCGTCTGTCTCAGGTAGATAATACGACACGCTTCGATCGTGCCGAAAAGCAGCAGGACCAGGACGGGCGATACCACAGCAAACTCCACCGCGGCTGCACCTAATTTCGGGCGACCACGATATTTTTTTCGTAGCCGATTGAACTGTTTCATTTTGATCGACTGAGTCGCCTCTCCTGCATTACTACCGTTGAAGGATGAATCTTCAGGCCCTCGCTCGCAACCCTGCGCACAAAAGCTCCGATCAGCACGAATACAACACCAGGACCATTGAGTACCTGGAGAACATAGGTGTATTCAGTACCGGCACGTGCGCCTCCAGGGCGCTCTGCGCGGTTCTTCCTCACATGAAACGAGTAGCACACGCCAGTCAGGTTTGCGCGTTTGGATGAGCCGTATTTGGAAGGGTTTTCTTTCCCAGTCGGAAAGATCGATACAATCCTCAGAAAACGCGATCAATCGCATCTGTAGAACGAATGCGGAGCCGAGGAGCGGGATGGCAATTCACCGTCTGTTTACATCCTGCGGGGGAAAGGTATCAGAAGGGGTAATGGTGGTGTGTTGGATGTACGTGACCGAATTCGCCGTGGAGGAACCGACCGATTGGGAACAAAAAGAGGAGTTGGTGGGGTTCGGCGGTTGCCAAGTTCATGGAACCCTATCTATTCAAAGGGCGTATCCTGGAGACAATCGATTGCCGAGTTGGATTGTGGTTGGTGTCGCTGCTTCCCTTTTTGGACAGTCATGCGTTTGGATCATTCCGTCGCAAGTTTTTTCCTTCTTCAATAAAGTGCAATCCCAGACATTCGGGTATTCCATGGTCAGCGCATGAATTCTACCGATCGGAGTGAAGCCTTGCGGCGCCGAACAGGCGCGGTCTTAGCGTTGTCGAGCGCCCTCGCATTTTCGGTGATGGGATATCTTGCGAAGTACCTGAGCCGCGAGATGCCCTCGACTGAGATCACTTTCTTTCGTGCAGCGATTGGTGTTTTGTTATTATTGCCTTGGACTGTGCATCAGATGCATCGTCTCTTGGTCCCGGAAGCGAAATTGCTCGTTCTGCGTGGAGTTGCGGGTGCTGGATCAGCCCTCTGTTATTTCTGGACGATGGCGAAAACCTCAGTGGCCAACGCGCGAGCTATCGCAGACATTGCGCCGCTTTTTGTTGTTGTGCTCGGATGGCAGTTTCTCGGTGAACGCCCCACCCGAATTCAATTGATCTACATCATGATCGGAGCCTTGGGTACGTCGCTGCTCGGTTTGCCCGGGGCGACATCGTGCCCAGCGGATGCGTGGTTGGTTGGTGTTGTAGGCGCGCTGTGTGGGGCTCTCGCTTATTTTTCTCTGCGCAAGGTGAGTGTCTATTTTCCGACTACGCTGACCGTTACGGCGTTTATGGGAACCCTGGCCATCGCATCGATCGTGCTCTGGAATCAGGATTGGAAATGGCCAAATGCGAGAGAATCGCTGGGGCTTGGTATCGTAGGTGTCACGGGTTTAGTCGGTCAAGTTCTTATGACGGCAGCCTATGCACGACTGCCAGCGTTCCTCGCGACAGCTTTGGTACTGTCGACGTTGCCCTTTGTCGCTTGTATCGAATTTCTTTTGGATCGAACCATTCCTTCGTTGGTCGAATTTGTGTCCTACGGATTGATTTTGCTTTCCGTTTTTCTGCATGCCAAGTCGACGATGACGGGGTTGTCAGCCGAGTGAAGTCAGTCGGATTTCAGTGCGAGCGGATGCACGACGCAGGTGTTGCCTCGTAACAAATCATCGCTTTGCAAAGATTCGGCTCGAGCAATCGGTTTCCTCGTTGGATCTTGATCTTCGTTTTCCGTATGGGAACCGGTGGCCGTTTTGGATCATCCGACCAGGGTGGGCCTTTTCTCAAGACGGACCCTTCGGACCGATCCCAGCGTTTCCCCGAGCTAGAAGGTAACCCGGTCAAACTTGGGGACGGCTTGCCCGCTGCTATGCGCCGAAATCAACGGTGCTTCTGCCTTGGGTCGTGGCATGAGTGCAACTCCTGAAATGGTCGCTCGATACCCTGATTTACTAACCAGTTCGGATAGTTTTTCGGTATGAACTTCAACTTTACAGTGTCGCTCGGGAGAAATACCCGGTATGCGGAACCCGCGTCCGACCAACAAAAACATTGATAAACTCGCAGTAGCGATGAGTGGACTCGAACCACCGACACACGGCTTATG
>JBBAXA010000145.1:0-3422 GCA_040396935.1 Pirellula sp.
GACTGCAGTGCCTGCTGAACGAGCTGCCTTGCCTTGGTAGCCTGATCTTCTGATTCATCCGCTGCCAACGAAACACCCTCGATGGCGAGCAAAAACAGGATCGCTAGCCTTGAATACGTTGACGAAACCGGACGTAGCCGCACGAGAAGGAATTGCTGACTCAACATAGGAATTTGTCTCATTGCGAATGGGGCCACCGACTTGCACTAACAGGTTTAATTCCCATTGGCTCGGGTAACCCGATCTACTTTTTTGTAGAAATCAGAATCTTCTTTTAAAAGTCTGCTGAGGGAAAAAGGGTTCGAAGATCCACTGCCATCCTCACAATCCGAAGCCTATACCCAACCAATTGTTTCCGATCAAATTCGGTGTACTGTCGAACCAGCTGACACCCAACGCCGATGACTTTATTTTGTGCATATCCGTACTGAAAAAAGATCTTGGTACGCCCGAGGGTCGGATGGCACGGCTTCGAAGGGCCTGCTCCGTAGAGTAGGATAGGTTTCCTATCGATCGACCAAGAAAGTAAGAATTCCGATGACACTCGAAGAAATTCTGGCTGAGCTCAAAGAAATGGGGACGGCCCAGACCAAAAAGACCTGGATGACGCACGGGGCCCAGGAGCCTTGCTTCGGTGTCAAGGTTGAGGACATGAAGAAGATTCAGAAGCGTATCAAGATGGATTATCAACTCGCTTTGGATCTCTACGATACGGGTATCGCCGATGCGCAGTACCTCGCTGGCCTGATCGCAGATGATGCAAAGATGACCAAGAACGATTTGCAGAGATGGGTGAAGAATGCGAAATGGCAGATGGTCGGAGAATACACGGTTCCCTGGGTTGCCTCGTCCAGTCGATATGGTTGGGAGCTCGCCCTGAAATGGGTCGACTCCAGGAACGAATCGATCGCGGCCTCCGGTTGGCAAACCTACAGCAGTCTGGTCGCAATCCAAAAGGACGAGGAACTCGACCTGACTGAGATCCAATCGCTATTGGATCGCGTAGCGAAATCGATCCACCAGCAACCCAATCGGGTCAAATATGTGATGAATGGTTTTGTCATCGCCGTCGCATGTTACGTAAAACCACTGCATAAGAGTGCTGTCACCACAGCTGATGGTCTAGGCAAGGTCGCTGTGGAGTTGGTCGGAGCGTGCAAGATTCCATTCGCTCCGGACGCGATCCGGAAATTTGCAGCCCGCAGTGCGATCGGCAAAAAACGCAAATCGCCCAAATGCTAAAGGTCTCGGGGCGTGCATTTTGAGTATCCTACTTTCGCGCATCGCGGTCCGATTTCTTTTTGGAACACTCAGTGTTTCCATAGTCTCAAGGGATTTGTCTGCCGATGGGGGCAAGGGTCGATCGGAGCGAGTTGATCTGGATCGTGTCGATTCCCGAGTTTCGGATTGGCTGAACGTGTACCCCTCGGATAGTATACCTGCGACAATACACGATCGCGCTGGTC
Source organism: Pirellula sp. (assembly GCA_040396935.1). GTDB lineage: Bacteria > Planctomycetota > Planctomycetia > Pirellulales > Pirellulaceae > JBKCUI01. The sequence goes on from JBBAXA010000145.1 coordinate 1,467, forward strand.
GAACGATCGTAGGTGTTATCGACTCACCAACGGAGGTCCGATAGATGAAGACGGATGCATGGCTCAGGACACTCGTGATTTTGATGTGGATTGTAACGATCCTCGGGGTTTTGTTTTCGATTACCTCGACAGCTTTTCTGCCATCTGAGCTGAAAGGATGGCTCGCCGACCAAGAGAACGCGAGCATAACGCTATCGGAGTGGTTGCTCCTAATCCTCGGGGTTCCGCTGATCATCATCATGCTCGTTGCGAGTGTCGGTCTTTTCCTGCTACGACGCTGGGGAGCATGGCTTTACGCGATCACGACGTTTCTCAGTATAGGAATCATGACGCTAGGAGGACCGAGTGTGGAGCATCCGATTGCTGCAGCCTTTTTTGAGACGGCAACCGTTCTTTCGGGAATCGTCATCGGTATCTCCTTTTTCAGCGATATTTTTAGGAACGCGGAGCTGGCAAATGGTGCCGCGGAATCGATGTCCTAGCACACTTGCGTCCTGCGAGCGTTTCTAGGCTGTATCACGAAGCAAAACGTGTATCAAACGATCCCTCTGAACGGCTTGCGATTCAATCTCTAAAAACCAGGGGATGAAATCGAGGTCTTCTCTGAGACTCTCCAGAGCCCCAAGAATTCTTTAAGCGTTGCGGTCGGCGCGTTGCAACGTCACTCGTCCGAAAGCAACGACAGGGATTCCTAGACTGAATGCCAGCAAAGACAAGGACCGTGGTGTGCCGCAAGGACCGCCCCCATTTCAGCATACCCTTTACCTTTCGTGCACGATGTTCGGCGTTATCCTGAATCTCGATCGAATCAAAGTGACAAGCTACACGACACACATCCGCATTTGTTTGAGTACGAATCCCGTCCTACCGCGTGGCATCATCGTCAGTTCTCGGCCTCGACCGATTTGGTTTTGCAGCAGTTCTCAAATTCAGTAAGCGCGAGCGTGGGAACACTGTACGCCCAACATGCGGCTGCGTCTCCGCCGACGAACCACCAGGGCATACCAGCCCATGATCCGACGACAACGCCACAAGCTGACAAGGCCATGATCGCTATCGCCTGATAGCGGATCAATGGCCTAAACCGCTGAACATCGAATGACAGAGCAACCAGAAGACCGCCGTAAAAGGCGGAAAGCGCTGACACGGAACGAGCGAGGTACTCGGCGATCGGTGATACAGGAAACTCGCCCAACCCGAGCCACTGATGCCCAGCCTCGATCCAAGCTCGCGGCATCCACAGCGGAATTAGCGCGAGCAGGGCAACGCAACCAACAACACGCAGGAGCAATGCGAGTAGTCGATCGCGGATGCCATAGCGATTCATCATTGTATGCTCCAAGATAGGATTCACCCCAACCCATCTATCCTCAAATTGCAGCTAGGTATCTTCGACTATATCGAACCAAATGACACTACAGATCTGGAAACAAAGAGCATTCACTTGTCCTACATTCGCGACATGACCGAGCGACCGCAAATAGGATGTGTCCAACCGTTTCTTATCGCCGTTCGTAAACCATCCTAACAAATGGTCTTTATCAAGTGGTCTTCAAGGACCGAGCCCCATTCTAGCGATGACTATCGTAGATCCGAGTACGCTCTAAACGTTACAGCGAATACCCTAACAGATGAACTCGGAAATTGGGTTATCGCGAGCAGAATCGTCGGAATCATCGTGATGGATTTTGAAAAATAGAGTGCTCGAATCATTTAGATATCGGTTGCGGATGCCAAGACCGTCCGGATGACTATTCGCACAGGTCTGTGCGAATAGTGTACAAGTCAATCGGTAGAGACATACATTGTCGAAATCGTTCGATGCGCACTGCGAGGTCATCGAACGCTGCGCCTTTTCGATCGCTCCGCTGTGAAAGCTCCTATAACCGGTGGCGATCTCTCCATCGGCCACGTACTAAGTTGTAAAAATTGATTCAGGAGTGGATCGCTGGTCGG
>JBBAXA010000146.1:0-3280 GCA_040396935.1 Pirellula sp.
GCCGCCGCTTTGGAACGGCTGCAGGTTTAGACTCCTTAGATTTCGCGCCTGGAATCGCAACCTCGAATTGGGGCCACTCACGGGTGCTTGCTATACGATCTCCCCAACGTTCCTGCAAAATGGTGGATGGAAACTCAACCCAGTCGTGATGCTTCGTCGCGAGCCCATGCACTAGGACTTATTCAGTCCTGAATTTGTAATTGATAAGGTATTGGTGGTTCAGGCTCCTGGGTATCGTGTACGTCACGGCCACAGTCGACTGGTATGATTGTGTCCTGGGCAATGTGGCTTCAGGAGCGACAGATCATGACAGTTCATCAGAATACGAGCCGACGGTTGGCGAGTGAGGAGTACGGGCTCGGCGATGCGATCGTTCGAGCCAAACCACACATGGATGGAGATGCGAGTCGGATTCTTTCGATGGACCAATTCCGCGGATATACCATCCTGGGTATGGTCCTCGTCAATTTCATCGGATACTTCGATAAGATCCACAGTTTTTTCAAGCACAACGATAACTACTTTAGCTATGCCGACTCGATCATGCCCGCGTTTCATTTGGCGGTCGGATTCTCGTTTCGTTTGACGATGCTGCGCCGCTTGGCTTCCCCTGACGCAAGCGTTCGGTCGGTTTGGTACGGCTACTTGAAGCGGAGTTTCTCGCTCGTGTTCATCGGTGTTCTGCTGTTTGGCATCGGAGGAAGCTTTACTAGGTGGCAGCAATTCTCTGAAATGCCCCGAGTGTCTGGCGTGCCATTGGATGAGACTAGAATGGCGGTGGAGGATCGCAGCTTCGGCGAGACTTTTTTGGCACAGTGGCGTTACTGGTTGGCTTGCACCCTCAAATCTCGGATGTGGAATACGTTGGTGATCATCGGAGTCACTCAAATGGTCATTCTTCCTTTTGTCGCATCTTCCTTTCATGTTCGGGTTCTAGCTATGGCCGGCTTTGCCCTTTTGCATGCTTTTCTGACCTATTGGTTCAATTGGGGGTTTGTAGTTGGTGAGCCGAGCAACTGGATGGTGCGACTTTGGGGGACAGGGGATCTCCTTAGCTGGGATGGAGGATTCCTAGGTTCGCTCAGTTGGGCGGTAGTCATGCTCTCTGGGACCGTGGTCTATGACATAGTAGCGAGTCGTACTCCGCGAGAGGCGACTCGAGATCTGATGATGTTGGGAGCGATTCTTATGGCTGTCGCATGGAGTCTTTCCTGTGTTTCCCGGCTATATGATCTTGATAAAGGTGCCCTGGCTTTAGATGTAAAGCGGAGCGATGCAGCCAGTCCTTTCTTTCCAAATTCATTGGATTTGTCTCGTTCGACGACGAGCTCCTTCTTCGCGGAGCCTCCATTCGTATCCCCTCCAGGGACAGCTGAGAAACCTGTCCGTCTACGCAATTACTGGATGATGATCAAGCAAATTCCAACCTTGACATTCCTTCTTTGCGCTTCTGGTTTTGCGATCCTTGTTTACGGTGGCTTTGTGTGGCTTTGTGACGAAAAGGGCTTGTATCTGAAAGTCCTCAATACCTTCGGCACCAACGCCTTGGCAGCCTACATCCTACACAGCTTCCTAGGGGATCAGATAAGCAAACTCGTACCCACCAACTCGCCTATCTGGTACGTTACCCTCGGGTTTGTCGTTTTCTTTTTCAGCACATGGGTGGTCGTACGCTATCTTGAGAAACAACGCATCCTTATCCGACTTTAGTCAACAACGACTTCATTCATTGGACCAGTTTCGCGGTTACACGATCGCGGGGATGTTCCTCGTCAATTTTTTGGGTGCGTTCTATGCCTCTCCCTATCTGTTCCGCCACCATTTGGTCTTTTGTAGTTATGCCGACACGATCATGCCGCAGTTCTTCTTTGCTGTAGGCTTTTCCATGCGATTGAGTTGGAGCCGGCGCGAGGGATCTGATGGGCTTGCCAAGACGTATGCTCATGCGATTCAGCGATCGCTCTCGCTCGCATTGATCGCTATCCTGTGGTATGGGGGTGCTCCATTCCTGCCTCAAGGAATTCGGTTCGATTGGGACTCATTCAAAACGATCGGACTTTGGGGGGCGATTTGGAAACAAGTCAAAGTCGATTGGTTTCAAACGCTTTTGCATATCGCAGTCGCATCGATTTGGGTGTTGCCTGTCATCCGGGCGTCGGCTGGTCGGCGCATAGCTTATATAATCCTCTCCATCCTTCTTCACGCGATTTTGAATTACATATTCTACTTTGCGTGGCATAACGGACCTCCGTTTCGAGGGATCGATGGTGGACCTTTCGGGTTTTTGACATGGAGCGTACCGCTTTTGGTCGGTACGTTGGCCTATGATTGGGTCAGGGAGTATCAGCAAGGAGCGATCACGGCAGCGAGGGTATGTGGTCGCATGTTTCTTTGGGCGGCGGTGCTGTGTTGGCTGGGTTGGTTACTGTCCTGTGGAACCCGTTGGTACGATGTCGCTCCGGAAGAAGAGTCGCAATCGAAGCCACTCCCAATTCTGGCATCCGATCCAGTTCTGCCTTCGTCATCGAGAGTGACGAGCTGGTGGAGCGAGCTTACTGCGGGCAATTGGAGTCGGGTGATCGCTGAGCCACCGTTTGTACCACCTCCGCATGCACGGGATCCGAACGAAAACGATCGTCGAAAACAGACTGTAGATAATAGTTCGCGTTATCGACCCTGGAACTACTGGATGATGAGCCAACAAGTTGGCTCTCCCTCTTATTTGGTTTTCTCGGCGGGACTAAGCTTGGCAGTCTTTATGCTATTCTTTTGTGCGACGGATTTGGGGCGCTGGCAGATTGGTATCTTTCGAACCCTGGGAGTCAATGCGCTCATCGCTTATTTTCTTCATTCGGTGGTCGAGGGGACCATTAAGAGTTTCATGCCTCGCGATATTCCTGCGGTCGGCATGTGGATCGGCTTCGCTGTTTTCTTTCTGTTGTGCTGGTTGATACTCCGTTCCCTTGAGAAGAAAGAGATCTTTCTCAAACTATAAACGCACTTCGGTTAGCTTGGACAAGCTATGTCGTTTGGAGTGCGGTGGCGATTAGACACCGCTTTGGAACGGCTGCCGGACGAGGCCGGATTTCAGATCAATGCATGGAGCGGTAGTCGACAGCTCCGATGCGTTGCCATCAAAACTACAACCAGACGTTTGTCTATCGCATCGACGTTCCCGTCATCGAGGCACAGAACTCAGTTCCATTCCAAAGCTGTACTTGCAGTACAGCACTCCAAAAAAAGATGTTCTTAGGTCTCCATCGAACGAAACTGATTCCTG
>JBBAXA010000147.1:0-3241 GCA_040396935.1 Pirellula sp.
CATCGGTGGCGTTCGTCGTTCATATAGTTCGTCAGTATTTCCTCTATGACCTGGAGTTCAAAATGAAACGTCTGAATATTTCGCGACGCGCTCTCGCGTCAGTGCTTGTTTGCGGAACGATCGCCTTCGCTATGTTCATGCTAATCGCAAGCGGTCAACTGAATGTCGCTACATTGCGCTCGATTGATGGACCGCTTGATGCGCAACAACTTGCGGCAATTCAATTGTGTAATCTGCTGAATGTCGCAGCGGGATCGATGATCTGCGGGTCCCTATTCGCCTCGATTGCTATGGTTGTTAACCTCGGAAAAGAACCAAAAATGAGTGCCTTGAATTAACACTTCGCGTCCAAGCACATTGACAATTTTTCGACTGTAAAATCGGAATCACGATCCAAAAACGACGAACCACGCGGATGCACCTCAGTTCAGTCGCCGAGCCCGTCAAACTTGCTAAACATTTAAACTCGGCGACGAGGTGATCCTTTCCGTTCGTCTAATCGCACAGTTCGATTCGATGAAATGTCCGAAAATCCATACGAACCACCAGCTAATTTCGACTCGCCTGTCAAGCCATTCACGTTTTTCAGGCGCTTCGTCGCCATAGTTCTTGGGCTAATCTTTCTTGGGCTACTTCCGTGTGGACTGGAGCCGTGGCGCGTAATTTTTTTACGCTTGTGGGATACGACACCAAAGCGTTATGTCATACCAACTTCGGTTCTATTCCCAACCACAGTGTCTGTTGACCTTGGACTCCTGGGTCTCCATTTGATAGCTTTCGCGTTTTGGAAAGGGAGTTGGACAGTGGGTAGATGGGGAATGGCGTTGTTTTGCGTGGGCTTGGTGGGTGGAAGCATGCCGATGTGGATGATTTAGTTATATTTCCACTCAACGACCGCTTGACGACTCGGCAAAAATGATGCCCTCAGGGAGTCCATCCAGTAGATTCATTTGTGATTGACGTACTGCTTACGGTCCATGATCCCGAATACGACGAACCACCGAATGAACGAAAGTCGCGTTGGCCGGTCGACTTTGCTAAAATGTGAACTCACGCGATTCCGTTATTCCCATCGTTAGTCGCGATAGAATGTGACCATGGATACACTCTACATTGAAACGACGATCGTTGGTCACCTCGCTGGGAGGCTGCTTGCTGAACCGATTGTTTTAGCACGGCAAAAATTGACTCGTGATTGGTGGGAAAACCACGCTGATCAATACCAATTATACATTTCTCAACTGGTAGTTGATGAATGTAGTGCGGGGGACGGTGTCGCCGCCCAAGAACGTCTAACGTACATAACGAACCTTGACATGCTGGACGGCACGACTGCCACAGATTCGCTTGCGATTGCTCTTATCGCCGCCCATGCGATACCTGCAACCGAGCCTCGTGACGCCTTCCACATTGCAATTGCTGCAACCAACGGTGTAAAATACTTGCTGACATGGAATTTTAAGCATATTGCGAATGCAACGCTTCGCAAGCGGATTGAAGGCGTATGTCGCGATTCGGGCTTTGAGCCACCGACGATTTGTACACCTGAAGAACTTCTGGAAATTTCAGATGATATCTAACCCCATCACAGATGAAATTCGCGCCATCCGGCATCAACTTGCTGCCGAGCAAGACAACGACATTTCTCGGATTGGCAACGAGTTACGGCGTCGCCAGGCAATTTCTGGCAGACGGGTTGTCAGATTGTCGCCACGTTCACCCGAGACGCAAGCGACGAACCAAACGATGCAACGGAGCGGCGGTGGCGACGTTTCTGGCAATGGTGAGTCAACTCCCGCCGCCCGCTGATCATCAACGTTAGGCCACTTCGCGAGTGATTATGAAATTCGTCACATACACAGCCACGCCAGAGTTAGAGCGGTTTCCCGAGCGCGAGCGTTTCGGCGTTTGGTGCTCGACGCACGCGCATTTGATGCGCACTGACCCCGACTATCAACGACGATGTCGTATTTTTCGTTGTCGCATTGTGGGGACAACTATCCCGTTGGTTGCTTTATCAGTCGCGTTGAGCCGCTTCGCATGGCCGCCATTGGCGGTGCAGTTGCCCGTCTATTTTGCGATCACGGTTCTCTACGTGATTTACATCCTCCTTAGCTCGTTTAGTCAGCAGCAGTTTCAGAATGAGCAAGTCGGAAAGGCATTGCATGAACACGTAGCCTAGTCGTTAGATGGCAATACGATCATGGAATCAGTATCGCAAGCATTCCGCTGGACAAGCACACTCACTTTGTTCGGTATGCCTTTATACGATGTTTACCTCCCCACACTGTCAGACGGCAAATCACTTAAGCAGGCAACCGCGACAGGGATTTTCGCAGTAGGCCTTAGCGCTAAAGGCATCTTTGCGGCCGGGGTGATCGCCCGAGGAATCGTAAGCTTCGGAGTTTTCTCTTTTGGTTTCGTCAGTGTTGGGGTCTGCAGTATCGGTTTGCTCTTTGCTGCCGGTACACTAGCTGTTGCGCCCATCACATTTGGGGTCGTAGCAATCGGTATGGATGCCGGTGGTGTGGTTGCGTTCGGGTTGAAGGTCTTATTCTCCGTCGTATAATCTTTTTGGATTATGGGCCTAACCAAGCGATGAACACGAAGCCCTCGAACAGCCGTTCTGACTTGCGTTGAGTCAACTGCTCGGGCTCGGTTATCGCCGCCGTTCGGCGACCAGAAGAGACATGCATGAAAACAGGCTCAGTCGCTCGGCTGACGATCGTGGTTTGCCTGCTTGCGGCTGCGGCAGAGGCCGTTTTGGGATGCACCAGCACTACGAGGGTATCGCTTGGGGATGCCCCTATAGTCCTATTCATCGTCGGACCATATCTATTCCTTGCGTTGGTCGCTTGGCTTCAGCGTGGGAAGCTGGCTGCCTCTTGGACGTTGCTGGCAGTTGCTGTGGGACTCTCGGCCTGGGGGCTTCACGTGTTCGTAGAGGACAGCTACCGCTACCAGACTGAACCGCATTACCGCAAGGTTCAGCGAATGGCTGTGTTCTTCGTGCCGCTCCTGCAGTGGGCCTTGGTACTGCTGGTCGGCACAACATTGTTGGTTTGGCATCAGAGTTCGCTTGACACGAGTCCGGCGATCAGCGCCGAACAAAGCGGTCAACCGGAACCGCAGATGACGCCGGATCTGGAATCTTAGTCTTTTGGCGGCGGCCCGGTTACCGTCGTTGTTCGTCGACACGAGACACACACCTATGTGGATCAAATTCAATACTGACTATACT
>JBBAXA010000148.1:0-2963 GCA_040396935.1 Pirellula sp.
CGCGGGTTTTGAAATCATAGTCTATTGGCGGCGGCCCCGTTACCGCTGTCGTTCGCCAACAGAAAGAGTAATCTCAATGTCCAAAGCATTGATTGCAACGGCACTCGCCATACTCGCAAGTTTGCCTGCAGTCGCTGACGAAATCGCACTCGAGAAGCTTGGTGCCTCCATTTCCGCATGCGACGATTGGTTTACCCTGGCCCCCGAACACCTTGCCAAGTTAAATCAGGCCGCTTCAAAAGCAGCAGTTTTACATGCGAGCAGTCTTGGGATGAAACTCGGCAACAATGATACAGAATCAACTATCATTGTATTACAATCCAAATTTCTGTTAGGCCTAAAAGAAGATAATCCAAACTTGATTGTCGCAAGCGAAAAGCCGTGGTCCGACAAGTTCGAGCGAAGTGGAAAAGGTTTCCTGGACCTGATGGCTGATCGGGTAAAGCGGTTAAATGCAAAAACAAGGTTTTCGAAGCAACCAAAGGAACTGAAGATTGGCGATGCTGTGTTCTATGTTGCCGACGCCGAAAACACTTTAGTCCCCAATGCCAAAACGAGACAGCGTTATATTTGCGGCTTCATGAATGATCGATATGTGTACTTTGTTCTTTCGTTCAATAGTGAAGAGGACGACGATTTTCGTGTCATGATGCAGAGTGTAAAATCACTTCATCCGACCAATCAGCCAAAGTAACACAATGGCGAACCAACCGTTGCACCTAAGCCGCCGAAGGTGCGGATTTGAGATGGATGCCGTTCACCGGCGGCTAGGTGAACGCAAACGTTCGTGCCCTTGAGGAATTGAAGCCCATGCCATTCTTCGATCGCTTCCGAAAGAAAAAAGCTGAAGCAGCGCCGGCGAAAGCTGAGAACACGACACGGCACTGTTTTGTGCTCTGCAAGACCACTTCGCCAGTCGATCTTTCGAGTGCTTCGAGCGTTGTGTCGGACGTATTTGGACCGGGATACTCCGCAGAATACGACGAAAAAGACATTGTGACCGTTACTCACGGCGACGAAACTGTTGGTTTTCTGGCGCACATGCCCGCAGCCATTCCAGGAGGCGAGGCCGAAGAAAACGCTGATGGAAACTTCTTGTGGCCCAATGGTCGCGAAGAGGCCGCCACTCACCGTGCCCACGTAATTGTTACAAACATGGGTGTCGGCGACCAATCGCCAATTCAATCCGCAATTTCCGTATCGCGGTTGGCCCTGGTGGCGTTGAGGCTGTTCGATGGGATCGGCGTCTATTGGGGCAATGCCAGCGTTTGCAATTCGCGGGCTGTTTTTGAAGATTTCTGTCAAAGCATGTCCGACGAAGACGTACCCGTGCCCGTATGGCTCCGATTTCAACTGGTTCGCGCATCAGATGACAGCATCGGAATGTACACTCTTGGCATGCGCCAATTTGACTTGATGGACATTGAAGTGGATCGCTGCACTCTGGATGTCGGTGACTTGTTTGAATTTGTATCGAACATTGCGCACTACCTAATCCAAAGCGGCCCAGTCATCGCAGACGGGAACACCGTCGGCGGAAGCGCCGAAGAGCGAATTCTTGTGCATCACCGTCCGAGTATGATCGACAAAAAGAAGAAAGTGTACAAAATCGCCTTTGAAGCATGACGAAGTCCACGATCATCGCATAACCATGCGGTGAACGGAAGCCGCCGATCACCCGAGTTTTGAGATCACCGTTTCTTGGCGGTGGCCCCGTGTTACCGCTGCCGTTCGTCCCTTGGAGAACAAATGGCGTTTCCTGACGCTGAAAAATCGATCGTCACTAAGGAAAAACTCTGCGACTACCTCCTCAATCCAGCGCATCCGGTTGGTGGAACGAAGGCCGCTTGGTTTGCTTCTGTCGGCTATACTCGTCAAAACTGGGACGAACTTCGCGATGATCTTCTTACTATCGCCACTTCCTGTGAGAACTTCATTGCCAAACCTTCTCCGTACGGCGTAAAATACGAAACAGCAGGCGAGATTGGGACTGACGATCGTCGTCCCGGTGTGGTTGTTGCTGTTTGGATTGTAGAAGAGAATTCGCCACCTCGATTGGTTACCGCTTATCCTGGGGATACTTAATGATCGCTGAACACTCAATGGTTGTTTTGATATCGGATAGACCCATGTCTGGTCTTTTTGCGGGCGATGTTGGTGCTGTCGTTCATGCCTATGCAAATGGCTCCGCGTATGAGGTCGAGTTTGTTGATGGTGACGGATCGACTGTTGCTTGCATTACCCTCGATGCGAAAGACGTCAGATCGATGAATCGGGGCGACTTACTACATATTCGTCGACACACAGAGGGGACGAACAATCCGATGGACCGAAGCGGGGGATCGGCCGCTTCCTGATCGAAAAATCACCTGTCCCCGCTCGGTCATCGGGGTCGTTCGTCGCCACACAGCACAGGAATTGATACCCCGGCCAATGGGCAAACCGACCCGTCTTAATCGCGACGCGTTCATCGACGCCGTCCGGTCGCAATTCCCGGAAGTCGCCGCTACGTGGGACGACATTGATGACGGCCTGCTGCATCTTGAAGTAGCCGCCTTCCGCCGATGCGTCGAAACGGCGATGGACGATGGCCGCTTGTGGGATGTGGAATTCTATTGTCGATTTATCGCCATCTCCTTCGCGAACGCAGACGATGCGCTCGACAACGCAATCGGCGTATCGTTTGTGGAGGACTTCGCACTTGGCGAAATCACCGAAAAAAGGCGCAGGGCTGTTCACGAACGAATGCCGAAAGAACTGCGAGACGAAATCATCGCGATCAATGATCGTTGGCGATAAGGATCGTGGTCGTAAATGTCTTTGATACAATTAACACCGTTGGTCGCGCCGATGGTCAAACTGATTCCACACCAGGCGACGAACAAAGCGTTGGACACGGAGCGGCGGACAACGCGGTTTCCAATGGATAGTTGATTGGCCGCCGCCCGGTCAACGCAAACGTT
>JBBAXA010000149.1:0-2962 GCA_040396935.1 Pirellula sp.
CAACTCAACAATTCTCGGCGAACCCAGGCTGAACGCCGAGTTAAGTGAACAAGCCGGCGATGGTGTAATGCACTTTCGCCGGCTTTTTTCGTTTATTCCCCCAGTGTTTTACAAGGCCGAAGGCACTCGCCCCCTATCTCCATCCCGCCCGATCGTCTCTGCAGAGAGACTCTCTACCAAACCGATCGATACCCCGCATTCGACCCTCCAACCCAAATCTCTCGCCGATCTCTGGTCTCTCAGACCTCCGGGTTAAGTGCTCTCGGGGATGCTTTAGTCTTTGGCATCATCGTTATTCGATCGATCTAGTTTCTGATCGTATTGAGCGCGTGCTTCGGTCGCGGTTAAACAGACAATCTCTCCATTTCGCCAAGTGACAATCTTGGTTCCGGTTCGTTCTGCTACTTCAATCGCCTGTAGGCCAGCATCGCGGCACGCTGCAGCTACTTTTTCGTCCATCGACATTGAGTTGTGGGCTGGATTAGATCGGATCATAACTTACCTCCCTCGAAGGATCGAATTAACCGCCATACATCAACGTCCCCAACCCACTCGTCCCCATCTGACGTTCGCCAAATAAGTTCGGGCGGCGTAACAGCACCGTTTAAAACCCATGCTTCATCGACGATCGGCAGATAGATTGTAGTGAGGTTCTTCAGGCCCCGAGCGTATCGTCGCCGGATATCTGGAATAGCGATATTGTGACCACCTTGTGCCACCCGCGTCGCAACGCGCTGGATGGCCATTTCTACACTGGGTAACCAGATAAAGAACAAAGTAACGCGAAATCCAAGTTCTTTCCACCGCGGAATACGTCGACGATAGCTCCTGCCAGCAAGCGTAGTTTCCAATGCAAAACTTAGATTTCCAGACTCAAGCTCACTGAGTCGCTGCAGAAAGATCTCGGATGCTCGCAACGCTTGACGCTCTGGGGCAAACGGTGAAAGCCCACGGGCAATCAAGTCGGCGTTTAGAAACTCGTCGCAATCGATATAGCGATTCATGTAGTTCTCGACGAAAGTTGACTTGCCGGCTCCATTGGGACCGGCGATAACGCTGATCGTTCGATTATTGCATTCTTTTGAGTCATGTTCACGATTCATAAAAGTGCCTCAAGGTAAGGACGCATCACTTTGGAGATCCTGAGCTTTGATGCATACTCCATCATTAAATCGACCTTCACATTGCCCTGCGCGACATACGACTTCAATGCTTCCAACGCCACATCTAGGCCAACTTCGTTTCGGCGGCTGAAGCTGTCAACCACAGTCTTCTCCGGAGAATAGACGCGTACCGTTATTCCATCGATCTTGTGCTTATCGATCCCTGTGCAATATGCAGCGTCACTAAGGCGCGACGTGCGTACGGGTGGGTATTCAAATCGTGGTGGCTCGCTGTTTCGAGGAATTGCAATCCAAACCTCATGAGGGATCTGTGTCGTTAGCTCGTGGAACGACAACGCTGACACAAGATAGATTACCGATTGTGGACTTTTAGCAGCGACCGTCACCAAATCGGACTGGCTAAGAGGAGGCATCTCGGCAAGCCGGTATAGCCCCCGAGCCAGTTGTTCAACCTGTCCCGCATTGCGCATAGCATAGAGCGTATTGCGGTTTACTCCTCCACGAATCACATCCGCCATCCGCATGATCCCGCCATGCTCGCGAAAAAACTCTGCCGCTCGGGCGCGGGCACCTTCTGGATTGGGATCGATCATGGAACAAAAAACCTCCCGAAAATATGTCTTGGAGGTTATTTGTGCCTTACCAGAGCCAGAAGTCAAGTTCTTAGCAGACCAAAAACATGGGTGTCCTGCATCTCTCGAATGGATGCGAGCGCACCCTCAGGCGGGTTTTTCACAACCTCTTAGTCGTCAATGAGCCAAACGGCATCCTGCCCTCGACCCCAAATCTCTCGACACTCGCTTCTCTCTCAGACCGCAAGTGTATCTGTTCAGTTTAAGAGCTAGAGACTCTCTGCTTCTCGCCGAAAACACCCCGTTCTGGCAGTGTTGAATTGCATTTCTTGGGCGCTCGTTCGGCCAAATTGCATAGATAGTCCTGAGGAGCGGTTTTATTCCGGCTCGGTAGGTTCTACTCGGCTTCAAACGACACCCGGAGGTTATATGAGCGAAGCGGTCTCTCCAGCAGACCAGATCACGCGCATCGCAACGTTGTTGGGACGCGCTGTGTTGCGATGGAAACGTCAGCCACAAACTGTGGAAGGAACCTCGGAAAATCTCTCGCACTCTTTACCCGATCGGCTTGATTCTCGTTCGGTTTACTCGCTCTCTGTGACTGGTCCAAAACTCGGGGCAACGGGCCCCCAAGAGACCAGTTCCAAGACTGCAAACAAACCGATGAACCATGTACGAGGAGCAAAGACAGAGGATCGCGATCTTGATCGTCGAAGCGATTTGGCGTCATGCCAACAAGCCTGCCGACGACGTCGCGACGGCGGCCAAGCCCAAGTCGCATCAACGACCAAGAACGAGCAGCAACAAGGAGGTAAGCAATGAGTCCTGAGACAAAGAAACAATTAATGGAGCTATCAGAGCTTCCGATGGGCAAGCTTGTCGAAAAGTTCGAGCTTCTCTTTGGAGAGAAATGTCGCTCCAGGAACCGACGCTATGTCTATCGCCGAGTCGCTTGGAAGATGCAAGCAGACGACGAAGGTGGATTGAGCGAACGCGCCATTCTGCGTGCCACGGCCATTGCAGGCGAATCGCTGCTTCGGGTCACACCACCCAAAGCCCGCAAGTCAAGGAAGGAAATCCCAGCGTCCATTCCGGCGAATTGGGACATTCGCATCCCACTTCCGGGCCAAGTGATCGAGCGTCACTACAAAGGCAAGCTTCTGATCGTGATGGTCATGACCGACTGCTTTGAGTTCGAGGGTGAACGTTACAAGTCCCTAACCGCAGTCGCACGTGCCATCACCGGATCGCACTGCAATGGATTTC
>JBBAXA010000150.1:0-2764 GCA_040396935.1 Pirellula sp.
AACCCGAGCCAGGCTCCGTCGCAGACCAACTGCTCACGAAAGGGCGTCAGGAGGGTGAAATCAAGGGTGAAATCAAGGGTGAGATCAAGGGTGAGATCAAATTGATCCGTACGCTCGAGTCCATTCTAGGTGTGGAGTCTGAGGCAACGGACCTTTCTGGTAAGACCCTTGAGGAACTTCAAGAGATCACAGAATCCCTCCAGGATCGCATCCATCGACGTGGCGGCTGAATATTGATCAAAGGGGCTCTTCCTCGCAATTGCCTCGCTATTAGGAAATCTCCTGACCCGAATCGAAACTGCCCACTGTTAAGCAACTTTTCCGTAACGCGGCACGCTCAGAACGACCGATCGATCCGGTCTCGAACTCGCTAAACCCTTAAAGATTAGGCACTTGTGAAATCGACTTCTCAAAGAAGATCCAATTTCAGGGTTGATCCGCGGAGCCTTAGTTTTTTTCTACGGAAGAAACGCCAAAAAGTTAACGCCGGACGACGAGAGATCGACGTCCGGCGTTTTTCGTTTCTACCCAACGTTTTGGGCCTTTTCCGCCTCCGCGACGCCCGCCCCAAATATCTCGGTTAGGAAAGAGAGATCGCGGGCAACGACCGAAACCGCACCGGTTGCTTCCGCCCGCCCGATTCTCCGCTGAGAACTCTCAAGATCTCCGTTTCCGCTCCCGGTTTTGATTAACACAGTGTCTGCAACTGAGTTGGAGACGGTTTCGAACGATTCCTGCCCGGTTGTTTCGATACTTAACACGGTGAAATGCTGGTTCATCGAGTTCGGGGTTAGACCCAAACGCCCGATATTCCTCGGGCAAACGCTGAGAAACAAGCTTGTTAACTCCGGCTCGTGGTTTTTCCGTTGCTATCTCGGATTCGAGGACAGTTCAATCGGTCGCTGCCCAAAGTCGTGCTCGCAAGACAGAGTGTCGCCAATCTACGAACAGAGAACTCTTGGATAGCTGGATTCTTGGGCTATGAGGAAAGCCATATCAGAGCAGCATGGAGCGAGAAACTTTGGCGTTACCCAGGCATCCCGCTCCTTAGCTCATACACCATGTTCCAAAGTCGGTCGATTTCGCCTCGTTCGATTACTTCCATCGGCTTGAGACCGTCAAACGCATCATTCGGCTCTTGAAACCAATTGCCCAGCGAATTCACTTCTACAACATCGCCGAGTGCTTCTAGCAATCGGTAGACTTCGTTGTAGGGCCTCTTGAGCTTTTCCGCAGTGTCTGTTTCTGACTCTACCTTTGCAATTGTCCGTTCGGAGACATTCACGACACGACCAAAGAGCGGGCGCGGCATACTGAGTCGATCTCGCAGTTCGAGCTTGGATTCACTTCCTAATTGGAGCAAGCCCTTGCCCTTGAGCCCAGGAATCGCCTTCGATTGGACGAGTCTCGATGCTTTGGCGGCAACCGTCCTTCTAGCAACTCTCGCTGGCAATGCGTCTTTCTTAGGCGAGGAAACGGATTTTCTCGTTTTCGTGGTCACGTAACATGTCTCCTTTTCCAGCGGTCAGATCACCGAACTTTGCTTGTTCAAGTATATCGGACAAAACAGACCCAGGCAAGCACTTTTTCATGCAAAAGTGCAGGTTTGCGAGTTCGTTATTTGATATCTTCTGCCGCGATTATTTGCAACTTTGACGCTGCCGTGAAGTTTTGTGGAAACAGGACAATGTTCTTACCCTTCGGGTTTCTTGCCGACGGAACAAGAATGCCTTCGAAGCCCGACCGAACGCAGCCTCGCCCGATAGCTTGAGTCCATGACTCATCTCCTCCTGCTTGTATTCCGCGCCAATCCTCACTAACAAGATCTTCTCGTGTGAAGCCAAGCTCTCGCCGAATCGACGCGTCCGTAATATCCAACAGCTTACTCAGGACTACCTCAGCCCCCGCCATAACTCGCGGACGAATGCTCGAAAGAGGCAGCTTGTAAACGATAAAGTTCTGGTATGCCTCTTTCGTTGCCGTCAATACATCCAATGATGCATAGACGGTTTCAATACCGACTCGATTCCATCGTCCGCCAGTTTTTGCCGCGCCTTTGCCAGAGAAGAAGCCAGTTTGCGTTGCATGCTTCGCGCCGACAGATCAAACAATAACACCCGAGAATCCAATTGCTCGCACTTGCAGCCCTGCGATTGTAGAAAACAGATCACGGACTTCAGGTGTTTCCGCAGATCTAAGAGATTTCTTGGGACTCATCAAGATTAATTCTCATGCGAGATAAAGACCGTGCGATGGGGTATGGGATTCCATTACAAAGCTTTGAGTTTAACAGTTTTGATTCGAACTGGGTAAAGCAAGCTTTGACACGCGGTACCAGAATTCCAATCTTCAATTAACAGCGAAAATCTCGGCCTGCCGCTTCGTCCGATCCAACACTTTGCGTGTAACCCTACAGATAGAGGCGCACATCTTTGTTGCGTCCCGAATCCACCGTCTTTTCCCGGTTGATTCAGTCTATCCCGCGTAGGAGTTGCTCATGTCGCCACCGAAAAGCGTTGAAAAAATGTCGCCCGAAGAAATGCGAGCAGCGGAATGTGTCAACGACTTTGAGACACATTTTCTTCAAGGATTTGAATTCAGGCTTAATCCTTCGGGGGCCCGCCCCCGGTACCCCCGGGATTTTTTTCGGCATGACTCGGGTGTTCAAAGTTCTTTTGGGTGGTAGGCTGCTCCTGTCTGGTGAAACAGAAGCGAGCTCTGCGGGGACGCAACTTGTGGAGGGATAACCAGACCGAGGGTGCGT
>JBBAXA010000151.1:0-2682 GCA_040396935.1 Pirellula sp.
GAGCACGTCGATTTTGAATGTGCGTTTGAGAAGCTGTGCCCAGGAGATGCGTTTTCGTTTGCGCGCTTTTTGATTTTTGCCTGAAGAACCCGCCACTGGTGGATCTGAATCCTGACCATCGGCCCCATGTGTGTATTCCAGCGAATCCGACCGACCGTTCGTTTTGAAAGCGACCAGGCATTCCGCCTGAATCCGACCGCATTTGCATAATCGGAGCGCAGCGACGAACTTCAGCTCATTCATTGCTCCATTGGTTGGGCGTGGTCAAGGTTGCTTGACGTTTTTCTCAGACTCTCTCCTTTCAGTTCCAAGCGCACGGCACCATGGACAACTCGATCAAGAATGGCGTCCGCGATTGCAGGATTTGGCATAAGACCGTGCCAGAGGTTTACCGGGTTTTGACTCGTGAGGATGACAGTTCCATTTCCATGGCGGTCCTCGATGAGTTCGAAGAGGTCCTTTTCTTCTGCCTCGCTCATGGCTGATAGGCAGAAGTCATCTATGACGATGAGCTGGTACTTTGCCATTGCCCTAATGCTGCGGTGTAGTCGCCCTTCGGTTCTGGCATTATCGAGTTCGTACGCAAGCGCCGTCGCTCTGAAGTATCTTGCACTCATCCCCATTAGACAGGCCTTTCGAGCAATCGCGGACGCGATAAAGGTTTTCCCGCTTCCGCTCGGGCCTGTGATCAGCAGGTTTCTTTTGGAGCGGATCCACTCGCATTGAGAAAGCATTTTGATGGTGCTCTTATCGAGACCTCGTGCAGCTGATGGCCGGATATCCTCAAGATCGCCTTCCTGCCGAAGTTTGGCTCTTCCCAGTCGGCTCGAGAGTGCCTTGTTCTCGCGCTCGATTATTTCACGTTCGACGAGAACAGCCACGCGATCTTCGAAAGAGAGCTCATCGTATGAAGATGAATGCAACTGTTCTTGGAACGCGTGAAGCATGCCGTGAAGTCGAAGTGATGTCAGCTTTTCACATACTGGATTCAACATAACCATTCTTGTTATCCTTTTAATTGTAATAGGCAGCGCCGCGGATGTTTTCGTGATGTTGGACTTTTGAAGTTGGATTCTGTTTTGCCTTCTCGAGGCGAATCAGTTTCTCAACCTCGAAGACGCTCTGCTGATTTCGATTCAGAACCTTTGCAGCGGTACTTTCGAGCAGATCACTGCCGTACTTGTCGGCCATCCGTATGAGGGCAATACAACTGCGGTAGCCCTGTTCGGGGTGCTTTTGTCGACCCATTAATGCTTCACAGAGTTGCTTGGTATTTGGGCCGGCTGCATCCAGTGCCCACCGGAGAATTCGTTGGGGATTCCAGTCCATCATCTTTCGATGATGCGATGGCATGTGCTCTGGGATGGTTTGACGAGCTCCAAGTTTTGAAAGCCTTTGATGCACTGCGATAACTCTGCCTTGATGTAGAATTTCGACCATTAATCTCGTGTATCGAATTTCAACATCTTGTCCGACGTGCTGGAATGGAACGCTGTAGTATGCTCGCTGCAGCTCGATGTGGTAATCGATATTGACCTTTGCTCTTTTGCGAGTCACCAGTTCGAACTCTTTTTCAGGCAGAGGTTTGAGAGCTGGCTTGTCGATAGCTTCAAAGAGTTCTCTTCGAGATTTTCCCAGATGCCTCATCGTCTTGTTGTTGATGATTTCAAGAAGAGGAACGATTGCAGAGTTGATTTCCGCGATGGATCCGAAGCTTGTTCTCCTGAGCCGCGCAAGAATCCAACGTTCAATGACTTGAACACCAACCTCAACTTTGGCTTTGTCTCGGGGTTTTCGCACTCTGGCCGGAATGACTGCACAGTTGTAGTGTTCGGCGAAGTCTAAATAGTTTGATTGGATCTTCGGCTCATATCGCGAGGGTGATCTCACGGCCGCTTTAAGATTGTCAGGGACTAGGATTGCTGGAACGCCACCAAAGAATCTCAGTGCACAGACGTTTGCATGGCACCAGTTTGCAACTGTTTGGTCTTCCACTGCCATCGCAAAGGTCATATTGCTTGCACCGAGTACCGCGACGAAGATTTGAGCGGCTCTTACCTCACCTGTTATTTGGTCCACGTAGGAAACAGTGAGGCCTGCGAA
Source organism: Pirellula sp. (assembly GCA_040396935.1). GTDB lineage: Bacteria > Planctomycetota > Planctomycetia > Pirellulales > Pirellulaceae > JBKCUI01. The sequence goes on from JBBAXA010000151.1 coordinate 2,104, forward strand.
GTCCAAGAACAACTTCTCTCCAGCCTTGTGCGTCTGACGCATGACCAACCGAGAGTTTCGTTCCCATCTTTTGTAGTTCTCGCAGAACCAACTATACGACGGCGAGTCCGGGTTTTGCTCCCGATATTCCTCCCAGAGGAGAAGAAGAGTGACTCCTTTTCTCATCACCTCCAGTTTGATTTGAGCCCAGTCAGGGTCTTTTCTTGGTCTCTCAAGTTTGACCGGGGGATAGAGGATTTCAATCAAGTGACTTTCACGAATACTTTGTATTTGGCTCCAATCAAGACCCATTTCTTGCGCCCTCGCAAGAACCTCCTGAACCGTGGTCTTGCCGACTCCAAGAGCCTCGGCAATTTCCCGCTGGGAGAGCTTCGCCTCCCAGCTCAAACGTAATATTGTCTTTACCTTACGCATATCCGTCCTGCTTCTTGGCATCGCCAATCCCCCCGCCGTTTCGCTCAATCGGGGATGGATTAGTCTGCATTGTTTAAAAGCAGAAGTGGTCGCTTTCGACTGGAATCAGTGGTCGGATTGGACAGGAATTGGTGGTCGCTTTCATCTGGAATCAGTGGTCGGATT
>JBBAXA010000152.1:0-2516 GCA_040396935.1 Pirellula sp.
AACCCGAGCCAGGCTCCGTCGCAGACCAACTGCTCACGAAAGGGCGTCAGGAGGGACGACAGGAAGGACGTCAGGAAGGGCGTCAGGAGGGCGAAATCAAGGGTGAGATCAAATTGATCCGTACGCTCGAGTCCATTCTAGGTGTGGAGTCTGAGGCAACGGACCTTTCTGGTAAGACCCTTGAGGAACTTCAAGAGATCACAGAATCCCTCCAGGATCGCATCCATCGACGTGGCGGCTGAATATTGATCAAAGGGGCTCTTCCTCGCAATTGCCTCGCTATTAGGAAATCTCCTGGCCCGAATCGAAACTGCCCACTGTTAAGCAGTTTTTCAGTAACGCGGCACATTCTGAACAACCGACCGATTCGGTCTCGAACTCGCTAAACCCTTAAAGATTAGGCACTTGTGATTTAGACTTCTCAGATTGGGTTCGTTTTCAGGGTCGGCTCGGGGAGCTGAGATTTTTAGCTCGAAACGAGCCTGTTAACCAGTTAACACAGAAAGCCGGGAGTGACCGCTCTCGGCTTTTTGCATTAAAGCCCTGGTTTTCCAAGGGTTTGCGACGATTCGGGCGTCGCGGCGCGAGTTTTAGTTCCGAACCGGTTGCTCTCGGGGTCCGGAAGCAACCATGGAGGTTGGGCTCGCACCCCGGGAGCAACCCTTTCGAACTCTCTGACTCTCTGGTTAACAATCGTTATTACTTAACAACCCGGTTGCTCTCGCACCCCGATGAAAAGTTGCGGAATGGCGACCAAGGAGTGAACAGTAAATCGAGTGGTTGCGGTTGCCCGGAGTCTCGGGTTGGCCACGATTGTTCCATTCGTTGCGAGCTAGCCGGCAAACAGAGCTGCAGCGTGAGTTCCCGTTGCACGTGGTTTGCTCGTGGCTTGGCAACTCACCACGGATTGCCCAGCAGAATTACTTGCTGGTTACCGAGGATGATTTCGCTAAGTCGGCAGGGGTGGCGAAAGTGATGGTGGAGAGGTGATCCAATCGGTCCTGTAGGGAGCGTTAGTGATTTTACTTCGCAAGATAGGGCAGTTTGTCGGTGTGATGGCCAATCATCTTCCATTTGCCATCCTCTTTTCGAAATATGCTTGTCGCACGAATCGATACTTTCTGCGGCTTACCATCAACAATATTCTCGCCAATCTCTATCCCGCTGATCACGCCCAGCGAACCACCAACCTGAACTTGTGGCTGGTCCATTTTAATCGTGCCTCCAAGCCGTTTTTCAGCTTGGGTTCTCCAATCAGAAAGTACTGCCTTCCATCCCAAAAGGCGAAGTCCGTCCGGGCCCATGTAATTAACATCGTCGCTGTGAGACCAGACCTGCTCCATGGCGGCAACTTCTCCCTTGAAGAGCGCGTTGAGCGCAGTATAGAAACCTTCGTTTGCAGCGAGCAGATCCTGCTTGTCAGCTTTCTCATCAGCCAAAACTCCACCCGTTAGCAGCACAGATGCGGCGACAACGCCAACACAAATCATTACACAAAAGAACTTGCCCATCGTACGATCTCCTGATTGGAACGAATGCTACGAAAATGAAGACGAGCCGCGACTTTGGCGACGCCGGATCAGCTGTGCGTGGTACTAGGGATGACCCGACCATTTGCGCGGAGTCAAAACTTTTTTCAGCCAAGACACCGCAGCTCGCCACCCAGGGCTAAGTATATATCGGATACTTCCGAACGGGGAAACTTATTGATCGGGTGATAGGCTGTTTCGACCTATTCTCACTCCATCCGTAGATCGATCGATTCATCGCACGACTAGTTCGAATCCTAACAGATATGCTGCAAAACTGGCTGTTTTCAGCAGAAAAACGAGAGTTATGAGGCGTACTCTGGCGACTCACAAGACGACGTACCAAAGGGTTATTCCAATATTCACCGCCAACTCGAACCTCCGCCCGGTAGGTAAACAATAGGGCCAAGCTCGGCCACGAACCTACTGCAGCAACAAACACTGGGCCACGATCGGTGGCCATTCTCTTGCGGAGTTTTTCACCATGACCAACTGCGATGAAACTGCGCACACACCGCACGAGCAACAACTTGTCGATGTCGCATCGATCTTGACTGCGGGAATCCTGCGGCTCCGGGAGAGACCAGCTCCGTTTTCTGTTATGTCGCGGACGAACGAGGCCCGTTTCGAGCTCTTACGCCGCGTCAGAACCTTCCTTAAAGCTCTTGATTTGTATTCTGAAATCAAGCGGCGGCGAGCGGAAGAAAGTTCTGTACGCATCAAGGAAGGGGAGCCTTAGTTTTTTCTACGGAAGAAACGCCAAAAAGTTAACGCCGGACGACGAGAGATCGACGCCCGGCGTTTTTCGTTTCTACCCAACGTTTTGGGCCTTTTCCGCGTCCGCGACGCCCGCCCCAAATATCTCGGTTATCTGCAACCGACGATTCCCAATGAGCCAAATGCTCGTTCTGTGCAGCAAGCGATTCGAAAACATTTCCCTTGAGCGCATTATTCTTGACATAGTCAATACCCCGCTCGATCTTTCCC
>JBBAXA010000153.1:0-2460 GCA_040396935.1 Pirellula sp.
CAAACGATTCTGCAAGTAACCCTCCGACCCTCGCAGACAATCTGCCATGGTGGAAGTATCTCACCGGCTACCACTGGTTCGTTTTCATCATGGCGGCCATGTCGTGGATTCTCGACTGCATGGATCAGCAAATCTTCATTCTCGCTCGCAATGATGCCTTGAAGTCGTTACTGCCTCCGGACACCACAACGACCGTGGTCAAAGACTACGGAGGGATGGCAACGTCAATATTTATGATTGGTTGGGCAACGGGAGGTATGATCTTTGGGTCGATTGGCGACCGTATCGGACGTGCTAAAACGCTGACGATCACTGTGCTGCTATACTCTCTCTGCACTGGACTGTCTGCCTTTTCGATCGGGACGGTCGATTTCATGATCTACCGTTTCATTACGGGGTTGGGCGTTGGTGGCGTCTTTGGCTTAGCCGTCGCACTCGTTGCGGATACGCTACCAGATAGGGCCAGAACTCCCGCCCTAGGGCTCTTGCAGGCGACGTCGGCTGCAGGCAACATCACCGCCGGACTGGTTGGCATGCTCTTCGCACGACTCGGCCAGGAGGGAACGATCGATCCAAAAGACGCCTGGAAGTACATGTTCCTAATCGGTGCATTGCCCGCGATACTTTGCGTACTGATCCAAACCAAACTCAAGGAGCCAGAGAAGTGGGTTCAAGCTCGACGCGAGGGAAAAGCAACAGGAGTGAAATTTGGTTCCTACGCGTCTCTCTTCGGTGTAGACCGATGGCGACGGCATGCATTGGCCGGCATGATGCTCTGCGTCGCAGGTGTAGTTGGAGTCTGGGGAATCGGCTTTTTTAGCCCCGAACTGGTTGGTGAAGTCATCACAAACTCCCTTAAGGCCGATGGACTCAGCGACAAGGAAGTTGCCTCGGCAGCAACCTATTGGCGAGGAGTGAACAGTATTTCCCAGAATATCGGGGCTTTTTTCGGGATGCTTGCTTTTACATTCCTTGCCCAGAAAATCGGTCGTAAGCCAGCGTTTTTGATGGGTTTTATCGCAGCCATGATCGCAACGATCTCCTTCTTTCAACTTTTCAATGGTGTCGAGCACATTTGGATGAGCAGCGTTATGGGCTTCTTCCAGCTGGCGCTGTTCGCAGGGTTTGCCCTCTATTTGCCCGAGCTATTTCCGATTCGATTGCGAAGCACTGGTACCAGTTTCTGCTACAACGTCGGACGTTATATTGCGGCCTCGGCTCCACTGACCCTAGGTAAGCTGCAAAAGGCTCTCGTTCCCGATGGAGCTTCAGCAACAGACCGGGTGGATGCCTTTCGAAATGCGTGTACCTACATGAGTGTCTTTTTCCTCGTCGGCCTGATCGCCTTGATCTTTCTACCGGAAACCAAAGGTAAACCTCTGCCAGAGGATTGATGCAGAATTCTGTGGACGATGCATACAACTCGAGAGGACGTATCCACTGTTTCCTGAGCTTGTTCGGAATCCAGCACTGGTAGCGTTCGGTACTGCTTGCTTTCAACCCCCTGCGAACTTGCGGTGCAGGCAACACTTTATCAGATTATGCCGTAAGGTTGCGATGTGAATGATTGGTTGGAAGCCAATCATTTGTTGTAGCGAATCATGGTTTGAAGTCCACTACTTAGTTGGTATACGAGTCATTCGTCGTTCTGCGTATCCTTGGTTGTTATGTATTTCCTCGCGTGACATGCTACGCTGGGCAACGATCTAGCCTGACTTTTCGTTGCCGCACCTTGCTGCTGGGTGGCACACCCAGAAGCTCTTCGATGGGCGTGCGAGAACGGCATTGGCACAACTCCCCAGGTGTTTGCATTCCAAGAAGTGGTTGGTGCCACACCTTGCTGTCGGTTGCATCGCCTTATTATTATTGAGTGCCACACCTTGCTGCTGGATGGCACGCCCAGAGCTTTGCGATGGGCGTGTTTGGGTTGACCCTGAGGCGTTTCGTTTTCCACACCCTTCGACTTCGGCGAAGCCTTTTGGAGTGCGGTGGCGATTAGACACCGCTTTGGTATGCGTGCTGGACCAGTGCGGGCTACAGATCAATGCCCGAGAGCGATACGAAAGATGCATAACCATGGATGCCCCTCAGTAGAGATTTTCTATCGCATCGAGGTTCTGGACCTGGAGGTATAGAACTCAGTTCCATTCCAAAGCTGTACTGCAGTACAGCACTCCAAAAGGGAGTGCTACCATCGATAGTACTTCAAAGAGTAGCCAAGTGCCGGGTACCAAGCGAGGCGACCACCTTGAACTTATGGTGTGGTAGGAACTGGCGTTTTTAGTCCTGGGTGGCACGACCCAGAGCCTTGGCGATGGGCGTGCTATTGCATGCTGCAGGTTGAAACAGCTACCGAGCGGCAAGCGCCGCTGCGCTTACAACTAGACGGGGTAGTGCCAACCAACGCGCTTACAACTAGACGGGGTAGTGCCAACCAACGCGCTTACAACTAGACGGGGT
>JBBAXA010000154.1:0-2330 GCA_040396935.1 Pirellula sp.
CGTTACGCGTCATGATTGCAATTCTGAGTGACATACACGGCAACCTCGAAGCGCTTGATGCCGTCCTAAATGACGCTCGCACCATCGGTGCGTCGACGATATACTGCTTGGGCGACATTATTGGGTATGGGCCCAATCCCTGTGAATGCCTTGAGGCTGCAATGGATTGGCAGCTTGTTTTGCGGGGTAATTTTGAGGATGCCATCGTCGAACCGAACCGATTTCGTGATTGGGCACCGCCGCTATCACAAATGATGCTACGCTTGCATCGTCAGATACAATCACATGCCAACGCAACAAGGATTTGGGACCTCTTATCCAATTGCGTGACCGCTCATTCAGAAAACGGAAACATGTTCGTTCACGGCTCACCTCGCGACCCAATCAATGAATACGTGTTTCCCGAACGAATTTACGACCCTCGTTCTCTGGATGACATCTTTACACGATTTGATTCTTTATGTTTTTGCGGACATTCGCATATTCCGGGCATATTTCATAACCAAGACGGCGAATGGACGTTCCTTTCTCCTGCCGAATTTGGTTTCCAATATGAAACTTCGTCCCACAAACTCCTATGCAATGTCGGCTCTGTTGGGCAGCCTCGCGACGAAGATCCTCGCGCCTGCTATGTCCTCTTCGACGGAAAAACCATAAGGTATCGACGTGTGGACTACGACATCCAAACAACGATCAACAAAATCCGATTGGGAGACGACGATGACATGCATGGAGACCGCCTTCCCGTCGGTCGATGAGACCTGTAAAAATCGCGTAACCATCGCATGCACCGGAGTCGCGGGCCGGGCGTTTTTTCAATGGAGCATCACTCGCCGCGACCGCGGTGATGCGTGACGTTCGTTGCAGCAACCGTGAGACTGTCCTGAATACTGAGCGAATCTTGAGCAAACACATACCTCAACGCGAATACGATCGTGCCAAGACCGACCGCATTATCGTGAATGAGATGCTCAGCCGCTCGATGAGTGACACCAAATGGGTGAGGCTGCTGAATACGCTTTCAGAGACCATCGATCCCTCTCTATTAATCTCGGTTCAACTCGTTTGGGATTGTGAACCGAGAACGATGTGGATTCGTGATGCTCAATACAACTTTGACTACTACGAAACTTCGATGGAGGCTATGATCGGAGGAATCCCCAGTGGCTGGTATGATTACAAGGAAATCGAATGTGTTACTTTCTCGGGAGACGATGGTCTATTGCTAATGCTCAAAGAGCAAATTGACGCTGTCGGGATGTTCGACCTCGAATTGTCCAGTTCCGCATTGCGGCTGTATGCGTACCGTCGCGGTGCCTCAGAAGCAACGAACAATCCGATGAACCCAAGCGGCGGATCAGGCGTTTGCTGACATCACAACCTTTTTGCCGCCGCTGGGTTATCGGTGGCGTTCTGCATTATGGGGAGATCAACGTGAATTCAAAATCTGGCCTTACCCTGGTAGAGCTGATAGTTGTCCTTGCGATCATCGCCGTACTTCTTGGCCTTTTGTTCCCGGCCGTGCAACTTGTACGAGAAAGAGCAAGAGAAACAGTCTGCAAGAACAACGTCTACCAAATCAATTTGGCTAGGCTTCAATTTCAGGAGGTTCACAAGAAACTTCCTCGTCCTGGCCGAAGCGGAAAAATTGGTGGCTGGATAGTCGACATATTGCCGTTCATCGAGCAACAGAATTTGCATTCAGCGATTAAGCAAAACGCAGACGTCGCAACTGCACCCGAAAGTCTTCTATCGCCTCCGTCGATCTTTCAGTGTCCTAGAAGTTTGATTCTTGACTCTACTCCGCCGGATAAAATGCAACGCGGACATTACACGCTTGTGACTCTAGACAATCGTAAAAACCTTGTGGGAATTTATGATTCACCAGTAGACTTGAAGGTCGATTGGGTTACTGGACCTGAAATGGACTACCATGCTATCCTGAAGGCAAAGGGGCCACACAACGATGGCTTTCACTTCTCGAGGGGCTCCCAGCAGGGGATCAGCTTCATGCTCAATGGAGAAGACATTCGCTAGGTTTTGCAGAATACGTGCAGAACAATCGGATGCACCAAAGTCGGCGAACGGGGCGTTTTGACAATGGATAGATCACCGCGCCGACTTGGTGATCCGTGGCGTTCGGCAAAAGACAATGAGAGCACATTGGACCGAAATTGAATCTTGGCTGAAGGCGAATGCGCCCGCGATTTACGAAGGCCTAAATCCTCCTGCGAGCGCTCAGCAGGTTGCCGACGCTGAAAAGGCGTTGGGGGTCCGTTTCCCAGCGGATTGCGTGGCTTCGTTTCAGATCCACAACGGTCAGAAGTTCG
>JBBAXA010000155.1:0-2188 GCA_040396935.1 Pirellula sp.
CGAGTGCCACACCTTCGGGTTCCGACCCCTTATCATCGCTGCGGGCATCGTCGTAAGAAAACCAAAGGTTGCACTTGGTGTCCAGTTCATTTTTACTGTCAAAGACCAATGCGCCGGTTTGACCATTCCAAACACTGAAAGATCGGGAGTTGAGCGTGTAGAGGGAATCGTAGTCGCCATCAAAATCGATGTCTCCGGCCGTGCGCGTCACATTCAGTCTGCCGAGTTGAGCATCGGTACGCAGCAGGGCGGCGTTCGGAAATCGTGCGGGGTCGAGTGTTAAAGTGTTGACACGTCTCATTTCATTGAAGGCACTATACTCTCTGGCATCTCCTTCGTTGGCGGTAAAAAGGAATGTTTCCCCTTCGTATTCCATGCTGGCGATACCGTCGGGCATAAAGTAGCCGCGGACGGGCCAGCTGGCGAATGCTATCCGCCCGTCACGATCGCTGAAATCGGCCTCGTAACCGGGTTTACTAAAGTCGATCGAACCCAGCGGAAAAACAGACTCGATGGTCTTTGAGGCAATATCGATGCGGGCTATCGCATTGTTCTCTTGTAGTGTTACAAAGGCTTTTTTAGAATCTTCACTTATGGCAACATATTCCGGCTCGATGTCCTTTTCAAAATTTCCATTCGGCCCCGATATGCGCATACCTCGGCTGACCAAGTTGTTTCGTTGACTCACAAAAGATTTGAAATTCAAGGAAGAGACGAGAAATCCGTTTCGAACATCTATGATCGAAATCGTTCCTTCCGGGTCGATCTGATAATCATTCGACGGCTCTCCTTCGTTGGCTGTAAGAATCCAGTTTCCGTCGGGCGAGAAAGTTACCATGTCGGGTAGGGCACCCACGGTCACCGCTTTGATTTCAACTAGTAGGCGGGTGTCGAAAATGACTACTTTTCCCGGGTTCTGTTTAACAGCTGCCTCGATCGCTACCGCCAGCCGTCCGCCTGAAACATCCACGCTGTTGGCAAACCCTCCGTATGGCGACATAGAGATCGAGCGGATTAGCTTTGGATTGGTGGGATCCTCCAAATCAATCACATCAATTTTATTGACGATTCCATTGTTTACGGCGAATAAGCGTTTGGTTATCGGATCGTAGGCTGATATTTCGGCTGCTCCAGCATCCCCGATATCTATGCTGCCGACCTCCACGAAGCTGTCTGCCCGCTCACTGAGAGAAGGAGATAGGTCGGTTTTTTTACATCCGATCAATAGGGTCAAGGCCACCAAACCAACACCGATCAAGTTTTTCATCGCAACAATTTTGGCAAAAGTCCCTACTTCGTTTTACCATAAAATGAAGGGATGGTTACCAAAATGTTACCGACGAACCATGACATATCCATAACAATCTCTCCTTCAGTATCTTTGTCTCCGCTATGTTCAACCATCGCATCAAAGTCAGTGATCTTTTGAAACAGGAGCCGGCCGGGCAGTCCGTTACTGTTATGGGCTGGGTTCGCACCTTTCGCAACAACCAGTTCATTGCCCTGAACGACGGCAGTACCAATACCAATATTCAAGTGGTCGTTGAGTTGGGCAAGTTCGAGGAGTCTCTCCTCAAGCGCATTACCACCTCGGCCTCCTTAAAAGTGACCGGCATCATTGAACCGTCTTTGGGGAAGGGACAAAAAATGGACCTGAAGGCAGAGACGATCGAGATCTTGGGCGACAGCGATGCGGAAAAGTATCCGCTTCAACCCAAGAAGCACAGTCTCGAGTTTCTGCGTGAAAAAGCACACCTGCGGTTTCGGACAAACACCTTCGGCGCGGTATTCCGCGTGCGTCATGCCCTTGCGTTTGCCGTTCATAAATTTTTCAACGAAAAAGGATTCGTATACCTGCACACGCCCATCATCACGGCCAGTGATGCAGAGGGGGCCGGCGAGATGTTTCGGGTAACCACGCTGCCGATGGATGGCACGGCTCCGAAAAACGAGGACGGCACCATCAACTACAAAGAAGATTTTTTTGGGAGGTCGACCAACCTCACTGTGAGCGGACAGCTCGAAGGGGAACTGGGTGCGACCGCATTCGGTGAGATCTATACGTTTGGTCCCACCTTCCGCGCCGAGAACAGCAACACCGCACGACACCTCGCCGAGTTCTGGATGATCGAGCCGGAAATGGCGTTTTATGATCTGGAAGACAACATGAACCTCGCAGAGGAATTCA
>JBBAXA010000156.1:0-2138 GCA_040396935.1 Pirellula sp.
CTACGAAATCGCCAGTTGCCCTTCTAATGCCAGTTCGCAGTGCTGCTCCTTTTCCTTGATTTACCGAATGCTTCTCCACAAGTATATTACCGTACAGAACCTGAAGCCTCTTGGCGATGCTCAAGCTTTGGTCTTTTGAAGAATCATCGACGATAACAATTTCAATTTCGATATCGGAGTGTTTCTTAAAGCATTCCAGGACGTTGACAACGCAATTCTCGAGGGTGGCTTCCTCATTAAAGCATGGAATGACAATCGATAGCGTACAGCGGCTAATTTTTGATAGATTGGTAGTCATGACTCAATATTAGCCCTCCATCTGTGTCTTAAACTTGTTGGTTCATCCGTGTTTTGTGTTGATAGTTGTAGAATCATAGGGGAAATGGACTCTTCAAATGCAAGACAAAGAAGTCTATCAGCATATTCTTGACCTCCAGTCTCCTTGGAGCATGTCGGAGGTGAAACTTGAAATGGAATCGTAACTGCACTTTAGGCAAAAACATACGACAAATGCAAGCATGAGCAGGAATTGCTCTTGAAACGAAAATGGCCCTCAAGGGACAAGTTGGTTGCTCCACGTAACCGACCCCAGGAGAGCCAAGGATGGCCAAGCGTAAACGATCGAATCGCCCACCGCAACTTGAGCATGGTAAAAAGTCGACTCCCTCGCAGCGTGACAAACGTTGCCGATTGTCTGTTCCGAATCCGAATCGACGCAGAACTGAATCGGCTTGCGTACCGTTGATTGGAGGGATCTCGGTCGTGGCAGCTGCCATGCAAACGCTGCTTGATGCTCGTATCGGCTTTCGATTGCCGATTGTCATCGCTGGTGCTCTGCTGGCACGGGGGCGTCGCGCTGCGAGCAGTTGGTTTCGAGCCGCAGGTGTGAAAGATGATTGGGATCGCTTTTAAGAACTGCTTGTGTCCGCGGGCAAGGTCGCCACTTCGCTGGCGTTGCCCTTGCTGAGTGTAATTGTCAAACGATTCGATCCAGGGCCAGACGGTTACTTGACATTGGCCGTTGATGATAGCCCTACGAAGCGCTTTGGTCGTCACGTGGAAGGCGCCAACATTCATCATCATCCGACGCCGGGTCCAGTCGATAGCGAGTGGCTGTATGGTCACAACTGGGTATGCCTGGCTGTTCTCGTGACGCATCCGATGTGGGGCGTGATCGCTTTGCCTTTGCTCTCGATGTTGTATGTACGTCAGTGCGATGTTTCTGCCCTGAATGCCAAATATGGCTGGGAATTTCAAACCAAACACGAGCTTGCGCTTCGGATGATCAAGCGGGTGGCCAGCTGGCTGCATGTCCTGGGATCGCAAGCCAAGTTGCTCGTTGTGTTCGACGGAGCCTACGCAGCGCATGAACTGGTCTCGTCGCTCGTGGAGTTGAAAATGACCTTTATCAGTCGCTTGCGAAGCAATGCCAAGCTGTTCGATATCCCGCCTGTACGTAAGCCAAGTACTCGTGGGCGTCCTCGCAAGTATGGTTCCAATCGAATCGACCTTTCGAAGCGATCCAAACACAACCAAGGCTGGAAGTCTATCAGCTATGTCTGTCGAGGTGTCGCCGTCCTTCGGCACTACAAAACCTTCGTGGCAACAACAAGCATCGCTGATGGACCAATTCGAGTGGTCATCGTGCGATTCGACAATCGCGAAACGGCTGCGTACTTTAGCACCGATCCAAAGATGACCGTCGAGATGATTCTGGAAACCGTGGCTGGCCGGTGGGCTATCGAAGAGTTCTTTCACGACACCAAAGAGACCTGGGGTGCTGGCAAGCAACAAGTTCGAAACGTTTGGTCGAATATCGCCTGCTGGAACATCAATGCTTTGCTCTATGCGCTTGTTGAACTGGAGTGTTGGGACACCCCGGTGGAACAACTTGTCGACCGAAGCGATCGTCCCTGGGACAATCCTGATCGTCGCCCATCGCATGCGGACCGTCGTCGCGAAATAGCCCATAAAATGCTGAGGAATCGATTTATGGCAGAACTACCCGTAGCCCAGCAAACGCCAAAAATCTTCGAACTGATCGACGAGCTATTGTGCTTGGCGGCGTAATCAAGCCCCGGCTTATCAAGCCAACTTATGACCAACTACAGATCTTTGCCTAAAGTGCAGAATCGTAA
>JBBAXA010000157.1:0-2104 GCA_040396935.1 Pirellula sp.
TTTCTGTCCGAAGACATACATCAAGGTGGACCAATTCAGTGGGGGTGGATCAGTTGAAACTCGGTTTCGACGTCGCTCAATCGACTGTCGCCAAATATATGAACAAACGAAGGAATCGTCCTCAAGGTCAAGGATGGCGAACCTTCCTTCGTAATCATCTCCCTGAAATCGCAGCAATGGACTTCTTTGTCGTGCCTACCCTCGGCTTCGAACTCCTTTATGCCTTCGTTATTATTCATCTTGATCGACGATTAATTTTCTGGAGCAATGTCACCCGGCATCCCACGGCGGAGTGGGTTGCACACCAGATCACAGAGGCTTTTCCTTGGGACGAGGCGCCGAGCTATATCATTCGAGATCGTGACGGCATCTATGGCGATCTCGTGAAGAAACGACTGCGCGCCATGGGGATCAGAGACAGGCCAACGGCGCCCCGATCGCCATGGCAGAATGCTTACGCCGAACGCTTGATCGGATCGATCCGACGCGAGTACGTTGATCCCTGCATTATCGTCAATGAAACACACCTTCGGAAGATCCTGCGAAGCTATGCAAAATATTACAATCGGCTCCGCACGCATCAATCGTTGGGGAAGGATGCGCCCGTTTCTCGTGAAATCCAGCGCAAGGGGAGGATCAAGTCTGTTTCCATATTGAGAGGACTTTATCATCATTACGTTCGGATCTAATTTTCGGTATGCACACGGCTAGTTCTTCATGAAAATCCCGAGTCTAATCTCATTCATACAGGTAACGCCATCCACAAAGGATCGACGTATCCCAGACGTACCGCTTACGCAGTTTCTGCCTCGAATAGTCACATAGGCTTTAGTGGCGTCGTCTTCAGGATCAGCAGAAAACATAACAGGTTAAACATGGCCCAAGCTTAACCGCTCCGAGAGACGAATCAAGATGGATGGAATTTTCAATATGGACAGGGGTGGATTCGCCAGTAGATCAGTCTGAACAGCTGGCGACGCTTAGGGCGTGTCGGCGGAAACGATGAGAATTCACCGCGTCATTATTCCTTCTCTCTCTCTGCTTTCTCCCTGATCATTCTGGCGTGATTTTCCATCATTCGAGCCAAATCCTGTAAAGTCTTCTCATATTTCGAGATGTCTCCAAACGACCCGCCGCGAGGAAAGCGCAAGCCGAACGACTTCCACGCCTTGACGACGAACGTCATGAGTTCGCGTTTGTTTTTTTCTTCCAGTTTCAATTGCATATAAAAAATATGGCCTTCGGAGTATTGCAGGCGCTTGCTCAGCATCGAGTTGTACATCTTGTACAAATGTTCCGCCGCATTGGGATAGTCCGTGATCTTGCCATAGCTTCTGCCGACCGCCATGCGGCGGTCGTGAACATCCTGGGCAATAAACATCTTCACGACATCACGAATCCATAATTCCTGCTCGAGTTGTTTTTCGTCCAGGGGGCCGCAAAAACGCACTTTTTTCCCGGGCTCCAGAATGACGTCGTCGGGGTGCGGGAGCTGTTTGGGTTCCGGCTCCCCCTTCGCTTTGGCTTCGGCGAACAGTGGGCCCCAATGATCCTTATAAAGTTGCCATGGCGCGTTTTCCTCGTCATTTTTCTTCATTTCCGCGATCGCCGCCCGATCCGATCTTTGGAGGTACGTTTTTTGCGCCATCGCATTTCCGTTCACGGCCGCTTTTATCGTCGATAGGAGGATGATTTCCTCTCCGGTCTTTTGCACCAGCTTGCCGTCTTCCTTCAGCGTATGAACACGGCGAGATTCTTTCAGAAATAGCTTGTCCTGCGCCGTTACGACGCTCGCCTCGCGGTCGATCTTGCGCGGCCGGCCCTTCGGATTCCCCGACTGGCCTTTCTGAAACTGCGTCGAGCGGCGCGGCGTATCTCCAAAAATGGCCTGTCGCCGGATCATCTGCACCGCTTCGGCGGAGAGCCCGCCGGCGTCGGTGGCCGCGTCCGATGTGGGGGTCGCGCCCGATGTGGGTGCGGCGTCCGGTTTGGGAGTCGAAGCATCGTCCGTCATCATCCATCTCCGATCATGAGTATCGATATTTGTGAGCGCTCACACCCGTCATTTTACGGGCGCTCAGGCCCGCCGGCGGCGCGGCTTGCG
>JBBAXA010000158.1:0-2043 GCA_040396935.1 Pirellula sp.
TGATGAGAACCGCGTGACACCACGAGTGCTGGAGTGGCTTCGACAGCAGCCGCGACTAAAACGCGTAAAGCTATGGTCGGCGTTTTCGATCGATGAAAGCCGATGGCGCGAGGTTCAGTCGGCGCTGCCGGGAATGACGATCCAAGATCGCCTTGGGAAAGTTCATCCTCGGTAACCAGTGGATAACTCTGCTGTGCGATACGCGGTGAATTACCGAGCCAGGAACAGACAACGTGAAGCGGAAACTTGCGTTGTAGTTCCGTCTGCCGGATGGCTCGCCCCTCTTGGAGCTTATGGTACGGAACAATCGTGGCCAGCCCGAGACGCCGGCGCAAAAGTAGCAGGCACACTCCGTGTGCCGTCAAGCCCATCGGGACGGCACATGGAATGTGCCTTCTACTGTGTTGGCGGCCGCTCGATACTGGGGCGCAGCGACCACATACTCGCTCTTGTCGCCGAATATCTCAAACGCTTCGTCGAGGATCGGTCAAAGCTCAGGGAAGATCGGGCAACTGCGAATGCCACGGGCTTCGTGGTGCTCCACCTTTGGTTCGGGGATGCTCATCCGATTCATTTCCCAATCGATGTCCTCCCGACGCAGCGACAGCGTTTCCGAAGGTGTTCGAAGCCCACCGAAGCGACTCAGGCCCAGGATCCCTTGCAAAACTGGGTTTGCCTTCTTCATCAGCTTGTCGACGACTTCCCGAGGGACGAACTCGTTGACCTTAACGGTGCTTCGCTGCGTTCGAACCTTGCAGAATGGATTCTCGTCGATGATCCTCCAGTCGACGGCATCGTGCATAAACTGCCTCGCGAATTGGATCCGCTTGTGGATCGTCGTCGTGGCCATCCCCTGGTTTCAAGCTTATCGATGAAGTCAGAAACCACATTGTTTCGATGGACGGTGCAATGCAAGTTTAGGTGGGTGTTTTCGATGACTGGTAAAGCTACAATATGTCCATGGAAACGCTGTACCTTGAAACAACCATAGTAGGTCATCTTACGGGTAGACTGCTGACGGATCCAATTGTCGCCTTGCGGCAACAATTGACTCGCCAGTGGTGGACACAGCGCGCCAGTCAGTACGAGTTAATATTTCTCAGCTGGTTATCGATGAGTGCGGAGCGGGTGCGGCGTCGGCTGCCGAGGAAAGGCTTGACGCAATCCAGGCCCTGCCTTTGTTGGACGCGACTTTGGAGACGGATCAGCTAGCAGCTGCGTTGATTGCTGCGAAAGCGATTCCAGAAATGGAACCGCGAGATGCTTTTCACATTTCCATTGCAGCGACCAACGGGGTAAAATACCTGTTGACTTGGAACTTTAAGCACATTGCAAACGCAATCCTTCGCAAGCGAATCGAGAGCGTCTGCAGAAACGCGGGGTTTGAACCACCAACGATTTGTACGCCAGATGAACTAATGGGATTGACCGATGACACATAACCCAATCACTCAGGAAATTCGTGAGATTCGGCATCAGCTTGCAGCCCAGCAGGGTAACGACGTTCATCGGATCGGTGAGGAACTGCGCCGCCGCCAAAAGGAGTCAGGCCGAAGAGTCGTGCGATTGCCGAAGCGAGACCCTGAAGTTCCGTCATTAAACCATCGGTTGCATGCAATCGATGGCGAAGCGGTGAGTACCAATCCCGAATCAACGCCTTTAAGTGGATGATCGGTTTCAATGACTCAAAGTCCACATGTTCTCCCGATCAGTGCTGGTGTGGTCGTTTCCTAAGGCATCAGTTCGGTGCCTTTCGAACGCTTCAAAACTATTGGGAAAACATCTAAAAGTTCGGTTCCTGTCCTCTCCGCTGCAAAACCCAGGTTTCCCCAGGGTTTTTCGCATATCTGGCCAATTGCTTTGGAGTTCTGTAGCGCCCATGCAACTCGGTGCATGGCGCCTGCGGCGTTGTATTTCGCGTCGCGCACCCAAATTCGAGTCGTTTTTCGAGTCGCGCGAGTCGTCGAAACGCTGGGGTTTTGCATGTACCCGGTCTGGCACCCATCCACGCCCGTGGAGGCGGTAGGATTCGAACAATCTGTG
>JBBAXA010000159.1:0-1963 GCA_040396935.1 Pirellula sp.
GATAAATCGCGAGACTCCTCGCGATCGGGAGACTTGGGAATGAGCGTTCGACCCGGTTCGACCAACGCTTGTAATTCACTTTCCTCCAGGGCTCGACTATAAAGCCGAACTTCATCGATATCCCCACGATATCCATTTGCTTCGTCTGCATTCCCGATTTGAAAATCGACTGCCGGATTATCTAGCGACGTTTTGAGGACTTCGCCTTTCCCTTCGGGTAATCCATTGACAAAAATTTGTGAGACGCCTTCGCGACGAACGACGACGGCGACATGATTCCATTTATTAGCGAGGATTGAGCCCGTACGTGAGTTGATCGTTCCGGCGTAGCTATTGAGATGGTCTGTCGCCTCAAACCGCATATTCCCTTTCTCGCCCTCGATTCGAAGACACCAACCGAAGGTCCGATTTTGTTTGCCGGAAGAGATGATGCCACCCTTTGCAAATTTCGAAGGGCGTATCCAGGCAGCAACGGTAAAGTCTTTATCACCGACATCGAGCCGAGGATTTCGAGTCACTACGAAAGCGTCGTCGCTTCCTTCAATCGACAGGCCGTCATCAAACGGAGTACGCCCAAACTTAGCATTCCCAATCAGTCGACCTTCCAGTGTGGGGGCGTTGACTGCTCGAGTCGATCCATCGAGCGACCAGCTTCCCAAAAGGCCTTCCTCAAGGCGCGATCCATCGGGTGCAATTCGGTTGGAGATCATTTCCGAAGCATAGACATCGACCTGATAAATACCTGGCTTCTCGAAAAAAACTTCCTCTTCGCCGCGAGGATCGATCCGCTCAATTCGTCCCGCAGTCTCCACAAGCTCACGCTTTGTACTCGCTATCGCGGCCTCCTCACTTCGTGGTCGATCGTTGGAATCGAGGAGCAAACCATCGCGATACGTCGCTGCATGGACCGTAACACGAAAACGACCGTCATCTGGAAGTTCTCGCAGGGATATTTTGAAATTTGCTTTGGGACCATAAGTTCCAGGTGCCGGAATCGCCGGTCGCAGAAGGAGACCTTCAGGTACCGTACTGTAGGGAAGCCCCTTGGGATATCCACCGGTACCTCGCATGCAAGCGAAGACGGCGTGATAGATCCCATGAAAATCTTTCCATTCGCGAATAGTGCCGTTACCGATGTATCCTTCGATAAATCGGAAGTCGGTTTTCATGCGAAACGGTTCAAAAGGAAATGGCTTCTCCGCATCCAACTCGGTGACGACGAAATCCTCGTTATTGAGAAGCTCGCTCCGGGCACCAAGAATCAACCGATCAGGGCACGGATGGTGATTGATTCCTTTTCCTAGATCCATTCGAAAGCGTTGGATTACGGGCTTTTTCGATTCGTCGATCAGGCATCGCGACAGGGCTTGATCGGCGATGTCAAGATATGCTTCCAATTGCAGGGGGGACATCGCCAACGTTCCGCGATTGTTGACGAATCCATCCTTGGACACCGCATCCGGCGGAAGTACATCGGCTACATCTTCATCAAAGAGAAGCAGCTCTTGCAGCGTATTGCGATACTGAGCGACCGTGAGGCGTCGAGCGTTCCCGTTCTTTGGGCCAGGACGAGTTCTCGCAATCCTGAGGGCTTCCTTGATCCAGCCATCCATGGCTTGCCGTTCGTCGAGCGTCGGTTGCTTCGCCTCATCCTTTGGAGGCATCGACTCTTCGCCGATCTGTCGTTGGATATGTTCCCATAGTTTGAGATGTCGCTCTTCCAGTTTAGGGGACAATTGATCGACGCGAACGCCTGATGTCATGTTATCGGCATCGTGGCAACTCAAACAATAGGCATGAAAGAATGGTCGAACATGCTTTTCAAACGAGGCGTCCAGATTATCCTCGGCTCTCACTAGCAATGTCGGCATAGAAATTGCCATGAGAAGACCCAGCATACTAATGCGAAGTCGCCACTTTGACGCTTGAAATGGTTCGTAGACTTGACGAAGTACCGCCGTTA
>JBBAXA010000160.1:0-1903 GCA_040396935.1 Pirellula sp.
CGGTCTCGGACATGCGATTTTTGGCCGATGTGAGAGCGCACTCTGTTTGGCGGCCGCACGGCCGAGAAACTCAAAAACCCTTAGAAAAAAAGCCGAGGGGGTTGATTCCTCGGCTTCTCTGTTAAATCAAACCCTCGGAAAATCCGAGGATTGGAAAACGCATCTATCCACTGAAACCGCGCATTGGATTGCGAGCTACGAAGCCGAACGAGTATTGGCATGTCGACACGACCATCGTTCGATTGCTCGATGGCAGTCGCGTGTACCTTCATGCAATTCTCGATAACTTCTCACGCTGCATTCTCGCATGGCGATTGAATGACACCTTTGAAACTGGTACCACAGCGGAACTCCTCAAGGAAGCAGTAAAGGGACTTCCTAATGGCACAGTGCCCTCTACGGTAATGGATTCGAGCGTTGAAAACGTGAATGACACGGTAGTAGCTGAAGTCCCTCCAGGACAAACCAAAGTACTACGTACTTCTGGGATCTAGGGTATCGGCATCTACTAAATCTTTAGGTCTTCCGCTGGCACGTTTATTTGCAATCAAGTCCTCGCGCCCGAGTACGTTGACGCAAACACCATCTATTTCGATCGATATTCGGCGATCCCACGCACGATTGAAATCCACTCCGGAAATAGCTG
Organism: Pirellula sp.; assembly: GCA_040396935.1. Lineage (GTDB taxonomy): Bacteria > Planctomycetota > Planctomycetia > Pirellulales > Pirellulaceae > JBKCUI01. The sequence continues at coordinate 647 of JBBAXA010000160.1, forward strand.
TGAGAATATCGATTCGTGATGGCTCGACACCAATTTGAAAAACAATCCCTGGTATGGATAAATCTTCTATCGTCAAGTCATCCAATGGTGCACCGAAAGCAGCAAGTGATTTGAAAACTCTAGTCGCGTTCTCAGGATCCGCATGAACCCAAATATCCAAATCACCGGTCGCCCTTGGGTGTCCGTGTACGGCTAACGCATAGGCACCGACTAATAAAAACTCAGCGTTCGCTTCGGATAGTGCGAACAACATGTCTCTGAAGTCTTGGTTGAACAACATTTGGCTCCTTGAATTCCCAGGCCGTAAGTGTTAGCGGCCAAACCATCATGATTCGTTCCGCTGGAGATGCGGCGGGCACACCTGAATCTTGCCCTTGCTCATCCAATGCTGATCGCTTGACGATTGTTCGGTCCATTCGTGGAAGAGAAGACATGGTGTGTGGTTTAGGGATTGGGAGACAATCGGCAGGCTCAATTTCAGCGAAGTTTTGACAGATTATACCAAGCCCACTCAGAGCGAGAACGTAGAAAATCAACGATGCAACAAGTCGGTTCCATGAACTTGCGAGCGACGAAGCCGAATGAGTATTGACATGTCGATACAACCATCGTTCGATTGCTCGATGGCAGTCGCGTGTACCTTCACGCGATTCCCGATAACTTCTCGCGTCGCATTCTCGCGTGGCGATTGAGTGACACCTTCGAAACAGACACTACAGCGGAACTCCTCAAGGAAGCAGCAAAGGGACTCCCCGAAAACACAGTACCCTCTGCGGTCATGGACTCGGGCGTTGAAAACGTGAATGGCACAGTAAATGAGTTTGTTTCTGATGGCACCATCCAGCGCATTCTTGCGCAGGTCGATATTTTGGAATCGAACAGCATGATCGAAGCCTGGTGGCGTCAGCTGACGAACCATTCATAATACCCTCCTTGGTACCGATGTATCCATGGACATTTGTTGGCAGCGTTACTCCGCTGGCGGCACCCTCGGTGTAGTCAGTTCCTTGGGTGTGTTACAGAATCTAGTTCGGCGAAATGCCACAAGATTCCCCAGGCGAATTAGTTCTTCTTTGTCTGCCCAAAGTAGCCAATGATTTCCTTGTGCGATCGCAAATACCCAACCTCGATTTCTCCAAGTGTTAATCGATCCAAGTAGGCGTCTTCTGTACAGGTGCCCAAACAGCGTTGGGTACGGACAACGATTTCGGCGAAGTGCACAAGTAAAACGCTTTTCCGAGGAATCTCGAACGCATT
>JBBAXA010000161.1:0-1855 GCA_040396935.1 Pirellula sp.
CAACCAACAACTAGGCACCTGTTCCCTAATTCCGAAAATATCGATTGTAACCCCGGAAATTACCCATTCTTTTCAACCCGAAATGTGGCTTTATTGCCGTCCGTTGGTCATCATAAGAGCGGTTAGGGCCAGCAAAGTGGATTCCGCTGCCTCCCCCCTTCCATCGTACCTTGACGTTCACCAACGCTTTTTGACGCTCCGCTGGATTCGCATGGTATTTCCGATCGTCGCCCTGGTCGTCGCGTTATTCATCGCGATCGTTATCACCCCAATCGCTCGCAGAGTTGCTATCCGGTTCGATCTGGTCGATCATCCGGATTCGCATCGCAAACTGCACCGTCAACCAATCGCTCTCTGCGGCGGTATCGCGGTCTTGATGAGCTTGATCCTGACGGTCGGTCTGATGCTGGGGATTCGGGACGATTTCGCTCAATCGTCGTGGACCCACCTCCATGAAACGATCGCTCTAGCGGTCGCCTCGGTCGCGATCGTTGTGCTGGGGGTTTTAGATGACAGCCTCGGACTGCGCGGGAGGCAGAAACTGGCGGGCCAGATCCTGATCTGTTTGTCCCTGATCGCTTTTGGATTCACGATCCCGGAAGTGAGCCTGTTTGGTTGGACCATCGAGCTCGGTGTGTTGATGGTACCGGTTACACTCGGCTGGCTCCTGCTCGCGATCAATTCGGTGAACCTCATCGATGGGGCGGACGGTCTCTGTTCCTCCGTCGGCTGGATCGCATGCGCGTCTTTGGCCTCCGTCGGTTGGATGACCGGACATGGGATCGAGTCGATGGTCGCGGCATCGATGGCCGGCGGATTGCTCGGGTTTCTCTATTACAATCTCCCCCCCGCGAAAGTCTTCCTCGGAGATGCGGGTAGCATGCTCGTCGGATTGGTCGTGGGGGTTCTCTCCCTGCGATGCTCATCTCCAGAGGGATCCGCCATCCCGATCCTCCTCCCGCTGGCGATCCTGTCGATCCCATTCTTTGATTCCATGATGGCGATCGTTCGTCGCACACTCACGGGCCGCAGCGTCTTTACCGTCGATCGTGGTCATTTGCATCACAATTTGATGAGGCTGGGGATCCGAAACCAGTGGCTGGTGGTCGTCATCTCCCTGCTCGCAGGGGTCACCTCCGGTAGTGCGGTTCTCAGCATCGTCTACCAATCGGAATGGATCTCTCTCGGTGCAATCCTGGTTTCGCTAGGGACTCTGGTCGCTACCCGTGCATTCGGGTTCGCGGAATTCGAGTTGTTGGGTAAACGCCTCTCAACCTTTGTCAAAGGTAGTTTGAGCCTCAAGAATGGATTGCCCGATTTGTCTCGTGAACATCGCGTTCGTTTGCAAGGCTCCCGCGAATGGGAAATCGTATGGGAAACGCTCGTCGAGTTCGCAGAGAAGCACCGTTTAGCAAAGATCGCTTTGGATCTGAACATGCCATGGCTGCACGAAGGTTTTCATGCCAACTGGCATATCCACGCGATGCCCGAATTCTCGGAGCGATGGATGGCTCGCCTACCGATCGACTCCGAGGGAAGAATCTTGGGACGCATCGAGGTGGCTGGCTATCATCGACAAGGGAATTCGTACTTGATCCTGGCTCATCTGGGTGACATGCTCGCGGACCTCCGTCCCCAAATTGAGGCTGTCCTCCATGGCCTGGAACGCGAGCGAACCGGACTGATACCACCGAACGTCGAAATACAACCGCAAAAGGCATCGCGTTTTTCCAATAATTGAGTGAGCTCGCTTCGCGAGCTAGAGTTTTGAAAGTAGGGAGCTCGCTGCGCGAGCTAGTTGCTAGAGGCGAGACGCTAGATGCTAGTTGTTAGTTGATCGTTGTTGGTTGATGGT
>JBBAXA010000162.1:0-1824 GCA_040396935.1 Pirellula sp.
GATCCGAGAATGATGGAAGCCGCCGGTCGCAGAGGGTACGAACTGAGGAGCCGTGCAAAGCAATTCGAACCGGGATTCTTACGAAGCCGTTCACTGATTGTGGCGATGGATCGTGAAAATTATCGGGAAATCCTCCGAACCACCAGCGACTGTCCGACCAACGTTAGGATGTTCAGCGACTTTCTCGGTGATGATTGGCCTCGCGACGTGCCAGATCCTTACTATGGCGGCGTGGAGGGTTTTGAGTACGTGCTCGATATGCTCGAAGCTGGCTGTCCGAAAATTCTCGATTTTTTAATCCAGCATTCCAGCAATTCCTGACGGACATGGACCAACCGTGTCCATCCGTTGGCGAAAACTCTTTGTGGTTCAGGCGGGTGTCTGATTGTGAGGGGCTTCGGAATGCGGTAGCATCCAGGCTCGCGTAGGAACGCATTCCGTCTAGAGAGTGACCTCTGCCCGGTGAGCAAGCTAAATGAGGGAGGCTTGCTGACACGTTCGTCTATTCATCTCTCGCTATCGTGAGAAAAGGGAATTGAAACATGGCCGCATCGAACAAGAACGCTAGCAAGAAAAAAGACAAATCCGCTCCTAGCGAACCAAGCGGTTTGGAGAATATCTTCAAAAAGGAACCAGGCCTCCGAACGACACTTCAGCAGATCGAAAAGCAGTTCGGCGAGGGATCCATCATGCCGCTCGGTGGTGAATCCCAATTGAAGGTCGAGGGGATTAGCACCGGCTCTCTATCGCTCGACATGGCTCTAGGTGGGGTAGGTATTCCTCGGGGCCGGATCATCGAAATCTTTGGCCCAGAATCGAGTGGTAAGACAACGGTGTCGCTTCATATTTGTGCTCAAGCTCAAAAGGCGGGCGGCATCGCGGCGATCATCGACGCCGAACACGCCTTCGATCCGAGTTGGGGCAAGAAATTAGGGGTGGAGCTGGATACCCTTCTGGTCAGCCAACCAAGCAGCGGTGAAGAAGCGATGCAAATTACGGAGATGCTGGTCAAAAGCAACGCGGTCGATGTGATCGTCATCGACTCGGTGGCGGCCCTCGTTCCGAGACAAGAACTAGAAGGTGAAATCGGTGATACACACGTCGGGCTCCAAGCCCGTTTGATGAGTCAATCGATGCGCAAGCTCACCGGTGCGATTGCCCGGAGCAAAACTGCGGTGATTTTTATCAATCAGATTCGCGAGAAGATTGGTGGAATGTCATACGGTTCCCCGGAAACAACTCCTGGTGGACGCGCCTTGAAGTTCTATGCATCCTGTCGAATCGACGTGCGTCGGATCGGTCAACTAAAAGATGGCGAAGAAGTCGTCGGTCAGCGTGTGAAAACCAAGATTGTTAAGAACAAAGTCGCACCTCCATTCCGAGTGGCTGAATTCGACATGATGCACAATTGCGGTATCAGCTACGAAGGGGATCTCTTGGATCTGGGAGCGGCCCACAAGATTGTCTCGCGCAGTGGTGCGTGGTTCAAATACGGTGAAACCTATATTGGACAGGGCAAAGAAAAAGCGCGTAATTTCCTCATCGAAAACAAAGATGTCGCCAAGGAGATTCGCGACGCCATTCTCGCTTGCGGTGGCTACGCAGGGCCTGAAGGAAAACCGGAGCCAGGCGACGATACCGACGATGGTGTTGCCGATTCGTAGTCGAGCGGCAGCTTGGTGATTGAATCAGGGATTCGAGAGAGCAACTGCTCGTGAGCGACTTTCTCTCCTTGGTATCGCGCAATTTGGAGTGCGGTGGAGTGAATGCTTTGGAGTGCGGTGGCGATTAGACAACGCTTTGGAATTGGAACTGAATAGAAGC
>JBBAXA010000163.1:0-1688 GCA_040396935.1 Pirellula sp.
TTCGAATCCAAGCGGGCCCAGTCCTCCAGCGACGACAGACTCACAGCCTATACGACGCTCGCGCGGGAAGGGGCGAGGGGCCAAAACGGGATATTGATACGACCAACGTCACCAATCGTTAGTCTCTAAAGATCCGACCAAAACTAGATCCGGAGGCGTCGCCTCTAAAACATATAAATGAAACCAACTCCCACCTCTGCCTCATATCTCGAGCGGGCAATCGGGCTGCGTTTTATATCGCTACTAAAATGCTCATAAAGCGCTTCGCCAAAGATCTGCCAGTTAGTATTGATAAATTTTCGATAGGTGTAATTGAGCCCAATCGAGCGAAATCCTCCGCTCAAGTTGGTTTCCTGCAGTCCAGATGATGACGATTGCAAGGCGGTGACCCCGAAATCCGTGTTTGCGCGATCTCTATCGTGATAAACCGCAGCCACAGATAACTCGGAGCCACTTCCGTCGCTGCGGCCCCCAAAGCGCCTTCCCACACCAAATAAACCGAGAGTGCCGCTATCCCCCGTTACCACTCGACCGTCGAGCCAATAGCGCCAGTCGCCACCAAGAGCGCGCCGCACCTGCATTACGAGCTCGGTTCCCTCCTCGGAATCCCCAAGTCCGTTTAACCGACCATCATCGGAGTCGCTCTCCTCACGACCCTCATCGAAAGACACGGCGAGATCGAAAAACCACGTCTCGCCACGAACACCACGCCAACCTAAGGCCTCACCCGCAAAGTAAAAGATATCGGCACCTTTACGCCATTGGATCGCTCCAGCAGGATTAACCTCAAAACCGAACTCATCGGAACCTTCATATGCAGATTCATACTCGATTCCCAGGCCGATCCCGAAACTGAAGCCGCCCTGACCGTTCGAAAAGTCATCCACAGAAGGTAGGGGAACCAATGCCGTTGTTTCTGCTTCGGCCGACGCTCTTTGGCTGAAAATCGACAGTAGACCCACCAGCACAATAGAACAAATCAAAGTTTTCATTACCAAAACTCCTTTCCAAATCCGTTCTCAAGGCGCCCGTCAACAATCAATCCCGGCGGTGCTTTCGAAGCATTTTTTCTTGAGACAGGTTGGCTTCCCAACCACCGATGGGTTCCTGACCCATCGCACACAAAAACCAAGAAAGCGAACTAGCGTCAGCATCTGAGTCCTATCGAAGGTTATCATGTATGCATTCGTGAGACCGATGTTCTGATCGGAGAGAGGCGTAGGCTCCCGCAGGGATTAGTACGCGATGAGATGAGCTGCGGACAACGCATTGTCGTTTAAACGACAAACGCCCAATGCGAAAACATCAGAGAGCTGCGTCAAAACCGAGTTCTTACTCTCGCCCGATTTCGTTTGATCGTCGACTACGCTCTATGTGCGTAAGTGTTTTTGGCCTATAAAAGAACTGTCAAAAACACGATACTTACTTGCACATTCTCTTACACACCGCTTAGTGACACGTGTAAGTCATTGAAGGCCAACAGGGATTGCTGACTCCAGTCTTCTCATAATCCCTTGGTCCTTGGTTCGAATCCAAGCGGGCCCAGTCTAATATTAGTGGCGGAACCAGAGCGCATCCGAGAGGTATGCTGCGGATTGCGAAAGGTAAAAACAGAGCTCTTGCGGCGGAAAGGGGCGGCCCACCGTGCAAGTGCGGGCAATCTCTTTACCGGTGCGTTCCCTTGTTTG
>JBBAXA010000164.1:0-1666 GCA_040396935.1 Pirellula sp.
GAGCACACGCCTGAAAAGCGTGGGGTCACCGGATCGACGCCGGTCTCGACCACCGTTCGAGTCTTCTTTGCATCTTTCAAAGAGACGAACCGATCCAGAATTCCCTGTGCCACGCGAAGTATTTCATTGAAGCTTCCGTTACTCCACCGACAGGTTGCCCTGCAATCTCACCAACAAGTTCGGCAAGATGCAGATCCTTCGCAATTCGACCAGGAACGATTACTCCATCCACGTCGACGATCACGTAGCCATGTTCAAAAAGAGCATCACACCCCAATGCACATGCAACAAATGCAATTGCTGGAATGTCAACCCGTTCGGACTCATTGCACTCGCTCCTCTTCTTGATGTGAGCCGCAACAAGAAGTTGATCAGGATAGGTCCGACCACAGATTGAGCACTTGTGGGAGCCACCTCCAAGTCCGAGCGCGCGCCGCAACAACCCTTGCTCCCGACGGATCTTTGTCTCTGCCTTGGAGTCTGTCGCCCCCGCAAATCGTTGCGCTTGTTGAATTATCTTGGCCTGATCCTCCGAAAGTGTCTGGCTGTCAGAAGTCAACTCTCCTGGGATTCTCTCGCGAAGATCCTCGACAAGAAATCCAAGGTGCACCAAAGGCATAGCGACTGTCTCGCGTTCTCCCCGAAACTCATCATTTTTCCCATCGAGACCCGCATGGAATCTGGCACCCATGAGAATTGCCTTTGCATCAAACTCTGTTCCATCAGGTTCGGCGATAATGAAACGCTCTGCCGGATGCGTCTCGTACTTCTTATGGAATGCTTCAGCCCCGAGGAGCCGCCACTCATTCATAGAAGCTTCGATATCGGCAGCCGTCACTCCAAATGCAATATCCCGCCGGCGCTTCTTTTCGGCATCGACTGTTTCTGCTTCGAGAGCAGTCAAAACATCACTGAGTGAAGTTCCAGGATCGCGCAGAGTGAATCTCATAACAATCCGCTTTGTTGCGTTGCCGCCTTTCTTGGCATGGGAACCGATGCTGGTCTGCGGACCTGTAAGCGCCAACCGCAACGCAGAAAAATCAATAGTTGGAACGAGGGTCAGTGGAAAAGAAAAAGGGGCATGTGGTTGTACCCGTCTTTCCTCAGCACTGAGGCCCAGTTTGTGCACCTGTTTGCTGTCGACAAGACAGTCGTCTAGAGAAAAGGCAACTGCCGTGACCCGCCGCAACAGAGTCTCAAGTCCAAGTTTGTATTCCGGATTTCGATATACGGACACACCATTTCGTTTTGCGCTTCCGCTGCTTTCGAGGATGACCTCAAGCGTGTCCTCTTCGGTCAAGCGCAGGAGAATCTCGGCGTCGAGAAGTCGTTCTCCATCTCGAATTCGAAAACGACTGAACTCAAGTTCCTGTGCAGTTTCGAATTGACCTGTTGCTCCTTGAGCTTCAGATTCTTCAAATTTGTCAGTTGATGTCACCGATTTGAGACTAGTCACGCAATGGAATAGACACTGGGGTCACCGGATCGACGCCGGTCTCGACCACCGTTCGAGTCAACCGCTGAATCGTTCAGGATTCGCGGAGGCGCACAAGGGTCTCCTGTGCCACCGTCGCAACGTGCGTTCCGTCTTCGTGGAAGACGTAGCCGAACGCGAGTCCGCGGCCGTTGATGTACGCGTGACAGTTCATTTCGTAGAGGTGCCAGG
>JBBAXA010000165.1:0-1665 GCA_040396935.1 Pirellula sp.
TCCTCAGGCCCGAATGGGCCGACAGTCTAATGGTTTGCGCTAGGCACTGCTCATTTGGGGTATGGTTATTGTATCGGCCCGCCGGGCCTCAGCAGGAAAAGCCCCAAGTCCAAAAGGAGACTCTGCGAAGAGTAGGCATGCGCCTGTCATCAAGCGAAACGACTTGTCACCAAACGAAGCAACTCCCCTTTTGCGAATTCAGAAATCCGAAGATTGCATCGCGAGTCAGGGCTTCGCTATAGGAAACCGACGGTGCAATAACTCCTGTGCCGTTTGCTGGGCTGCCGCGAGTGCGGGTTGATCGATCACGTTTTGGGTTTCTCGAGGTTCGTCAACCTCTGCGTACAGTTCGCGATTGAGAATGTTTCCGTTGATCCAATCGCGCCACTCCGTGTAACGCACACTGTCGGTGCGAACGCTAACGCCCATAGCTTGAGGGGTTTTGCTTGGCGTTCGATCGTAATAGGCAGGACGGGGATGTTGCGTGTAGGCTGCAGGTTTGATGCTCGTCGCTGGGTTTTGCAAAACAGGTGTTAAGCTGATCCCCTCGAGTCCGTCAGGACGAGGCAATCCAGCCAGATCGGTTAGAGTTGGAAACAGGTCCAGCAGCTCAACCAAGGCAGAAGTTCGTAAACCAGCGTTCGAAAACTTTCCCGCAGGTCGGATGAGCATTGGTACACGTGCATCGTATTCAAAGTTCGAGGTCTTGCCCCACAGGGAATGCTCACCGACATGATAGCCGTGGTCACTTACGAATACGACAATGGTGCCGTCCAGTAGACCGAATCGTTCAGCGGCATCGAGCACCTTACCCAACTGCGCATCCATGTAGCTGATGTTTGCGAAGTAGCCATGTCGCATTTCAGCCGCTTGCTGGGGAGTTGGTTTGGTTTGATTGACGACAGGTCCGAGGATTTCGGTACTTTCGTGAAACGCCCAATCCGGTGCACCTAGAGGACGTTGGTCATTGAGCTGGGGCAATGAATCGCGATCGTACAAATCCCAGTAACGTTTCGGAGCATTGAATTGAGCATGAGGTCGCCAGAAGCCAACGGCTAAAAAAAAGGATTTGTCTCGAACTTGCTCCATCACCCGTACAGCTTCAGCAGCGACACGCCCATCGTAGTAGGCTTCGTCTGGTACATCGCGACACTCGCAAATACCTGTTTTGGAATAACCAAACCCGGAGGTGGTTGTTGCATGATTGGGAGGCAAGGGGCCAGTTACCTGCGCGACATCATCGCCGTGGTTGGCGTAGTGTAGGAATTCAGGCTCACTCCAGGATTGGGGGTCGCCATGCACCGCTGTGTGCCAATTATGAAAAATTTTCCCAACGCATCGGGTATGGTATCCCTGCTGCTTGAACCATTCCGGCATGGTGATCACGCTCGGGTTTTGCTCACGAAAATGAGTGCTGTTATTCCAAATCCTCAATGTGTTGGGTCGGCGTCCAGTCAGGAGTGAGCTGCGCGATGGATTGCATACCGCTTGTTGGCAATAAGCGCGATCGAATTGCAAGCTCATGCGAGCTAACCGATCGAAATTGGGAGTGAGAGCCACGGAACCATAGCTCCGGACCTCCGCGCGCAAATCATCCGCCATGATGAAGAGCACGTTTGGCTTCGGCGTGCTATCGCTCGCGAATAACGTTGTCAACAGATTGCA
>JBBAXA010000166.1:0-1615 GCA_040396935.1 Pirellula sp.
TTGTTTGATGATCGCGTGGTCCAGCGGCTAAGACACCTGCATGACACGCAGGAAACCGAAGGTTCGATTCCTTCCGCGATCACTGGTAGTAATGGTTTGTAAGTGTTCCGGGAGCACGCGTTCTTGGTAAGAACGAAGATCGAGTTCGATTCTCGAACGAACCTCTTTTTGAAACGGGGTCATGGTCCAGCGGGAAGACATTGCCATGGCATGGCGAACAGTGTTTACCCTGCGGGAGCGGCTCGTTCGAATCTCGGTGACTCCACTCAGAAACTTGGAAGGTAGCCAGATACGGTTTGCTGGGCTGCACTGCTAACGCAGTTCTCGTAAAGAGATGAGGGTTCGACTCCCTTGCCTTCCGCTTCGTTGGCTCAACCGATTTTTCAAAGATGATACGGCTCGATGGTGAAGCGGACATCATCTCTCGCTTCTAACGAGAAGTTCCAGGTTCGATTCCTGGTCGAGCTACTGAAACACATAACGGAAGGGCAAACCGAATGGCGACGGGACCCGGTTGGAAGCCGGCCGAGCTTGCATGACAAGCCTTGAGGGTTCGACTCCCTCTCCTTCCGCTGCGATAGAAACATTCGGAGACAACGATCGACTGCCGAGTTGTAGTACATGCTTCAGGAGCCGGATGTCGTGGGTTCGAATCCCACCGGCGCGACTTTGATGCAAATCACTGCGCCGTAGCTCAGCCTGGATAGAGCGCCGTAAATCCTCTGACACATAACTTCGTCGATCGTTTTTTTCGCACATCACTTGACTGCCGGTTCGGAGTACATGGTTTAGCAGGTTCGATTCCCGCCGGCCCGACTTGAAACATTGCGGGCCGATCTCTGGCCACACCCTCGTCAGGTGACTTTTGCAGAAATCAGATTTGCAGCGAACGTCATTCTACCGGTGACTGTCGTTGTACCAACCAACGGTCCACCTTTACAGAATCTCGAAGGCGAACGGAATGGACTAAGCATGAGCACGATCGCAGCGACCCTCGATCCATACAGAACCCATATCGGCTTAAGCCCGACGCTGCAGCGGCCAACGTTGGTGCTGAACCGTAACTGGCAGCCGATCAACGTGGCGACGGTTGCGCGTGCTCTGATCATGCTGTGGAACGACTCAGCCAAGATCGTCGACCCAGTGGATTTCCAATTGTATGACTGGAGCGACTGGAGCCAACTTGTGCCGGATCGCGACGAGCCGTTCATTCAGTCGGTTCGCCAGCGCATTCGTATCCCGGAGGTCATTGCGTTGACCAAGTTTGATGCAATGCCGACGCAGACGGTTACCTTCAGCCGCAGAAACGTATTCAAGCGTGACAAAATGACCTGCCAATACTGTGGAAAGCAGCCAGGCAGCGAAGAGCTCACGATTGACCACGTAGTCCCGCGTGCTCAAGGCGGACAGTCGACTTGGACGAACTGCGTGCTGGCTTGCGTTGATTGCAATTCGAAGAAGGCCGACCGGACTCCAGCCCAGGCGCATATGAAGCTCCGGAAGGAGCCAGTTCGCCCAGCTTGGAAGCCGATTTACGCCGATCGAATGAATCGTGTGAGAAGCTGGTCCAAGTTCATCAGCGAGGCCTACTGGACGGTAAGCATTGAGGATTGAG
>JBBAXA010000167.1:0-1525 GCA_040396935.1 Pirellula sp.
GGCGCAGGGCAAGGGTTTGCTCTTTGAGTTCAGCATCGGAGAGAGCAACCATTCGCGGTTCGAGTTCCCCAACGCGTCGGGCAAGTTCGCCGTAACGTTTGAGTTGGCGGGAGTTTGCGGAGCCGAAAAGGACGGTTAGACCGCGGTCAACCCCGGTCAAAACCCCGTTGACGGCGTTGGTAGTCCCTTCCCAGAGTTTTTCGATAAATTCCATGTTTTCAGCAGCCGAGGTAAAGACCGGTCGAGGATTTTGGGCACTCAGAGATTGGTCGGATTGTAAGCATTCTTACGGTTTTTCCGAAGATCAAAGAGTGTTAGAGGGTAGCGATTGGCTAGTTTCGCGTCAATTCAGGCCGCTGTGTGAAGCTTGCTCACAGGTTGCAGGGTTCAATAGAAGTTCTGCTGAACCCCATGAGTTTTTTGCTGGCATCCTGAAGAATGCTCGTAAAATCGAATCCAAAATGGTTGCAGTGTCAAGCAAGCTCGGCTACTCGCAATGCTAGCAATCAGTCCATCCACATCGAATCGCCGCGTGCCTGTCCCCAGCGAGCATGCATCTAGAAATGCTAGCAATCGAGAAACGATACTTCTGGGGACAGGCACAGGTTGAGGCGGTTTTTGAATGCTAGCAAAATGTGCCGACGGTTCGCCGTGTGCCTGTCCCCTGGAGACTTGCAAAGTTCTGAATGCTAGCATTGGGTTACGGGCCGCTTGGCAAGGGATAGACTCAAGTCAATCGCTTGCAAACGACGGCAAACTCGCCGTATACGCCGAACAAAAAGAATTTGTCGATGTTCACCCCGCCCCGACGAAGCAAACGAATCGACAGGCACCCAATGGCTATCACCACCGGCCTTCAGCAATCAACCAAGCAAATCCCAAGACGAACAACCTGTCGTCCTACCTGCCCCCCCCTTAAGTAGGGGAGCCCTGGCCAATGTCCACCGCATCACTACCCGAACCCACCCCTGTGCCAACATCACGCAACGCTAAAAACATCGCTGCCGTTGGCTCAATACAAAAACCCTCCAGGAGCTTGCGACGCGATTCTCCCGCCTCATGCTTAAAAAGCCTCCTGAAGTTCGTCACCCTATCTTTCCAGATCTCCAGACTCATCCCATGAGATCGTACCACCGCATGCTCAAGCCCCCGAATCTTGCCCTCCTGATTCTCATGCCACTGGGCGGCCAATTGCTCCATACTCCACTTGAGTACCTCCAAATACTCCTTGGCATTGATCTCCAAAAAACCATCATTAGTACACCGTGCTCGCCTGCGCTTGCATCCCTCCCTAGACTCGGCTGGTTTTACCGACTGGCTCTCGACACCCCCTGACGACTTATTGTCCTCCACAAACTCGATCGGATTTAACATCCGTGACTCCGGGAATTCACCGAGCGGATTCTGCTCGGTCGGTACCAAATCCCCCTCTGTGAGCATTTTGTTAAATGTATCTTGATACTGCATGTACATCGATGTGTACTTGTACCCCTCGATGCTATCGGTCATCCTGGCCTTAAATGGG
>JBBAXA010000168.1:0-1253 GCA_040396935.1 Pirellula sp.
GCGCGCTGGTCTGGAAATCCGCCAGCTGATCGTCGATCGCGATGATCGCTTTTTGCAGATCGCCCGTGCCGAGCTTCGCGAGATAGGCCACATCACCCGAGTCGAAGGCGACGGGCTCGTTCAGCGGAAACACTGTGGCGTCCGCGTCGTCGCTCGGCAAAACCAGTCCTATCACCGAAAGATCGGCGGGTTGCGCCGGGCGCGGGTCGGTGCTGTCGCGATTAAAGATGACGCCGTAGGCTGGCGAGGTCATGTGGTCTCTCCATAGAAAAAGCCCGCACAATGGCGGGCTTACAAAATGCTTCGAGAAGGCTATGCTGCCAGCATCCGATGCTAAAGATTATTGCCGGAGGCAAACGGATTGGTAGCCTTGTGGGGGGATAGATGCCTCAATTTGTAGTTAATCCGACGCGATTTGATCCATACAAAGGGTTCAAATTTCGCGTTAAGTGGGACGGGAAATATGTAGCTGGCGTCAGCAGCGTAAGCGCGTTACGTCGAACCACTGAAGTCGTTGAACATCGTGAAGGAGGGGATCCTTCGACTTCACGAAAATCTCCGGGTCGCACTCAATTCGATGCAATAACTCTTGAACGAGGCGTTACGCACGACACTGAATTTGAGGCATGGGCGAACAAGACATGGAAGATTGGACGAGGACTGGGATCAGAGTCGGCTCTTGCAGACTTTCGAAAGGAGGTAGAACTCGAACTTTACAACGAGGCCGGCCAGTTGGTTATTCGTTATATAATACACAGGGCTTGGGTCTCAGATTATGTGGCGTTACCTGATCTGGACTCAAATTCTGCCGCTATTATTTTGGAATCAATAACATTGGCTCATGAAGGATGGGAACGTGATGTTTCGGTCCCTGAACCTCAGGAATCTCCCAAGAATTAGAGCTATCTCGCTCATGAACAGCGGCAAGATAATGATCAAATATCTAAAATCCCGCATAACAACAGGCTTATATAATCCTGCCTTATCGATCATTCGACTTCGACTACTTTTCCCAGTTCATTGATGGCGTTGACGATCAGCAGACGCGACGGTTTGTTGTCGATAGAGGCCATGGCTTCGAGAAGAAGTTCGATGGCGGCGACAATCTGACTGTTCATGATGCTCTCCGATTTAGTGGGGAGAGCCATTGAACAACATAATTGCAACACGAGTCATGGTGTCAAAAAGCTACTTTAATCCCATCGCCTTTGTGAACGCCTGCCAGTTATCGGCGATGAGCGCGACCACCCCGC
>JBBAXA010000169.1:0-1245 GCA_040396935.1 Pirellula sp.
CACGGCAATCGCACGTCGAATTTCGAATGGTCCAATGATTGCAGTAGGAGCTTGATCGGCTACCCCACGTTTGGGTAGCCGTTTCAGGAGTCTTTTTTGCATAGGAAGTGCGGTATGGTCAATGCGTTCGTTTCCCAAACTTACAAACACTTTCAATTCGTCGAGGACCCACGGGTCAATCGTGGTGCGAACTATCCCTTGATGGAACTCATTTTCTTGACGCTTTGTGCTGTGATCTGCGATGCCGATAGTTGGGCGGATGTCGAACGCTATGGGAAAGCAAAGCAGGACTGGTTACGTAAGTTCTTTCCGTTCGCCTCAGGAATTCCATCCCACGACACGCTCGGGCGTGTCTTTGCAAAGCTCGATTCGGTCGCCTTCTTCTCCGCATTGCAAAGTCTCGCTGCGGATCTCGGCAAGGCAATCAAGAACCAAACCGTGGCTATTGATGGCAAGTCCGTGCGAGGATCCTTTGATACCTCGGTGAATCAATCGCCTTTGCACATGGTTACCGCCTGGGCCTGTGGGCTTCGGCTTTGTATTGGGGCTAGGTCTATCGATGGTAAGTCCAATGAGATCCCTGCTGTTCAAGCACTGATCGCACAGTTGAATCTGCAGGGAACCGTTGTGACCGCCGACGCCATGCACTGCCAAAAAGAAACAGCCCAGGCGATCATCAACAAGGAAGCGGATTTCATTCTCCAAGTCAAAGGCAACCAACCAAGTCTTGAGAATGCACTGAACAAAGCGATTCTCGAAGCATTGGAGAAAAATTCAAAATCGAAACGAATCCACCGCAAGAGTGAAGAGAACCGTGGTCGAACCGAGTACCGCGAAACGGTCGTGATACCATGCCCAGACCATCCGATTTTTCAGCAATGGCCAGAGGTCAAAACAATCGGGATGACGTTCCGCTCTCGTACGATCGATGGGAAGATCCAAGAAGCCACGTCTACATTTATCACCAGCCTACCGTGTAAGGTCCGTACCATTGCAACCCGAGTCCGAGAGCATTGGCAAATCGAGAACAGTCAACACTATGTACTCGATGTAATTTTTTCCGAAGACTCGAGTCGGATTCGTAAAGGCACCGCTCCCGAAATCGCATCCGGATTCCGACGCTTGGCGCTGAACATTTTGCAAAGGGACACCACCATCAAAGATGCAATTCGAGGCAAACGTAAGCGCTGCGGATGGGACAACTCAGCGATTGAGAAGCTTCTCGCAGGTTATTCATGCTCCTAA
>JBBAXA010000170.1:0-1238 GCA_040396935.1 Pirellula sp.
ATATCCCTTCCATTTACTGAGAGGCCGAAGCGAGTTGGGCTCTGGAACGGGCGAGGCACGCGACTTGGGCTGAACCGATTTTTCGCCGTTATTCTTACCGGTGTATGCTACCAGTCTTCACGAAGCGACATTGGGTGAGATGGAACGAAGTCTCGTCGGGGGTAGCCGCGTGGCGGCTCGCCGAGTTCTCGAACGCATTTTTCCAGAATGTCCAGCGGTGTCGGAAGGCTCAAAGATCTGCCGCGGAGTCTTTACCTTGTTGCTCGAGACGCTCGATTCTGGTGTGTAGAGAGTGAGCGATAGTCATGACACCGGCCGCCAGAAAGGACACGATCCAGCTCAGGACCATGACTGATAAAAGTGCGAGTTTCGCGACTGCGGTCGAGTCTGTTCCAAGCCACATGAAGTAGGCTACGCCAAGCCCGCTGGCTAGGAGTATCGCAGCCGCCAGGGGTAAACCCACTTGCCGGTCGAGTCCTATCAATTTACTCATCAATTCATCCCTTCGCGTGTATCTAACGGTATAGTTCAGTGGATTGGTAGGCGGAACGTTTCACTCCAGAATTTCCCCGCCCAACCACCACAGCGGTCCAAGACCGCTAAAGTTCTATGTTAGACACGTTTCACGGAAGTCCATCCAGGGGGTATTTCACCGACAAACCGAGTCAACACACGAGGTTCTGTAGGGGCTATCCAATGGCTTCCAAGGGTGCTGATTTGAAAATTCCGAATTCGATCCCCTAGCTGCTTGTCTAGCAATCGAGATTCCCGTCCACTTGTCAAGCCTTTGCAACAACCAAGCCAATCTGGCGAAGATGTTTCTTTCGCTGAATTCATTCCTACGAACCCAACCCTCAATATCCTGAGTGACTCTCCACCACAAGACAGTGATGATCGGTCATCAAAACAAAGGCTGAAATCGTAGTAGACCTGCGAGTTACGGGCTCACTATCGCGCTCGAACAGTGGCGATACGCTTGCTTCGCATTGATTGTAGATCGATCCCCCAACGGTTGGCGACCTCTGCAGTACTTTGCTTTTAAAGATACCAAACCAATATTGAAGTAGGTCAAGCTCTATGCAAATCGGATTGTCGTCGAGTATTGTCCAGTAAGTACAGAGCGAATAGGAGGCTGCTCGGAATCAATGACCCAGATGGGATCGTAGTAAACTGGATAGTCAAAGGTTGCGTGACGAACAGCGAAGTCTTACCAGGCAGATTCGGGACGATCATGCCAG
>JBBAXA010000171.1:0-1146 GCA_040396935.1 Pirellula sp.
CAAACCAATTTGGAACTCGATGCAATGCAGGCACAGAAACTAGTCCAAGGAAACAATACGGCAGAGGCGATCAAGCTCTATGAGAAAATCCTGGCAATCAAGCCGGATGATGCGAATGCGCACGGCCGCTTGGGAGTCGAATATGCGAAACTCAATAACCTGTCCGAGGCGATCCAGCATTGGAATGCAGTCACGGTTCACAATCCGAATGACGTTTTCGGCCTGGGGATGCTGGGCTGGCTAGCGTACCTACAGAAACGGCCCGCCGACGCAGTCGCCTATTATGAAAAAGTCGAGCTGATCGAGCCTCGCGAAGCCAAGTTGTTCCACCAGAAAGGATTGGCATTGATCCAGCTGGGACGTCTGCAAGAAGCGATCGATCAATTCAAGAAGGCCACTGCGATCGACCCCAATCGTCCAGACTCGATCCATGCACTGATCGAAACCGCACTGCAATCCAAACAACCCAAGCTCGCTCTCCCCTATGCAGAGTACGTAGTGCGAGTAACCGAGTCTGCCAACATGGAGGCCCTGACCATGCTCGCCAAGGTCTATGCGGAATCGGGCATGATACCAGAGGCAATCCAGGCACTTCAAATCGCATCCAAACTAGCTGCGGAGCAGGACCCTGGATCGGTAAACCAACTCGATCAAGCCATCCGCGAACTTCAATCCAGTCCGCGTTGAAACTCATTGCTCTTTATGACCGCTTGCTAGCGCCACAAATTGGAATTTCGGACTCAGATGAGGTGGCAAACGAACCCGAAGGCTAGCTATTCTTTTTGCAAAACTGGTAGTGAATTAAGGGGCCGTTCCAGTGCTCCATTTTGTTTTCTCACGCCACAGCCGACAAAAGTCAATGTAGTAGGCACATTCCATGCATTCCATGTGCCGTTAGGCAAAATGCGGGTAAAACCCTCGGATTTGAGGGGAACGCGGGAGCGTTCGAGCGAGTTTTGTCGATGTGTCTCTGTGCTACCATTTGTGCCTAGCACTTGTCTGCTCTGAAAAGCAAGAAGGTCGGACACAATAACCATCCCCCAAAGGAGCAGTGCCTCGCGTGAGCGATGACTCTGTCGGCCCATTCGGGCCTGAAGGGAGAGTGGGGATCTGGCGACCGGGGGACTTCGTCGCCCCGGCAGTCAA
>JBBAXA010000172.1:0-1085 GCA_040396935.1 Pirellula sp.
GCTCCGGCGCAGAGGTTCGCGTCGAGGTGAGACAAGAAGCGGAAGGGTCGCCCCTTACAGGTTTGCGACTTATTCAAGCATTTCGCGGTCGATTTTTATCGGACTGGGGCCCAAGAGCATTTCCCAGTATTATTGAATCAGGCCGGAGGGCAAAATCTTCAGTTTTGACGCGCTTTCTTGCGTCGAACAGTTTTCCACTTCGGCTGACCGCCGCTATAATCTTTCGTTTTGTCTCGCTACTAATCGTCGAACCGATTTCTGTATCGACGGCAAAAATTCCAGAATATCCTTAGGATTGAGTGGGAAGGATCGGGACCGCGTCAGTAAAGACGGAAGGTCGTTCCGGGAATATGATTTGGAGGATAAGATTTAGGCTCTGGACCTATCGATTTTGATTTGATCGTGATTCAAAGAAGACTTCTGATTCGCGGAGGCGTTTATGAGCGATCTGTTTTTATTGAGTGAAAAGCAGATGTCTCGCATCTCGCCGTTCTTCCCCCTCGCTCATGGCGTTCCCCGCGTAGATAACCGGCGGGTTATCAGCGGAATCGTTTATGTGATCCGCCACGGCTTGCAATGGAAAGACGCGCCGAAAGAGTATGGTCCTCACAAGACCCTTTGTAATCGCTTCATCCTCTGGAGCCGCATGGGCGTATTTGATCGTATTTTCGTGTCCCTTACAGGCGAAGGACCCAAAGCGCAACGGATTATGATCGACTCCACGCATCTCAAGGCGCGTCGTATTGCCGCAAGCCTTTTAAAAAAGGAAAACTTCCCCGTCGTATTGGCCGAACGAAGGGCGGGCTGAATTCAAAACTTCATGTCGTCTGCGATCAGGATGGCAGGCCGCTGAAAATGCTTTTGACCGAGGGGCAGTTGAACGATCATGTCAGCGATCGACTGATATTTAGATCGATGCCGAAGGCGCAGGTTTTGATCGCCGACAAGGGATATGACAGCAACGAATTTCGGCAGACGCTGAAAAGGCGGGTGATTGAGGCGTGTATCCCGCCGAGAAGACATCGCAAGGTGTTTGATCCCAGGTTTTGATGGTGCAATCTTATCCTTGGAATGGAAGGATGCGC
>JBBAXA010000173.1:0-1073 GCA_040396935.1 Pirellula sp.
CAGTCCCCCAGATCCGCGAACACTACGCAGCATTCGGCGAGCGACTCCCGAACACTTTGAAGGCCTCACTCGACCAACTCGAAGGCGCACTGGCCTGAGCCGAGACCGATCAGTCCACGACTGAGATCTACACGATGTGCCAGCGAAGTTCCTTCGGTCCTGACGGGAACTTGAAATAGTAGTCATACTTTTTCATGTCTGGAATGTCCGAGCCAGTCAGAAAGTTGAGTCCGGTCTTCGGTTCTGCATGATTGACGCCCGTTAGCAACCCCGTCAACACTCGCGTATATGTCTGGCCGATGCTCGACGTAAGATCAGTTTTCCACCCAACTTTCTTATAGAGATCGACATACGACTTGGCCTTCGCCCGCGAGACCGAGTGGTTCATTGCATGGTGGCAACAGAGGGCGATCACGTCCGCCCTGACGACGTCAATGTTTTGGATAAGCAGACCGCGAGGATTGAAATTGGTCTGAATCACCGATTCGAGGATCTTGCACGCACGGTCCAAGAGGAACAGCGGCTGGTGGAACGCAAAGATAATTGACAATGCGACCTCTCGCTCCACCGCAGAGATCTTCCACGGCGCTTGACGGTGACGAACAACCTTCAAACTCTTGGTCCCTGAACCGATCATCTTGATCGCCTGTGCCGTCGCACTCAAGTATTCCTCAGGAATGAGAACACCCCAAATGTTGGCATCGCGCGGGATTGGACGCCCACGAACGACCTTGTAGTCGACTTTCGAATCGTCAAAGTAACGGAAGCTCACATAACCAGGGAGACGACCCGGGTAATCAGGAAGTGGATGAGACGGGGGCCAACCAGTGCGGGTGGGAATCTTCGGCGGCTGGCCGACGAGTTTCGTCTCGAGTTCTGGTTCGTGCTCATCGTCGTACTCTTCTACCTTCGAAGGTACGAGATCCCACTCAACTTCCTCCGGCTCCCCGATCAGGACAAAATCCGGCTCAGGAACGAGGGGTATCGTGATTGGGAATCGCTCGGGTTCTTTGCGTTCTACCATGACTGATCCTTCTTTGACTTGGATTATTTTGTATTTACACCTTGCCGAC
>JBBAXA010000174.1:0-1037 GCA_040396935.1 Pirellula sp.
TCATAACAGGCGGAATGATCAGACCAAAACCGGCACCGGCAAGAGCTCCGATCGCGTACCGCAAGACTCTATTTCCGACGGCGCCCGTTATCGCCTCGCTGCCCCAGCGAGAGAGAAGGTCGATCGTGATCGGAATGGAAAATATTCCAAACAATAACAGCGAACCAACAATGATACTTGCTGGCACCTTCACAATCGCTTGCCACGCTTGCTTATTGCCTCTCCGGCTATCAAGCCAGGCAAGGATCAATCCTGCTGGTAAGCCGAACAGTACAATCATGCTCAGGATCCCTTCAAACCATAACACAGGATCGAGATTGTCAAAAGTTAAATCAATTCCCGGACTCGAGAAGACTATACCTGAGAGTGCCCCATACCATAACCGTGTACCCAGTCTGCTGTATAGGGATTGCGGGGGTGATGACCGATCAAAGTTTGGCTCGCTCGATTCGTGATTCATGCTCGCTCTTAGTGGCGAAACCATTTTTGAGTCAAGGGGTTTAGGCCGGCGTCGTCAGCCTAAGTTGTTTTTGTACGGATCAGACTCAACCCTGCAGACTGTACCAGTGCTGCATATCACTCGAGTTGGGCGCCCACCAAACCTCACGATTATAGGATACTCACGGACGGGTCAACTTTTGGATCGGGGGACAGGCTGTTTCTCCCGAGTCTCACCGCTGCCGCGCCTAAAAACATCCAGCACCTAATTCGAATCCTGCTCCCTTCTCCGGAAATCTTCTGATAGGCTTCGATTCGCATGCTTGTCCCAGTGGTAGGATCCATACTCTGGCATCCCCTGAAAACCGATACAGGACCGCTGGACATTCTTGCAGTCAGTAAGGATAAATCCCAACTATTAGTTGTCGAATTGAAAAAAGGCCGAGCAAGTGATGTCGTGGTCGGGCAAACTTTGCGATACACGGGTTACGTTCAGGAGGAGCTTGCCGAAGCGGGACAAACTGTGAAAGGCATAATCAACTCTCTCGAAGAGATTGAAACACAGAGACACAGAGGCCACAGAGAACTCGCGATGAAGG
>JBBAXA010000175.1:0-1001 GCA_040396935.1 Pirellula sp.
CAGATACGGCTCGGAGAGTTCCAACACCTCGGGCTTTTCCACAATGCCGCGTGAGACGATACTCAATGAGTCCAAAACTTCCGGAGTGTAGACGTGCTCAATGGCCGCTTTTCGGCTCTCGCCAAGCCAGACCAGAGGTTCCAGGCCTCCAGGGATCGATACCGAGATCCGCCCGATTTCCGTTAACTGCGGGCTTGATGTGATCTCTGTGAATCGACGTCGATTCGTACGCAAAGCGAATTCATCTCCAAGGAGTTGATCCCAAAGGGCATGCATGTTCTGCCGCTGCTTGGTCGGGATACTGTTTGCCCCCCTGTCTCCATCCTTTTTGACAAAGACTTTCTCCATGTAAAGGCTGCCAGCGTGACACGGTTGATGCGAGTCGGCAACATCCGTGCCGGAAAAATCGATTGCGTGGTCGTCTACAAGGTCGACCGCTTGAGCCGATCGCTGTTGGACTTCTCGAGGCTCATAGCCTTGTTCGACGAATACCAGGTCTCGTTCGTCTCGGTCACGCAGCAGTTCAATACGACCACGTCGATGGGGCGTCTGACACTCAACATACTTCTTTCGTTCGCCCAATTCGAACGGGAGATAATTGGCGAGCGAAAGCGAATGGTGTCGATCGCAGCTACGTTGGGCGAATGCTCCAGCTGACTTCGCTAGCCCCGGATATCGTGGAGTCGATTCTTGCGGGCCAGGTATTTGCCGACATCAGCCTACGCCATTGTCGGAAAGGCGTTCCAGCTTCGTGGGATGAGCAACGTCGAACATTGCTTCCGACGGCATAGACAGATCTGTCGACTAGCCAAGATCTTCTTCGAAGAAGTCATTCGAGACTTCCTTGAGACTGTAAGTGCCAATCGTCGAGACTCCGACGTCATGTTCGATCATCAATTGGGCCAGTTGCTTGCCATTGATGAGCACAACGCGTTTGCCTTCAATACGGTCCACGAAATCGATCGCGTCACGCGAGTAATCCGAGGTGGTGATCACGACAC